>JANQJS010000018.1 GCA_028281535.1 Sedimentisphaerales bacterium | reverse complement strand
CTAGCTTATCCCTGTTAATTTGTGACAATGAATAACTAAGATTCGTCTCTTCTGGCAAACACCACAATTCAGAAACAAGACTGAGGCGTTCAAACCCATTAAGATTTTCAAACATCTTGACCAAGTGTGAATCTTCATAATAATTGATATTATCCAATAATTCTTGATTCATCAACCCCCTTACCCCATCTCAACATTGAAGTTCAATAATTGACGAAGATTAAATCTATCCATCTAAACGGTATTTAGCCTCTTTGTTTTTATTGAATGTAAATAGTGGGATCTTTTTCGCAGAATCCTGATGAATATTAGCTTTAAGAGAATAGTCAGAATTCAAGAACAGGCTGTCTTTATTTTTGACATACCACTCCCTGCAATTATTCATGTATTGTTCTTGAGTTATATTTTTATCTTCTATATTAACAAAAGCCCTTTTTGCGGAATTAAACAATATCTGCTTTATATTATCGTCCTCACTCATAGCACAAGCATCAAATAACACTAAAATATAATCATTTGAAGATTTACTAGCTAGAAACGTGATATAGTACTCAATATAAAGATTCTTATATGCTTTTTCAATTGCATGTGATGCTAATAAGCGAGCTAATTTTTCGTGATCATTGTTTTCGATTAGCTTAAGTATGAGTTGTCTAATCAAAACTGTTTCAGTCACTTGTAGATTCTCAGGCTTCGGACACGATAAACGATAATTTAACAAGTCAATTGCTTGAGTCATTCCTATAGTTTTAATTTGGCTATTCATTGCTTCATCATAATATTTGTCATACTCTTGTAATACTCTACGGTGCCCTTTTTCTAAATCCGGTTTGTTTTTTATACTCGTTATATACTTTGCGTGTTTATCTTTTGTTTCTTTATCAGCATTTTGTAATATTTCCAGATAATTATTACAATTCTTCTTTTGAGTTTCTCTTCCATCGGCGTTTGCAACATAGTTGTCACTGTTATCTGAACAACCTAAAAAGATTAATGTGAGCAATGTCAATATTTTCCACATTATATTACTATCTCCGTTTGCAAGGAACACAACTCTAAAGGTTTCACATAAAAAGGCACCTGACACCTTTAATTATCTTAATATTTTTCAAGTAATGCAAACCCCAAATATAAACATATGGAAGTATAATTAATGCCAAAAATATTTATTTGCTTCTTCAGGAGAACCAACATAAAAATGTTTTTCCTTTTTCTCATTATGATATTTAGATCCAAGACTAATTAACAATCGTTTACTATCTTTTATTTCACTTCTAGAATGAGGGCTAAATATTTTACCATCTGGATTCATGCCGATTAATTTATATTTTCCAAATGGATCAGAAGTTGTTACAGAAGTCCGCCCAGATTTGGGAATTACAAGGCGATATTTGCCATCTGCAACAAATAATTTTTTAGGAGGCTCTAATACATCCCAATCTGTAGGTGATTCTGAATCAATCTCTATAACAACAGGACCATCAAAGTCATCTTCAATTATAAATTGAACCACTGAAAAATTATTCTTAATACGATAGCTGTGAATAGCATAAATACATATACCTACAATTATAATAACACTTAATATCTTAATATATTGTGATGGTTTCATCGGTTTTATTTCTTCTTTGCTTTCATTCATAATTCACACCTCAATTACATATTGTTATGCTTTTAGAACCAATAAAATCCCAAAAGACACCTAAATTAAAAATTCCAGGCCCTTTCGATGTCGGTATATCTTTATAAAATACTTCATCATTAGCTAGTGCTTCGTAAGCAGGAAATTCATTGTGCCTACCATCAAGGGTAATTTTAATTCCATTTTTCTGATTGGGACATTTTATCCTAGCCAATGTAAAACTAAGATTATAATTTATTGCTGGGGCAACTTTTGCTAAAGGATAACTTCCCGATATCATCATAAAAATGTATGATTCATTACAATTCCTATCTCTTACATAAGACCCCTTATTACCTACAACGTTAGCTTCACCAGAATTTAAAGAATCACTGACATAAATTAATCTATCCCCTTTCTTTTTAACTTTGATTTCATGAGACTCGCCAGATGTAGTCGAAAAAATATACTGAGATTTAGGTCGTAAATTACCAATATCTTTTTCATCAATAACTATAGACTCTGTAGACAACCTAGATGAACCTTTATCTCCAGGATTACTCCTGTCGTCAGTACCAACATAATATCCAAAGAATCTATTAACAGGATTGGGATCAGGTATCCAAGCTAAATTACGAGCTTTAGGCTCTGTATCCAATCCTTCAATATTTGCAATTCCCAATTTTTTAGGAATAAAAGCAGCAAATTTCAACTTCACAGATACCAACCCTGATGGGTCAGAATATATTATTGGATTTCCTTCAACATACTCATACAAATTCATTCCATCCACGTAACCTGCTGGATCCGGATTTAACCATCTCCCAAGATCGTTATGATAATACCGATTACGGTTATATTGTAATTCAAATTGCCCATTATCCAGAACATCTAATCGGCGTCCCGTGAAGCGATAAGGATTCCCAATTTGACTTTGTTCTTTAGATTTGCCATAAACATCATAAAGATAGAATTCACTTTCGGCTCCTGAGTGGCTACCCACAACACCCATGACGCTACCCAAGCCATCTTTCATATAATACCAACGTTGCTCAGGTCCGGCGGGCTTGTAAGTCCAGCCATCACGCAGCGATGTAAAATCAGGTAGAGTGATTTTATTATCTGTGTTGGTGTCGAAGGTACCGTTATAACCTAAATCGGTAGAGGTCTTTAGCCAAGTAGCGACAAACTGACCGAGCGTGGTCAAGTCGCTAACATTACCGCTTTCTGGCGTTCCTGGACAGAACATACCCAACACTTCATCGATGCCGTTGCCATAGATAAAGCTGCGAGCCAGTTTTGGCGGCTCACTCCCTGCTGTGACCATTTCATATTCACTGATCACACGCCAGTCCATATCATAATAATAATGCGTCGTCTTATTCGTCGCGGCATCTTCCATACGAATTCGACGACCAAACGCATCATACTCGTAATCCACGACAGGATTATTATTGATATCATCCACACCAATTAGACGATTTTCTTCATCATAGAAATATTGATACCCCTGCTTATCAACGATCAGATTCCCTGTCAAATCATATTGTAATGACGCTGTAACAATCGACCCTAGAACCGGATCCGTCGTAATTTGAGTATATTGATTAAAATCATTGGTCGTATAAGTCTCTGAATGGGTATATCCTGTTTCAATATCACGCACATAACTCTGACGATTACCTAAATCATCATAGTTAAATGTTTCAATCGTTGGATAAGGCGTTTGAGGGCCCGATTCAGATTGCTGCTCGCCAGAGGCTTCATATGAGAACATCGACATCACAGGCTCTGCTAACGGCTTACCTTTACGATTATACTCCGTAGCAGTTTGCGTTTGTACGCGCCCCTCTAAATCGTAAGAAAGATCAATATCCACATAACCGCCCTGTGGTTTATACATACGCAGTGAACTTAAATGACCATCAAGATTCAATTTCAAATCCGCCACGGGTTTATATTTGCCTGAGCGACGTTTCTCAATGTTATATTCCAATACTTGATTATTTTGTGTTGTAATATGGGTACGAATTTTACCTTCTTCATATGTTTGCGTTTTAAGTGTGTCATCGACAACCATCATTGTTACCATTGGGAACTGTGATTCGAAAAGCAGAGACAACAACTCTGAACGAGTATCACGATCAAAATAATATCCCAATAGCTCACCTAGCTTATCCCTGTTAATTTGTGACAATGAATAACTAAGATTCGTCTCTTCTGGCAAACACCACAAT
>JANQJS010000005.1 GCA_028281535.1 Sedimentisphaerales bacterium | reverse complement strand
CTGAGCCTTGTACACACCGCCCGTCAAGTCACGGGAGTCGGGAGGACTTGAAGTCGGGTAGCTAACCTCGTGAGGCGCCCGCCGATGGTCAGCTCGGTGACTGGGGCTAAGTCGTAACAAGGTAGCCGTAGGGGAACCTGCGGCTGGATCACCTCCTTTCTAGGGATAATTTAGACCTTTAGGATCCGTGAGGAACTTAAAGTGAAATTGTCAACGCAATCTCGTTGTAATACAACTGTTTCTTGATATAAAAAAAAGACCTGTCTTCGGATGGGTCTTTTTTTATGCGCACTCCCCTTTCAATTTATTAATTAAATCTCTAGACACACTTGACTTTCTATATTTTCAGTATATACTGAAAATATAGGACATAAATAATATACAGAATTCACGGTCTAAGGAGATAAACATGTTTACGAAGAAACTCTTTTATATATTACTAGCCATCGCTGGACTTATCGCAGCTCTAATCGCCTCACAAGTCTACTTGTTCCAGCATTATGGTCTCACCCTCTTTGTGTGGACACCTTGCATCACAGGAATTCTAGTAGGAATCCTCACTCCCACACCTACCCATAAATTTAAATCTTTTGTGCTCGCACTAAAATCCATTTTCCTGCTTATAACTTTAGCTGCTTGCTTTGGGATATTGTTTGTATCAGGTTTTGAAGGTTTAATCTGCCTCCTAATGATCATCCCTATATATTTGGGGGGTGCACTTCTTGGCCTAGTTATCTCATATGGAATTGGTTCATTATTAGGCGAACAGTTTCGGAAAAGAATTCTTGAAAACAAACATAGATGTATTTTGTCGCTATCACTCATCTTGCTTACCCCCCTATTATCAGGCTTTGAGCTGTCAATAACGAAGTTAACAACTACTTATCCTGTCTCAACAGAAATTATTATTAATAAGCCATGCCAAGTTGTATGGAACAATGTTGTCACATTTCCTGAATTAAATCCGCCCCAAGAATGGTTATTTAAAGCAGGTATAGCCTACCCAACCCACGCAACTATCGAAAATGTAAATGGCCAACTAATCAGATATTGTCATTTTTCGACAGGCGAGTTTATCGAACCAATCACAAATTGGGACGCCCCCTACCAACTCGACTTCGATGTAATTGACCAACCTGTTCCGATGACGGAGTTAAGCTTTTATGAGATTCACCCACCCCACCTAGACGGATATTTCAAGTCAATTCGTGGGCAATTCAAGTTAATTCCTATTGATAAAAATAGAACAATATTAAAAGGAACCACCTGGTACCAGGTAAACTTATGGCCACAATTTTATTGGAAACTATGGGGGGATAGCATTATTCACAAAATACATCAACGGGTTTTAAACCATATAAAAACAACAGCCGAGAACACCAGCCATTCAATTCAGCAATCATTCCCTTTGAAATAAATGATGGAGTAAAAAATGGATCAAAAAATCATACTAGCCGGAGGAACAGGTTTCTTAGGAAAAACTCTTTCCAATTGGTTTAAATCACAAAACGCAACCGTAATTGTCTTAACTCGATCTCCTGATAAATGCTTAGATGATAATCATTTTCTTTGGGATGGCAAATCTATCGGCCCATGGAGTGATCAACTTGAAAGAGCCTCAGCAGTCATTAATTTATCGGGCCAAAGCGTAAATTGTCGCTACCATAGTAAAAATCAAAAGAAGATTTTAAATTCACGGCTACTATCAACTCGCATTTTAGGCCAAGCAATACAACGATGCAAAAGACCACCCACTGTTTGGTTAAATTCTAGCACAGCGACGATTTACAAACATACGTATAATGAAGCTCATAATGAATCAGGAGTCATCGGCGCCTGTAAAGAAGCAAAAGATGCGTTCTCAATTGAAGTTGCACAGGCTTGGGAAAAAGAGTTTACCTCATTTAGGCTGCCCGCAACTCGGAAGATTCTCTTACGAACTGCAATGGTTTTTGGTAACCAACCTGGTGGTGTATACTCAACTTTACGTCAACTTACCAAACTGGGCTTAGGAGGCCAAATCGGTCATGGCAAACAGTTTGTTTCTTGGATCCACGAGCTTGATTTCTGCCGTAGCATCGAACTCCTGATAAATAAGAACGCGTTTTCTGGAGTCTTTAATATTGCTTCACCAAACCCAATTACAAACAAGAGCATGATGCATTCTTTACGAAAAATTCTTAAATCCCCAATTGGTCTTAGAGCAACACGATGGATGCTAGAAATTGGGACCTTTATTCTTCGCACGGAATCAGAACTCGTGTTAAAAAGCAGAAAGGTACTTCCGCAAAAACTTTTAGATGCTGGCTTTGATTTTAATTATCCAAATTTCGAACAGGCAATCCAACAAATAGAATATCGATAGCTTATTAATTCTAATTTTACACACTGTTGTATATATAATAGTGATTTGCTAGCAAACAATAGATTTTGTGGTAATTCTCATTCATTATTGAAAATATATAAAAAAAGCCCGGATTAAAAACATAATAACCCGGGCTTAATATTTAAATTGAATTAATACTTATTTTTTAGCCGCTTCTTCAATGGTGGCTTTATTGATGATGATTTTTTCTTTAGTTGGGACACCTGAGCTTTTGGGGCCTGCAGCTGCTTCTAATTTGGTCATCACATCAAAACCTTCTACGATTTCACCAAAAATCGTGTGTTTGCCATCTAAACCTGGTTGAGGTGAAAAGGTCAAAAAGAATTGGCTACCATCCGTGGTTGGTCTGCCAGTGTTCGCCATACTCAATAAATAAGGACGGTCATGTTTGACGTTTGGATCATATTCGCCATCATACTGGTATCCAGGGGTACCTCCGCCATTACCATAAGGACAGCCACCTTGGGCCATGAATCCTTCAATAATCCGGTGGAAGGTCAAACCATCATAAAAGGTTTTCTTGGTTAAGTAGATGGTACTGGTCACGTGCATCGGAGCAATATCTGGCCAGAGTTTAATTTTAATTAATCCCTTGTTGGTATCTAAAAGCCAGAAGTAATCTTTATTCTTGTCAAACGTCATCATCTCAGGCTTCGTCAGCTTGGTTTTCCAAACATTGTCACCTAATTTCTCTTTTTCCTTTTTTTCCATTTCTTCTCTAGCTTTGGCCTGTCTTTTCTTTTGAAATGCCTGGAGTAAGCTTTGCTGCTCAGCACGTGAAATGACAGGCTCTTTACCAGCTAATGAATCCTCTATCCCTCTACGTAACAAGTCTAGATTAATTTCTAATCCCATTGTTTTGAGAAATTGAGCGTAGCGGAGGCCTATCGCATAACTATATTTTTCTCTATCTGTTTTAAATTCAATTTCTGGTTTCGCATCAGACTTTGCTTGCTCTTTTTTGCTGTCCGTTTGAGCCATCAAAGACGCTTGTGACGCAACCATTATCATTAATACAATTGTAAAATACTTTCTCATTTTATTTTTAACTCCAAAATGGATTATTTAATTTTATTCGTTTATCCAGGCCTTATTTAATGCCAATAAGTTCCATTTCAAATATTAAAGCTGAATTGCCAGGAATCGTTCTGCTATCACGAGCTCCATAAGCCAAATCTGGATGAATATATAGCTCCCATTTATCTCCAACTTTCATCATCAATAAAGCTTCCGTCCAACCTTTGATCACTTGAGTAACGCCAATTTCTAAAGGTTCGCCGCGTTTGTAGGAACTGTCAAATTCGGTGCCATCAATAAGGGTGCCTCGATAATGTGCAAGAACTCTATCTGTTTTCGTTGGTGTTGCACCATCCCCCTCTTTGATTACTTTGTATTGTAATCCACTTGGCAACTCAATAACCCCTTCTTTCTTCTTGTTCTCTTCTAGAAAGGCCAGGCTTTTTTCGCGATTTTCTTTGGTAGCGGCATTCGCTTTTTCTTCCATTTTCTTGGCCATCATATCGCTATACTCTTTAACCAACTTCTGCTGCTGAGCCTCATCCATGGCAGGTGTTTTTCCATCTAGAACTGTTTTAATGGCTTTAAAAACAATATCTAAATCAAGATCCTCACCCTGCATTCTCATACCTTGACCAATTTGTGTACCGATCATATAACTGATTTTATCATCATCAGATTTAAACTCGATCGCAGGTTTTTCTTCTTTTGTCTCATCCTGAGCTATGGCAAAATAGCTTGAACTCACTACCCCTGCCAGTATTAGTCCAAGATAGGTAAGCTTCTTTTGTTTTCTGAATAACTTCACTGATTTCTCCTTAAAATAATTCCCACAAAAATACGATAACTAATAATCATTACAATAGTTGCATTGTACTCTTTCTTAGCGTAAGTGTAAATTTAAGATTCTGTTATTTTTTGCTTGCATATTCGACACCTGTCGAATATATACTACAGACATAAATTATACTCGAGGTGCATATGTCGGAATCTAAGAAAAAAGAAAACTCTGAAATTACTGATGCGGAATGGGATATTTTAAAAGTTGTCTGGCAGCAGCAACCCTGCGCCGCTGGCAACGTCCAGGAGGCTCTACAGCAACAACGAAATTGGGCTTACAGCACGGTCAAAACGACGATGGATCGGATGGTCAAAAAAGGGATACTCAAAATTAGTAAAATCCGAAACTTACAGCTATTTAGTGCCAATATTACAGAGTCCCAAGCTAAGCGAAGTGAAATTTTAAAGACGATTAAACGAGCTTTCGATGGAGCCCTTACTCCCATGATGCAATTTTTGCTCGAAAATGAGCAATGGTCTAAAAAAGAATTGCAGCAACTAAAAGAGCTGGTTGACAAATCAAAGCCCAAGTAAGTCAATACAGATAAACGGTCAAAAATATAGGAGATTTTCAATGAACAGACTATTTCCCCATCGAAGAAGGCATATGATTAACTGCCCTATTTCCATAACAGCCCAATGGAGCTTGGTCGTTGCGATCTACCTAATGATCAATACGAACACATTTTTACCTGTCGCCAACGCTGAAGCATTAAATAACATAGAGAAAAAAATCCTAGGTACTTGGGAAAAAAGCTCATTTCTCGTGTTATATAATTATACTTATCACGAAGATAACACTTGGAGCTTTAAAGCAAACCTTGGTCCAGAAAAGCAGGGAACCTGGCAACTCAAGGGTAATATCCTTACACGAATTACACCTAGTGAAAATAAAACGGATACCTTTATCATTGAAGACATCGGTCAACATTCAAAAACGATTATTAGTACAACTGGTGACAAAAAATCTTACCGCTTTCGCCGCATCCATCCTACTGGATATACTGTCGTTATAGATGATGATAAAAATTTTCTAGGAAATTCCTATCCGTTAGATCCTCATAAGAAGCTATCACTCCATCAAGCTTTAAGTTTGGCAGAGATTAATATTGAAGAGAGATCACCTCAAGTCACGATAGTAAACTATCATCAATCAAATTCTGGCACCTTTCAACCTTACAATCTCAACCTCAAAGATGAATCTCTGGCACATAAAATTTTTGTAAAACCAAAGGACTATCTATATGTATCCCTATTACCAGAGTCTAAAGAGCCCCCCCTGGATCACTCAGAAGAACTGAAGTTATTGGAAGAACAAATAAAAGAAACGAATAATAAATTACGAAATAATCAAAAACGATTAAATGACTATATTCGAGACAGGGAAAACTTACATTCATTATACACGCGTGACGCAGATGGCATAATACTCAAGCCAATAAAGTCCCAAAAAAACTTATATTTAGCACAAACAGACATCACAATTAATTCATATTCAACCCATCAAAAACGCAATGACTACATCATCAAGTATCATAAAAACTATCTTAAAAGTGAGCGTTTTTTAAATCTCTTGCTAAAGAGAAGTAATCTCCAGTCTTTGAATTGGACTAAAAACAAAAAGAATCATGAAAAACTTATCAAAAAAATGCTCAACATAGATTCTAATAACATGACGTTAACTTTATCCTTGAAACATACCTCAGAAAATGAAACCAAAAAGATTTTAGATATAATTGTCTCAGCAATGATTGAGGAAAAAATTTCTGAACGCAAAAAGGACCTTGTAAATCAGATAAACTCAACTCTAAGGTTTATAAAAGCACATGAAAGAAAATTGGCTATTTATCAAATTCAAAAAGATCAATTATTAAACAAATAATCAATTAATAAATTATATGACTTGAGAGCGAGTAGGCAGCATAGCAGATATTAATCAAAACCGAATAGGTTCAATGCGTAAAACGGTCAAAAGAAAAGGAGATTTATAATGGACTGGCTAAATCAGAACATATTGCTAATAAATCAATTTAGTAGTACTTTTATTACTTACATGTGGAATATGCTTCTTCAATCCTCGATATTAATAGGTGTCATCTTTTTGATTGATCTAGTCCTATGCCGAACCACGCGAGCCATTGTTCGATATTTTGTTTGGCTATTGGTTTTAGTTAAGTTGATTTTGCCTGTGCACATAACGTCCCCCATCAGTATCGGTCATTGGTTAGGAGATGCATTGCAACACCCAACGGTTGAATCTCCAGCTTACTTTGACACGAAAGATCCAGGTAATTCGATTTCTCCTCAAGCACTTCATACTTCGACAACCGCAGCGACATTAAATCACGCTGAGCGTATACTAAATGAACCTCTCATAGAAAACATAAGCCAAGTAGCCTCCATTTCATTGTCTTGGCAGTCTATTATATTCATAACGTGGGTTTTTGGCATAGTTACTCTGCTCATTCTCCTTGTGAATCGTGCAAAACACATTAATACTTTGATCTGTCAGTCTCAACTTGCAGATGACTCATGGCAGAGTCTACTGGATCAATGTTGCCAAACGCTTAAATTGACACCCCAAAGAATCAAAATTCGCATATCTTCTAAGCTATCCTCGCCTGCGGTTTGCGGCCTGCATAATCCTACGATTTTACTGCCCCTACCATTACTCAATAAATTAAGTCGAGAACAAAAGGTAGCCATACTGACTCATGAGCTATTGCATATTAAACGCTACGATCTACCGATTAATTTCCTGCAAACTCTCATCCAGATCGTCTATTTCTTTCACCCGCTGGTTTGGATCTCCAACGCAATCCTTCGCAATATTCGGGAACAAGCCGTTGACGAAGGCGTCCAGGTTGTTCTTGGTGATCAGGCCCCTACTTATCGCAACACATTAATCGAAATCGCTGAGATGAATTTAGCGAGCCCAGCATTATCCTTACGACTTATGGGTGTTGCTGAATCGAAAAAAGCACTGGCCCAAAGGATTAAGCATATGACACATCGGCCTATTCCCAAATCGATGAAATTAGGAATTGCAGGTGCTGTCACTATTATGTTAGCTGCCATCGTATTATTGCCTATGGCCAAAGCTGAAACATTAAATAGCATGGAGGAAAAACTAGTTGGAACATGGAGGGGATCATCATTTTTAACAGAATATTATCATCATTTTCTTTCAAACCATACATGGGTTTACGCATCAAACGTAAATCAGATCCGAAAAGGAACATGGCAACTCGAAGATGGCACTTTAACTATTACTAACCACCAACCTGAAAATGGTGAGAATAAAATTTATACCGGCTTTATCTCAAACATAGATGATAACAAATTGCAGTTTAGTGACACCAAAGATCATTCTATCAATAAAACTTGGTCACGTGTATCAAAACCAGACACATTTATTTTCAAAAATCCCCAAAGGCCAGGCTTCAATCCATTTAAACCATCGAAAGGACAAATTTTTACTTTACGTCAAATTGTTGGTGCTGCCGGTACGTCGATAGATGTCCACTCGAAATTTAATTTGATTCGCTTAGGTTATTATGACCCAGAAGCAGGATTTATCCCCCCCCTTGCGATTCATAACGAAAAAATTAAAAAATATGATTCGCTATCCATTTTACCTGGTGATAGAATTTATCAGTTTGAAAATGTTATAGTACAACAATCAGATTCATCCAGCACAACCGAAAACAGTAAATCGAAGATTGAACAAGAGTCTGAAAATGAGTTTTTATTTACGAGCTCAGCAGACATTCCTGCCGCCAGTTTAGCAAAAGTAACACCGGTTACTTACCATCAACAAACCACAAACGATCATTGGAAAATACGCTCTCTTTTGAATGAATTAAACACCTGGCAAACTAAACGTACAGAATATATTAATGAACAAATTAGATATCAATATTCATACAAAGGTAATATTGAGTATTACACAAAGGAACTTGAATCAAAAAAGAAAGAGCTTAAACAACTTAATAAATTACCCGCATCAGTGAACATCATAGATGTGGAGATATTAAACGATGAGATTGAGCATCTACAAAATGAATTGGATAATCAAATCAAAGGGTATAAAATGACCATAATAGATGTCCAAGGAAATGACTATTTATCAGGTATTGATTCAGAAATTAAAAAAATAACTATAAAACTCAACCAGACCTCAGAATTAGCCGATCAAACAGAAGAATTAAAACAAACTCAACAAAGATTAGAATCAGAGTTAGTTGAGCTCGAACTAAAGATCAATAAGCTCTCAGCTATCTCCAGAAATAACCCACAGGGGTTCAAATTTGAGCGAATTGCCAAACCTTCTTATGAAATTTCTGATCATTTACAACCCAGGTTATCTTTAACACTAAAATATCGCGTTGATATATCCCAGCAAAACAATGTTGATTTTATCGAACGTGAATTGAAAAGTGCGCAAACATTATTACTCAGCACGGCTTTTTTGAATAAAGTACTAGGGCAAAAAGAACTACAACAAACCCAATGGTATAAAAACAATCAAAACCCAATCCTAGACATTCGATCTCATTTCATAGCGCATCATCTCGATCAGTCAAATCTGATAGAATTAGTTCTAGTAGATATCGAGGAGGAAGATGCAAAGGTCATCATGAATCATATTGTTTCAATCTTCCATCATAGTCAAATAGATGAAACGTTTAAACGAAATCAAACTGAGATTGAATCTCTTCATAAGAGGGAAGCTGTAATACAACCGAGATTAGAAATGAACAAGCTAGAGCAAAGAAAGATACAACAAGAGTTGAATGATATATAAATTATTTGACCTGTGAATGGATGGATATTTTTTCCTGATCTTCATCATCATGCTTTTTACCAATAATGGTGTCGGTATCAACTAATTGTGCACCTTTGGCTTCTAATTTTCGAAGTGTTAACTCATTGCTTTCTGGTGAATCACCAAAAACAGCATCATTAACCACTATAACTTTTTTATTCCGTGATAATAGCCCCATCACGGTGCTGTAAATGGAGGTCTCTAAACTGCTACCAATAACAATAAATTCATCCGCGTCTAAATTAGATAAAAATCGATCTGCACGTGGTTGAAGAAATGTATCATGCGTACGTTTTTCAAAAATCACCTGCTGAAAATTTTCTAATAAATCTTCCGGTAAATCTGTGCTTTTGCCAGCTTCAAACACAATACGAGACGGCAGAGTCGTGTAATGAATCTTACTTTGACCTTGTGTACCTTCTATACAAACACTCTCTGGCTTGCCATTTTCTTCATGCCGAACGGCTAGGGCAGTAGAAATTACATTGATTTGATTTGAGCGAGACCATGCCATGAGGTGCTTCATGTTTTGAATCACAGCCGAATGCTTCCAATCTTCATTCTGAGCGACTAAATCGAGTTGTGTATCAATATCCAGAATGAAACGACGAATTTTTCGAGGCCAAAATTTCATGATTTTCTCTCTCGCGTTAAAACTTAACAATTGATAAATAAATGATTTAAATAGTACTGATATCATCCGGATCGACGTTTATGCGGGGCCGCTTTACCGGATTTTGACCTTATTCACAATCGCTTGAAAGTATTTAACTTATATCCTATTATATGTCACAATTTTAAGAAAAAACAAGCGAGGTGCACATTTGTCGTTACAATTTGAAGACGTGGCTATCAATATTGATAATACCATACCTAACAATGACTTACAGATTTATTTCAGCCAGAACAATCCCATTCATTTAGAAATTGGTTCAGGAAGGGGCACTTTTTTACTACAACAAGCCCGCATGCATAGTGATATTAATTATTTTGGAATTGAATATGCTCTAAAATATTATCGGTACGCTGTCGAGCGTATTTGCCGCTGGGGCATAGGAAATGTCCGCTTATTACACACAGATGCATCAAAATTCATCCAGGATTGTGTCCAGAGCGAGTCGATCGATATGTTCCATATTTACTTTCCTGATCCATGGCCAAAACGAAAGCACCACAAGAGACGCTATATTAATAAAGAAAACCTGCTCGAATGTCATCGATGCTTAAAGCCCCAGAGTCAAATTCGCATAGCGACAGACCATGAGGGCTATTATAAATGGATGGTCGATAAATTTGAAAATATCCAAGAGATCAAAGAACGATTCAAGCCAATCGACTTTGTTTCCCCTGAATCTGCTGGCGAAGGTGAAACCGTTGGTACAAATTTCGAAAGAAAATACCTTGTCGAAGGACGAAAGATCTATACACTAGCATTTGAGAAGATTGACGCTCCGCAATAATAATAACTTTGATTGGACGTGATGATGAGAATTCCCATTCGTTGGAAATTAATCCTGTCGATTGGCCTACCTTTGCTGATCATTTACAGCACCTTTATTTGGATTGAATATCAATCTCTGATTAATTATGCAAACGAACGTTTGCGCAATCATTTAAAATTGATGACCGGTTATTATGCCACACGTCTGGAAAAGGATTTTAGCACGGTCGCCCAAGTCGCCAGTTCAACGGCAAGCTATTTAACCGACAACATGGAAATCACGGAAGATGAGTTATATCAGATCATCAAAAAAAATGTTCAACAAAATGATCTGATCTATGGTAGCTGTATCGCCTTTGAACCAAGAGCCTATTCGGTCAATAAAAATTTATTTGCTCCTTATGCATTTGAAAATGAGAGTAAAATTAAAACAATGGATTTATCCGTTGATGCTTATGATTATCGCAATTGGGAATGGTATGCTGCACCGAAAAAGGCAAACACCGGCGTCTGGACAGAACCTTATTTTGATGAAGGCGCGGGTAATATTCTCATGTGTACCTATTCTGTTCCCTTTTATCTGGATGACAAATTTTGGGGTGTAGCAACGATCGACATCCCGCTAACACCTCTACAAAATCTGATCGATCGCGATAAGGAACTTGCAGGTGGTGGATTTGTCATCATTAGCTCTGAAGGGAAGTATATCACAACACCTTTCAAAGATGAGATTATGAAATCTGCAAAAGACAAACTAGCTCAATCAAATAAGCCTGACATGCTTCATATATTAAACAAAATAATGACCGGCAAAGAAGGATATGAGAGAGTTGAAAATTTTCCTGTAAAAGATCCCAGTTTAATTTATTACACCCCCATTCAATCTACTGGCTGGGCCTTAAGCATTGCATACCCTGAAAAAGCCCTTATGGAGCCTATTTATTTAAGGTTAAAAGAAAATGTCTATTTAATGCTTATCGCATTAGTACTGATTATTGCCTGCCTACTCATCATTTCATTTGTGATGACACGCCCCATTTCTAAACTTGCTGAAGGGGTGCATGAATTGGCAACAGGCAATCTCGACACCACGATTGAAGGTGTCAGAAGCAACGATGAACTCGGTCAACTTTCATGTGGTTTTAACAAAATGGTTAAAGACCTGAAATGCTATGTCAATCAATTAACCGAACAAACCGCTGCACGCGAAGCCGTTGAAAGCGAATTACGTGTCGCTCGGGAAATTCAAACATCGCTTCTGCCTAGATCGTTTCCACCTTTTCCACAATTTGATTCATTTGATTTATTTGCCATGTTTGAGCCTGCAAAACAAGTGGCTGGTGATTATTATGATTTCTTCCTGGTCGATGATGAGCGTATGGCAATCGTCATGGCAGATGTATCAGGCAAAGGTGTCCCTGCTGCGATGTTCATGGCAATTACACGAACCATCATTCGAAACTTAGCATTAAATAAACATACACCTTCTGAAGTATTGAATATAGCCAATGATACACTGACGCAAGATAATGAAAAATTATTCGTCACAATGTTTTTTGGCTACTATAACATTAAAACAGGTAATATCGTTTATGCCAACGCCGGCCACCCACCACCACTGGCAGTTAAACCTGATGGCAGCAGTGTTGAATTCGGGGAAACGACTGGAACACTGTTAGGGATTTTCCCTGATATGACCTGGGATCAAAACACAGAAACACTAAACCAAGAAGAAACCTTATTCCTCTTTACGGATGGTATCTCAGAAGCTCATGACCCCGATGGTGAAATGGTGGGTATCGAAGGCTTGCAAGAGCTACTCAGTCAATGCCATTGCAAATGCCCCAAAGAATATTGTAACAATATCGTTAGTAAAATCATTGAATATGAAAATGACCAACAATCAGATGACATTACCGTCATGGCACTGCGTAGAAATTAAAAAAGGCCATTTAGCTAAAACTAAATGACCTTGATGACTGCTTGTAAATATAAATAAATTAATAGTCGCTACCAAAGCGATATTTTTTATGTTCAGGCTCCATCAATGCTTTAATGTTTTTATATTTCACCTTTGCTTCTGAATAGTTTTCTTCCAGGATCAGTTTTTCTAATTCTAATAATTCCAAATTGAATTGAATCATAGCTTTACGATAACCCTTTAAAAAAACCTCTCTTTTTTCTTCAGCAAGCCGATTCACTTTTCGTGGGCTATAATTCTTAGCCAAAATTGCCGATCTTTGCACAAAATATAATTGTTTTAGCATAACTTTTTGATCTTGAGACTCAGCCTCTAAAGCAAGAAAACATTTGCGTAAACCATATTTCATATTTCGCATATGTGATTTGATAGATTTTCTCGGCGTACCATCTTCAGCAAGCACCCCTGTTTGGGCAGGCACCTGCGATGTTAGCACACATAAAAAAGCAAATAAAAGCACTAGGATACTAGGTAAAAAAAACCGCTTCATTCTAATGATCATCCTGGAATTTGTTATGACCTTTTTTGATCAGCTTACCAATTTCTTTGGTCTTTGCGACGGCTTCTTCATTTTTACCATCCAGAATCAGTAATTCCAATTTCAATAGTTCTATGTTCATTTCGATCATGCTCTTGCGATAGGCTTTGACCAAATCCTTGCGTTGGCCCGGGCCGGCATGTGAAACAATATGAGGCCTTTCATCTTTGGCATCGATTGAATGGGCTTGAACGACGGCTAGTGCTTCTAATGTCGCTTTATTTTTGGCAGGGTCTGCAACCCCCTTACGAACCTTCTTAAAGTACGATCCCATTTCTTCCATATTGTCATGAAGCGATTTTTTGCCATCGGCTTTTTTATCACCTTCAGATGCGTGTACACTTGGTTGATTTGTCAATAAAGCGGACCCCACAATTCCGAGCGAAAACAGGGCCAAAACAGTGAAGATTAACTTAGATTTTTGCATGAAAATCACCTCTCCAATTATCATTTAGATTGAAAATTATTAACTGAACGTACCAATTCTTACGCAAAAAATGTAGGTCAGGTTCGCCCATTTTGCAAGCGGATTCTGGCTCAACAAGGCTGAAAAAAGCAAAATCCCCCACCGAAACGGTTTTTTATCTAAACTTATGGTAATTATTGCTTTAAAACACATTTTTTTAGTGATTTCCTCTTGACGCATAGACAAATATCAGTAGTATGGCCTTCTTATATTTGGTTTTGGTTAGCCGAAACCAGATCCGCGAAACAAATAACATCGCGGGGTAGAGCAGTCTGGTAGCTCGTCGGGCTCATAACCCGGAGGTCGGAGGTTCGAATCCTCCCCCCGCTATTAAATACTTAAAGGTTCATGGAAAGTACAAGATTAACATCCTGAACCCAAATCAACAGATCGTCGCTATTAACGAAAATATACGGTCAGTAGTTAATAGAAAAATTGAGCATGCTTACAATATGTCAAATTTTTTGATATCAAATTTGGTTGGAGCAGTATACGATTCACAGTTGACGATTATGCACCAAGGTACACACTTCCAATTAATCCAGAAGAAGTAACTTAGATAGACACACAAGCAGAGATTAAGTTGTTTTTTCTATATAAAAAATAAGGGTATAAACAAAACAAGGGTCCTCACATAATATTCATTAAGCTACATACTAAGTTGTTTTGTAATATTTCTGTAGTTTATAATTAGGGTTTGAGATTCATTTATAGAAGGATTAAACGGATCCATAATTTTTTTCGAATTTAATTCTTGTCAGACTCATTAAACAACAATCATTAGAATTTTTCATAGCAACACAATAAAGGGGCAGTTCGATTGTAAATAAAACACCAAACACAATTTATCCGTGATGTGATATAGTGATTTTCAAAATCTAATTATATTATGTTGGATTTCTTTGAAACTGATCGGCCCTGAACTGGATTTACAGTAGCCAATAGAAGTCAGGTTGGTGCAGATATGACGAATATACGTGAGCAAGCAATACATGAAATGAGAAAAGCGTGGAGCAAGAAACAGCTCACGCTATACTTGGGCGCTGGTGTCTCTGTTGCCAGCGGTCTGCCAACATGGGAGCAACTTGTGGCTGCGATGTATTACGATGCGATCAGCAGAAAAGAACTCGATGGTTGGAGGCCTTTCCCGAACTACCTATACGCTATCGCTGAGTATCACCTCAAGCAATCTGGCGAAACTCTAGATATCACAGCACGTCGTTTGCGGAATCTTTATCCAGACCAAAATGATTTCCTTGAGCAGCTGCGTAGCACGTTATATCCCTGGATTAATGAAGAAGGGATCGAAATCCCAGATCCACATATGATAAGGAGAGGTAACAGTACACTTAAGGCCGTAGCTAAGTTATGTAAAAAGACCAACTCCAACCAAGGCCTAAACGCTGTGGTCACCTACAATTATGACTACCTCCTGGAACATGTGGTCAACAATAAACAATACCAACCCATCTGGAATAATACATCCCTGCCAGAAAATTTGTTGCCAATCTATCACGTGCATGGTTTCGTACCTGCTGAAGGAACGGGTTCCGGCGGGAGTGAAATTGTGTTTACTGAAGATCAGTATAACTTAGCAGCGTCAGCCCCCTACTCATGGTCTAATCTGGTCCAAATCAACTGCTTTAGCACTACAGTCGGCTTAATGGTAGGTCTATCTCTCTCAGATAGAAATATGCGTCGATTGCTTGACGCTGTGATGCGTACACCCGGTAAAACATGTAACTATGCTTTAATGATGCGGCCTAAACGTTACGAAACTAGCCAACGCGAAGTCGATGCGATCGATCAAAAAGCCCGCGAGTACATTGAGCGTTTCCAGAGCAGCGGTGTTAAGTCGCGAGCGAAAAGCCAAGTCGTTGGCCGTAAAACTTCTCGGAAGCAGACGCGTTCTATACCACCTCCAATGGTTAAGGGCCCACAATACGTTAATGAGATTCTGGGAATCCTCAGAGCAGTACAGAAGGTTGATGAAATTGAGCAATACCGAGTTCTTGAGCAACTTGGTATTTACTGCATCTGGTACGACGATCACCATGAAATACCCGATATCCTTCATGAATTGACACGATAATTTATACCGTGTATTGCTTTAATTCTAACTAGCTGGGCAACTGATGACTCCAACTCCTTAGTACCCCGGTGAGATTCGAATCAATAAAAAGGATAAAAAAATGGCTAAGAAAAAAACAATTCGACAATCAAGCAAAAAACAAGACAGTGTCAAAAGAAATCGCTCCTCCCGATCCCGTTCTGCTAATCTTAATGATCTAGCTGCAGATGTCCCCTCCACCAGTCCATTCGGAATCGTGAGTCGAGGTGATATTTCTGGTTCCGCCTTCGATCTCAGGGATGAAAGCGTCGAGCAGGCCCTGATTAGTGGTGAAGATCGCGATTTACTCGAAGCCTACTTTGGCGAAGCACAATATGAAGAACTGACTACCTTGGCTAGAGATTCTCAACGTACTCGCGCGATGAAGGCTAGAGTGTTGCTACTACCCGGAATCATGGGTTCTAAACTAGGGAAAAAACGCAAATTTTTCTTCGATGATTGTATTTGGTTAGACTTCATTGATGTTATCACTGGCAACCTGAAAAAACTCGCGATAAAATCTGAAAACTCAAAAATTATACCAATTGGCGTTATTCTATTTGCCTATCTCCGACTAAAGCTGAACTTGCGAATAGCAGGATATGACGTCAGTTTCTATCCCTTCGATTGGCGCAAACCGATTGGGCATGCAGGATCGGATCTAGCCAATAAAATCATCAAAGAATCTACTCAATCCAAGCACAATAAACGTGGGATCCACCTTGTCGCCCATAGTATGGGAGGCCTAGTCAGCCGTGCCGCGATCAAAATACTAGAGGAGAAAAACCAAGGTCATTTGGTCCGCCAACTCCTGATGATGGGGACACCCAACTACGGCTCTTTCTCTCCGGTGCTTGCCTTACGAGGCACTCACTCCATTATTCAAACGCTTGCCAGGCTCGACCAGAAACATAATCCGGAAGAACTAAGCTCCAATATATTCAACAGTTTCCCCGGATTATGTGAAATGCTTCCGGCTCGGTCGGTCTTTCCCGATATTGACTTTTTTGATGCCAAAAACTGGCCCTCTTCACCACGTGTCCGTCCAAACCTATTAAAAGATGCCGCAGATCTTGAATCTCAACTAGCCCCGGGGGATTCACGCTTCAAACTTATCGCTGGGATCAATCAGGAAACTATTATATCTTGCCGCCGTGATGGAGATGACTACGAATATACATATGGCCTAGCAGGAGACGGAACGGTACCACTTGATTTCGCCAGGCTCCCCGGTGTAGATACATATTACGTCGAGGAAAAACATGGCAGCCTGCCAAATAATACTCGCGTGATACGGTCCGTAATCGACCTGATCGAAACCGGCCAGACTGATGAACTTACCACAAGCTGGACACCCCATCGAAGTAGCACAAAGATTGTGCCCGAGTCTGAATTTAGGGTAGATCCACTCCAGGGGCGATCTGCCGAACGGCTCAGCCAAGCTGAGGTACGCTCTCTTATACAGGAGTTTGCCGCACCGTTGGGATTACCTAAAAGCATTACCGCCCCTCAGACCCAGATCACCCAGGAATTTAGTCAAGAGTCGATCATCGTCGGTCGACGACGCCAGCATCGCCTCAATATCCAAATTGCAAACGGTGATATCGCCGCTTTCAATTCTCGAGCCATCGTCCTTGGTGTTTTTAAAGATGTAACGCCTACCGGTCCTGCCGCCGCCATCAACGAACACCTCAATAATGCAATCGGTCTGATGACTGAAAGGCGTATGTTTAGTGGAGATCGAGGCGAACTATTCATCGTTCCAACTGGACGACATGCGCTCTCCACAGATATGGTCATCCTAGCCGGCCTGGGAAGCTATGATACCTTTACTCTCAACAGCCTTGAACTCGTCGCGGAAAATATAGCACGTTCGATGGCAATGACAAACGTGGAAGATTTTGCAACTGTCATTTTCGGTACCGGATCAGGTATCAAGATGGGATCAGCTCTAAAGATGATAATCACTGGATTCTTTCGCGGAATGAAAGATGTCGAAAACAATCAGCGAGTCCACACTATTACACTGTGCGAATACGACAGCGAACAATATCGCTTACTAAAACAGGAGATTCTCCACTTGGCAATGACACCTTTGTTCGATGAAGTCGAAGTCACGCTCGATGAGATTCCTCTGTCCACGCTACACACACCAATCAGAACAATACCACGAGACCTCACACTCGAAAAGGATCCTGATTACCTCATAGTAAGAACTCTCAACGAAAAGACCTTACAATGTTCATTACTAACTGCCGATGGTAAAGCCACAATTATCACGGACATTGCTGAGATCAATCCCAGCACACTGAATAACCATCTCAAGCTGTTAATCAATGACAAACCAGACGATCTTTGTCAATTCGGCAATACCCTGGCTAAGATGGTTTTGCCCGAAACAATCCACCAGATTCTTTCCCGGAGAAGTGAGCGGCATCTGGTCATCATTCATGACCTACAAGCCTCACGAATCCCCTGGGAAACAATTTATATCAAAAATAGAGCATTGGCATTGTCCGGTCTAAGTCGTAAGCTCGACTTATCCGACATGTCTATGGCACGGTGGATGAACCAACGCCAACGTGATGAGAAACTCAGGATACTGCTAATTACCAATCCAACAAAAGACTTGATAGGCGCAGAACAAGAAGGTGATCGCATGAAGGCAATCATGGCGAAATTCCCATCAACAGATCTAGTCGAATTACGAGGCGACAAGGCAACCCTCCCTGCTATACAAATGGCTTTTGAATCCGAGAATTACGACATAGTTCACTTTGCAGGGCACGCATATTTCGATCCAGATGATCGCGCTTCCTGCGGCTTAATCTGTGCCAACAATCAGGTGCTCCGCGGTAAACACCTTTCAGATATCACAGCGTTACCTTCACTCATATCCTTTAATGCTTGTGAATCAGGCCGTGTCCGAAAATTAGTGGCAGGCAAGAAAGTAAAATCTATAAGTGTAAACTCAGCTGACATGCTCGAGACAAATGCGAGTATAGCTGAATCGATGCTCCGCGGCGGAGTAGCAAATTTCATTGGTACTTACTGGCCTGTAGGCGATGCCGCAGCGTTACTATTCGGCGAAACTTTTTACACAAAACTAATGCAGGGCGCCACTATCGGTGACGCGGTTGTGAAAGGAAGAAAGGCCGTTTTTAAACTCAAGGACAATCATCCAACAATGGCCACCATCGATTGGGCAGACTACATCCACTATGGTAGCTGGAAATTCAAAATTAAAATTACTTAATTGGAGCACTTAATAATCTAAATGACCACGGTACGCCATTAAGTATTTTATGTACGATAGAAACAGAAATGATATGGCGTTTCTCTATATATATTGTTCATTAGCAACAAAAGATCGATTAAAGTATTTTCGTGATATCACCAGGAATAAGCGTTTTTACATATCGTCCGTCGTGAAGTTCAATAACTCGAAGGAAATTTAATTAACTGTTTGTATTTCTAATCCATTAGACTATTTTCTATCGATGTGTTACACTAAATAATTGTTGGTGGAAAACAATTGAATGAAAGTCTGATTATGAATGAATTAAATTTTCTTATCGTATGCTTGGCTGGCGGCCTGTCACTTTTTGCTTTTATTTGGCGAAATGTTGCCCGTAAAAAACGGCGTGCCAAACTGCTTGCAACACCTTTGCCACTACAATGGGAAAAAATTCTTGAAAACAATGTTCCCATTTACTTCAAATTACCAGATCCCTTAAAATCTCAACTGGCCGGATTGATACAAATTTTTCTCGCGGAGAAGCGATTTGAAGGTTGTGGCGGCCAGGAAATCACTGACGAAGTTCGCGTTACGATTGCATGTCAGGCATGCATGCTCCTGCTTAATAGAGCGACAAACTATTACCCAAAACTAAAAACAATCTACGTATACCCATCGATTTACCAGGCGGGCGACAATGAATTTCGTGCCGGGGAGTCGTGGCAGAATGGCCCGGTGGTCCTGGCGTGGAATAGCGTCACAGGTGGTGCGAAAAATTTGCGGGATGGCAAGAATGTGGTCTTTCACGAATTTTCACATCGGCTGGATCAGGAAGATGGCATCGCGGACGGTGCTCCAATTCTGGAGCATAATAGCTGCTATACCGCATGGGCACAGGTGCTGGGCGAGGAATATCAAACACTGATCGAGAAAACTGAAGCGGGCAAGCGTAGTGTATTGCGAAAATATGGTGCCACGCACCCGGCGGAATTCTTTGCCGTAGCCACGGAAGCGTTTCTAGAAAAACCCAAACAAATGCAACGCAAACATCCGGAACTATATGACGAACTCAAGGAGTATTACAAGCTCGATCCCATCAACTGGGACAAAGACTCAACCAGCCAATCGCCAAAACCCAAATACAAAAGACGCAAGAAAGATTAATTTTATAGAGGATTAGGCACAGGGAATACGGCTACTTTTCTAGGTGAATCCGTAGGCTTAAAGACATTACTTCGATCAAATAATACAATATACCTATTAATATTACCTAATTCACCAGCACGAACTGCAATATAAGCCGTAAACGTATCACTTCGGACAGTAGCTAAATTGCTAACCCTTTGATAAATAATATCACGTTCCAAATTATCATCAGCAATCGTATCTGCAACTGTATTATAAAACATGGGTGAATTTGCACTGGAATCATCACTAGTAGTATTCGTACCTAATTTACGGATATCATAATAATCATCAACAGTTGGTATCGGAGGCGTTACTTCCAGAAGCTCTGCAACATTAACAAAACCTTTATTCCCAGGCCGAATAGAAAAATCAGGGCCTGAAATAGTATCAAACGAATCTCGTAAATTCACTTGATCTCTATAAGCGGTAATAGAATGGGCTAATTTATATCTATCTGCATTTGTTTGTCCAAGAGTAGGATCAGTAACCCACGGCAATTGAGCAATAACAAACCAAGGAGCAGTATTAATGTTAATTCTGCCTGGGATTGCCAACTCATTAAGTTCACCATAATTCGCAAAAGATTCATCATCAGCAGGAATCGGGTTCACTTGATCGTTTCCATCAAATTTATCATCATTGATATCTATGATTCCATCACCATTACTGTCGTAGGCATCATTATCATTATCAACTTCATCTTTTTCAGGACTGTCGCTTCTTCCGTTTCCGTCATTATCTACAAAATCATTAAATGGATTAAATGTTGAAATAAAATGTGATGCATATTGATAAGGTTTTACACCAGTCACATCAAGAGCAGCATCTAATCGCCCCCAATTAGTGCCTGAAATAGAACTTAATCGATACCAACTTTCTGTTTCACTTATATAATCAACTTTGCCACTTAAAAGATCTTTTGCACCAACTAATAGAACATTATAAAGTTCGCCAACCGTATACAATTCTCCAGAATCTCTTGGTTCCGTTTGTATAGCTATTGTTGTGCTTGGAATAGAGCTATCACCTGGGTTATCTAACACTCCAACCCCACTATCATCAAATGTTGTATTAAATGTGGGATCTACATTCAAAGCCAAACGTTGATAATCACCAGAACCAATAAGATTACCAGTACGGTCATTTAAGTTGTAAACTCTACGAGTATTCGAATTTGACGGCGTAGAAGCACTAAAGCTGGGATCAAAAATAATAGAATCAAATGGGTAATCATTATCATTATTTTCAGTTGGCCCCAAAACAACTATCGTATCATTAGGATCAAATTTAAATGCCGTAGCACCAACAAACGCATCAGCTGTTAATTTTGGGATCGAACCAAATTCACCTAAAGTAAATCCTACATCTGAAGATGTTGTATCAGAATCAATTAAAACCAATGATTCTCCAGCTGGAAGTTCAGAGATAACTCCAACGGGGATATCATAAATCGAAGAGCCAGAAGGTGCTCGAACTTCTACACGCCAGTTACTTAAATTTATAGGTAAACTACTATGATTATATAGCTGGATAGCATAATGAGTACCTCCTGTATCATTAATTGAAGTCGCTACCCGAGTAATATTCAATCCAGGGTTTCCACCTTCATAACCATAAATAATATTCCCATTATTTAATGTTAATTTGGTAACTTCAAAATCCGTATCAATATAGTCAACTAAGTTTACTGCCATCTGGAAAGCCAACAAAGAACGAGAGTCATGCCCTGATGCGGTATCTAAAAACATATTAGTAACTTCTGGTAGTGTATCAATATATGTTGTGGTATCAGGTAAACCTAGCCAAATCGCCGCAGCCAATTGTTCAATCGTTGGATCGTTTACACTCGAAATTCCATCATCAATGTCATTCACACTAACTGGACGATATAGCCATTTTGAATTATCAGTGTCATTCCATCGAGACCAGTCTTCCCAACCAGTTAATGTATCTTTCATCACTAAAGTATCTGGCATTTTTTCGAAACCAGGACCACTAATATCGAGCATGTTTGAAAATTCATCCCAATTTAGTCCACCAGGATCTGTTGATAAATTAGGTATCAAGACTCGTGAATAACTATATGTGGTTGTAAACACGCGACGATTATAAGTGCCAAGAGTAGCCCCAGCAACGGGTAGCCAACCGCTATTAGAGTTCAATAAAGTTGGCCCAGAAGTCACTTTATCGAACCAGTTATCAACACTTTCACCAATTACATAGGGCAAATCTTTACCATTAACACCTGGAGCAGGTGAAAAGGTTCTTGGCCATGTGTAAAACGCATCGTCATCTAATGTAATACCTATTCGCCCAATCAAAGGTGCGTTTAGAAAATATCGATACCGAAGAATTAATTCATCAGTAATATAGAAGGGATTATAAGTTTCAGAAGGATCTGGTGCGGCTCGTAAATAGACTTTTGGGTTTTTTAAACGTGTGGCAACATCATTTTCATATTTGGTATCTTTATCATAATCAGATTTTAAAGGCACATTAATAATATTTCCATACTTTGCATTTTGGATCGTATTACCACGTGGCTGATCCAAACCAATTTCATCATCATCCGTATTTGAATTGATAACATCTTCAAAATTGATATGCGACAATCGTGAGCCATCCCACTGGGGCCCACCAGTTGTCACAAGAGCTGGCCCAGTAGCACCATTGGTTTTTCTTTCAGGATTACGGTAAGCAGTATTAGCATTAATCATACCGCTGTTATCAATTATTCTGACAGCAGCATATAAATTGACACCACCATCACCCGTGATATTTGGAATCCGGGCCCAACGGGCATCAACCACACCATCTCCATCGGCATCAGCTCTACCACCCCATTTACAAACATCATCAGGAACCAGCCAATCGCCACCTTCTACAATGGTTTCAGTGCCTTCCGTATCGCTTATAATACGTGGTTCTACATCACTAATTTCTAAACCAGTAACAAGGTGAGCTGGATTACTACCATTCCACTGAGAACCATCAAGTCGATCTGCAGGATCGTAATGAGGCAATCCACTCAAAATACCCGTCGCACTTGAAATATTAAACTGGTCATTCCAAAGATCTGTAATCTGCCGCCAAAATAAATAGCTTGTACCTGCACCATCATCATACAGCTCAGGTTCCAAAGAAGCTAACCAGGGATCATCTGGTCCAGGGTAATCCCAATTTTCATCTTGCTCTTCATTCGGAATTCCACCCGTAAAATCTCCCGCTCCATCTAACAATTTATTATCTAAACTACCTGAAGGTAATCGCCCGAAAAGATCTTCCACCAAAACATTACTTATTTGTACGATAACAGCCCCTAGAGCACCGTCACCGCCACCGCCGCTACCACCAACACTATTACTCGTTGCAAGCGTAGCAATAGACTGCTTGTCATGTTGACTACTTAGCAAAAATGACAAACCTATGACAAATAGTAAGGATGTCAAAATAATTGACATCAACAATGCTGTTCCGCGTCTGGATCTATTGGTGTAAATCATGGATTGAACTCCTAATTTCAGGTAAATACCTGCTGTCGTGCCCCCAGCGTGTATTCTTGCTTTCCTATTAGATTATACGCAGGTGTTTTTATAATGACCACAACCAGAAATATTTTTTTAAGTTGTTTTATTGTGGCAAGTTAAGTATATAACTAAACGTTTCACCCTCTGGAAAATGTCTACGATCTTTATCATGTAAGGTAAATGTAAATCGTATAGCCAACGGCCAACTGGAAGTCCACCCCAAAGTGAAAGTTTCTTCCGTCCCGTCGCCATCTAAATCAATGCCATTGACACCCGTTGCATTAACTAATTCAGTAATAGCAGTCTCACTTCGCCATTCGATTCGACCTGTATCATACCCCGTTCCATTTAAAATATTTGGAGTAAAGAAGTTTTTCCTCTTAGTTGTACCACCTTGATCAAAAGTAGCATCAAATGGGGCATTCCAATAAAATCCAAATTTGTATTCTTCTAAATTGCTATAATTAACCATAGAAACGGCATCTGTTGGAACTTCGCCATTTAAACCATTAATCGTTTGGATTAAGCTTAAATCATTAACATTTGGAAACCAATCACGTGCACCAGGAAACCATAACTCAATTTTAAAATTGGTAACATCAGGGAGCATAAATAAACGTTGAACAGCACGATTTCCAAAATTCACTTCCGAATTAAAAATATTTGGCCGTCGAATAAATGATATATTTTGGTTTTCATCAAAAAAGTAATTATAGTATTCTTGAAAATCAACAACAGCAGGATCGCTCCAATCTGAAGCACCAGCGGGAAATACAGAAATATTCTGTGGTAATTGTGGAACAAAAATACTATTCAAATCATAAAGTGCACTATCAACGGCATTCAATGCATTTATATTACTCACAAAATTAAAACTTGATGTATCAACTGAAAATACTTTCATCCTGCGACTTAATACACGTCTTGGATAAACATTATAAGCTGCCGAAAAGTTTTCATACGTATCTAATCGCGAAAGATCTCCCACTGTCAAAGCTTCATTATCACTGGTTTGGCCATAAAATATTCGTCCAATACTCCCAGGAGCAATTGTATCACCCCAAGTATCAAATGATCCATTAGAATAAAACACAATGCGATCATTACGTTCAAATAGATCTGTACCAACAGATGGATCCGTATCGTAAAACGTTGCAGTGCTATTACTATCAGCAACGGAACTTTCAAAAATAACTGCAAATGGAGAGTTTCTTTCAAACCCGATAAAATCGCTATCTAATTGTCGCTTCATCACAAACAACTGTTGCATCATATCATTTCTAGCCATCGCTTTACCGGCAGCTTGAGTTGAACTTTTAAACACCAGGCTGGCAGCTAATAGCATGCCAAGCATGATCGCAAGAGCCACAACCATTTCGACTAAAGTTACGCCAGTTTTTCTAAGTTTTATATTCATCATTAATAAGGAATTAGTATTGAACAGTTTTTTCCACGACATTAATTACAGGTTGCTGTGTGGAAAACACACCTTGTGCAATATCATAGGCAGGAGGAAATATCCAAATAAAATTTAAATTGTCTCGCAAAGGACTATCTAACTTAACAAACACTTTGGCAACACCAGAGGTTTCTTTTCGAACAACTTCTTTGACTTTGTAAACATAGCCATTATTAACCCAGCCAAGACCAAGATTAAAATCAGCATCTATAAGTATGGAATCTTCAACTATTATTTTGTCATAAAAACCCGCTGTTGTTAGCTCAAAAGTATCAGGAGCAGTAAATTCAGGCACTGTCTGAGTACCTGTACCTATATAATTTCTTTCTGTATTGCCAACGGTATCATAAAAGTTTAAATCAATACGCCATGGCACAGGAAAATGTCGCAGATGATTAATAGCAGTATCAGGTGTTGGATCACCAGTCGCTGCGCTAAACTGCTGCCCAATATACCTCAAACCTTTATTAGTATTTTTTAATGAGAAATAGTAATATCGATATTTATTTACCGTCGAAGTATTGCTTAGATACAATGCACACCAATTTTCTTTTCTATTTTTCGCTACGGCAAATATCAATTCATTAATCGTTAACCCTCGATCCTGAATTGCCTGGAGCTTTGCTAACTCCAACACGTCTGAGTCACTTGCACTCACTGGCGGTGATACAATATTACCTAAACTACCTCCTGACAAAAGATCAGTAGGTAAAGCAGGTAATGTCGTAATAAACGGAGCAAAGCCAAGTGCGGATATTATGTTATAATCCTGTGACAACAATGGCCCTAGCAGTAAATTATCTTCTGGATCATCCAATACAATTGGGTCCCTGTTATTCGTATTATTCGGTGGGTTATTTACAACATTAGGTTTAATTAACATATGCACATTGCCATCTTCAATGAGCAATGCTCCTGTATTAATATAATCCACAACAAAACTCGTTGGCGCTGGCAAAGCTTTAAACTGCAGCTCTGTCTGAATACTAGCATTGTTGGAATTGATTATATTTAAAGTCGCATCTTTCATTCTTTGTGAATTTGCAATCCCAACAGGGAACTGTATCGCAACAAAAATCAAACCCAACGTTAGCACTAAGACAGAAAACATAATTTCAACCAGTGAAAAACCGTTGATTTTATTTCGAGATTTAAAATAATAAAGACCCACTTGTTTAGACTTAGACATGACTAGTCCTCACTTTCTATTATTTCACCAGTATAGGCATTAACAAGAAGTTCATTTAAATCTCGTTCAACATACTGTTCATAACGCAATAGTGGACTATCAATCGATTTCATTTTTTCTACTTCATAAATAATAAATCCACCAGTGCTTGGTTCTGGTCGACACCAAGGCACAGGCTCAACCCAATTTCCAGAAACTTGATGATCCCCATCATCATATAACAGCCCGGAATTCACTGGAATATTGGTGATATTATTTGGCCGACCTGACTGATCGACATTTATTTCAATATTCATCACCTGATCAAAATTAGGACCCAATACATTTCGACTTTTCAAACGAACCAATCTAAATACCAAACGCCCGGACGGGGCAAACACAAAAGAAAATGTAGTGGCATCATGAATACCACTGTTATCTGTTTGGTAATAGTTATCAAAATCATTATCCAAATCATCCGAAACCGTTGAAATAACCCCTATTCCTTCAGGTAGTGCAATAGGCCTCTCATCAGCAACCGCATTAAATTCTGCTGTAAATACACCCACTGGCTTTTCAATCAAAACCATATATTGGCGTCCATCTTCCCACCCATCTCGATCAAATTGAAACCGAACGCCAGCTAATCTTCCTGTAAGCTGAGCATGGGCCTGAGCTCTACCAATAAAAGTACGAATCATGGTTTTGGCAGAATTTACTCTGTGGGTCTTCATCATTGCACTTATATTTGGAACAGAAAATGCGGTCACTAACACAATAATCGATATCACGATCGTCAATTCCAGTAGTGTAACACCTGATTTTCGTCGTTTTTTATGGTATTTAAGCATTTATAGTCGCCTTTGAACTAATTACTCGTTCGTTTTTTGAACTATAAGATTATACGTATGTGGTTGATAATTGACCACATACATATAAACTCTTTTTGTAAAATTAGTTACCCACCCTGATCAAACAAAAAAGCTGGTTTGATGCAGAATAAATTAGCGTCAGAAATATTACCTAGATTACATCCCCAGACATAAAGGATCCTCTGGTGTAGCCAGGCAGTCAACAAGCCAGCTGTTTGAGAGAATGCCAAAATCGTCCATATAATAGGTACCCAGCCAGCCATCTACTAATAATTCATAGTCTAAAATATCTACCATACAATCATTATTAAAATCACCTGCAAGAGCAGTAAACAGACAAGCAGGAATTATTGTAAAAGTATCGCCATTATAATTTGTTGGCGTGTTAACAGATTCGGTAGAATTCCCAGCAATATCAAAGTGCAGAGAGTTAAACCCATCAACAGGAATTTCCAAATAAGATACCATATCTGCTCCAAGAAAATCTACACTTGCCCCATTAGGATCTCCACTCTCTGTTGGAATAAAAAGGAAATCATCAGCAAGGATATAATCTGGCACAGGAGCACCATCTAAATCAGCAAAGCCTTGAGTCGCAATAAGCAAATGCCGATTAATCGTATTAAATGGTGCGTTCCCCGAAAACGTAAAATTATTTAAACCACTTTCATAGCTTGAATTGATACTCTTACCATTTATAAATGCTTGTACAGAGAAACTAGTATAGAGTTCGACATATTGTATAGAACCATCTACATTGGTATATAACTCTTGGATTTCCCAATTTTGAAAACCATCTGCACTATTAATTGAAATACACATTACAAAAAGGCAACACAAATATACTTTCATACTTTTAAACAAATTCATTCTCCTATATTCCTCCTTAGAATAAGATCTCTTAATAAACTAAATTTCTGTCGATATTATATCGTCTGCTGAAAAAAATATCTCATCTGGCCCCGCTGAAATAATAACTGGAAAACTACTACCAGCACCGACCCCTTGACTTTGATACCATAATGGATTTCCCCACATATCATTAATTTCCATAAGCGGCACTTTTCCTTCTATACGATCAACATAATCATTATCTGCATTCAGCAACATACTATCAGGTATTTTTCTTAACATTTCCCTACATGAAGGAATATCATTTAAAACAACATAAAATATTTCAATAGAGGTTAAAGCCCAACGTCCGGCAACAGGATCAAATTGATCCCCCCAAACAATTGTTTCATGACGTCCTTTATTACTTAGGACACTATTAAAAGTAAATTGATTTTGTAAATCCGCTAAGCTAGTCGTTAATTTTATAAAATCAACGGTATCTGTATTGTTTATTGGTTTCGGCTCAACTGGATATCCAACAAAAGTAGCGCCTTTTGCAGCTTTATACTCTTCCAATGTTGTTGAAAGCAAACTAATAACACTTTTAGTTGTTCTAATTTTTGACCTTTCAGAAATGTTCCTACCAACGACCATCAAAGCAATTCCAATAACCGTAACAATTCCAATTGCCATCACAAGTTCTATTAAAGTAAATCCCTTTTTCATTGGATATATCCTAAAACTTTTATCTGTTATATAATAAATCTATCACTTGAAATTTGTTATATCATCTTCAGTACCATATTGGCCATCGACACCCGCATTAATTAAAATATAAGAATCGGGATTATACGGCCTGGCTTGCAAGCTGGAGAATTTCGCTTCAAGATTTGGATTATTATTATTTATATCCACACCCGTTTCAGAGTTCCAAATATAAATTTCAAACTCCCTGACCGTCGCCCCATTATCAATATCAAAAACAGGATGGAGGATACCATTACCATTTGTATCTTGCGTAATTCTTGCATTATCATTGTAATTATAAATGCCTAAAACGCCTGGATGCTGGCCGCCAACCATCATTTGCCTTCCATTGGGATTTGCTTTGTAATACAAGATTGGTTTTGGTTCTTCGCTCCCCGCTGTACTTACAAACATAGGGTTTTTATTTTTATTAACAGTAAATGTAGAACTTCCTATATGGCATTCTTGCATAGTTCCAACAGCCAAATCATCTAAAGTTACATATAAACTTTTACGTTTTGATTCAACTGGAACAGTACCTGTTTTATCCATTTCAAATGGCGTTCCTAGAGGCAATCCAGTCCCCTGAGTCCCATCTTCAACTCCATAAAAATGATCTTTCTGATAACCGAGCCCATCTAACCCAACCAATGCTTCATAAAGTTTATGGGCACCTTGATCAATGGGAGGTGGACTAATAAAATTGGTGTCAGTGACGATATTTAATGGATCAAGCACTATGTTACTAGCTTGCTCAGGAAACTGACTGGATGAGGGGTAAAATCCTAAATCACTTCGGAAAGCTTCCAATCCTTGCGAAATAGAATTTATTGCAACACGATCTTTCATGACCCTGCTTTTTTGTTTAACCTTAGACATGACTGGCACACCGATAGAGAACAATATCGCTATGATGCCAATGACCACTAAGAGCTCAACAAGAGTAAATCCAGTTTTCCTATATTTAGATATCACTTTAATTCTCCATAATATTTTAATGCGATAATTTCTTACAACGATTCAATCAACGAAATCATGGGCATAAAAAGTGCGATTACGATGAATCCGCAAATGAGACCTAGTGAAATAACCAAAATCGGTTCCAGCAGGCTCATCAATGCGCCCACAGCGACATCGACTTCTTCATCGTAATTGTCGGCGATCTTGGCCAACATCTTGTCGAGATCTCCCGTCTCCTCACCCACGTCAATCATATTTGTTACCAGTGAATCACACACCTTGGTCTTACGCAACGGCTCCGAAAATGTCTCACCGCGGCGGATACTCTCGTGCACCAAGTCGAGTGCCTTCTTATATTTCATATTCCCAGTCGTATTACTGGTAATATTAATCGCATCCAAAATCGGTACACCCGCCGAGATCAACGTTCCCAATGTTCGCGTAAATCGAGCAATCGATGTCTTCGAAATCAGCGGACCAAGAATCGGGAGCTTCACATAGATCGAATCTAAAATATAGGCACCCATCTTACTGAGCCGTATCAGCTTTAATATAATCATAATCATAATCGGCGTCGCTATAATATATAGCCACCCCCACTCTTTGGTAATCCAGGCAGAGGCATTAATCAAAAATTGTGTCACGCCAGGTAACTCAACATCGAAATCCTTGAAGACCTCCTCAAATTTTGGAATAACGAAGGTCATAATTCCCATCACGATCAAAAACGCAATCAACAAGACCGCAATCGGGTAGATCATGGCACCTTTGACTTTGCTCTTGAGCTTCTGGGTTTTTTCCATGAAGTCTGCAAGACGACTCAAAATCAAATCCAACACACCACCCGCCTCACCGGCAGCCACCATGTTGGTATATAAATTATTAAACGTTTTTGGGTATTTGGCCATGGCTTCAGATAACGTCGCCCCGGCTTCCACTTCAGCAGAGACTGCACCCGATACGGCTTTGAGCGTACCTGGCTTTTGCTGCTGCTCGAGAATATTTAACGAACGCAAAATCGGCAGCCCCGCATCTTGCAGCGTACTGAGCTGACGGGTGAACTGGGTCAATTTTTTGACTTTGACCTTACCATTTGTGCCGCGAGGTTTTTTAGGCTTACCAGGAATCTCCTCCTTGCCCTTCTTGCCGCCACGACGAACAGCTCCACGTTCCTTTATTTTGGTCGGGAAATAGCCCATGTTACGGATCTTGCTGATCGCTTCTTCCGTACTGAGAGCTTCGATCTCATCTTTGATCTCCTGACCTTGTGCATTCATTGCTTCGTATTGATAACTTGGCATTTCATCACCTCTTTAGTTTCTCAGGTCCCTCACAGACAACTAGACATCTGCCGGTTATGCCTCCGACAGAACGGTTTCTTTCACAACTTCCTCGATGGTGGTAATTCCATCATAAATTCCTAATATGCCAGACTCACGCAACGTCCTTAACCCTTTTTTCATCGCGGCAGCACGCAACGCGTTCGTCGACGCATTTGCCATGACCAATTCGCGAAGTTCATCGTCCATGGTCATCATTTCATATATACCCATTCGGCCTCGATAGCCGGTATTGTTACAATAATCGCAGCCTTTGCCATAATAGAAATCCCTTCCGGCAGTACTTTCCGGAGTCAACTCAAGCTCAAAGAGTGCTTCTTCGGATGGCTGGAAGGTTGTTTTGCAATTTTCACAAATTTTACGAACCAGACGCTGACCAACAATTCCTTCCAACGTCGCGGTAATCAAAAAGGATTCCAGACCTAAATCGATCAAACGAGCAATCGATGAAGGCGAATCGTTGGTGTGAAGCGTACTAAATACCAAGTGACCTGTTAGCGATGCTTCAACAGCAATTTTCGCTGTCTCCAAGTCACGAATCTCACCGACGAGTACAATATCTGGATCCTGACGCAAAATACTACGCAGACAACTGGCAAACGTCAGTCCAATTTCAGATCGGATCTGACACTGAATAATGCCATCAATATCATATTCAACCGGATCTTCGGTTGTGATTAATTTTCGCTCAATTGAATTCAACTCATTCAATGCTGAATAAAGCGTAGTCGTTTTACCACTACCTGTTGGGCCTGTCACAATCACGATACCATTTGGCTTATTGATCAGGCGACGGAAAGTATCCGCATCTTCGGTCCGCATACCCAATCGATCAATATCCAACTCAACTTGGGTCCTATCAAGAACACGAAGTACGACACTTTCACCATAAAGTGTCGGCAAAACGGAAACACGAAGATCCACCTGGTTGCCTTGCACGACCAATGGGATACGTCCATCCTGAGGCAAACGACGCTCAGCGATATCTAGGTCTGCCATAACCTTGATACGCGAACTAATCGCCACAGCAATGTGTCGAGGCGGCGGCACCATTTCATAGAGCACACCATCCACACGATAACGCATTTTGAATTCATCCTCAAATGGTTCAAAATGAATATCGGAAGCTTTGTCGCGAATGGCTTGCAGTAGCACCAGGTTTAATAATTTTTTTACAGGATTGGAATCTGCTAATTCCTTCAAATCGGTTAAGTCAATTGACTCATCACGACCTTTGAATTCTTCTAGAAAATCATCATCCGTCAATTCGCCGATCAACTCATTGATACTTTCGTTTTCCGTACTGTAATATCGGGTGAGTCCTTTTTCAAGTGATTCACGCTCTGTAATCATCGCATCGATGTTGTATCCTAGCAAGGTACGCAAATCATCGACGGCTCTGAAATTTTCTGTAGAATCAAGAACAATGGTTAATTGATTTTTTGATTTATCATAATCTACGGGCAGAAGGCGATACGTCATGGCCATCTGCGCTGTAATTTGCGAGATCACATCATCGTCAATATCTAAATCGTTGAGATCGATGTAGGCCATGCCCATCTGAAAAGCCAATGCAAGGTTCAAATCTGTTTCAGTAATAAACCCCAATTCAATTAAAATCTGACCAACAGGCGTAGACTGAGCAGATTCTTTTTGCATACTCAATGCTTTGTGAACCTTTTCTCGGGTCACTTTGCCCATCTTAATCAAAACACGACCTAGAGGGCGGCCTTTCAATTGTTTAATTGGAGGATATTCTGGCATTATACTTTCCTTAAATTACTACAAGATTATACGCCACATTTTATAATTGACCACAAAGCCTTATTTTCTTGTATCTAAAAGACTTACGGAGGCCTTAATTAATGTCCCCCTAAGGGATCATCATCAATGGGTTTTACCAAACTACTATTAAATTCTTTGGCTTTTTTCTCCATTTCATCGGGCATACGTGCCTTGTTTATCATTTCCTGATAATCAATCTTTTCGGTTGTAAACAACTCCCAAAGATGGTCATCCATTAACTGCATGCCATATTTTTTACCTGTCTGAATCGCTGAGTTGATACGATAGGTTTTATTTTCACGAATCAGGTTGGAAATCGCAGGGGTTGTCATCATAAATTCATATGCTGCAACACGCCCCTTACCACCTTTTTTCTTACATAATGCCTGACTCAAAACAGCAATCAAGTTTGTTGATAGCTGAACACGCATTTGCTCCTGTTGATTAGGTGGGAACTGATCGACAATACGAGTAACCGTTCCTTGAGCACCCGTGGTATGCACTGTTCCAAAAACTAAGTGACCGGTTTCCGCGGCACGAACCGCTGATTCCATAGTCTCCAAGTCACGCAACTCACCGACCAAAATGCAGTCAGGATCCTGACGCAATGCACGTCGTAAAGCTTCGGCAAAAGTAGGCACATCGCCACCAACACTACGCTGATTGACGATAGATTTTTTATGCGTATGATAATATTCAATTGGATCTTCTACAGTAATAATATGGTGATCCAGATTTTCATTAATGTAATTGATCATCGAAGCAAGGGTTGTTGTTTTACCGGAACCTGTTGGCCCTGTCACCAAGAACAATCCTTGAGGCCGATGACACAAAGCTGCAATCTGCTTAGGCAAACCAATTTGATCAAAAGAAAGTAATTCGTTTGGAATCAAACGCAACACAAGACTCAAGTCACCTTTTTGGCGAAACACAGATACACGAAAACGCCCTTTGTCGCCAAACCCAAAACCAAAGTCCGTCGATCCAATTTCTTGAAGCTCTTGTTGATTTCTGTCAGGCGTGATACTTTTCATCAAAGCAACGGTATCATCTGGCTCTAGTACTTTTGTTTCCAGACTACGCAATCCGCCATGTAAACGTAACACAGGAGGTCGGCCAACTACCAAGTGAATATCCGCTCCGCCCTGTTTAATACAAGTTTCTAAAACACGATCAATATGCACTGTTGCCATACAAAATACCTTATATTTATTTTAATCTAATTACTTTTTATTCGCCTGCTTGAGCAATCTTTGCAACTTCTTCCAACGTCGTCATGCCCTGCAGGATTTTATCTTTACCATCATCCAGTAAAGTTCTCATTCCACCTGCAACAGCCGCTTTTCGAATAACGGTTACGGGTTGTGTTTTGAA
>JANQJS010000058.1 GCA_028281535.1 Sedimentisphaerales bacterium | reverse complement strand
GTCATACCTTAGTTGGTACGATATCCAGTGGTGAAGTTGAAATCGATGCTTTTGAAGTATTTAATTAATTTATAATTTAGACACTTTGGCAGGTCCCTTATTTTTAGGGACCTGCCATTGTTATTAAATTACATTAAAAATAATAAACCAGATAACTATACAAAATAGAGATCTGGTTTATTGTTTTTGTAGGATAATTAAAGGGGGCAGGTAACGCATCACGCGTTTTGGCTTTGTAGATGCGTGTTAACCTCAAAATGCGCAGTGTCAGGTGTTATTTAATACACGATGTACCCCATGACGCATATTAACTTGCTTTAATCAGAGCTTAAACGATCTCAATAAAAGCTGTGGATACTAAATTTAATTACCAGGTTTATAACTCATCTCAAAGTAACTGATTAAATATCGATCAAGTTGTCGATTATATGTTGCGGGAGGGGCTAAGCGACCAATAATTTTTTTATATTTTTGGCAAAATTATTCTCAAGAAGGTATATCTATATGATAGAACTTACAACATTGCTCTATAATAGTGTTATAAAACGTTGACATTAGGTGTTGCCAATGGTGGACTCAAAAAAAGATTCTGGCAAAGATGAAAAAACCCGTGAGTTTTTAAGATTATTCATTGAAAACCAACGGCGGATTTATGCTCTCATTGCGATGATGGTTCCTTGCCAAGCGGATGTAGAGGATCTGATGCAAGAGACAAGTTCGGTGATGTGGAGCAAATTTGATACGTTCAAACCGGGATCTAATTTTGTGGCATGGGGGATGAGGATTGCCCATATTCTTGTTTTGAAATATTACAATCAAAACAAGAAATATCAGGAGTTTAAAGAGGTCATATCCCATCATCTAGTTCAGCAGTCACCCGATGTACTTGATCAAATGAATTATCGTATAGAAAACTTGCAAAATTGTTTTGAAAAATTGAAAGTTGAAGATCGCAAACTAATCAAAATGCGATATGAGCAAGGTAAAGAAGTGAAAACGATATCCAAGATTCTATCAACCTCATCACGCACGTTATATCGATCCTTAGCTCGCATACATGGGTTGCTATTCGAATGTATACGCCGTTCTTCAGTCATGGACAGAGGGGTATAGTATGGCAAGCCATCATGATTATAACAAATACAATGAATCATTTATTCGATTATGGGAAGGAAATCTGGATGATGATGAATTTTTGAAAATTATAAGTTGTTTGAAAACAGACGAAGATTTATGCCGATATTATCTGAATTTCCTGAGTATTAATGTTGGTTTACGAGAGTTTAGTAATCTTGAAAAAGATCTACATACGATGTTGACGGCTGATGACCTGCCATCCAGCGAAGATATATTTCGTGAGGCAATTAAGCTTGATTTAGAGAACAAGAAAAACCTGCAAAAGAATGAATGGGATAGAAAACAACAGGAAATAAAGCAAGATGCGGATTTAAAGCTCAAAGAATTTCTTTTGCAATATAATCAAGATGATTTGAATTTAAATAAACAAAAAAGAACATTATTCCAGTTAGATTTAAGTCATGTCAAATTTTTTGTAAAGGCACTAGCTGCTTGTATGATCATATCGGTTTTTGTTTGGAAGTTTGTTGCGACTGGACAAGCACCGGTTGTCGCAAAAATTACATCTCGATATCAGGTTCAATGGAATCATTCTGAGATGCTAGGTGATGGTGAAGCATTATTGCAGCAAAAAGAATATGACTTGAAAAGTGGTGTGGTCGATATTGAGTTTTATAGAGGGGCAAAGGTTACGATTAAAGGACCGGCAAAGTTTAACCTGGAGTCGGCTAATGGGGCCTATTTAAGACAAGGTAAACTTACTGCCAATGTGCCCCAAAAAGCCATAGGATTTACTATTCATACACCTTCGGCAAGCTATATTGATCGAGGCACCTCTTTTACTGTTGAAATCCATCCCAGTGGTGCCAGTGAGCTGCAAGTTTATAGTGGCCAGGTGGATATTTTAACGTCGCAAAAACTATTTGATAGTATTTTTGAAGGGCAAGCTCGTTCTGTTTCATCGGATGGGTATTCCATTGACGAAATCAAATATAATGAAACAACCTCCATCGCAACGTTTCCTATTGAATCTGTATCATCAGATAAATCCGAGGCTAGTGTGAATGAAACCTCAGCTAAATGGAATCAATCCATAACAAATTCAGTTGATCAAAACGAATATGAAAACTTAATCATGGGATTTCAACCTGTCCATTATTATCGGTTTGATCCGAAACTCGATAAACCTGATGAAAAATATCTGACACCAGAGAGTTTTAAATCAATTTCGGATGATTCAATGCCAATATGGACACGTACCAATAGAGTTCTTCATTTCGACCAAAGTATGAACAGTTTTTTGGGGCTCAAAGGCATTCAAAAAGAGGCAATGGCTCAAGGCTCCATCATCTTCAGGTTCAAAATAGACCAATTACCTAATGATGACGAGATCATTGAGATCATGTCAACCTGCTCCATTGTAGAAAATCAAATATCAATTTCAGAATTTAACTACCCGCATGATGTGTCGGGCTTGGAGACTGCGAGTGAAATAAGCATTGATTCTTACGGTATCCTGGAATTGAAGTTTGGGCGTGATGCTATCAAAGATAGTGAAAGTGATATTGGTACCCTTAATAGTCTAGACAGGATCCAAACTCAGCAATGGTATCATGTTGCTTTTACCTATAATCGAGACAAATTCTTGTCACTTTACATTAATGGTTCGCAACATGATATCATTATGGTGACTGGTCCGTTGCATGAAAATCCATGGTTATTTGCTTTCCTGGGGGTACATTTTGATACAGAAAAGGTATCGACTGATGTTACAGCTTTCAGAGGTGCTTTCGATGATTTTGCTATATTTGATTATGCGCTGTCCGCAAAACAAATTGAGCAATTATATGATTCGGCACTCATGAAATGAGTTGATAACAGAACAATGTTTGTATGAATCTTAGTTTATTACTTTTGTTACTTTATAAATAACAAAAGTTAAGACATAAAAAACAATAAAGAGTTTTTGAAGTGTCGTGAATGGAATGAATCCTACGATTCACGACGAATGAATAGTTTAACTTACCATGCTACCATCCTAATGTGTTGGCCAGCCCAAAAGGATTCAATCAATATAGAGCAATATTGTGTCGCTTGCACAGAGAATCCGCAGTCTTATGAACGATAACGACTTCACACTTATGTTCAAGGATTGGCTGGATTCATGTACATTAAATATATTTATAGATCATGCGTTTTGTTGTTGACTTTCCATGATATACAGCTCTGTTTTAATGAGCGCATGATCTATTTTATAATGAATAAAAATTAAATGGATTTTCAATTTTATAGATAAAGTATGATTTAGGAGTCACCAATGGTTTTTCAACAAAGAGTGTATAAAAAGATATGGTTAAGCTTGTCTTTTCTATTATTAAGCCAAAACATTTTATCTGCCCAGACGCTTCACTATATCATGAGTCCCTTCAAAGGAGTTGTATTGCCTCAAAACTCGATTGACTTGTCGTTTTTGGGTGTAGATCCGGACTCGGCGATTGATACATATGCATGGCAACAAAGTTCGGGGAGCTCGGCTTCGATATCTAACCCCAATCAATCGTCCATGACGGTCAATGGCCTGAGTGCAGGATTTTATACCTTTGAACTTACAGTGACTGCTGGTTCTCAAGTTACAGAAGATCAATATACCGTGCGGGTGTTTGATCCTAATAGTCTACCGGCTAGTCCTGTGATTACCGGTGAATTAAAAAAATGGCATACCCTTACCTTTGAATTTAATGGCCCCATGACCAGCGAAACGTCTAATCCAAATCCATTCTACGATATGCGATTTGATGTTTTATTTGTTAATGGCAACAAACAATATTTTGTTCCTGGTTACTATGCAGCAAATGGTAATGCTGCTGAAACCAGTGCTGAGTCAGGTAATAAATGGCATGTCAAATTTACACCCGATACGGAAGGTACCTGGCATTATTATACTTCATTTCGCCAGGGAAATGGAATTGCTATTGGTGATTCGCCTCAGACGTCTACACCTGGCATCTTAGATGGTCTGACCGGTTCTTTTATTGTAAGCCCTACAGATAAACAAAAACCTGATTTTCGTAAACAGGGACGTTTAAATTATGTGGGCAAGCGTTTTTATCAATTTGAAGAGAGTAAAGAATATTTCCTTAAAGGCGGAGCCGACAGCCCGGAAAATTTTCTCGCTTATGTCGATTTTGATGATACCTACGATTTGGGAGGTCTGCCGCTTGGGGGTTCCTTTCTTCATGAATATCAACCGCATGCACAAGATAGTCTGCCGACGGATCCCAGCTGGCAAAGCGGCAAGGGGAAAAATATTATGGGTGCTATCAATTATTTAGCAGGCAAAGGTATGAATATTATTTACTTTTTGACCTATAATATCGATGATGGCGATGGTCGAGATGTCTGGATGTGGACTAGTGATACTGAGCGTTATCGATTTGATTGTTCCAAGCTGGATCAATGGGAAATCGTTTTTTCTCATATGCAGAAAAATGGTATCTTGATGCATGTTGTTACGCAGGAAGAGGAAAATGATCAGGCTTTGGATTTTGGAGAATTAGGCAATATGCGCCGTCTCTATTATCGTGAATTGATTGCTCGATTCTCTCATCATCTGGCGTTGCAATGGAACCTGGGAGAAGAAAATACCAATAGTAATTCGGAACGTCGATCTTTTGCTCGCTATTTTAAACTAAATGATCCTTATAAACATCCAACCGTTATTCATACCTTTCCGCAAGATATTGATGATGTTTATACCAGTTTGCTTGGATTTAAAGATTTGGATGGTGCAGGTTTACAAACGACCAATACCTATGCCAATACGATCCAATGGAATGAAGAGTCTGGATTAGCAGGACATCAATGGGTGGTTACCTTGGATGAAGTTGCGCAATGGCAAACTGGCGTTGAGCCTGATTCAGATGATCCGGAACATAATGATATTCGGAAAAATTATTTGTGGGCTAATTTAATCGGCGGCGGTGCAGGGTGCGAATGGTATTTTGGTTTTTTTACCGAACACAGTGATCTGGACTGTGAAGATTGGCGCAGTCGTGAAAATATGTGGGATCAAACGCGCTATGCCCTGGAGTTTTTTCATACTTACTTACCTTTTTGGCAGATGTCTGCTGATAACACTTTATTATCCAATGTCAGTGCCCAGGGATTAATAAAACCAGGCGAGATCTATGCGATCTATTTACCCAATGGTGGAACAACGCAGTTGGATCTGGAATCTAACACAGATGCTTATTCTGTCTATTGGTATAATCCACGGAATGCCGGGGCCTTATTGCAATCGAATGTGACAACTATTGTTGGCCCCGGCATACAATCACTCGGTGATCCTCCTTCAGATTTAGATAAAGATTGGGTCATACTTGTTAGGAGCAAATGTCATTCGGATTATAATTTTGACGGTATCACCAATTACATTGATCATTCCTTTTTAGCGTCCAACTGGATGCAAACCATACCCGGATTTTTAGAGTTCGATTGTAATAATAATCAACAATATGATTTTACTGAATTTTTACTCTTAGTTCAGAGTTGGTTAAATGAGGCGGGGTTTTAATGAATTAACCATTCATGACAGCGGATTGACTCTTGTGTCAACAAAACTTTTAGAGTCGTTTTTATACGGAAACATGAATAACTTTGTAGCAGAATGATATGACTTAGCAAGCACGAGAATGTACTGGTGAACGAATAGGACCACCTTATGTATAGCTCAACATGTGAAGTTCATACGTTTACTTAATCCACAGCGAAGATCATGCGATTCGTCAAAAATCAATCTTTGTGAATCTCCTTTGTGTTGATGGTCGCATGATCGTTTTTTAATGTTCTGATGAATAAAAAAATAAAACAAAGAGGTACTATCATGATTAATTTTAATGGTATTTTACGGAATTATTTTAGTGGATTGATGCTGATAATGACGATGGGCATTTTATTGATATGTTGGGGGCATGTTGCCAGGATTAATGTGGCAGTCATCGGATTTTTTGAAAAACAGCTGATGGCTCATTCGGCTGATATTAATCAAGATTGTAAAGTAGATTATCTTGATTTAAGTTTGCTTGAAAAATATTGGTTAAATGTTTGTCAACCAACTAATGGCGAGTGTCATAGCAGCGACTTAAATCAAAATGGAAGTGTAGGACTTGATGATCTCATGGTGTTGTCATCGAAATGGTTAAGTTCTCCTTCGTTGACAAAGAATTCTTTTTATGGGGATGCGTCCACTTTAGATTCAATAACAGGTGGTTCTTTTTGTGTTTGGTGGGACAAAAATTATGATTATAGTTCTGAGGCTGCGAATGTATTAGCGGGCTTGATGGATGCCAAAGCCATTGCAGAAAATGAATTTGGTATGCGATTGCCCACGATTAGTTTGTGCTCTGGTTTTTATGTAAATGTTTATCTTCATAACAATGGTCCGGATTTATTTCCTGATGGATGGTCGTTGGGGTTGGGGACAGATCCGCAAGGGTTTCCAGCATTAACCATTCCTTTCAATATTGGCCAGGACCCGCCAGGCCCCAATGGCAACGCCTGGGCCGTGACACATGAAGCGTTTCATTTGTATCAATGGGATGACGAGTCGTTTCCATATGAAGGCGATACCGCATGGTATATTGAAGCGACGGCCAACTGGTTTGTTCATTATGTTTACCCAACAGATTTAATCGGTAAACAGGATATTCCTGCATTTACTATCAATCCTCAACTGAAATTGTGGGCAGATGTTTTTAATCAGATTAACCATCCAACGCCCTGGGACGTTATTTCCTGGTCGCGGGCGACACATAATTATGGCGCACAGGCATTTTTTATCTATATAACGGATAATAACATTTTGCCTGGTTCGGTTATTGGCAAGAGTTTTAATTTAACGAACCCACCGGAAACACCTCAACAATATCTTTATGATCAAATGACCCTGGCCGGCTATGATATGAAAGAGGTGTATGCTGACTTTGCTGCCAGGAACATCACACTCGACTATCCGTTTAATGGATATGTCCAGGGGGAAGAAAATTTTTGGGCCAATGAACAAAGCAATGATGATAATCGAATTGTTTTAACCTTGAATAATACTGGAACGGGTGGTTGGGTTCGTGTTCCCAAAGACTCTGGGCCCGCCGGGATGGGAACGTACGCACATTATCCAAATGCCTGGGCATACAATACCTACAAAATTAATAATAGCTCGACCGGTTCCTATACGTTTGAATTGGATGGTTTACCTGACAATCAAGCAAAATTCAGAGGGCGTATTGTCGTTCGGGATGGCAATAATCGTACCTATTACAATTTGGATATGTCCAATCAACAGGATGGTCGTCTAACGGTTAATGTGAATGCCACAGATGAAGAAATATATTTTGTGGTCGCTGTTGTGCCGGATACCGTTTGGACAGGTAATACATTTTATGATTACAGCATTCGTATTACAAAATAAATGTATTACTGATATTGTTATTTGCTGTTTTTATTTTGATTAAAAACGACTAATAGATATATGAAATGAATAAACAGATAAAGGAGTCAATCGTGGTTTCTAATATTATTTCTAGAAAATGCCAACTTAATTTATTTTATATTCTGATTATAATGGGTATTAGTTTTCCCGTATTACCTGCCAAGGCGCAAAGTTCGATTAATGTTTTAGTGTTTACCAAAACACATGGATGGCGACATACCAGTATTCCCGATGGTATTGATATGTTACAAACGGTTGGGACGCAACGAAACTGGAATGTGACTCATACAGAAGATTCGACTCTTTTTAACGATACCGATCTGGCAATTTATGATGTAGTTGTTTTTTTATCAACCAGTGGCAATGATATTCTTAATTCTGATCAGAAAGCTGCATTTGAACGCTATATTCAAGCGGGTGGAGGGTTCGCCGGAATCCATTCTGCTTCAGACACCGAATACCATTGGCCCTGGTATGGCGGTCTTGTCGGTACCTGGTTTCAGTGTCATCCTGATCAGCAACCGGCTGATCTGCATGTAGAAATTCAAGATCATCCATCGACCAGTTTTTTACCTCTGGTTTGGACGCGTTTTGATGAGTGGTATAGATTTCAAATGAATCCCAGATCAAATGTGAATGTTTTATTGACCATTGATGAAAGCACGTATGGTCTCGAAAGTTGTGGTGGTATGGGGGCAGATCACCCGATGGCCTGGTACCAAGAGTATGATGGCGGCCGTTCGTTTTACACCGCACTGGGACATACCAGTGATAGTTTCACCTCCGATGGTCATTTTCGTGATCATGTGGCCGGTGGTATTGAGTGGGCCGCAGGCAATTCAGGGCTCGCTCCAGGATTATTGGCACATTATCCGTGCGATGGAAATGCAACAGATAGTTCCGGAAACAGTAATGATGGAACAATCCAGGGCGGTGCAGGATTTAATAGCGGTATTATCAATCAGGCGATTGTGCTCGATGGTATTGACGACACGATTCATCTTCCATTTTTATTAGATCCGTCAACAACATCGTTTAGTGTATTTGCCTGGGTAAAAGGTGGGACATCAAATCGTATTGTGTTATCTCAACAGAATGGAGCTGGAATCGGCCAAAATATATTGGGAATTGATAACCAGGGATTTCTCTTTACAGATCTTCGTCCTGTTTCCGGTTCAGGCTTAACCGCAAGCAGTATGCCGGTTGATCCTAACTCCTGGACGCATGTGGGACTGGTTTGGAATGAAACTCAAAGAACATTTTACGTTAATAGTCAAGTGGCTGGTGTAGATAGCAGCAACATAGGTAATTTGGAATCTGCAGATGGCACGTGGATCATTGGCTCGAACAATAGTGGTTCGAATTTATTCGATGGTATGCTTGATGATGTAAGAATTTATAACCAGGTCATCAGTCAAAGTCAAATTCTGGAATTGATCGATTTAGGACCGCCAACGCCAAATCCGGCTCAGTTTATCGATAGTCCGCGTGCATTAGGGCAAACCTCCGTAACCATGACAGCGCAGGTTGGCCAGGATTTACACTCTCCTGTGGAATATAACTTTACTGAAACAAGTGGAAATTCCGGCGGGTCAAATTCCGGTTGGCAAATTTTACCAACCTATGTGGACAATGGTTTACAATCCGGGACGGCATATACCTATTCTGTCGCTATGCGTGATGCGCTTGGAAAAGAAACCACAGCATCTAATCCTGAAACCGTATATACACATTCCAGTCCTGATGTGAATAGTGATAATGTTGTTAATATGTTGGATCTGGGAATATTATCAGCTCGTTGGGCTGAGAGTGGGTGTTATCAAAATAATCTTTGTGACCACCTTGACTTGGATGGATCAGGTGCTATTGATCAAGGGGATTTGAAATTGCTTGCATCGAGCTGGTTATCTGATCTTTTGCCTGTTGCGGTGGGCTGGTTTGGATTTGAAAACAATGCTGTCAATAGCATAGGAGGTAATGATGGACAGGAATTTGGAAATCCAAGTTATAGTGCGGGTAAAGTGGGGCAGGCAATTAATCTGGATGGATTAAATGATTACGTTTCAATTCCACAGTTGGTGTCAGAAGACTTCACCATTGCTTTCTGGGTTAATACTTCCGATAGCGGTGATACTGGACAATGGTGGGTGGGCAAAGGAATGGTTGATAGCGAAAAAGCTGGTGCTCATGATGATTTTGGCATTACTTTAACAGATTCGGAAGTTGCATTTGGCATCGGTAATCCTGATTTAACCATTACATCCACAACAGCGATTAACAATGGACTGTGGCATCATGTTGCCCTAACACGTAATAACACTACAGGTGAGTTTAAAATATTTATTAATGGTTCCCAGCAAGCAGCCGCTATAGGACCGACAGGGCCGCGAGACGGGCAGCCAAGACACTTGGTCGGTTCTATGGATACGAGTTCTGGGAAATATCTAAATGGGTTGATCGATGAATTGTATTTCTTCGATTTCATTTTGAGTCATGAGCAGATTCAGTTGCTTGCGAATCCATAGGTTGAATTTTTCAACAATCTGAATGTTGAGGTAGACTTTTGGTAGAGTTTGCCTTTCTATCTTTTTAGTTATACTACTGATAAAGAGGCATACTAAAACATTGGGATTTTTTAATGATTCTGTTTATATGAAAGAACCATAATCCGTTGTATCCAAAAACTTATATGAGGTAATTAAAGGGGGGCAGGTACCTTTAATTACCCAGATTATCATTGTATTTATGTTGCTTTTCTGATATACTTTATTTGCATAAGAATTGTTGAGAAAAAATGTATAAGTTGAGATCAATAAATTAATACTCCTGTGGGGGGCTATGAACAAACTCTTTCTATTCAAAATATGTGTCTTGCTGCTTTCGCACGCTATAGGATTAACTTCATCCATATTTGCTGCCGCTCTATCTGTGGATTATTCAACCAGTGCCCATGCAGAAGTAAATGCAGATTCACATCAATTGTATTTTAATGATTTATTAGTTACGGGTTCAGACAGTGGGGTCAATTCAAGTTCCCATGTTGATATTGAAAGTTGGACAGACATATATTATCCCGGAGATTTTCTTCCTGACATAATTCCATATCAAACAGTCATGGAAGCCAGGCTGGATTCCTATTTGGCTCAAAGCGTAGATGGTATCAATATTTCCTCACGTTTAAATTTTATTGGTGGTGATGATGTGATTGCCTCATCCGCGTCTGGCCAGACACTATTAAATGGAATATTAAATATCAATCCATCTGTATCGAGTCCAGCTGGTTTGCAGTTACAATTGGGTATAAATATTAATTTATCTCAATACAGACCCTTTCTTGTCTTCACCAATAATCATGATTGGCATTTCAAAATATGGGACGATAATCCACTTCTGCCACTCTTTGAAGTAGGGTTAAATGATTTTCCTGCAGATAATACCAGGAATTTTGAACAATATTTACATTCTTTGTTTTTTACGTTTGATGTTGTTTCGGGGCAAACGCTACATCTGGAATATTTTCATTCTGCAGAGATGGTTGCTGTTGATGTGGCACTGGCTGACCATCAAATACAAGCGACAATGTTTGTTATACCAGAACCTGTGTCTTTCTTGATAATTTCGATTGGTGGCACTCTATTAATGAATCGAAAAAGATAATCGATTAAAGAGGAATAAAGGGAGGAAGAGGGCAGGTACTTTTTTTTGGGGTATCATGTATTGGCATCATTGGCGAATAGTTTATTCTTACATTATACCAAGTGACAAACGGAACGACTTAAAAGGGTATTGTTGTCATGGTCTCAATAGTGCGTTTAAGATCTTTACCATGGCTCTAAACGAATCAATTCTTTGTGTTCATTTTGATCATTAGTTCTTGTATTCTTAAACGGATCGATGGTAATACTCTTTTCAATTGATTTAAAGCCGTCCGCCTCAACATGTAAGGTGTATGTTCCAGGAAGGACCTTAAATGTTTTCTGCCATCCTAAATCATATTCTGCTTCAATAACATTTCCATTATGTGATAAATAGGCATTCGCATGATAAAGTACAAACGTATCCTCTAAAATAGATACGATTATTTTTGTCGAGGGGATTTTTCGTCCGATTAATGCTTGATCGACATTTATTTCTTTGTCCTGATCAGAATATAAATAAAATGAATAGCCAGACTTCCCAATCAGTGGGGCATAGCCCAAGCGATATTCACCTTCGGGTAGAGACTCGATCTGATAATGTCCATTCTTATCCTTGACGATAGGCACTTCAATTCGTTGATCACTGCTCTGAAGGATCAATGGGGTAGTAATATCAAGTGAGATGCTGCCATAGACTGACGAAGAACTGATAGGTAGTGGAATATCAATCCATCGCTCTTCAAGAATTTCCATCGCATGTGTATAACGCAATTGATCTGAACGTTGCAGCGTCATCGAATAGGATCCAGCTGTCATTGAATCGATTCGTAAATAGTTATTCGGGTCTGTCAGCGAAGTGTAAGGTACGTTTGAATAGATAGGATTATACCTTTTCATGAAATCTATCCGCTGAATGTCCCATGGTGCGTCATTCTCATCTTGAACCGTCAGATGAATGTCGAATGAGGCAGATGGAATGACCTGTAAATCATACGGCTGTTCGTCTATCAACTCAAATTCACTGAGAGGGTATAAACGTGATGGGCTCGCTTGAAAATAGATGCCATACTTTCCAGGATCAATACCTCTGAAAACAAAATGTCCCTGTGAATCTGTTTGCGCAAAAGCTCTGAACACACCGGTATCATACCGATATGCAGAGCCCAGCAGTATTTTCTGATTGGCCAGTGGCTGTTGATCCAGAACGATTTGTCCTTTGAAAATGTGTTCATCACCACTATTAATAAAGAGTTCATGGCCCGGTTTGGGGACAACCATATAACTTTTAACACCTAATGAATTCCACGGCTCTTTACGTACAAAATATGTAATCTCTTCTGGTAGACCATGGATGATAAAATACCCTTCGGGACTTGCAACTGCATTTGCCACTACCGCTGGATCATTAGAAGCAAGATGCAGATCATCACGGGTTTGAGCCTGAATGATCGCGTTGGGCTGTCTTAGTCCAAGGTGATCATAGGCCACCCCCATCACCAGGCTTTCCTTTTTCATCACAACCAACACATCATCTCTTGTTTGTCCTGTAGTAAGTTTAATATCTTTCAGAATCACCTGTGTATAGTCTTCACCTTCAATTTTTAAGGTTTCGTTGCCAGGTGTTAATCCTGTTAATATAAATTCACCATTAGAATCTGTTGTTACTTTGCCATAGTCTGACATAAAAGCTTTCTCAGTCTTTGTAGATGTTCCTGAGGCAAGTGAGAGAGGTCTCACCGTAGCGTTTTGAATGGGTTTGGATTTTTCATCCACGACGCGCCCTTTTAGGCTAGCACCACCTTGATACAATGGTATGGTGAGCAGTTCATTGGGTTCGGTATGAAACGCTTTACTCCAGGTTGGTATAAAGCCATCCGCTCGAACTTGCAATTGATAAACGCCATGTTGTGGTAATCGGGTTATGTTTGTCTGATTATCTGATGATTCTTCCTGATGAAAGCTTGTCCATTGATTCGATCTGTGATCTTGGTCTTGTGTTAGTCGATCGAGATGTCTAAAGCGATAAAAACCATCAACGATTGGTTCTTGGCTCTCATTGTCAATTACCTGAAAGGAAATTTTAGGACGCTGTTGTGTGATTAAATCAATATGTGTCTCGTGGGAGGGGGCTTGGACATTATCAAGCACCACCGTTTCAAAATTTATGCCCTTTACCTTGACTTGATAATTGCCAGGTTTGAGACCATTGATAGCAAAGTGGTCAATATCCGGTGACACCAGCGATGATGTATAAACCCCATGGGCTGATGAATGAGCCTTGATAACGATCCCCTCTGGTCTATTCGGACCTACCCAAGAGAGAGTCCCTCTGATCGTTGCAACATCTTTAGGAGACTCTATGGGTAAAATCAACTCCAACGGCTTGTCATTATTTGGTGGTAAGTGGATAGACATTTCTATTTCTTTGCCAACGAATTGATCCCCTTGAATTTGAACTTTTACATCGTACTTTTGTGGGGCAATATGCTTTAGTGTAAAGCGGCCATCAGGCCCCACATCGCAAATTTGAAAAGGCTGTTTGATACACCACCAGTCCGGTTCAATCATCATGCGAGCACCGCTGACAGGTTGACCATCCTGATAATAGAGCGTTCCATGCAAACGTTTGCCTTTCGGCATCATCAATGTAACGTTAATAACTTCACGGGTATCATATAATGGCAATTCCATATGGACAGGTGCGTAGAGATATTTTAACTGATAGTCATTATTTTTTTCAATATTATCAAGCAAATTAGTTTTAAAGGCAAGGACGACATAGGTGTCATTGGGATGCACGCGTCTGAGTCTGGCAACGCCATCCTCTTTGGTAAGAGCCCCAATACCCCACTTGAGTTTCTTGCCATAGGTTTTTGTTCCATAACGATAGACTTCAGCTCCAATCACTGGGGTGCCTTCTTCATCCACGACCATTACATCAATGATACCCGCCCTGATATGGGGGATATGCAATACTGTCGATTTCCCATTTTCAAGCCATACTTGCTCCATTCGCATTTGCTGGATATACCCTTCAATGTTGGTTCCTATGCTATAGTACCCATCAGGTCCCAGAGAATCGAAACTGTAAAAACCATTTTCATCGGTTTCGGTAGTAAAAAATACAGGATATGTTTGGAGTTCGCCGTTCACAATGGGCTTACCCGTATGAGCATCTGTGATCAAACCGCTGATCATCCCTTTAGGAACAAATTGATAGTCTTCTTTAGCTGGTGCCGTTTCTTCTTGAACGTCTAATTTTTTGTTATCTGTGTTGATAGACGTTTTAGGAATAGATTTTTTTTGGGGCAATTTGGTTTCTTGTTTATCATCATTTCTGAGTCGATTAGATCTGTTTTCATTAACAGGTGACATTGTTGGTTTTTCTTCCTGGACAACTTGGAATACAGGTGCAAGTGGGACTTTGGGGGAAGTCTCAGGTTGGTCGGTATTTAGTGTGTTATAAACCCAAACAATAGAAATGGTAGCCGCTAGCAGAGTTGTCGCAGTGATTATTTTGCTTTTTACACTACCTATCATTGTCCCCGTTTGGGGAATTTTCATAACTTCAGATGGTAATATTGCATCGTTTGCCATACCTGAGGTTTGATTTGATAAAATCATTGCTGTGATAATGGATGCAAATGTTTTGCCAGGGGCTGACTGACCAATCGTAGTTTCAAGTAGTGTTTCAGTCTCTTTTTTAAGTTTTTTTCGACCGCGCGAGAGGCGGGTATGTACAGCTGTTTCAGATAAATCAAGCTGCTGAGCGACGGATTGTATCGATTGACCTTCGCGATAATACAATACCAGAGGTTCACGATATTTTTCAGGAATTTTTTCCAGGGCTTCTTTAATGACCACCTGTTGTTCAGACGTAATAACGATATTCGAAGAAAGCCTTTGTTTTACAGTCGCATCGTGAATTTGATCCAGGGGGGCCGCGCTACTTAAAATATCACGTTGGGTTTTTCGAAATGAGTTTCGAATCACATTTCGATTGATGCTGATGATCCAGTAACGAAACTTTGATGGGTCTTTAAGCTGTGATAAATTTTGCCAGACATAGACAAAGGTTTCTTGCGCCAGCTCTTCACTTTGCGTGAGGTTGCTCGTTGCACTAAAGGTCATCGCACAGATCAAAGACTCGTATTGTTTGACAATGGTTTCAAATGCCGCTGTATCTCCCTGCTGGCTGGCTTTGATCAGATCAATCTCATTATATAAGTTACTTGCTGTCATTTTTGGCAAATATTTTCCAAAGTATCTGTAGATGATTATTGTCGTAATGGAATCAACCGTCCAGAAATATGATACCATATTTTCTTAATGGGTACAAGGGTGTTAACTGTCTTTGTTTCAGGTGTTTAGGGGGGCTTTGTTTCTAGTTGCTTGCAGCATTCTTTCAAATAAATAGAAGGATGATAATGCAAAGGAAATATGTTGCGAATATCGTCAAGAGGTGATTAAAGGCGGCCGACGAAAATCAGTGGGGGTATTTAAGTTGGGTCGAACGCCTATTCAATAGCTACCTTTGTTTTTTAGGGAAATTGTATGTTAACTGATAGCAAAGAAGAAATCATCGCAGACTATTGTTCTGTGAGTTATTAAAAATTGAAAGGAATTAAATCAGGACGGTCGAAATAATTCTTCAGGAAATGATATAAATGAACAATTTGTTATCTTAAATTGTTAGCCAATTAGGGTGGGATGGCAATAGAGTTATACCGCAAATATAACTTGTCGAGTTTGGTGGGGATTTAGGGTGATTTTAACTGTGAGATTGTTGCCTGTATTTTGCAGAGATAATATATTCTATCCCAATATTTCTAGGGTTTTGGATAGGGTGATGTTTTATATTTAAAGTTGTTGAATTAACTGCAATCTTACTTGACGGCATTTTTTCTCTCCGTAAAATGGGCTTACGAATAACGATTTGCCAGGCATTGGGAACCCTTGGGTCTGGTCTGTATCGTTCTTTTCTTAAGCTTTTATTTTATATAGACATATATTGATTTGGCATGAGGCCAAAAACTAAAGTATGTGAGGGAAATGAATATGAAGTCGCGAAAAATTCGCAAATGGCGAAGGAAACGTACCCGTCCAATTAATCAAAACACTCCCAAAAAACAACTACTGATGGAAACGCTTGAACAGCGTGTGCTATTGAATGCCGCGAGGTTTGCACCGCTCCTAGCTACTGATGCTTTTGAGCCCAATGATACGCGCTTGACTGCTGCTGATGTGGGAGTCATTCCTGGTGTTCATCTGGGTGGTCTAACTGGCACTACAGTAGCTGATGAAGATTGGTTTAAGCTGGAGCTTTTGCGGGCCGATGACCTGGATTTTGCTATTGATTTTACCCATGGCTCAGGTGATTTGACGCTGGAAGTGACCGATAAAGATGGTGTTGTTTTGGGTACTGGTAATTCTCTCACTGACAACGAGTTGGTGAATCTGACTGGTTTGTCTGCCGGAACCTATTATATGCATATTTTCGGGGCGGAAAATAACTATAGCCTCAGCGTAGAACCTGCGGGCACCAGTTCGACGACGGTTTATTATGTGAACGATCTGGATTTGACAAATGATGTTTACACGACTGCGATTGGTGACGATGTCAATAATGGCTTGACGCCTGCGACTCCTAAGCAAACCGTTCAGGATGTCATTGATGATTACAATCTTGGTTCCAATGATTTAATTGTTATTGATACTGGAACTCATTCGACCAATGTTGTTATTACAGCGCCCGATGAAGGGGCGGCATTTGCTGGCTCGCCTTTTGATAGTGTCTTTGATGCGAGTGGTTCGAATTTTGAATTAATCGATGCTGATTTTAACTTGCTCTATGGTTTGCGTCTGGAAGGTTCGACGGGGATTTATTCACATGATGATGGTGTGAATCCATCCACGAATAATCATTTTCGCAATAATACGATTGTGACGGGTAGTAATGCTATTTACCTGATCGATGCCCAAGATGATTTAATTGAGGATAACATTGTTTCTGGTGTTGCAACCTATGGGATGCGCATTGCAAGCAGTCAAAATATTACCTTGAGTGGAAATACGGTCAGTGATAAAACCTATAACTTTATTAATACGAGCAGTTCCAATACTGTGATTGATAATAATACGATCAGCAATGGTATTTATGGCGTTTACAATACCAGTAGTTCATCGTCGACTCAAATTATTAATAACACGATTACGGGTGCCGCCACTGCCGGGGTACAAATTGTTTCTACGACCTCATTAACAACGGTAAATGGGAACGATATCAGTTTTAGTGGTTTTGGTATTGATTCAAATACGTCAGCAATTAACCCCATCATTGATAATGATATTCATAATAATACGACTGGTATTCGGGTGTATAGTGTCGTTGGGCCAACTGACTGGGCTGGTGGGCTAGAGAATAATATTTATAATAACACAATTGGTGTTTATGCTCGCAATAATAGCGAAATTCGATTTAACCATCTCTATAATAATGATCGGGCGATTTATATCCCTGAAGATAATATTAGCGTTCATCATAATGTGATCTATCGTAACAACAATGAAGGCATTATGACGAATGATGGTGATAATGTCGATTTGGTGAACAATACGATTTATGCTGAGGCAGGCAAAAGCATCAATCTGACTAATTTTTCTAGTAATGTTACGCTTCGTAATAATATCGTCTGGAATACCGCTGGCTATGATCTGTATGTTGATACCGATAGTCAGCAAGGTTTTGCTAGTGATTACAATAACTTTTTTAGTAGCGGGACAGGTAAGATTGTCTGGTGGCAAAAAGATTTTACAGATTTATTTGACTGGCAAGTTGAAGCGGGATTTGATCCGCATTCTATTGGTTATACCAGTGTTGCTCCCGTATTAGATAACCCACAATTTGTGAATCTGGCAGGAAATGATTATCATTTAACCAATGCTGTTTCGACCAGTATTGATGCGGGGGATCCATTGGACAGCCTGGCCAATGAACCGATTCCTGCAGGAGATCGAGTTAACCTGGGAGCGTATGGAAATACCACTGAGGCCGCTTTATCTCAAACCGCTTATATCGAAATTGATTATCCGAATTATTATACGGATTTACCTCTAACCTCACCTAGTATCATTCTCTGGCATTCGTTTGGATTGGGTGGCAATGTAGATATTGATTTGTATCAGGATGGTGTGGGCAAGATTGATGATATTGATATCGTGCCTTTGGCCGATGGCTCATACAGTTGGCAACCCGATGTAGATAGTGGTTTGACCGGCTCAACGACCAATCGTTATTATATTCGCTTGACTTCGATTGATGTGCCTGCGGAGATGGATGATTCTCGTGAAAACTTTTCAGTGCCTCCAGCCAGTGCCAATTATTATGTCGATGATAATTCTAATGTAAATGATGAATACACACCAGGTGCAACGGGGGATAACCGAAACACCGGGGCAACAGCGAGTGATCCGAAAGCAAATTTATTACCTATCCTAAAGAACTATGATCTTGGTCCTGGAAATACCGTTAATATTGATACGGGTAATTATATTCATGTTAGTAATGTGATACTCAGTGGTGGTGTTAGCCTAGGCGATGATGAAGGGGCAACCTTTACAGGGCCAACCGATCCAGCCAAGATCGCTCGCATTGATCGTGCCAATCCCTATGCAGGTTCTACCAATATTGATATTACTGATGGTGATTTTGTAACGATGGCAAACTTGACATTGGTGGGTGGTGAACGAGGCCTATGGGTTCACAATGGCAGTACAAACTTTGATGGTAGCAACCTGGTTTTTGAAAACAATACACTGGATGGTTTACTGATAGAGTCTGATGCCGAAGCTTCGACTGTCGATAGCCTGATTGCTTTTGATAATGGTCGTGATGGTATTGTAATTTTGACACCTATTGATACATTAAGTAATAGTGAAGTATATAACAATGGTCGCTATGGGATCTATGTGACGGGCATTGGTAGCGAAATTAGCAGCAATGAAGTTTATGGCAATAGTTCCTATGGGATTTATGCCGTAGGGCAAACCAGTCAGGCTCCGATTACGGTGCGGGATAATATTGTTTATAATAATGTACAATATGGAATTTACGCCGCGAATGATGCTTATGTGACACGTAATGTGACATATGGTCATACCGTGGTCAATCATGCGGGTGTCTATGTTCAAACGAATACAACAGCACATGAAAATGTTTCTCATAACAACTACTATGGTGTTTTAGGACAAACGACTTCGTCGAATATTATTACAAATAATACAACCTATAATAATACCGTTGGAATCTCGGCGCGTAATGGCACGGTCATGGAAGGCAATAAATCCTATTCAAATAATGTTGGGATTGAAAATCTGGTCTGGGCCAGTTTTACAGGTAGTATCAGCAATAACCTTGTCTATGACAATGTCTCTCATGGTATTATCGTTAGAAGTGCTGCTGCCGGAGCCAAAGTAAATAATAATACCGTCTTTGAGCAAAGTGCAGATGCGATTCATGTTCAAGATGGTTCTGATGATCTTCAAGTACACAATAATATTCTTTGGGCAACATCTGCAAGTGGGCATGGTTTATTCATTGCCAACGATAGCCAGACCGGATTAGGTAGTGATTACAATATGTTTTTTACGGTCGATCCTGTTTCGTTGTTGGATACGGGGAATGTTGCTTCCTGGCAGGGCGTATCACGCAAAACATTGGTAGACTGGCAAAACGCCAGTTTTCTGGATAATAATTCATTGCTACGTGATCCGTTATTTGTCGATCCGAATGGGGCCGATGGTTTCTATGGTTATGTTAGTGCCGTTAACGATGGGCGGGATGATGACTTTCACTTGCAAAGTCAATACGGGCGATTTACAGGCGGCTTAACCCCATTTGTAAATGCAGGGACTGGTTTGGCAGAAATGCCAGTCAGTGTTGAAATAAATACTGATGTGGTGGTTTCGCCAGGGATTGATCGCGGTGATGATACGTTTGAGTTTGCTGTTGAACCTGCTCCGAATGGAAATTTTATCAATATTGGTGCTTACGGAAATACGGCTCAAGCCTCTAAGAGTCCTTTGGAATATACTCTGGTATTAAGACCTGATGGTGGAGAAGTTTGGCCTGCTGGACAAACCTTTGAGATTAACTGGCGCAGTGATACGATGGATCTGGACAGTATTATTCCAGGCTTGCACTCAACCTATGAAACAGAGGTTCTGACAGAAAGCCCAGTCGGATATTGGAAGCTTGATGATGCGGCAGGGGTTGCTGTTGATTCTTCAGTAAATACCAATGATGGCAACTACCTTAACGGAGTTACCCAACAAGTTCCAGGTTGGCTGCTTGGCAATGATGCTGCTGAATTTGATGGACTCAATGATCTTGTTCAGGTTCCCAATGATGCGTCATTAAATCCTGCAGCCATTACGGTAGAAGCCTGGATTCGGCCTGACAGTACAACTGGACTCTATGATTCGCCACTGATGAAAACATCTAGTTCCAATTGGACGGATGGTTATGGACTATATTATAATAGTGGAAATATTGTTTTCTTTGTCAACAACTGGTCCAGTGTCAGTGTTGCCGCGCCAGTGGCATTAGATCAATGGCAGCATGTGGTCGGAACCTATTCACAAGCAGATGGTAATTTACGTCTTTATATCAACGGGACTGAACTGGATACGCTTGCATATGCCAATCCCATTGTTCATTCCGCTGGAAGTTTACATATTGGGCAGGGAATCGGTAGCACAGGCTATACCTGGGATGGACGACTTGATGAAGTAGCTATTTATGATGCTGCGTTGACGGCTGGGCAAGTAAGTGATCATTACAATGCTGGGTTGGGAACACCAACCATGGTGGATATTGAATTAATACGTGACGGAGATGCAGGCTTTAATTTCCAGATTGCCAATAATACACTGAACGATGGTGAGTTTCTCTGGACGATTGATGGGCTCGATGCTCCTCCGAATAATGATTACCGAGTTCGAATTACGCGAACGGATAATGTTCTTTTGACTGATGATTCAGATAATACTTTTGAAGTAACAGCACCGATTAATATTTACTATGTAAACGATGGCACCGTGATTGATGGTGACGACTGGACCACCGCTCCAGGTGCTCCGGGCAATAATGGTTTGACCCCGGCAACACCTAAGGATTCGATTGAAGGTGTTATTACGCAATATGATCTGCAGCCAGGTGATATCATTCGCGTTGATAATGGAACCTATACTGTAACGAGTACGATAGATGTAACAAATAGTGACACGGGTATTATCATCGAAGGGTACAATGATGTTAGCCAGCCGACTCGTTACGCGATTTTGGATCGTGACAATACCGGACAGGATGTCTTTGATATCCAAACGGATAATGTGACATTACAGCATTTACATATTACAGGTGGACGTGACGGTGTCCGAGCAACCAATGCGGATAATTTAACGATTGAAAATAGTTTTATCTATGATAATAGTCGTTATGGTGTTCATTTTGATTCAAGTAGTTCAGGTGGGACGGTTGATTCTAGCGAATTTGATGGCAATAGCTCTGTACAGGATTATGGTATTTTTGGTCTAGGGACTAATGTTACTGTGACGAACAGTGAGTTTTATGGTCATCGATGGGATGGTATTTATATTTCAGGTGATGGTGGGGTTGTTGATACCAATGTGTCTTATAGCAATTCTCGCCATGGCATACATCTTACAGGGTCATCCGCAGCTTTGGTAAATAATAATGATGCATACAGCAATAGCTCGTATGGTATTTTTGTCCATACTAATGAGTCACTTGCGAATGTGACATTAAATGAAACTTACAATAACCTTAATGTTGGTTTGTATATCAGCAGTAATGTGTTTGCGACAAATAACATTTCTTATGGTCACACCGGAAGTAATGATTATGGGATTTTTGTTTCAGGTGGCGCAACAGCAGATGGCAATATTTCGCATAGCAATTTTGATGGTATTCGGGGCAATTCGACCTCCAGTAATAACATTTTAAATAATACTGTCTATAACAATTCGAACTATGGTGTTGTTGCATATAATGGTTCAACGATTTCAGGTAATGCAATCTATTCAAATAATATTGGTATTCAAACGCTCGTTTGGTCAACCTTTACGGGTAGTATTACCAACAATTTGGTTTATGATAATACGACAGATGGTATTAAAGTGCATCGGACGGCCTCAGGTAACGAGATAGCAAACAATACTATTTATCAGAGCCAAGGGGATGCGTTAACGATCGAAAATATTTCGGTTGATGCCAGTATTAAAAATAATATTTTATGGGTGGCTACTGATTATGCCTTAAATGTGGCGAATGATAGTCAAGTTGGTTTTAGTAGTGATTACAATTTATTCTATTTAACTGGCACTGGTAAGTTAGGGTTATGGGAAGGGCTTGATTTTACAAATCGTGTTGATTGGTTCTATGAATTAGGTTTTGATGCCAACAGTTTGACGGGTGATCCCTTATTTGTCGATATTGATGGTGCTGATAACACCTTAGGCTATAACGCGGGTAATTTTGGTGGGGATGATGACTTTCATTTGACCAGCAGTTCACCTGGGATTGATAATGGTAACCCTGCCGATGCTTACGCAAATGAGCTTTTGCCAAATGGCGAACGTGTCAATATCGGGTTTTACGGAAATACGAATGAAGCCGCCAATAGTCCATCGGAATTGGTTCAGGTTCTTTCTCCAAATGGTTTGGAAAAATTACAACATAATCAGCCCATCACTATTACCTGGCGAACCGTTGGCTTACCGGGTACGACACTGGACATTGATCTGATTAATGCTTCTACATTGCTCGTTGAGCAAAACATCGATACTGGCGTACTTGATACGGGTAGCTATAACTGGAATGTAGCCCCAGGCATTGCAGCTGAACAGGAATACTTGATTCGTATAACGGCGACTATGGGGACAACACCGAGTGATGATTCCAATGAACCATTTTTAATTACCAATGATGGTAATCAATATTATATTAATGATGCCATTGTTACGGATGTCAATGACTGGACGACCAATCCTGGTGATAATGCGAAGAGTGGTAAGACGGCTGATGATCCCATGGCGAGTTTGACCGCTTTGCTTGCGGCCTATGACCTTGAGCCCGGCGATACGGTAAGTGTTGATAATGGAAATTATCAAATTATTAAAAACATTGAGGTCGGAGTCGAAGATGCGGGCATAACCATTGTTGGTTATAATAATGGTGCTTTCCCGTTAAGAAAAGCAGTTCTTGATCGTGCCAATGTCAATGGGACGATTTTTGATATTTATGCCGATGATGTGACGATGTCTTATATGAATATCACCGGCGGGCAAAATGGTATTCGATTGTATGATGCTGACAATTTCGAATTAAATAATAGTAATGTTTATAATAATAGTGTTTATGGGGTTTGGGTAAATTCCAGTAGTGATCAAACAACCTTTAATATGAACACCTTTGATGGAAATGGACAGTTTCAAGATTACGGTTTGTTTGTACAAGGGCCAAATAGCACGATCACAAACAACACTCTCTTCGATCATTGGCTTGACGGGGTTTATGTGACAGGGGACAATACAAATATTGATACAAATGTTGCTTATGGAAATAGGTCTGAAGGGATTTATGTTTCAAATTCTTCTGGAGCATTGGTCAATAACAACGATAGTTACAATAATACTTCTTATGGTATCTATGTGTCAGGTAATAATGGCGAAGTCCAATCGACTGTCACACTGAACGAAGTCTATAATAATTCAAACCATGGCTTATATGTCGCTAGTAATACTATAGCAAGTAATAATGTCAGTTATGGTCAAGTCGGTGTCAATGATTATGGTATATTTGTTGTGGGTGGTGCCATTGTTGAAAATAATACTGCCTATAATAATTACATTGGTATCATCGGTAATTCGACAAGCTCAAATACCATTCGTGATAATACGGTTTACAATAATACTAATCAGGGTATTGTTGCTTATAATGGTTCTACTATCACAGGGAACACCATTTACTCCAATTCCATTGGTGTCCAGATTAATGTGTGGGCCACATTTACTGGTTCGATCGAACAAAACCTGGTATATGGAAATAGCAATGAAGGCGTGATTGTTAATCGAGCCGCTTCGGGCAGTCGCATTGCCAATAATACCATTTATCAGGAGGTGGGCGATGCCCTGAAAGTTCAGGATAGTTCCAGTAATATTACGATTCGCAATAATATTTTATGGTCAACTGCTGGTTATGCCTTGAATGTAGATAGCAATAGCCAGGTTGGCTTTAATAGTGATTATAACTTGCTCTATGCGACAGGGACGGCAGAAATTGGTCGTTGGCAAAATACGGATATCACGACGTTGAGTGATTGGGCCTATGCAAGCAATGCAGATCATAATAGTGCCGTTGGTAATCCGCTGTTTACCGATATTGATGGTGCGGATAATATCTTAGGATATAACGTAGGCAACTTTGGTGGTGATGATGATTTTACTTTGCAATTGACATCACCAGCGATTGACTTGGGTGATCCTGTTGATCCATTTGCCAATGAGCCTGGTCCTAATGGTAATCGAATGAATGCCGGTGTATTTGGCAATACCGTTTTAGCTGCAACGAGCCCTGCTGAGCAGGTGCAAGTACTTGATCCAAATGGTTTTGAAAAATTCCAGGAAGGTCAGGTCATGACGATCAATTGGTTAACCTCTGGTTTACCAGGAACCACGCTGGATATCGATTTAGTTGATGCCAATACATTAGTGGTCATGGCCAATATTGCCACCGGTGAAGTGGATGATGGAACAGCGAGTTGGGTGATTCCTGGCAGTGTGCCTCAGGAATTAGAGTATCGTGTTCGCATCACGGCAACGACCGGAACGACACCAGTAGATTTTTCTGATAATCCATTTGTGATTTCCAATAATGGTAATTCATATTATATCAATGATGGTGTTGTTGATGGCGCTGGCTTTGATTGGACCACTGCACCTGGTGATGATACGAACAGCGGTAAGCTTCCATCCAAGCCAATGACGAGCTTGAATGCACTGGTTGATGCATATGATCTGAATGCTGGCGATACCGTTTATGTTGATAATGGAAATTACACGTTACTCAATACGGTGATTTTAACCTTAGAAGATCTCGGGGTAACCATTGAAGGGTACAACTCGCTTTCTAATCCAACAGGAAAAGCTGTGATGGATCGCGATAATATTACTCGTGATATTATCGAAGTTCTTACCAATGATGTTACTATATCTCATCTGGATATCACTGGTGGTCGTGATGGTATTCATGGGGATGATGCGGATAATCTTTCTGTTTTGCAAAACGCCATCTCAAATAATCAGCGGTATGGTGTTCATATTCAAAATGATAGCAGTAATCCAATCATTAATAATAATACCGTAGATGGTAATGCTGAAGTTCAAGATTATGGTTTATATGTGTTGGGTGTTCAGCCGATAGTGAATGAAAACACCGTTTTTGATAATCGCATCGATGGTATTTATATAAATAATAATAATGCAGATGTGCAAGAGAACGAATCCTATAATAATGGATCGCGTGGAATCTATGTGCCGGGTTCAGGTGACGCTTACATTTATGGCAACACTGCCTATAGCAATGATTCATATGGGATTTATGTTACGGGTTCTGGTGGTGAACCTCAAGTTCGTGTATTTAATAATGAATCATATAATAATAACAGTCACGGTTATTATATCAGCAGCAATGTTTTAGCAAGAGATAACGTCGCTCATGGACAGACGGGTTTGAATGATTATGGGATTTTTGTTGTTGGCGGAGCAATTGCTGATCGTAATACCGTGTACAATAACGATCATGGTATCGTCGGTAATTCAACATCGTCTAACTTTATTACCAATAACATTGTTTATAATAATATTCAAACCGGTATCACCGCTTACAATGGTTCTACCATAACCGATAACAAAGTGTACTCAAACTCGATTGGTATACGTACATTGGTTTGGCAAACCTTTACCGGGGCCATTGAGAATAACCTGATCTATGATAATACCAACCAGGGGATTATTATAAATCGCGGTGCTTTAGGTGCAACGATTGCCAATAATACCATCTATCAGGAAGTTGGGGATGCACTACGTCAGACAGACAGTTCACAAAGTGTTGAAGTGCGTAATAATATCTTCTGGGTAGAAGCGGGTTATGCAAACTACGTTGATACCAACAGTATGAATAATTTTGATAGTGATTTTAATATTTATCTCATTGGTAATGACCCGAATGCTCACCTAGGTTTCTACAACAGTACCGATTATGATAACCTTGGTGGTATTGGCGTGCCGGGCAGTTGGATAGATGCTACCTTGCAGGATCAAACCAGCCTGGCGACCGATCCCTTATTTGTGGATCCCGATGGGGCGGATAATATACTCGGGTATACCACCGCTGGTTCTGGTTACAATGGTGGGGCAGATGACAACTTCCTGCTGGCAGCATCATCGCCTGCGATTGATCGTGCAGATTCTTTTGCAGCGCCTATTCTCGATATTGATGATAACGTACGCGTTGATGATCCAGGAACTGTTAATGCTGGAAGTAATGATTATGTTGAAAATAATCTTGGGCCGATCGCATTTGCAGCAGGAGGTGTTGCTCAAAACTGGCGTGCGGATAATACCCACTGGAATTTGGCATTGCCATTTACCTTTAATTTTTATGGTGTGGATTATAATAGTGTCTATGTTGCCTCGAATGGTTTCCTGCAATTTGGAAGCAATACGAATGCAAATGACTTATCCAATACAACGGCGGAATTATTAAGTCACGTTCGCATCGCAGCACTTTGGGATGACATTCGAACCAACGGTCATGCGAATGATGATGTTTTTGTGGATACTTCGATTGGTACACAAGTAACGATTCGTTGGGACGCAACGAATGTGGCTGATTCTTCAGATGTGAATTTTTCCATTACACTGTTTGATAATAATGAAATACGTTTTGATTATGGCAGTGGTAATACCAACCTGACACCAACGGTCGGTATATCTGCGGGCGATAATAGTCACTATAAAATTGCATCACATAATACGGTTCCAACCTTGACAGATGCTGATTCACTTGAGTTTGTACTCGAGGCTGGCATTGCAGATATTGGAGCCTATGAGTTTGTGGGTAACAGTTCTGATGTGACGCCACCCACCATTGTCAGCATTACGCCTGCTGAGATTCCTGCTGGTGGTCTGACAAATATGCCTGGCCAGCTATTGCAGATTGAGTTTAGTGAAGCGATTAACCCGATTGATGCAACAGCCTTGGCCAATTACGACCTTCGCTATTATGGGCCAAATATGATCTTCGATGATTTTGATGATGTTGTCTTTGGTTTACATAATTTTATCTATGTGCCTGGTTCAACCCTTGTCACGGTTTCAGTGGATGGTGGACCGGCCTTAGTAGATGGCCACTACCGCTTGACGATTGATGGTGATAATTCAATCCATGACCTTGCAGGACTTCGACTGGATGGCGATGAAGATACGAATGAAGGTGGAAACTATGTGCGATTCTTCGATGTCGATGTGACAGATCCAACGCTTTCAAGTTGGATCATCACTGATGATACTGGCATTCCAAATGATAAAATTACCAGTGACACCACGCCAGTGATTACACTGAATTTTGATGAAGCCATTTATGGCGTCAATGGCGATGTTACCATTTTAGATCCAACCTTAACGCCGGTTGTTCCTGGTTCCATTGCTGGTTGGGGGACATCTACTTTAACCATCACGATGAATGCTTTGGCTGTAGATGGTCAGTATGAAATTACACTGGATGCCTCCGCGATCACCGATCAAGCAGGTAATTTATTAAATGGTGGAACCAACGAAGTATTGAACTTTGTCTTGGATCAAGTCAAGCCGCAAGTGATTCAAGTGGATATCAATGGCGGCCAGGTGCAGCGATCTAACGTGTCAGACATCACCATTCAATTTAATGATGACATGAACATTCCATCATTGATTGTTGCCGGTACGATTGATGATTACATCAAACTCTATGATGCATTCGATTTAGTCACACCATTAGCCTGGCTTGATGAAACACGCTTTAGTTGGGATGGTGGCAGCGATACACTCACCATTGACTTGACGATTGATGGTTTTGGTGGTTCATTGTTGAGCAATCTACCTAATGGCTCTTACGAAATTCAAATCGATACAACCCAAGTACAGGATTTAAGTGGTAACGATCTCGTTGATGATGATGGCACCTTAAATAATCGTTTAGATATTGACCGCTCAACGGGTGCAGGCTTCCATGATTTCTATCGCATGTTGGCCGATGCCGATGGCGATCGTTTTGTAGATATGGATGACTTTACTATTTGGCAAACCAATTACGATCCATTAGGTTTAGGCGTCAATGATCCAGGCGTGGGTGATTTTAATCTAGATAATCTTGTAGATGGTGCCGATGTTGCCATCTGGCAACAAAACTATAATGCGAGTGGGTTGCCTTCGCCATTGATTGCTCCAGGTGGGGGTGAAGAACCTGAGCCTGATACCATTGCTCCAACCGTATTAGCGGCATCGATCAATGGTGGAAATGCGCAACGCTCGACCATTCATAATTTAACCGTGAATTTTAGTGAAGGTGTCAATGTCGATGCTTCAGCATTGACTTTGTATAATGAAACGATAGGTCAGGCCGTTGATCTATCGAACGCATCATTTGTCTATAATTCACAAGCACGCATTGCGACCTGGGATTTAGCCAATGTCATCGTCAATGATGGCATTTACTCAGCGAGCTTGCTCTCATCTAATGTCACCGATGGTCAAGGCAATCAGCTGGATGGCGATCGCGATGATGCCGCAGGCGATGACTTCGATTTTATGTTCCATCGTTTATTGGCCGATGCGAATGGCGATGGCAAAGTAAATCGCAAAGATAAGAAAATTTGGAAAAAGAATTATGATCCAAACGGCGTAAATAATAATACCGTCGGTATGGGTGATTTTAATATGGATAGTCGGATTGATCGTGATGATTACAAAATATGGAAATCAAACAAAGGGACCAAGTTATCCTATCCAGCTAATATTGATGAACTATTACTAAGACTATAATACGAGTATTGATATTCGGGAGAAATGAATATGAAATTATCAGGATACATTGTTGCAATCATGTTGGCGATGAGCTCTTACGTGATGGGAGCCACCGTCCATCTTCAGGTGGTAACAGATAAGGCAACCTATTTCCCAGGCCAGACGGTCCATTGGACCATTCAAGCATGGGCAAGTTCTGGCGATAACCAAGGCGTTGCGCTGCTTTCTGTGCATTTGAATGACAACACCAATGAGATTCTTTTGCCACCATTGAATGCCGCGACAGAATTTACCGACACCGAGTATGGCACATCCGAAAACTTTACGATCGTAGGGTTCGGTACCCAGGCTGCTACAGCACCTCGTCTGCGAGATATCACGGTCCTGCAATTTCCTGCAAGCCGATTGCTGAATGTGGGCAACGACAATACTCCTCACGTTTACTGCAAAGGAAGTTATGTTGTCACCAATTTGGGCAATCATTCATTAACGCCTGTGCTAAACGCCGCGAACTATTGGCCAGATGGTGTTGGTAATGCCGTTGCATTTGAAGCAAATACAATTACCTCGGCTGCATTTGATGTTGTGCCTGAACCACTCTTCTGTGGCGATGCCAATACGGTCTATCTGGATGCCGATATCGCTATGCCCCAAGATTGCTATGTCAACTTTTTAGATTTTGCTGTCTTTGCATCTGAGTGGCTCAATGTCGGTTGTACAGGTCCAAGCTGGTGTCAAGGGGCTGATATTGATGAAGACACAGCGGTTGATGATTTTGATCTAGAGTTATTCGTAGAAGATTGGCTGGCATGTACCGACCCGGCTAATGCCGCCTGCGATATATTCTGGAAATAGTGGACGGACTGTCTTGCCCGTTTTTATGCCCCTGATTTTTAAAGTATAAATAACAATATGCCATATAAAAAAGCGAACAGGCAAACACCTGCTCGCTTTTTTATTATTAGATTTTGTTTAATTGATTAATTCAAAATTTCAAATTGTGTCGTTTTTGTTGATGAATAGGGGGAATATATTATCCTGGTTGTTGTGCCGTCTGTATCTGTGATCAAGCCTTGTCGAACAGAGATTTCATTACCATTTACTTTAACGGTTGAACTTTTCTTTTTATTGGCCTTTTTAATAACAAAGCAAGGGTTATGTATTGGGCTATTGTTACTTGCTGACAAGGTAAATGACTGTGTGTTATCTGTAGCAACAAATAGAAAAGCTCTTTGTGATTGCTCATAGCCTAACGATTCGGCTCCTTTGACATTATTGATAGCAGGGGGTGTTAGCCAGGATTTGGCAAGCGTTCGTAATTCAGTAACAGATTTTGTTGTCATACCTTCAAGCATGGTTTTCTGAGCAACATTACTTACAGGTGCCCGATCTTTGAATTCAGGTCTTTCAGGGACATGGTCGCCCTCATCTTCTTGCTCATGTTCCTCTTCGTCATCGTCTATTTCTTCGTCGTCATCTATTTCTTCATGATCTTCATCTTCAATTTCTTCTTCATCAAATTCTTCACCGATAAAATTATCTTTAAACATCAAGTGTGTATAGCCATTACTTGACGCACGATCCGATCGAACCGCCCGTGTGCCATCGGTTGGTAATTGTCCCAATGGCCAGTGAATATAGACCACCATGTTGGAAAATGGGGCAATCGCTCCGTCTGCATCGCCATAACAAGCTGCACCTCGAAAATCACCAATTGTGAAAGGTTTGTAGTCAGATTTATAATTGACCAATTGAATATTCATAGGGCGTTTTTCCCAATCATGTTCGATATTCATGGGGATTCGTTCTTTATAATTGAAAATTCGATCATCCCAGTTGTATGACATGGTTTCTTTCAAGTCATCAATCCAGACAGTTTCAGTGTCCATATAACACATCGTTTCTGGTGTTTGGCCCGGGCCAAGTACGCCGATGGATTCTTGCCATTCGTGAGTCAGTGGATCGTCACTGGACCAGTGAATCATGCGTTTACTGGCCACGCCATCTGGGTAGATGGTGTAATACCAATCGCTCCAGTCGCCCCAGCCGATGCGTTCATCATAATTTTGCTGGGTGCCATTAATTTGCACCTGGGCATAGCGCCAGTGAATCACTTTGCGGGCGGGTGTATCTTCAATAAGACGAACGTGTGACAGGTTGGAGCGTTTGTCGCTCATTGGCTCGCCCCAACTACCGCCCGCATCCCAGGATTCATTGAATTGATTGTTGTACCATTGTCCTTCAGCATTCACTACTTGGGGGACATAACTCATTCCACGCCAGAACACGAATTGGGTCGGTGAATCGTCAAATTCTACAACAATATCACAATGATCGCCAAAGCGAGCCAGGTTATCCCAGGTGTCATAATATTTGAGGTGTGTGTAATGTGCGGCAAATTGCCCTGTAGATTTACCTGTGGGTAAAACGCGTTTGTCTAAGTCTGGATTGTTGATTATGTTAATGTCAGGGAGATACATGTAATACGATTTCAATAAATCCTTATCAGATAGTGCGATTGGATAGATTTTAACTTCATCCATTAAGCCGTCATATCCTAACTGTTGGGGTACATGACATTCTTCGCAATAAGGACGAACGGGATCAACAGGGTTGGCTGCATGCGTGTTTTTGCCAATGATGAGATCCGTGTTTGCTGGTTGTAATTTTCCGTTGATATTTAGCTTCGCTTGTTGCGTACCATTGATATAAATTTTCATGGTTGATTTATCCAGCACCACAGCAATATGACTCCAGCGGCGAAGGGGAACCTGAGCTTTTGTTTTAAGCTGATTCCATTTATCAGTTTGACAGTAAAATAGAATATGGCCATATGAATCGATACCAAGATAATAGCCCTTCTTCTCCCAGTCTGATTGATGCAAAATGGCTGCTTCGTTAAAAGGATAAGCACCTGGGGCAATCCACCCGTCAATGGTTAACTGTTCAAGTGGAACTAACGATTTGCCTGAGGTGGTTAGTTTGGTATCGTAGCAGTCAAACCCTAGGGCTGTTTTTGAAATTCCTGCTTTCCAATATGCTTTGTGTCCAGTAATACTAATAGCTGATCCATGGATCTGTTCTTTGGTTTCTGATCCCTGACTTTCATCAAATGATAAATGAAACAAAGGTTTACCAAATGCTGGACCACGTTGGGGGTTGCCTTCTAATTTTACAGAGGTTGTTTTTTTCTGTGGCTGTGATGTTTTGATTTGACTGATGCCCCGGGCGTCTAATTGAAATGTCTGATGAATTACGTTAGACTCATTATGCCAATCGTCAATATTGGTGGTTCCTTTTCGCAATTGCCGTGTGACATGACCTGAGGATTGGATGGTAAAATATTCTTCTACAAAATTTAGATGATTGACTTTACCTTTCGGGTTGCCTTTTTCAAAGGTGGGCAAGTATCGCCAATGCACAACAGCTTCATTTTCGCTTGCTGAAATAATTCGTACATATGAAAACATGCTGGCATGGTCAGGACGATTGCTTGGGCCATCGCCACTGCGTGGTATCATTTCCTGGACACTAAATTGACCTTGTTTTGTTTCCCAATAGGGCAAATAGCTGGTGCCACGCCAAAAAATGAGTTTACCTCCATCTAATTTTACGATGATATCAGGGTGCTCAGTCGTTCGGGAATGCTGTTCCCAATCTTCACCTTTCGTGATTTTGGTGTAGTAAGCATCCAGTGCAAAAGCGGAAGGGGTTGCCATAAAAAGAATGAACATTGGTAGCGCTACGCATAGAATTGATTTTCCACGCGCAAAAGCAGGGGAGGAAAGCATTATCTAAGTCTCCTTGATACTAATTTATTGGATTGCTGTTGTGAGGAGGGTAGCAAGTAGTCAATAGTACCAAAATATTTTGCAAGAGTAAAGGAAAGTTAGGGGATGTTGGATTTTTCTACTGAATATTTTTGGGATGGCAGGTTCATAAAGTTGTTGTTTAAACAGGTACTATGCCGGAGTGTAATCGTTGTAAGTCTCTTTTTCACAAAGGGAAATGTAAAAGTTGCAAAAAAAATTAAATAAAAAGACGTTTTTCTCCTCTAATTTAGTTTTCCTGCCCGTCTATGCATTTTGAACAAGGATTTTCTGTCCTAAGTGTGTGTGTTTACCGAAGTGAAGTAGTGAAGTGAGTAGTATAAATACTTTAATGGAAAGGAAGTAGAGTATGTGCAAATCTATCTATCGGACTATATGTACATTCATTGTTTTCTCTTGCCTGATATGGCCGAGCCAGTCGGTATTAGGGCAAGCGTCTGTTGTCGGACAATGGACGAGTAGTTTTAGTCTGCCGCATGATGCAACACACGTTGTACAATTAAAAACGGGTCGAGTGTTCATCGGATCTCACCAGACAAGTTCACAATCCAGTACCTTTTTACCGACGGCTAATGGTATTTCAAATGTCATAACGACGAGTATGCCAGCCTTTTTCTTCTGTGGTGGCCAATCTACTATGGCAGATGGTAAATTCTTCATGAATGGTGGAGAAGGATCAACCGCACGAGAAGCGGCCTATTATGATCCGGATACTGAATCGTGGACATCTCTGCCCTTGGGGATAAGAAGTCGGTGGTATCCACAAACAATTATTCTTGGGGATGGTCGTCTCTTAATTTATGGTGGGTTTGATCAAGGGGAACAGCAGCAGGAAAATACAGTAGAAATTTTTGATCCAGATACAAATTCTTATACCCTTCAACCAGGTACCATTCCATGGCAGCATAATGATGCTTACCTGCGTGTTCACTTGATGAAAGATGGTCGTATTTTTCAATCACAACAAGATAATCAATCATACTATTACACTGTAGGGGGTGGTTGGACACAAGGTCCAGTCAACGCTATTGGTTTTCGTTTTTATGCGCCATCTATTCGCTTGTTGGGTACGGATGATCGTATCTTTATCTGCGGTGGTAATGATGGTAATGAAACTCCCAGTGGTAATAACAACAATACCCAGATTGTTAATTTGGATGATGCCAATCCGCAGTGGCAGACAGTTGCTCCAATGAATTTCCAACGTGGTTTTCACTTTGGTATTCTTTTGCCAAATGGCCATGTGTTTGTCATTAATAATGTTGATGGCTCTGGTGCAGCAGCTACGACCCCTGAAATGTATAATCCAGATACCAATACCTGGACCAACATGGCAAACAATGTTTATTATTCAGGATTAGGTGATCACCATGGAATCATTCTTCTGCGTGACGGTCGTGTCATGAATGGTGGTGATTTGCAGTCTCAAGCACAATGGTATTCACCTCCTTATTTATTTACAGGCTCACGCCCAACCATTACCAGCTCTCCAACAGATGCAGGCTATGGTGGTTCGATCAATGTTGGCTATACCACAACCAATGGTCTCAGTTCAGCTGTCTTGATTCGTCCTAGTGGCGCAACACACTGCTTCAATACCAACCAAATTGGTGTGCCTCTGTCGATTACTAATGATACGGGTTCACAATTAACCTTAAGCATTCCGGCCAATAGTAACATGGTTCCTCCAGGTTATTATATGCTCTTTCTTCTGGATAATAGCGGTGCTCCCAGTGTGGCAGAATTTATTAGAATTTCTGGTACGGTTATCGATACCGATCCTCCAACACCCAATCCAGCAACGTTTGCAACACCACCTTTTGCCACAGGCCAAACATCTGTTGATATGGTGGCCACAGCTGGTAGCGATGCAACACCTCCAGTTGAATATTTCTTCGATGAAACCTCAGGAAACAGTGGTGGCACGGACAGTGGCTGGCAAACCTCTACCAGTTATAGCGATACAGGTTTGAGTAGCGGTACACAATATTGCTACACCGTGCAAATGCGTGATGCTGTAGGAACGCCAAACGTTGGCGGTGTTTCGTCTCAATCATGTGCAACCACACAACTACCAAATCAGAATCCTCCAACACCAAACCCAATGACTTGGGCTTCGGTCCCAACGGCAGCCGGAACCGATACCATTAATATGACTGCAACAACAGCAACCGATGACCTTGGCGGTACGGTCGAATATTTCTTTGATGAAACCACCGGTAATCCTGGTGGAACCGATAGTGCATGGCAAACCTCAACTTCGTACAGTGATACTGGCTTACAAGGTGGAACAACGTTTACCTATCGTGTGAAAGCTCGTGATCCCGAAGGTAACGAAACAGGTTACTCTGCTAGCTTATCTGCCAAAACAGATTTTGTCAGTGCGACCCTCACTCCTTACTTAGATGCACTACCTATACCTTCCGTCGCAACACCCACCAGTGGTACTAGTGGTGGTGTTGCCAGCTATACTATAACCATGCAAGAAGTTCAAACTCAGGTTCACAGTGAATTCCCTGCGAACTCAACAACCCTGTGGGGCTATGATGGGATGGTCCCTGGTCCAACCATTGAAGCATCAGAAAATAATCAAGTTGATGTGACTTGGGTGAATGATTTGCGTGATACGAGCCAAGGTGCTACGCCACCGCTTCGTTCTAGCCATTACTTGAATGTTGATACTTGTGTACATGGACCTGATATGTTTGGTACGCAACCTTACACTGTAGTTCACTTACATGGTACGCACGCTCAAGCACAGTTTGATGGTTATCCAGAAGATATTTTCTATCCAGGTCAATCATCGATTGTTCACCAGTATCCAAACTTACAGAACGATGGTACCCTTTGGTATCACGATCATGGTTTAGGAATAACTCGCCTTAATGTTTACATGGGGCTGGCTGGTTTCTACATTATTCGTGATCCAGCGCATGCGGCATTGAATTTGCCAAGCGGTGAATATGAAGTGCCATTGATGATGATGGACCGAACCTTTAATGTGGATGGTTCATTGGTTTACCAGGATGAATGGGGACCGCAGTTTTTTGGTGACAAGATGGTGGTCAATGGTAAAGTCTGGCCTTTCATGAATGTTAAGAAAGGTAAATACCGTTTCCGCATGTTGAATGCCTGTGGCTCTCGTGTCTTGAACTTATCCTTATCCAATGGACATACATTCCATCAAATCGGTAGCGATGGTGGTTTGCTTGCTGCACCGGTTGCTATGACTTCTCTCACATTAGGTAATGCTGAGCGTGCAGATGTTGTGATCGACTTCTCAAGTTTCCCAACCGGAACAGAAATCGAATTGACCAACGATGCACCCGCTCCATACCCTGGTACGCCAGGTGTCGGTGTCCTGCCACAAGTGATGAAATTTATCGTCACCGCAGATACCGGACATACCGCATCGCTTCCTGGTACTTTAGATACCTTGGTGCCAATTTCACAAACGCCCATGCCGATTACTCGCGAATTGCGTTTAGAACAAGGAACCGATCCAGGTTGTAATAATGGTACAATCTTTACCATTAATGGTTTGAAATGGAATGATATTACTGAGCAACCGATTTTGAATTCAACCGAGATTTGGAACTTTGTCAATACAACCGGTATGGTTCACCCAATGCACATGCACTTGGTGATGTTCCAGGTTCTGGATCGTCAAGGATTCCAAATTGTTGATAATGTAGTTGTACCGCAAGGTTCGCCGACGACCTATGACCTAAACACTACAGGTTTCAAAGATACCGTAATGGTCATGCCAGGTGAAATGGTAAGAGTGATTGCAACTTTTACTGATTATCTTGGTAAATTCCCATACCATTGTCACAACATTGAACATGAAGATCATGAAATGATGCGTCAGTTCGAAGTGGTCAGTGCACCTGATACAAATGCACCGACACCTGATCCTGCAACATGGGCGACAGTTCCTGCGGCACATACGGATACATCGATTGTGATGACGGCAACTACAGGTACCGATGATACTTCGGGTGTTCAATATTACTTTGAAGAAACCTCGGGTAATCCTGGTGGTAGTGATAGTGGTTGGATCTTTACACCAACATACTATGATTTCAGCCTGCAACCAAATACGCAATATTCCTATCGTGTGAAGATGCGTGATACCTCTACCAATCTCAATGAGACGGTGTACTCAAATATTCTGTCAGCAACCACGCTTGTCTCAGATGGCAATATTGATATCGCTGCAGGTGATGTGGGTGCTGTCTTTACGCCACAACATCTAACCATTGATATGGGCCAAACAGTTGAATGGACCTTCCACTCATCAGGTCACAATGTCATGGCAGGTGTGCCAGGTGTACATACCGGTTACTTCCGATCGATTCCTCAAGGTTCCAGTCCTGATGTGACCAATGCGATCGGTGAGATATTCACACATACCTTCGATCAGGCATTTGTCAATTCGAATCCTGGTGATGGTGGTGCTCCAAACATTTACAATTACCACTGTCATCCACACGGACAGTCTTTGGGTATGACCGGTACGATTACCGTGAACTTACCTCCAGATTCTGATCCACCGACTCCGAATCCAATGACCTTTGCCTCAGCACCTGCCGCGACCAGTTGCAGCAGTATTACGATGATGGCAACAACCGCTTCGGATGCTGGTGGTAGTACACCGATTGAGTATCTCTTTACAGAAACGACCGGTGGAAGCGGTGCTACGGATAGTAACTGGCAAATATCAACAACCTATGTTGATAACGGTTTAGCTGCAGCTACTCAATATACCTATAATGTCCAGGCTCGTGATGCATTAGGAAACACGACATCTGCTTCGTCCAATGCTTCAGCAACCACCGATTCTGTTGGTGGCGGTTGGACCATCGTGGATAATACCGATTCAAGTATTGTTTATGGTGGCGCAGGGTCATGGCAGAATCTCACACTCTATCCGAGTGCGATTAATGGTACGGTTCAGTGGAATATCGAGACTGCAGGAACCGTCACTTATAATTTTACTGGTACAGGAATTCGTGTTCACCATTGGAGTTTTGAAGAAGATCATAGTGTCAGTATTTCGATTGATTCGGTCAATCAAGGTACGTTTAATGCGGGTGTTAGCCAAGGTGCAGTTCAGATATTTGAAACGACCTCTCTAAGCAATGGTTCACATACGATTGTACTTACGGGTGTTTCTGGTGAACCACACTTCGATGCTTTCGAAGTTCAAGCTGGCGGCGGCAGTTGTGGTGCAGATGTTAATCCACCAACACCAGATCCTGCGACCTTTGCTTCGCCACCTGGTGCCGGCAGCGATACCGCCATCAGCATGACCGCAACGACTGGTAGTGATGCCAGTGGACCTGTTGAATATCTCTTCGAAGAATCATCTGGTAATGTCGGTGGAACCAGTAGTAGCTGGCAGACCTCGACAAGTTACACCGATACTGGATTGACCGCTGCAACGCAGTACACCTACAGTGTTCAAATGCGTGATAGTGTGGGTAACACAACCGCTGTTTCTGCTCGTCAGTCTGCAACGACAACGGGTGGTGGTGATGTCACACCTCCAGTACCGAATCCGGCAACTTTCCAGATTGCACCGAATGCGATTGATGATGCTTCGATTAGTATGACCGCAAGTTTGGGTAACGATCCTAGCGGACCGGTTGAATACAACTTTGATGAAACCTCAGGTAACCCAGGTGGAACCGATAGTGGATGGCAAGTTATCCAGAGTTATACCGATATTGGATTGACGGCTTCAACCCAATATTGCTACACGGTTCAATTGCGTGATAGCGTCGGTAACAGTGGTGCTCCGTCAAGTCAATCTTGTGCCACTACACAAGCACCGGTTGATACGACACCGCCAACACCGAATCCAGCCACCTTTGCATCCGCTCCAGCAGCTAGTAGCGATACCGTTATTAATATGACGGCAACTACCGCAAGCGATGCATCCGGTCCGGTGGAATATCAATTTGTTGAAACCTCAGGTAATCCAGGAGCGACCAGCAGTGCATGGCAAACCTCCACGGCTTACTCTGATTCAGGATTGACTGCTGTGACACAATATTGCTATACGGTTCAGTCTCGTGATAACGTTGGTAATACGGGGATAGCTTCAACTGCTGCATGTGCCACCACACAGGCAACGCCAGATACCACGCCTCCGACACCGAACCCCGCAACGTTCGCTTCAGCCCCAAGTGCCGATAGTGATACAGCAATTAGCATGACGGCAACGACGGCAAGTGATCCATCGGGTCCGGTGGAATATCAATTCGTTGAAACCTCTGGTAACCCAGGTGCGACTAGTAGTGCATGGCAAACTTCAACCAGCTATACCGATAGCGGCTTGACTGGTTCGACCCAATACTGCTACACCGTTCAATCGCGTGATAGTGTTGGTAATACGGGGTCCGCTTCAACGGCATCTTGTGCCACCACGCAAGCAACACCTGATACCACGCCTCCGACACCGAATCCCGCAACGTTTGCTTCGGCTCCGGCATCGGCTGGTACGAGTTCGATTTCAATGACCGCGACTACGGGTAGTGATCCATCGGGTCCTATTGAATATTTCTTTACGGAAACGAGTGGTAATCCTGGTGGCAGCAACAGTGTCTGGCAAACTTCAACAAGTTATACAGATACGTTGCTTTCACCAAGCACACAATATTGCTATACCGTGACATCACGTGACTCGGTAGGTAATGTTGGTTCAAGCTCTTCTCAGTCTTGTGCAACGACGGATGCTCTGCCTGATATTGATCCGCCCACACCGAACCCGGCGACCTTTGCAACTGCTCCGGCAGCTGATAGTGAAACGGCGGTTAGTATGACAGCCACAACTGGTAGTGATGCGTCAGGTCCCGTTGAGTATCAATTTGTTGAAACAACTGGAGGCTCTGGTGCAACCAATAGTGGATGGCAAACAGCTACCAGTTACACCGATAGTGGTTTAACGGCTTCAACAATTTACTGCTATACCGTTCAAATGCGTGACAGTGTAGGTAACACGGGGACGGCATCAACTGCTGCATGTGCAACCACCAATGATCCACCACCTCCAGGCGCGATTCGCCTTGAAACAGGTGTGGTCAATGGTGTTGGTAGTAGTTGGACCACTGTGAATTTGACCAGCAGCTACACCTCGATGGTGGTTGTTGCCACGCCAAATTATGACAACACTTCTGCCCCAGCTAGTGTGCGAATTCAAAACGCTACTAGTAGTAGCTTTGATGTCCGTGTTGATGCCGCAGGCCCAACCGCGGTCAGTAACATCTCTGTCTACTACATGGTCGTTGAAGAAGGTGTCTATACGCAGGCTCAAGATGGTGTAACCATGGAAGCTGTCAAGTACTCTTCGACGGTAACCGACAATGCATCAGCAACCTGGAACGGCGAATCTCGCACCTATGCGAATAGTTATACTACACCGGTTGTTGTCGGTCAGGTGATGACCTACAACGATGCTGGCCATGTAGAATTCTGGGCACGTGGTAGTACACGTCAGACTCCACCGCAAAGCGGTACCTTGTTTACGGGTAAAACCGTCAACGAAGATCCTGATAATACGCATGCCAATGAAACCATTGGTTACATTGTGATTGAATCAGGCAGCGGTACGATGGATGGTGTGAACTACAGTGCTGGCGTAACATCTGATGGTGTTCTGGAAGTGACCGATGGCAATGCTCCATTTGCACGCCCAGTTTCTGGTCTGAGTGGTGCAGCTTCTGTTGGTGTCGCATGTCTGACTGCGATGGATGGTAACAATGGTGGCTGGGGCATGCTTTATGGAGCAAATCCAATCTCCAACACCAATATCAACCTGGCGATCGAAGAAGATCAACTCGGTGATACGGAACGTAACCATACCGGTGAACAGGTGGCCTTCATCGTCTTCGAAGATGGCCCGGCTCCACCTGATACCACACCGCCAACACCGAACCCAATGACCTTTGCTTCCGCACCAAGTGCTGATAGCGATACCGTGATCAGCATGACGGCAACGACGGCAAGTGATCCTTCCGGTCCGGTTGAATACTTGTTTACTGAAATGTCTGGTAATCCAGGTGGAACTAGCAGCTCATGGCAAACGTCAACGAGCTATACCGATAGCGGATTAACAGCCAGTACCCAGTACACCTATACCGTCACTACACGTGATAGTGTGGGGAATGCTGGAAGTGCTTCTGCGGGTGCGAGTGCCACGACGAATGCGGCTCCAGATACCACACCACCCACACCGAACCCTGCGACGTTTGCCTCTGCTCCAAGTGCTGATAGCGATACCGCGATCAGCATGACAGCAACAACAGCAAGCGATCCATCTGGTCCGGTGGAATATAACTTTGACAACACTAGTGGTAGTCCCGGCGGCACAGATAGTGGCTGGCAAACATCCACAAGTTATACAGATGTTGGTTTGAGCGGTAGTACGCAATATTGTTATACTGTTCAATCGCGTGACAGTTTGGGTAACACCGGGTCTGCTTCGTCTCAGTCTTGTGCAACGACCCAAGCGACACCTGATACCACGCCACCAACACCTAATCCTGCGACGTTTGCATCAGCTCCAAATGCTGATAGTGATACCGCGATTAGTATGACGGCGACCACGGCGAGTGATCCATCTGGACCTGTGGAATATCAATTTGTAGAAACTTCGGGTAATCCAGGCGCGACCAGTAGTGGTTGGCAGACCTCCACTAGTTATACGGATAGTGGACTGACAGCTTCTACGCAATACTGCTATACTGTACAGGCGCGTGATAGCTTGGGTAACACAGGAGCAGCTTCTGCAGCATCTTGTGCAATCACACAAGCTGGTGGAGGTAGTTGGACTGTTGTGGATAATACTGATGCTAGCATCGTTTATGGCGGTGCCGGATCATGGTCAAATCTTACTCTCTATCCAAGTGCGATTAACGGTACTGTTCAATGGAACTTGGAGACCGCGGGTACTGTTACTTATACCTTTAATGGAACGGGTGTTCGTGTTCATCATTGGAGTTATGATGACGATCATAGCGTTAGTATTTCGATTGACTCTGTCAACCAGGGTACCTTTAATACCGGCGTAAGTCAGAATTCCGTTCAGATTTTTGAAACGACTTCTTTGAGTAGCGGTTCACATACGATTGTCATTACTGGTGTTTCAGGTGAACCTCACTTTGATGCTTTTGAGGTATTTAATTAATATAGCGTAATTTTTTAGTCAGGCTCTATTCATTAGGGCCTGACTAAATGATAAAAGATTTTATCCAAATAGATGCTTCGCATACTTATACGTGGTCATGAGAAACCATGGCCACGATTATTTATTATTTTGATGAGAATGTCGTCGAGTATCTAAAAACTTATATAAGCCTGACATGATGGGCATATTCACAATAAATGGTAATGGTATACCTCTCTATGTCTGGCGTCTGGATAATCTGGCTCAGAGTTGTACGGTTTCTATTAATGGCGGTGCGGCTCAAACAGTCAATGTTGGTACTGGATCGTTTGATAGCTTCCTGGCATTTGAAGATATGTCTTTAACTTGTGGATCGAATACTATCGTTGTGACAACAATATCTGAAGAGTTCCATGTGGATGCTTATCAGGCAAGAAACTAACGTGTAACTTGATTTCGCCATAGCAAAGCTCAAACATTTTGGGCTTTGCTATGATCCTTAAAATTTTCTTTATAGGTATTTCACTTCCCTTTAGCGTGATCGCTTATTATATGCGGTCACGCTTTTTATATTAATAGAAAAATTATTCCATTATTTCAAATTATCTAAATATTTGTCCAATTCTTTACTGTATGGCTATTGACTAGTAGCAAACGAATAAGACTGACAGAAAAACAAACAAATATTAACCAAAAATGCTTTTGTTGGTGTCTAACCAGCATCTGGCAGGTGACATGCGCGCATGGCATGATGGTTATCCTACGTCAAAATAGTGTGTATTTATTTTTAAAACTAGAAAGGGAAATGTGATGAATCATTATTTCTATCGAAATCTCGTGCGCCTGTTGTGCTTTTTGTTTATTATTATGGGCGTTATTACTGATGTTAAGGCTAAAAATTTAGGAAATTTATGGGTGATTGGTGATTCTTGGTCTTCATGCTGGATTGATTCAACCTGGAGACGTCCTTTGTATCAGGCACTTATTGCGAATGGTTACACCGTTGATTTTATTGGCACCGTTTCTGATACAGAGTTTCCAGGTTGTGAAGTTGATCAAGAGTTTGATCGCGATCATGATGCACTCGGTGGTGCACTTGCTACGGATATTCTAACTGAACTGCCTAACTTATATCGTGAGTTGCCTCAAGCGGATAATGTCCTGCTCATGGCAGGTGGAAATGATATTACCGATCATTCCGATCCTGCTGAAGTCTCACGTGTGTTAGGGATTATTAGCGATATCATTACATCTTTACGAACAGACAATTCTCATGTTAAAGTATATTTAGGAGCTTACGCCTATGCAGAAGGGATAGATGATGCTGAGATAGATGCTATTAATCTTTCCGTAAAAGATTTGGCTGGTTCGCTAAGTACCACTCAATCACCAGTCTATTATGCTGATTTGCGTCCTGATTGGGATAAAAACATTCATTTACTTCCGCCTCCTGATGGTCATCCGAATGCCGCAGGTATGGCCGTTTTAGCTAATAATTGGTTTAATGCTATACAGGCGAACAATAACAGTGGAGGTGGTGAGAGTGGTGCAAATGTTAATCTTGAAGTGGGATTAGTCGAATATATGACCACCGAATGGGCGACCGTTTATCTGTGCAACATGCATGAATCCATGGTTGTGATTGCCATGGCGAATTATAATAAAAATATGGCCTCCGCTTGCGTACGCATTAAAAATGCGCAGGATAGTTCTTTTAGAGTTCGAATTGATGGGGATGGAAACACCGAACCTGACTATGCTGATATTTATTACCTCGCCGTGGAAGAGGGGGGTTATACAGAGGCTAATGATGGGATTACATTGGAGGGAGTGAAACACCAATCGACCATCACGGATAATAGTTCAAGGTGGGTTGGTCAGCCGCAAAGTTATGTTAACTAATATTCACAACCAGTGGTTCTTGGTCAGATTAAACTTTCAATTGATGAAGATCAGATGAGTAATCCAGAACGCCGTCATACGAAAGAGCAGGTGGCTTATATCCTGTTCAAAAATCCATAATGGTTTGATCTTAGCTAAATCATTCTTCTCATTAATGATCTTTATTTATATGAGGCTTGTTCGCTGTGCCGCCATGGTCCGGGAGACAGGCCTCTACTTTTTCTGGCAAAATCTGTCCACTCTACGATAGATTGTTTTGATAATATTATAACCCATTCTACCATTTGATGAACTGGCAATGCAGACCAGTTTTCCGCAGAGAGTTGTCATTACACTTTGAATTGGTTGACAAGTGATTTTAACTTTTGAGACATGCTAAACAGATTATTGCTAATGGTACTTGTATTCTCGATTCCTTCAGAGGTTTTCGTGGCAATCGAATCCACATTCAAAATGCTTTCAGTAATTTCTTTGCTAGTCTGTGCGGATTGCTGGATGTTCGTTGAGACAAGATTGGATGCCTCGGTCAATTCATAAATATGTTGTGTGGCAAGTTTGGTATCACTATTTTGTTCGTTAATGACGAGTGAAATTTTCTGTGAGATTTCACTGAGTTTTTTGATGACATCTGTGATGTTCCGAATTGATTCTTCCGATTCTCCAGTGGTTTCCTGGATGGCTGTAATACGTTTACTGATATCAATAGTCGCCGCACTGGTTTGCTGTGCGAGTTCTTTGACTTCGGTGGCAACTACGGCAAATCCTTTGCCCGCGTCACCGGCTCTTGCGGCTTCAATGGTCGCATTCAGAGCGAGTAGATTGGTTTGTTCGGCGATTTCTTCAATCACATCGATGATTTTTCCAATCTCATCGGCTGCACTGCCTAGTAGTCCAATTTTTTCGTTACTGGTTTGAGCTAATTGTGTTGCTTTATCAGAAACAGTAGAAGCTGTTTCAACATCCTTCGTGATGTCGTTCATACGTGAATTGATTTTTTCAATAGAACTTGAAACAGATTTTGCATTAGAGGCAATTTGTTCTGATGTTGAAGACATGTTGATCATATTTCCAGACATTTCTTTCGAGGCGGCAGATACCGATTTCGATTCTTTGCTCGTTGTCGTGGCATCTTTGGATATGTCTTGAGCTGTCGTAGAAAGATCACCGGCATAGTCGGCGATGTCTAATGATTTCTCTGTCATCTCTTTGATGATGCCATTCATTTTAATGGCAAACTCATTGAAGTGATTGGAGAGCTGTCCCACTTCATCTTTGCTTTGCACATCAATTTTACCTGTTAGATCGCCTTGGCTCATCGATTGAATAATTACTTTGGCTTGATTCAATGGCTGGGTGATTTTTCTAGATGTCATTAATGTTGTTATCACACCTGTGACAATCGCGAGTATTAATAAGGTAACGATGCTTAGGTAAGATTCTTTCTTTGCTGTTTGTAATTCTTCTTCTGCATATTGAAGAATACCATTTGTCAGTGATGCGATTTTTTTCAAGTCGTGTGTGCATTCATTTAATTCGGTTTCGATGAGTAATTCATCTTTGATGATTTGTGTGACTTCATGCTTATATTTCTTGGTCAATTCTTTAACTTGCTTTAGAGCTTTGATTTCTTTGTTAATCTCTTCTTCTGGTTTATCAAGATGAGTTAGTTTTTCGAGCACCAAATCTACATTCTTATTTACTCCATGAAATCCATGTTCCATCGTTGGAATATGTTCAATGTGTTTATCTAACATGAATTCAAATTGAGCATGAGATATGTGAAGCAGGGCGACTTCTGCATCTAACAATTTTTCGACAATGTGTGTTTGATATTTGATTTGTTCCATATCAATGACTTCAGCGTCTTCTAAAGCATGTAAACTATCTTCATGTTTTAAAATTAATTCGCGAAGCTTATGATCCATTTCAAGTGTCTCATTATGTGAAAGAACTTTCAGATTTTCAAGCTCATGATAATTGTGGACGAGCTCTTTAAACGTTTTTCGATAATGTACTGTTGCCTCGGATATCTTTTGTATGAGTGCCAGTAATTCTGGATTGTCAAGGTAGTTGCGAACTTTGGTGAGTTCTTGATCGAAAAGCCCTTTTTCCTGGATGATCTTTTCATTTTTCTTGGCAATCTTATCACCCAGTTCTTTATCTTGAATGCCATAGAACACAAATTCAAATTGTAATGCTTCCATTTCTTTGCACAACATATCCAATTGTTTTGTTGATATCTCAATATGTGAATCTTTATCGACTATGTTTAGGAAGTACATGCTCGAAAGGCCGCTAATCAACAATAAGGTGGTAATAACGCCAGCACCGATTAAAATTTTGTTGTTGATCTTTAAATGTGTAAAAAATGGTGAAGTGATAAATGCAACACTCAGGATACAAAATAGAACCGAGAATCCAATCAGCACATAAAACACTACCCAACTAGGTTGACTTTTAATCTCTACCGGATTGACAGTATAATGGGCATGTCGATCTTTATCGAGTTTGCTTAATTCTTCTGCGGGCAGCAGGGCGGCATGAACATCATCATTATTATTATGTGATGCATGTGACTCTGGCGATTCAGCGTGGTTTACAGCTTCGTTGTGGTTGGATGTTGTGTGGTCACTTGCATTTTCAGATATATGAGTTTCCTGCTTCTGAGCATGAGATGAATCGCTCTCATGAGTTATCGGAGTTTGCGGCTGGGCATTTCCAGAAAACGCAGGTTGTATAAAAAGAATCACTGTTAACAAAACGAAAAGTATATTTACAATTTTCATCAATTCGCTCCATAGGTTGTATAAACCACAAATGATATGTTCACTTGGTGTTTCCACTTACATGTGTTAACACCCCTTACTTTTACTCTTTTCTATTTATTAATGATTGAATCTTATGAGATGGTCTCATAAGTACAAATAGTCAATAGATCATTAGCTAGTCAAGTATCGTCTAAATACTGGTTGGGATTAATCAACTTTTGATAAAAAGTGAGCCGTTAAATGATTGATTTGAGCATGTTTGTGAGCATCATCCATACAAATATAATCGATAGAAAGATCGTGATTTCGTAGCTCACTGATTCCATTGAAACTCATACTAAAGTGGATTTATTCCCATGTGATTTGTTTGGAAGGCGATCAGGTCAAATTTGTCACAAAGTGTCTACGTTCAATAATGATGTTTTAAAATTATTTTAGATAGTATCTAGAAATAGGTATTCTACTTCCTAAACGTGGTAGCCATAATCTGTTACTCTTTTTTTATTAAATGGCGAACTAATAGGTGATGTCAAGTTTTCAGACTCAGATCGAGTGACAGATAAAGCTTTTGCATGAACCCTATTTATCGGGCTTAAAATATTAAGTTATTGTATAAAATCTCGCTAAAAATCATATAGTTGGAGGTGCTTTTTAATGGTTGCAAACTAAGTGATTATAAAGGTTTTTGTCGTCGATAATGGATTAGGAGTTCTATCGTTGTCATTATTTTTAAAAAATATTTTCCAGTTTTTCATTTTGATGACATTTTCTATATAAGTCGACTGCTCAATATTGAAAGATTTCTATGGATCAGCAAATAAACAACGAAATGACAAATCATGTGTCGGAAAGATTTACGGCGTTACTCATGGCCAATCAGCGACGCATTTATGGGTATATCTTATCACTCGTGCCTAACCCAAGTGATGCAGATGATATATTGCAGGAAACGGCTTTGATCATGTGTAAGAAATTTTCTGAGTACAAGGCAGATACCAGTTTTCACAGCTGGGCAATTAAAATTTCTTATTTTACCATTGTTAATTTTAATCGGAAAAAACAACGCCGTTCAGTTAAGTTACGGGATGATATTTTTAGAATGATCGCCAATGCCCAGCAAGAGATTCATTCAGATAACTATTCAGAGCGAGCAGATAGTCTTAAAAGTTGCACTGAAGCATTGAAGCCGAAAGATCGCGAAATAATTGACCTGCATTTTAATAAAGGGCTTAAGGTTGTTGATATTGCTCAACAGGTAGGGCGATCAGCAGATACGCTTTATAAGTCGATCTCACGAATCATTATTATTTTACGTCAATGCATTCAAAAAAAATTATCCACATAAAAGGTATTTATGGATAGTAAACTTCAAATAGAATTGGGTGAACTAACACTCGAAATGATGCAAACAGGTTTGTCTGAAAATAAGATGGATCGGTTTTATGAGATTCTTGGCCAGCATCCAGACGGGGTGCATTGTTATTTGGAATTTATTGAAACGTATGCTATGTTGCAAAATCAAGGGTTGCTCGATGTAAATAATTTAGAGCTTATGAATCGTGAAGATTTATTAAGAGAGGTTCTTGAGATACAAGAATTGCAGAATAAAGGAGTCATTCAAGAGGAAAACCGAAAACGAAAAGAAAAAATCAAAAAGCACGCTGAAGAGGAGCTCGAAGCCTTTCTTGCCAGTCAGAAAATGATGTCTGGTAAAAAGAAGCGTGATCAATTAGACGGCTATAAACCATCTCGGCAAGTTGATAAGAAAACAATTGTCACTCGTCTTGCTGCATGTGTTGTATTTTCACTGGGACTGCTCTCTTTGCTATATATCTCCTATTCATCTGATGTTGCTAAAGTGGTTAATTCCTATAATGCAGAATGGGAGTCACCTTTAAGGCAAACAAATAATGAGATTGTATTGCAAGAGAAATCATATCACCTGAAGAAAGGGTATGCTGAAATCGAGTTTTATGACGGGGCTAAGGTCATACTCGAAGGCCCAGTTGAAATTGAATTATCATCGGCTAATGGGGCTTTTCTTAAACAGGGTAAACTCAGCGCTAGTGTTCCATCAGGTGTTGAGGGTTTTACCATTTACACGCCTTCAGCAGATATGGTTGATTTAGGTACAGAGTTTCGTGTTCAAGTGGGGACCGATGGTTCAAGTGATTTATATGTAGCCAGTGGGTTGGTCTCGCTAATAACGCAACATGGTGACGCACATGCTGTCCATACTGGGGATGCTAAATCCGTATCAGCAGATGGGAGACTTGTTAAATCGATCGATTTTAATTCACAAAAATTTATAACGACATTTTCCCAGCTGGAACATGAGAATTTACGCCATCCTTGCGCGTATGAAAAAATCATTTCTTCGACCAGGCCAGAATATCATTGTCGTTTTGAATCAAATCAAAGTGATGATTTAGATATGAAACGACAGATCGAACTGATAGAACATGGTCCTGAGATTTGTGATGATCAAAGAAATGTAGCAGCTACTTTCAAAGAAGGTAATTATGCTCTTATGGAGGAAGTCTGGGAGGGCGAATCTGAGTTTTCGTCATCCGTATTATTTTGGTTGCGGATTGATAACATTGTCAATGGTCACACGTTCATGTCATTTTCTTCGGCAACCAGTCCCGGGGCTTATGAATCAGCGATGATTTTGTCTTATACTGAAACAAAAGTATTATTATTAGATTTTATTTGTCATAGTCCAGAACGTGAAAACAGAGAGCAAGGTTTTACTGGTAAAACGATTCTGGAAAAAGGGCGATGGTATCATGTTGCAATTACAGTCAATCAAAGTGAAAAAGTTAAATTATATCTCGATGGTCAGATAGAAAATAGCTGGAAAGCGAATGATGGGACAACCATTCTTGATTCTTGGAAAAATTTATATCTAAATAATAATGGTGAATTGGTTCTCATTGATGACGTAGATGTGAATTCAGCCATTTCGTATGATGAACTATTAATTTATGACCGTATGTTGCGAGATGATGAGATTCAAAAAATCTATCATCAGTATAAAACAACGAATTAACGTTTAACACAATTCAAATTCTTTTCAATCAGAGTGCGCTACCGTTGCGCGCATAGATTATATCAAGGGGAGGATTTGGTTTGATGATTAAAGAAATGGAGGTCTTGAACATTAAGATGAACGTGTGTGTGATTTAGGTATTAAAGTGGACGTATTTAAAATTATTATGAAAGGAAGATGAGTATGAATAGAACAAAATATTGTTTGTCATTATTTGTATTGATAATGGCACTGTCAGGAATGTGTCATGCCCAGGATTTTTATGCCTATTATACTAGATTGGACTCTGGTAACTCATGGGAAAATAATGAACACGTGGGAGATAACGCAGATGTGGTGGTTAACTTGGCCGCAAATCAACAATTCTATTTCTGGCGTGCCTCCAGTTATCGACCACGTTGGGTAACGGGCTCAGGCAATGCTTATGTAAACCAGCTATTTTCTGTATCAGGGGATGGTTCAGGCATCAAATGGGATAAATGGAACCGACATGCGCATGCTAAAATTATCAGCGAATCTCCCACGCAGGTTGTTGTGCAATGGCGATATGCTCCAAACTTTCCAGCAGGTCAGAATGCTTTGACACCTAGTTGGACAGGTTGGGTTGATGAATACTACACAATTAATTCTAACCTGACAATCGTGCGTGAAGTTTATGATTATACCGATAGCGGAAGCACACTGGGTGGCGGAACCAAAACAACACAAAACTTGACTTTAAATGCTAATGGAACGATTACCGTTAATTCATCAAATAATACCAGTTTTTCCGCTGCACCTGTTTCTTCAAACAGCAGCACCATTTTACCCACTGGGCCAGATCTGGGATTTGGAGCAAGCTATACCAAATTAGGTTATACCGGCAGTTGGTATCAACAAAGTCCTCAAGGAGCTGATCCGCAATATGATCCACCTTCATCCAATTGGAACAACAACTGGCAGGTGCGTGAACATCCAGATATTGTTGTTAACTTTGATGGAAATAGTACCAAGTGGGTTTTCTGGCGTGGTATGAATATGGTACCTGCAGGTGTGTCCGAAAATGGCGCCTGGTATAACAATGAATTTAATGAGTCCTGGGGTTGGCCTGAACTATGTGAAGGTGAGGAAGGTAACGCTGAGCCTATGAATGATAAGCAAAACCGTTACTCCCATGTTCGGCTCATTGAAAATACGTCCGCACGTGTTGTCGTTCATTGGCGATATAAATCAACCGGTTTATGCTACAATCCTGTCGATACCTCTGGTTCGCCACTTGGATGGGGTAAAACATCAGATTGGACCTACTATATTTATCCTGATGGTACTGTTTTACAAGATATGACACTTCGAACACATTCTGCCAATACCGAAAACTTTGAATGGCATGAGCTTCTCATCATTAATAGCGCCGGTGTTGATCCTGAAGATAACCTGGAACTTTTTAATACGTTAGCAATTCAGAATATGACTTCGGGGGTTTTCTTTGTCGATGGTAATAACAATGGTCTACATGAAACAGGTGATGATTCACCATTCCCTGGTGCTCCGGCCAATCCAAATATTGTTCGAACCAATTTCAAAAATACCACCTATGATGGATGGACTATTGGACAAACAGGTAGCAATCAACCGGAAGTATGGGGTGCTTACGCACCTAATATTCAGGGCGAATATCCCGGCAATCAATTTGTTCGTTATGAACACTGGCCAGTCAATCACTATAGATCTTCAGGTGCGGATACAGGCAATAGCTCTGTACCTACGCATACCGCATGTTATTGGATGGCAAATTCACCTACGCATGCATTTTCACAAAATGGCCAGGCCAACTGGCAGCAGCGATTATTCCTGACAGGTGTTACCAACTTAAGTGATGCTGACCTTCTTGATCTGGCCAAATCTTGGCTCCAGTCTCCTAGCGTCCAAAGTACTTCAGGGATCACCTCACAAGGGTACAATCAAGTAGAAAGAGCATATGATTTTACTTCTACATCTTCTACCATGACTTTTACATTAAATGCTTCCAGCAATAGCCCCATTCACAATCCAGCATTTGTTATCAAAAACTGGGGAGGGGATGATGATGCAGCTTTAACCATCAATGGTTCTTCTACCTCTAACTTCTCACAAGGACTTGTTCGTGATACTGATGGCACACAAACCATGATCATTTATGTTCCTTTGAGAACCATGGCTAATCGAACATTCCAGATTACCAAAGTGGGCGGTGCTGATATCTCACCTCCGTCACCAAACCCTGCAACATTTGCATCTAATCCAGCAGATGGTGGTCAAACATCAATGAATATGACTGCAACCACAGCGAGCGATCCATCTGGACCCGTTGAATATCAATTTGATGAGACGACTGGTAATGCAGGTGCAACTGATAGTGGATGGCAAACTTCAACAATCTATACTGATACTGGTTTGTCAGCAGGCACCCAATATTGCTACCGCACACGTAGTCGTGATTCATTGGGTAATACAGGTAGTTATTCTGGTACACTCTGTGATGACACTGGCAGTGCACCCGATACAACGCCTCCAACACCGAATCCAATGACCTTTGCCTCGAATCCAAATGCAACCAGTGCAACATCCATCATGATGACTGCTACTACGGCTTCGGATCCATCAACACCTGCAGAATATTTCTTCACGGAATTAACTGGTAATCCTGGGAGTAGTAATAGTGGATGGCAAACCTCGATCAGTTACACTGATACGGGATTGTCACCATTGACCATGTATACCTACACCGTCACTGCGCGTGATAGTCAAGGTAACATCGGCGGAGCGTCATTAGGACAATCTGCGACGACTCCTGACTTTCCACCTCCAGGACAAATCAATCTTGAATCGGGTGTCGTTAGTGGAGTCGGTAGTAGTTGGACCACTGTCAACTTGGCGAATAGTTATAATTCCATGGTGGTCGTTGCCACACCGAATTATGATAACACCTCAGGGCCGGCCAGTGTTCGAATACAAAATGCGTCTGGAAATAGCTTCCAGGTTCGTGTGGATGCTGCCGGTGGTGCGACACCAAGCGGACTTGATGTTTACTTCATGGTGGTTGAAGAAGGTGTTTATACCCAAGGTGTTGATGGTGTTACGATGGAAGCGGTTAAGTTTACCTCAACTGTTACCGATAATGCTAACTCTACCTGGAATGGTCAAGCCCGAGCCTATTCCAATAGCTATACAAGCCCTGTCGTTCTTGGGCAAGTGATGACCTACAATGATACTGGCCATGTGGAATTCTGGTCTTACAACGGCAGCAACCGTAACACGCCGCCAAATGCTTCAAGTTTGGCTGTGGGTAAAACCGTTAATGAAGATCCTGACAATGCTCATGCGAATGAAACCGTTGGATACATTGTAATAGAAGCAGGCAATGGATCGATTGATGGCGTCAATTACAGTGCGGGCGTCACCTCGGATGGTATTTTGGAAGTTCTAGATAACAATGCACCATTTTCTCGTCCTGTCTCTGGCTTAAGTGGGACCGCTTCAATCGGTGTTGCCTGCATGACCGCTGTGGATGGTAACAATGGTGGCTGGGGCGTTCTCTATGGTACGAACCCCATCTCCAATACCAGCATCAACTTAGCCATTGACGAAGATCAATTAGGTGATTCTGAACGTAACCATACCGGTGAACAGGTTGCTTTCATTGTCTTTGAAGATCAAGGTGGCGGTGGCGATACCATACCTCCAACGCCAAATCCTGCAACGTTTTCTTCTGCTCCTATGTCTGGTGGTACTACCTCAATTAGTATGACAGCAACCACAGCTAGTGATCCATCCAGTCCAGTGGAATATTTCTTTACTGAAACCTCAGGCAACCCTGGTGGTAGTAATAGCAGTTGGCAGACCTCGAGCAGTTATACCGATACCGGCTTGACGGCAAGTACCCAGTATTGCTATACCGTGACTTCGCGTGACAGCTTAGGCAATACCGGTAGCTCTTCAGTTCAGAGTTGTGCAACGACACAAGCAGGTGGTGGTAGCTGGACGAAAGTGGATGATCGTCATGCGAGTGTTTCTTATAGCAGTGGTGGCTGGTCCAATGTGAGTCAAGGCTCTGCTTATTCAGGTACGACGACATGGAGTGGTGATGGTACAGGTACCTTATCCTTTACTTATACGTTTACCGGTACAGGCGTTCGTTTCTATTCGTTTGATTGTGATGGTGGTACTGTTGCTTTAACAATCGATGGAAATTCTGTTGGTAGCGTTAATGTGACGGGTGGTTGTAATGCCAGTGTTTTGAAATACGAAAACACTTCACTGGCTTCAGGGTCGCATACACTAGTGGGAACTGTAACATCTGGAGAAGTTGAAGTGGATGCCTTTGAGGCATTTAATTAAAACCATTTAAGTATTTGAAATATGATACTTTACTTCCGGCGTGGCAGTTTAATACTGCCACGCTTTTTTGTTGCATTAAATCGTTGCAATTAGGGGAGAAGAGCCTATAATTGACTTTTAAGTCATCTATCTTTTGTTTTCGCTAACGAGTTATAAAGGATGAGCTTGTGAGTAATGAATTATTGGTATTGGTTATCGCGGCGTGCAATATTGCGATCTTGCACACGTTTTTGGGGCCTGATCATTATCTACCCTTCGTCCTTCTAGCCAAATCGCGGCAATGGTCGATGAAAAAAACAGCTTGGATTACCTTTCTCTGTGGTGTTGGCCATATCATTGGTTCCATAGTTCTTGGTTTAGTCGGAATCAGTATCGGGATTGCTCTCAATAAAATGGTGGCGATTGAATCGGTTCGCGGTGATATTGCAGCTTGGCTATTCATTTCGTTTGGACTTATTTACTTTGTGTGGGGAGTAAGGCATGCCTGGAAAAACCGGCCCCATACGCATTGGCACACACATGCAGATGGCACTGTGCATAATCATAGCCATACCCATCATGGTGAGCATGCACACGTGCATGATGAGCCCGCTAAGATTAGTATTACCCCTTGGGCATTATTTATTATTTTTGTTTTAGGGCCGTGCGAATCATTGATTCCATTCTTGACCTATAAGGCGGCTAACATGGATATGTTTGGTTTATTGGTTATCGTCATAGCATTTGGAATAGCCACCATTCTGACTATGTTAACATTAGTTATGGTTGGAGTGTATGGCATGAGTTTTTTACCGATGGCAAAAATGCAAAGATATGCTCATGCTTTATCAGGTGCCACAATTTTTATGTGCGGCTTTGCCATCCAGTTTCTTGGCCTCTAATAGCGCATAAAAAAAGCGGCAAAGTAATATGCTAAATACTTTACCGCTTGTAATTCGCAGTTGTGATGGTTATTTTTTTGTGGTCTTTTTAGTCGCCGTCTTTTTGGCCGCTGCTTTAGCTTCTGATTTTTCTTCTTCAGAGGCAGGTTCGGCTGGTGGGGCGAGGATCTTTTCTTTCAGCTCTTTGCAGAGATCTGGATTTTCTTTTAAGTACTCTTTGGTCTTTTCGCGACCTTGTCCAATGTGAGCGTCGTTGTAGCTCAGCCAGGCACCTGATTTTTGGATCAAGCCTTTCTCGACTGCTAAGTCGATCAAGTCACCTTCAATACTAATACCTTGATTGAACATGATGTCAAATTCTGCTTCACGGAATGGAGCGGCCACTTTGTTTTTGACGACTCTTGCTCGCACATGATTACCAATCGCGCCATTATTATCTTTGATAGTGCTGATGCGTCGGATGTCAATTCGAACAGAACTGTAGAATTTTAATGCACGACCACCAGGCGTGGTTTCTGGGTTACCAAACATGACTCCGATTTTTTCACGGATCTGATTAATGAAAATCAGACTGGTTTTTGTTTTATTAATTACACCTGTCAATTTACGCATCGCCTGGCTCATCATACGAGCTTGGAGTCCAACATGCGAATCGCCAATTTCGCCATTCAATTCTGATTGAGGTGTCAAAGCAGCGACTGAGTCGACGACAATAATATCAACCGCGTTACTTTTAACCAGAGTTTCTGCGATTTGCAGAGCTTGTTCTCCACTGTCGGGCTGGGAGACTAATAGCGATTCCAGATTGACGCCAATTTTCTTGGCCCAGGTTGGATCGAGGGCATGTTCAGCATCAATGAATGCCGCGATGCCACCTTCTTTTTGAGCTTGAGCGATGGTATGCAAGGCTAAAGTCGTTTTACCAGAAGATTCAGGGCCAAACATTTCAATGATTCGGCCGCGAGGTATGCCAGTGCCACCCAGTGCAATATCGAGTGATAATGCACCCGTGCTTATGCCATCGACTTTGACAAAATTGTCATTGTCCAGATGCATGATCGAACCTTTACCAAACTGCTTTTCAATTTGGCCAAGAGCGGTATCGAGGGCTTGGGTTGGGGATGCGGGTGTGGCTGCTTTTTTGGCTGCTTTGGCCATGGCGTTTTCCTCCGTGTAAAACTAACAGGGTTTTAAATTTTATATCTACTTTTGGATCATTAAATTACAACAGATTTTGTTCCGACCCGTAATTTTAAACTGATCATTGATTTATGTAAGCCATATCTTAACCGAAAAGATGGAAACTGGCTAGATTATTCTGCTAATTTTGCATGATGCATCGCGGTATATTCCGGCCCTTGCCTCGTGAGTGTACTTTGAATTAAAGCAATGGAATCAACGGGTTGGCTGGCTATTTGGATCTCTGGAAAATTTTCTAAGGTTTCGCGAACTTGATAACCAACCTTTGTCTGCTTAATTCGAGCAAGTGTCAGGTGGGGGGAGAACCGTCGGTTTTCCAATGCAAAACCTAACTCATGGCAGCCATGATCGATCGCTTCAGCCAGCGCCTGAAGATCTTCGGTTCCCTCATTGATCCCAGCCCAAAGTACACGAGCTGAGCCTTGAGGAGGGAAACATCCACAGTTTGCGATATCAAAATCAAATGGCTCAAATTGACTAGTGGTATCGGAAAGCATATCGCAGAGTTCTGGTATTTGTGGATCATCTACTTCACCCAGAAATTTTAAGGTTAAGTGGATGTTATGCGGTTCAACCCATTTGAGAGCACGGTCGTTGAGTTGATACTCTTTCTGAAGTTGATGACAAATTTTCGAGAGGTTCTTTTGAACCTCTCGGTCTAATTCAATAGCTATAAACAGTCGGTGTGACATCTTAAAACTGCATCATGCTTTTTAGTTCTTGGTAGCGGTTGTCAATATCTGCTTTGGTAGCTGTGTCCCAGCGTTTGAGTGAAAAATCTTCGATGAGTAGCGATGCAGTGACGGTGCCAAAAGCGATGGATTGTTTTAGCGATTCTAAATCAAATTTTCCTTGGCTAGCCAGGTAGCCCATCATTCCACCAGCAAACGTGTCACCTGCTCCGGTTGGATCGATGACATTTTCTGTTGGGTAGGCCGGAAGTGTAAAAACTTCATCTTTGTCAGTTAGCAACAATGTACCATGTTCACCTTTTTTGATCAGAACAAATTTGGGTCCAAGAGCAATGATGTCTTTAGCCGCGGCGACCAGGTTGTGTTTGCCGCTAAGAAGAATCGCTTCTGAGTCGTTAAGAACTAAGCCGTCAATCTTCTTCATTAATTTTAAGAGGTCTTTTTTTTCATTATTAATCCACAAGTCCATCGTATCAGCGACAACAAGTTTTGGACTGGTGACTTGTTCAAGCAATTCAATTTGCAGTGCTGGAGCCGTGTTAGCGAGGAAGACAAATTCACTGTCTTGGAAATTGGCTGGAACACTCGGGGGAGCTTCGGCTAAGATATTTAGTTCAACTAAATCTGTATCACGATCATTCATGTTGGGTTGGTATGTGCCATGCCATCGAAATGTTTTGCTGCCGCTACGAATTTCAAGGCCTTCAAGGTCAACGTTGCGATCTTTGAAAAGCTCATTAAAGTCAAAAGGGCAGTCATCACCAGCCGCTCCGACCAAGCGAACAGGTGCAAAGAAGCTGGCGCCCATACTAAAATAAATGGCCGAGCCACCAATACAATCTTCGCTAACGCCAAAAGGGGTTTTTACCGTATCAATTCCAATTGAACCTGTGACTAATAATGACATTTTGCTTCCTTTTTATTATATTATTTTTATGACGTTAAATAGTTTTTAAATATTCAAGTGTATTGCTAATTCTGTTTAGTGTTTTTTGTTTACCTAAAAGTTCCAAACTATCTTGGATAGACGGGCTCACCATTGTGCCTGTTATGGAAACACGAATTGGTTGAGCAATTTTACCCATACCGACTTCATGAGTTTCACTGAGTTCTTTAATTAATTTGTGAATAGGTTCGGCTTTCCACTCTTCCAAGTTAGATAAAGCTTCCTTGGTTTTGTCCAAAAGTTCTGGTGCACCTTCTTTGTTGAGTACTTTATTAACCGCCTTAGGATCATAATCATATTCATCTTTGCAGAGGAACATGCATTTATCAACTACCTGGCCAAATGTCTGTGCGCCTTCATTGATCAGTAACAATCGCTTTAACGTTTCATCATCCAATTGGGCTAGTGGAGAGTCTTTTGTTTGTAAATAATCTTTGAAGTGTCCCAGACGTTTTTCTGGATCGATAGTTTTGAAATGCTCCGTATTAAATGAGACAAGCTTTTTGCGATCGAAGAGGCTATTGGTTTTACTGAGACGTTCCAGGGTAAATGCTTCAGTTAATTCGTCGAGTGGCATAATTTCGCGATCGTCGCCAGGGTTCCATCCTAGCAGAGCAACAAAGTTAATCATTGCTTCTGGTAAATAACCACTGTCGAAGAAGTCGATCACATTAATTTCTGGAAGTTGCATTTCCAAGTGCTTTGCCATCGCGGTAATATTAGGCCCATCCGGAGCCGTTTTATTATCGATAAAGCTTTGTAGTTCTTCTAACGTGATGTTACCTGCGTTAGCTAATGCTGTGAGATCGATATTTTCTTGTGCTTTAATGGCTTTTTGCAATACTTTACCACGTTCGCGTTTGGAAAGTTTCCCACCACCTTCTGATACTGTAACAGAAATATGAGCATAGGTGGGTGTTTTGAAATCAAGGGCACGTTGCAGAGCCATATGCCCTGGTGTATTCATCAAGTGTTCCTGACCTCGAATAATATGAGTAATGCCCATTAGCTCATCATCGACGACACATGCAAAATGGTAGGTCGGAAATCCATCGGATTTTTGGATGATGATATCGCTGAACTCTTTGGCATCAAAAACCACTTCGCCGCGAACAACGTCGCTGACGGTAATCGATTCTTCTGGCATGCAAAAACGAACAACAACAGGTTTACCAGCATCACGTGCGGCTTGAACTTCCTGTTCTGTTGGGAAGGTTTCAGGGCGTGGATAAATAAAGGTTTTCTTTTCGGCTTGCGCTTTCTCTCGCAATACCTGAAGTTCTTCTTGTGTATCAAAGCAATAATAGGCTTTACCTTCATCCAGTAATTTCTGTAAATACTTATTATAAATATCGAGCCGTTGTGATTGAAAATAGGGGCCATTCTCGCCATCTTTGTCCGGCCCTTCATCCCAATCGATTCCCAGCCAGCGTAAATCGTCCATGACTTGCTGAGTCGCGGTGGGGGTATTGCGCTTCTGATCGGTATCTTCAATCCGAAGAATGAATTTACCCTGATGCTTACGCGCAAGCAGCCAGCAGAAAAGTGCCGTGCGGGCACCGCCAATATGTAAATACCCCGTCGGAGAGGGGGCAAACCGGGTTACGATCATGTATAGCTCCTGAATGTCCAAAAAGTTAAAAGGTGAGAATACTGAGTCCTGTCCAATATGTCAAGCGATTTAGTCTCACGTAACATGTTGTAAAAAATGTAGTTGTGGTCTACGGTCGGCTGGTGTAGGGCTCGGGTAAAAAGTTTATGCCTAATCCCCTTAAAGACCGATAATTTGAAACAGGGTAACTGGGACTCCTTTTCGAGAATGAGTCTACATTAATCACTTTCTAAAGAAAAGATTTAGGAGAAAACATGCCACAAGCACGTCTAAAACCATTGACCCTTATTTTGATTCTGTTAACAGGAATGAATCAACTCAGTGCCCAGTATGGTGGTGGAACCGGTGAACCGAATGACCCCTACCTGATATACGAACCCAACCAAATCGTAGAGATTGGAATTAATCAACAAGATTGGGACAAGCATTTCAAGATGATGGCAGATCTGGATATGACAAGCGTAACGGCATATCCAATCGGAGTAGATGATGAATCGTTTTTTAGTGGCTCATTCGATGGTAATGGTTATAGCATTTTGAATTTAATTATGACTGGCAGCTTATTTGGCTATGTTCAAGGTCTTGATTACGACCATGTTGTGATTGAGAATGTTACTTTTGTGAACCCGCAATCCGGTCGAGCGATTCTTGCAGATTATCTTGGACTGGGAGTGATACAAAATTGCAGTGTGGAAAATGGGGTGGTTACTTATAGTTATTTTAGCAATATAGCCGGATTGGTGCAACGAAGCGATAGTGTGCTAAGAAATTGTTCCTATTCTGGCCAAGTCCATCGTGAAGGTACAGCTCATGGAGATACCGGAGGTTTGGTAGCCAGAAATTTTGGTATCATAGAAAATTGCTATACTGAGGGAGAGGTCTCTGGGAGATATAGTGTCGGGGGCTTAGTCGGTGAAAACTTTGGATCAATCCGACAGTGTTTTAGTACAGCGATTGTCACTGGATATAGGGGTGTTGGTGGACTATTGGGTAATAACTATGGAAATATTAGAAACTGCTATTCTTCAAGTCATGTATCAGGTGATCAATATATTGGCGGTTTAATCGGCAGTTCATCCAGTATTATTATAAATTGTTATAGTGATTCTGTAGTCAGTGGAAATGCTGATGTTGGAGGATTAGTTGGTTTTAATTTTCCAAGTTCGGTACCTACTACGTTATCCTCTTATTGGAATACTGAAATATCTGGGTTAAATACGAGTGTTGTTGGTGAAGGGAAAACAACAGCTGAAATGCAAACTTTATCAACTTTTATAGATTGGGGATGTAATGGTTCACATTGGACTATCGACTTTGATCAAAGTGCTCCGCGTTTGTCTTGGGAGCAACAAAATGGGATTGCTATCATAGATTGTCATTTTGATTTGCAAGGCAGCGGTGAGCCGAATGATCCCTATTTGATTCACGAACCAAATGATTTGATCCAGATGAGCATGTTTCCATTATTTTGGGATAGTCATTTTGAGTTAATGAATGATTTAGATTTATCCGTCATCCCAGGAGAATCCTACCATCCTATTGGTTTAAGTAATATGCCCTTTAATGGTGTCTTTGATGGTAATTTCTTTACAATATCAAATTTTAATTTAAATAGTAATTTTTATTATTCATCGGGTTTATTTGGTTCGGTGAGTAATCGATTAACTACTAGTATTAGTACGGCAATTGGTGACAATGCCATTATTCAAAATCTTATATTATCTGATCCGAATGTTCAATCGACAAGAACCACTGGAGCCTTAGTTGGAAGATTAGATGAGGGAATGATACGTTACTGTGGTGTTGAGAATGGTTTGATTTCATCAGAGTATTATGCGGGTGGTTTGGTTGGTTATGTTGGGGATAATGGTACCGTCCAATCCTGTTATAGTAGGGCAGATTTAGTGAGTGGTTTAAATCATGTTGGTGGTTTGTTGGGCTCATTGGATGACGGAACGGTTGAACATTGTTATAGTCAGGCCCAAGTTGTTGGAGATCGTGAAGTTGGCGGGCTCGTTGGGAGTAATTTTGGATTGGTGAAATATTGTTATAGTACCGGAACTGTAACGGGAGATACTTTGGTGGGCGGTCTGATTGGTAGAGATTTTGATTGTGTTATATCATCCTACTGGGATACAGATACATCGGGTCTGACCGAGAGTGATGGTGGGGTCGGTAAGACGACCTCTGAAATGCAGCAAATTAAAACTTACTTGACTTGGGGGTGTGAGCCTTTCTGGACGATTGATAATCAGCAAGATCAACCGCGACTCATTTGGGAAAATGCACCGGGGGTCGTTATGACAGATTGTTTTCATAGTGGATCAGGGACGCCATCTGATCCATATCTAATATATACTGCTGACCAATTGCAAGCGATTGGAGCCAATCCTGGTCAATGGAATAAGCATTTTAAGCTCATGGCAAATATCGATTTAAATTCATATACTGGGCCATCGCTTGTAACTATTGGAAATAGTTTCAAATCATTTACGGGGTCCTTTGATGGTAATTTTTTAGAGGTTTTACATGCTCCGATACCATTGTTTGGTACACTTGAGGCTAGCAATACAACAGAAGTCATACTAAAAGACTTAACGATTAGGGATCCGTTAAATGCAAATCTTGCCACTCGGCTAAATGTGGGTACTGTATTTAATTGCCATGTTCTTGGCGGTAGTTCTTCGGGGGTCGGTCTTATTTGGAATGTGCTCGATGGTGTTGTTGATGGATGCTCTACATCTTGTCAAGCATTGGGTGGTGCCGGTTTAATCGGAGATAATGAAGGGGTAATAATAAATTGTTTTAGTACTTCTGAAGTGAGTGGCAGCTCTCATGTGGGTGGATTAGTTTCAAGAAACCTCAGTGGTCATATTGAAAAATGTTATAGTGCGGGCACTGTAAATGGCAATAATAATGTGGGAGGTTTGGTTGGTACAAATTATAGCACTATAGAATCCTGTTATAGTTTATCGAGTGTCGTGGGTAATGATAATGTGGGTGGCTTTGTGGGAACCAATGTTGGGCAAATAGTACAGTGTTATAGTGCGGGGGGTGTTACTGGAACGACAGATGTGGGTGGTTTTTCAGGGCATGGTGGTACAGTCATTTCTGTTTATTGGGATAAAGATTCATCTGGTATATCGACAGATTCTGTTGCTGTAGGTAAAACGATATCTCAAATGTTCATGGCCAGTACTTATCTAGGCTGGGGGTGTGATTCGATATGGACCATTGATGATCAAAATGATTATCCTAGATTACTTTGGCAGCAATTTGCAGATCCTGTGATGTCACAATGCTATTCCCTGCAAGGCAATGGTGATCCCAATTCACCCTTTTTAATTACAACCCCTCAGGAGCTTAATAGCATTGGAGTAATTCCTGAGCTGCTTGATAAGCACTTTCTATTAATGAATGATCTTGACCTTTCGCAATTTATCGGTACGGATTTTAATCGAATTGGGCTTGATATTGATGGGTATCGATTTCGTGGTTCTTTTGATGGGCAAGGGCAGTCGATTAGTAATTTTACGTATGATTCTGAGGGAGCTTATCATGTTGGCTTGTTTGGTTATATTGACGCTCCAGAGGCAGATCAAGTTGTCATCAAAGATTTAGTTTTATCGGATCCTAATATTACAGGAAAAACGTATGTGGGTGGTTTAATTGGAACACTCAAAAAGGGAACGGTTTTAAATTGTGGTGTTGATAATATCACGATCGATACTGACGCTATTTTGGATAGTTCCAGTTATGTCGGTGGATTGGTGGGGGAATCTCATGGTATAATTAAACAATGCTATAGTACAGGTCAGATTGAGGCGCGTGGTAACCTGGGTGGATTGGTCGCTCGTAATTATGGCGAAATTCATTTTAGTTATACAGTAACTGATCTCGTAGGTGATTCTCATATTGGCGGATTTGCAAGTAATAATCATGGTGTTATTGTTAATTGCTTTAGTGCGGGTCAAATTTCAGCCAATAGATTTTTAACGGGTTTTATTTCGAGTCAACATGGAAATGGACTTGTTATTGCTTCTTATTGGGATACGGATTTGTCCGGTGAGACAGAAAGTCCGTTTGGAACTGGTAAAACCACCTCACAAATGTTTGATTCCTCTTCATTTACTGGTTGGGGATGTGATTCCGTTTGGACTTTGGATGAGGGCAATGGTTATCCCCAGTTAGCCTGGCAGCAAACATCAGATCCGCTATTAGATAATTGTTATGTCTATCAAGGGCAGGGAACCTTAGCTCAACCCTATTTGATATATACCGCAGAACAACTGAACTGGATTGGCGCTATTCCTGGATTGTCTGATAAACACTTTAAATTAATGGCAGATATTGATCTGGAACATTTTTCAGATCGAGAATTTAATACCATCGGAATCAATTATGGTGATTATATTTTTAATGGTAGTTTTGATGGAAATCACCATACGATATCAAATTTAACGATCAGTCAACCCTATTGCAACAATCATGGCTTGTTTGGTTATATTTCAGCGGCTCAGCAAGATGATATCATTATTCGTGATTTGACGTTAGAGGATCCAAATGTGGATGCTAATGATTATGTGGGTGGTTTGGTTGGATTATTAAATCAGGGAACGTTGAGGAATTGTCAAGTCATTGATGGTCATATAAGTGGGCATCGAGTGATAGGTGGGCTGGTTGGGTCTTGTTCTGGAAATGTATTTTCGTGTCAAACGTCTGGTTCGATTGAAGGTGCAGGTGGTCTAGGAGGATTATTAGGAGGGCATGCTTTTGGAATTGTTCAGTATTGTTCCAGTTCTGCGGATGTAACGGCTGTGCAAACTCCTGGTATTGGTGCCGGTGGCTTAATGTCTTCAAACTATCAGGGTATCGTCCGTGATTGTTTTAGTACGGGAGATGTACTTGCCTATCTTAATTTCGTTGGTGGCTTTATTTCTTCGAATGTGAATGGATCATTAATTGAGCGTTGTTATAGTACTGGGCATGTCACAGGAAGTGGGAGAGCTGGTGGATTTATAGGATATAATTCCCAATCGATGATTAGAAATTGTTTCAGTTTTAGTGATATTACTGATACCAGTGCTGCAGATATGGGTGGGCTTGTTGGATACAATAGCGAGGCTACAATAGAAAATTCTTTTAGTACAGGCCACTTGGGTGTTTCGACGTCACCATATCATTCCTCTGGAGGTTTGGTGGGTGAAAGCTACCAAGGGATTGTAATAGATTCCTTTTGGAATACAGAGACCTCGCAGCACTTAACAAGTTCAGGAGGGACAGGGCTAACAACGGCTGAAATGCAAATGATTCAAACATTTACGAACGTAGGTTGGGATTTTCTGGGTGAGTCTAGTAATGGTCAAGAGGACATATGGGATATTTGTGAAGGGTCGAGCTATCCAACATTGCCATTTGGAAATCTTATTGCTGGGGACTTTGTTTGTCCTGGTGGTGTTGATCTTGCAGATTTGAACGTTTTGGCTCAAGTGTGGTTGTCTGAAAGTTTGACCCGAGATGTGTGGCCACTACATGGTGATGGTGTTGTTAATATGAAAGATTGGGCTGTGCAGGTTGGGCAAAGCTCAGGTTTTTCTTTTGAGGTAGGTGAATTTGTTAATGAATGGTTGAAGCTGGGACCTGATTTTTCAGATATTGCTCCTCATGGCGGCGATGGTCTGTTTAATTTTATCGATTTTGCTTTACTTGCATCCAATTGGCTTCAAAATTAGTCTAGAAATTTATTAATTTGAAAACATTAAATATAAGAATGACAGGTCTTTTTTGAAATGAAAAAACTAAACCAATTATTTTGTCACTCTATTTTGATTGGGATGTTGATTTTGACTCCCGGCTTTGCAAAAAACATTCACGTCGATGCTCGTCGTGGAAACGATCAAAATCCTGGCACCAGGCAAGCTCCTTTGAGAACAATCCATGAGGCTGTCTCTCGTTTGCCAGATAAATTGGATGGGCCCGTGGGGACGATGATTTATGTTTACCCTGGAAGATATCAGCAAGTAGATATAGAAGATAGACAACATGCTGTATTGGAATTAAATCGATCCATGTCTGTCAATCAGATGGTACTGATACGAGGTGTTGGACTTGACGGTCATGTTCCTGCGAAACTGGGGGAAGTGATATTTGACTGGCAGCCTGAAAGTAAGCCAGGTCTCTCTGGATTTTTTATTGATGTTCGAAATGGCAATTGGCGACTGGAAAATATACAGGTTGGCACAAGACGCGAAGGAAATCGACTTGGTATTAATGTAACAGGGCCAGGCCAGGTTCATTTAGAAAATATTAGTGTACGAACTTCAAGTAAGCAGGGGGCAGGTTTGATGGCTCAGCATAATGGACAAATGTATCTGTATGGATTCATTGGATTGAATGAAGATGTTAAAACAGGCGAGAATCGTGATAAAACCTTTGCGTCCATTCGAGCGGAATATGGTGGATTGATAAAGTGTAGGCCGAAAAAAGGCTCCTCATTGGTTTTGGGCAATGGTAATTTAACGGTGACCTATTATGGCATGATTGAATTAGGTTGCGAAACAGCTTCTATTTCCTCTTGGCATTATCAGGCCAATCCGATTGCAGCCAATAACTCAGGGCGCGTTGATTTGCATAATACCACGACGACCTTGACGGCTCACAATTCTCGTAATACGCCGATTGGTTTAGAGCATGATGGACATGTACTCGCCGAAGGGGCTCATATTATCATCGAAGGGAAAAATAACAATAACGCCATCGTGTTACAAAAATCGAGTACGCTTTTTTGTAATGATGTAGAGATTCGTGGTAATGTAAAACAGGACCTTATGGCATATAGTGATTCCACCTTGTTGGTCGGAATTCTGGGGGATTTGGATGGCGTTCGAGCTACAACAGGAGCAACGGTTATCGTAGAAAAATGTACAGGGGCTATAGGTGGCGCACTTCGTGCAGATAGTCTTGGCAAGGTTGTCTTGCCAGATGGGCGAGAAATTTCTTCGTCAAATAAGACCGGTATGGCCAAAGAAAAACTACCTGACATTCACCAGGCAGCATTGGATGGCCTCGCTGGTAAGGTAAAGTCATTGCTGGATTCTGGAGTCGATGTGAATTTAGAAGGGCCCAATAAAATGACACCGCTTCACATGGCGGCAATGGGAGGGCATCGGGGGATGGCAACACTTCTCTTGGAGCATGGTGCCAAAATTAAAGCAAAAGATAGCAATGATGCCATGCCAGTTGATTTGGCTCAATCTTATGGGCATAACGCTATGGCGGAATTTCTCAAAAGCAAGATGCCATAATTCAAGATCCGGTTCTACAATTGCAAATTCTTATTTCCCCAAAACATATGGAATCTCTGAGTATTTGACTTTTCCTCGCCTGGAATATTTGCTAAACTACTGCCTTTATGTGATTAACAAGAACCCCGCATGTTAAGGTGACAAAAGCGTTGAGCAGTCCTGATAATAATGAAGCGTTAAACGAAGATTCAGAATCAGCCCGTAGTCTAGATTTTATTCGTACCAAAGTCAAAGGGGAGACGGATTCGGGTAAATGGGATGGACGAGTAGTGACTCGGTTTCCCCCTGAGCCGAATGGCTATTTGCACATTGGTCATGCCAAGAGTATCTGTCTGAATTTTGGTATTGCCCAGGAATTTGGCGGCACGTGCCATCTGCGTTTTGACGATACAAATCCCACTAAAGAAGAGCAGGAATATATTGACGCAATTAAAGAGGATATTCAGTGGCTCGGCTTTGATTGGGGAGAGAATGAATTTTACGCGTCTGATTATTTTAATCAGCTTTATGAATGGGCGATTGAGTTAATCAAAAAAGGAAAAGCCTATGTCTGTGAATTAACAGGCGAACAAACGCGAGAATATCGAGGCACACTGACCGAGCCTGGCAAGAACAGTCCCTATCGTGATCGAAGTATCGAAGAAAATTTAGATTTATTCGAACGTATGAAAGCGGGTGAGTTTGAGGATGGCAGTAAAACGCTGCGTGCCAAGATTGATATGGCGTCACCTAATATGAATATGCGTGATCCTGTGTTGTACCGCATTTTACGTGCTACGCATCATCGTAGCGGCGATAAATGGTGCATCTATCCCATGTATGATTATACTCATGGGCAATCTGACTCAATAGAAAAAATTACGCATTCACTTTGTACGCTTGAGTTTGAAAATCATCGACCACTCTACAATTGGTTTTTGGATGCGTTGGAAATTTATCATCCAGAACAAACAGAATTTGCCCGATTGAATTTGAATTATACACTGACGAGTAAACGCAAATTATTGCAGTTGGTGGAGGATGGACATGTGGCAGGTTGGGACGATCCACGTATGTCGACGATTCGAGGGTTCCGTCGTCGAGGCTATACCCCGGCTTCTATTCGTGAACTGTGTCATAAGGTTGGCGTGGCGAAATTTAATGGTGTGACAGACATTAAGTTGCTGGAACACTGTATACGTGAAGATTTAAATAAAAATGCTCAACGCGTCATGGCCGTACTTAAACCATTAAAGGTGGTTATCGAAAATTATCCTGAAGATCAAGTGGAACAAATGGATGCGGTGAATAACCCTGAAGATGATTCCGCGGGTACACGGAAAGTTCCCTTTACACGCGAACTCTATATTGAACAAGATGATTTCATGGAAGATCCGCCTAAGAAATTCTTTCGATTAGGGCCAGGCAGAGAGGTACGTTTGCGTTATGGTTATTTAATAACCTGCAACGATTTCGTTAAAGATGATCAGGGCAATGTAATTGAATTGCGATGCAGTTATGACCCTGAAACTAGAGGTGGCAATGCTCCTGATGGTCGGAAAGTAAAAGGGACGATTCATTGGGTCTCTGCGAGTGAAGCGGCTACAGCAGAAGTTCGTTTATATGATCATTTGTTTACCAAAGAGAATCCTTCCAAAGAAAAAAAAGGAAAAGTGTTTACCGATTACATTAATCCTGATTCGTTGGAGGTCATTGAACAATGTTTTGTTGAGCCAAGCCTAAAAGAAGCGAATGTTGGCGATCGTTTTCAGTTTGAACGCTTAGGCTATTTCTGTGTCGATCCAGATTCGAGCGATGGTAGTTTAGTATTCAATCGAACAGTCTCGCTAAAAGATAGCTGGGCAAAGATGCAGAATAAGAAATGATTTGTTGGGGCGGCTTAACTAGTTGGGTGATGCAAAAGCTCACCAGCATGTTCAACTAGAAGAATGTCTTCATCTTCTTTGTTGCGATAATCATCCAAGTTGATGGTTTTTAAATCCATATAGCCAAGGTTAACTTTTTTGCATGTGGATTCAGGAATCTTTGTTGCAAGTACGACATTAATGCGGGGTTTTTCTACACCATCTTCCATTTTGCCAATACCTTTGACATGAGTCGAGTGAGCCAACACGCCTCCTGGAATGTCTTTGTAGTTTTCCCAATCGTCTAAAAAGAAATCACGAGTGTGATAACCACATTTTTCCAGATGTTTGCCATGGATGACTGAAATTTCGGAGACATGAGGAGCGTAAATAATCAGCGTGCCACCATCTTTGACGATCGGTTCCAGTTTGTACATCACTTTTCCAGCGGTCCATAAATCATCATACATCTGAGGAGCAATACCGAGCACTGTTTTGTATTGTTTTTCTTTTTGGATGATGTGCACTTTACTGGAAAGCTCTGCAGCCTTTTTCCATGTGTCAAAGACGTCACCACAAAAGATCCCTTTAAGGTTATCCTTAATCGTGACCATTGCGATCAGTTGCCGTGGCAAATCAATAAAGCTTGCCGCCTTTTCAACAATCTCTCTAGGCGGTGTAAGTTGAGTACCATTAATCACAGGGTTGGTAAATAATGCGCCCATCCAGTGAAATAAATTGATAATCTCCTGGCCGGCAATCCCAGGGAAAATATATTTATGCCCACCTGAAAAACCAACCACTTCATGTGGAAAGACAGGGCCTAAAATAATGAGCTCGTCATAGTCAAAGATACGTTTATTCACGGTTACATCAACATCACGATTCATTTTGCCCTGACTAATTTGTTCTATCTCATCAGCATTAATAGTGCCAATGGTTTTAAACGTTTCAGTTTTATGCCATTCATGATTAAAAAATTGAACGGAATTGTATATTGATTGTCTTTCTTCAAGCGTAATATCAAGACGTTGGCAAATCTGCTCTTCACTCATCATTGGGTGTGTGCCAAGAGCAACTAAAATATCCAGTGAAGAAACATCTTTGCATGTTGAATTAAAAATCGCTTTAAAAAATGATCCGACAGGCCCACTTCGCGTATGATCAGGAATGATCAAAAGGATCTTTTTGTTCGATACATCATGCGATTTGAAATAATCTTCAATGCATTGAGCTATTTGTTCTTCGGATAGTTGTTTTGATAGTTCATTAACTTGTGTATGCATAGGATTTAGTCTAGAAAAAATTCATTTTTTAAATCAATGAGGATGCTTTCAAGAGGGCGGGAAGCATCGATTACGAGCAGATCTTCTGGGATTTCAAGTGCGTCAAACTGGCTTTGTAGCATCTCTGCTTTAAAGTAGTGGTCTTCTCTTTGTTGCATACGCTGGTTAATGGCGTCAAACTTGGCCAGGAGAAAAACCATTTGAACCAGTTCGTCGTTGAAGAGTAGTCGTTTTCGATAGTCCTCTTTTAGTGCAGAGCAGGCCAGGATCATAGGTTTATGATTGATAATGGCATCTTGCATCAGTGACTTGAGTTTATCTAGCCAGGGCAAACGATCTTCATCTGTCAGGGGGATGCCACTGCTCATCTTGTCGATATTGGCTTGCGGATGAAAATCATCACCGTCGTAAAAATCCCAGCCGATATCTGATGCCAGGCGTTGGCCGATCGTCGTTTTTCCAGTTCCGGAAACACCACCAATAATCAATACATAAAAAGGGAGATCGTCCATAATTTATACACCACTAAACGCAGAGAATCCGCCATCGACGGGAATGACCGTTCCTGTCACAAATCGAGAAGCATCACTAATCAACCAAATCACCGTGCCAACTAAATCCTCAGGATCACCAAATCGATCCATCGGTGTATGGCTAATAATCGTATTGCCGCGATCAGTCAGTTCACCTGTTTTTTCATCAGTCAGTAAAAAGCGATTTTGCTTAGTTAAAAAGAATCCAGGTGCGACAGCATTCACTCGAATTTCTGGTGAATGTCGTTGCGCCATATAGGTTGATAGCCATTGGGTAAAATTGGATATTGCTGCCTTTGCTGCGGAGTAAGTAACCACATTGGTTAGAGGGGTAATGCCTGCCATGGAGGACATATTTAATATCACACCTGTTTTACGCTCAGCAAAATATTCGCCAAACACCTGGCAGGGCAGCATCGTTCCTAAGCCATTTAAATCAAATACCGCTCGAATCGCTTCTTCATCTAAATCGAAAAAAGTCGTTGGTGGGCTGGCTGTGGCTTCTTTACGATTACCACCAGCACCATTGATCAACACATCCACTTGCCCCATTTTTTCGACCGCTGATTCGAGCGCTTTTTCCAGTTGCCCTTTATCGAGTACGCTAGCCTCGAGCCCAAAAGCAACATGGCCAGCATCATTTATCTCATTGACCAGCTCCTGACAGCGATCCATGGAATAATGCAAAATCCCAACAATGGCCCCG
>JANQJS010000023.1 GCA_028281535.1 Sedimentisphaerales bacterium | reverse complement strand
ACGGTATTGGGATCTTCACCACTAATACATTGCACCACATGAAAATTCCCGGTGCCATTGATCGTCACATCCGCAGGATTTCCGCTCGCTGAGCGTACGGTGATGGCTTTACCATTAAAGTTAATGGCTTCATTATAAGTGCCCGAAGCAATGAGAACGATATCACCAGTGCTCGCGTTGTTAATCCCCGCCTGGATCGTTGGTTGATCCGCCGGCACGTTAATCGTCGCAGAAAAACTCTGGCTGGTCAACATCATAAGCAATATCACTTTTATGTGAATCGTAAATATCTTCATGATTTTCTCCTTAATTGAAAAAAGATAAATTAATTGACGTCTGAGGCAAAACAATTGCTTTAAAAGGACTCATAATAAAATGAGGGATACAGGTCGTATTTTCCATCATCATCGAGTACCTGTTCATTCAAAAAAGATCATGCGTTCCCATGACCTCAAGTACTTCTCAAGATCAAACTTACCCAACGAAACGCATGATCATTACCGTGTATTATGGTGTATTCGGATCCAGGATACCCAACCAAACGGTTGACAGGTCCATGAGATCGTCCATGGCAACACAACCATTCTGGTTAATATCGCTGCCGCTGCACCAGTTATTGGTTGCGTTACAAACATTCATCCAGTTGATGCCCATTAGGGAAAAATCTATAAAATTAATCTTTAAATCGTTATTAATATCTGCAGATTGTTTGAGTGTCTCAGGTGTTGGAAAGGTCACGATCCAACCCTCTGATGCCCCGTTTGGATTGGTTCCAATACCTACAATGGTCGAACCATCCGCGGTCATTCCTTTGGATTCCGTCAATTGCCAGCCCGCCAGATCCATGTTGAAATCCTGGGTTAAAACATCTTTTAAATTTCGCATGCCGTTGATAGCATCCCAGACAAAGGCTTCACGCCCATTGCTGGTTGTACCATAACCAGTAATGATTGAACCATCGGCTGAAATGGCAAAGGCCTTGCTATGGAATGCTCCACCTGGCAAATCACCCAGGCCAGTCATACTACTATTTGGATCCCAGCGAAAGGCTTCGATTCCATTTGCGTTTGTACCATAACCGGCAATAACCGAGCCATCATCAGATATAGCATGTACGGCACTCTCAAAATCTCCGCCGGGAAAATCACCTAAGCCAGTCATTGTACCGTTTTTCCAACGAAACGCTTCGAAACCATTACTACTGCTGGCCTGACCAACAACCACTAAACCATCGGCGGAAATATTAGACGGACGACTTCGATTTAAACCACCGGGTAGGCTACCTAGAAGTGTTATCGTGCCGTTTTCCCAGAGAAACCCTGCAACGTCTGTACCTGCCGTAACGGAGTCACCTACTCCCACAATAATCGAACCATCGGCGGAAATAGCACTAGCATAAGTATAACTACCACCAGTTAGAAGTCCCAAGCCGGTCATGATGCCATTTTCCCAGCGAAATGCTTCGTCAACGGCAATGTTACTTTCGCTCGCTCCAACAACAACCGAACCATCTGCTGAAATATCAGACGCAAAACTGCTAAACGCTCCACCTGGCAGGTCGCCCAAGCCGGTCATGATACCGTTTTTCCAGCGAAACGCTTCACCTTTAGAAATATTATTGCTGATACTGCCAGTACCAACAACTATTGAACCATCAGCGGATACGCTGGAAGCCGAACTATTAAATAAACCGCCGGGAAGATCACCCAGACCGGGTTTGCCTTGACCAATAAGATTGGGAATGATTGCGATCCAGCCTTCTGGTTGACCATCAGGGTTTGTACCTATCCCCACAATTTTAGTCCCGTCGGCAGATATGCCTCGTGCTTCATTGAGTTGCCAGCCGGTCAAATCCAGGTTGAAATTATTTACTAAAACATCTTTAAGATTTCTCATACCATTGACAGGATCCCAGACAAACGCAACAGAAGAATTGCTAGTGTCAGCAGCCCGACCGACAATCACCGTTCCATCGGCAGAAATAGCGTATGCCTCACTACTAAAAGCGCCACCGGGCAAATCTCCCAATCCGGTCATCACGTTGTTTTCCCAGCGAAACGCCTCGGTACCATTACCGCTGCTGCTTGAACCGACAACGATCAGACCGTCATCGGATATGTCATTAGCCTGACTGTCAAAACTGCCGCCAGGCAGGTCCCCCAAACTAACCATACCACTATTCGGATCCCAGCGAAACGCTTCATCTCTGCTGTCGCTTCTACTAAAACCGACGACTACCGAACCATCGGCGGAAACACCCAAAGCGGTGCTTATATTATCATGGGTCGCCAGGACGCCCAACCCGGTCATTACGTTGTTTTCCCAGCGAAACGCTTCAAAGCCGTTGGGATCACTGCTACTAGAACCAACGATAACCGAACCATCGGCAGAAACATCAGAAGCAACGCTAAAAAAAATACCACCTGCCAGGTCACCCAGCCCGGTCATCTCGTTGTTCTCCCAGCGAAACGCTTCTGTATTATTGCCGGCGTTTATGCCCCTTCCGACAATTACCAAACCATCCGCAGATATTGCTCCGGCTCGACTCCCAAATGATTCTCCCGGCAAATCACCCAAACCGGATAGCATGCCCTCTTTCCACAGATAGGCTTCATCGTCGCTGTTGATGATTTCACTGAAACCAACGACCGAACCGTCGTTGGATACCGCCATCGCTTCACTGTATATAATCCCTCCAGGTAGATCACCAACACCACTGAAACTAGCCCCTTGGGACGATGTGACCATCAAGATCAATGACAGTAATAATCCAGACACAGAATATATTTTGAAGCGATCTAACGTTTTCATCTGACACTCCTTGAAATTGAATTAATGTTTTCACGATTTAAATACTAAAAAATAAGCGCGCAAAATCTCTGGGCTAGTTACGCAACATCATTTAAAACGGATTGAATCCTTTGGGCTGGCTAACACATCAGGATGCTAGCAGAGTAAGTAAATTATTATTTCGTCATGAACAGTAGGATTCATTCTACCCATGACACACAAAAATACTTTGTCGTTTCTTTATGTCTTAGATTTTGTCATTTACAAAGGTACAAAAATAATTAACACAGACTCATACAAGTATAGAACCACTATAAATTCATTTCATGATCGCCATATTGTAAAGCTGCTCAATTTGTTCTGCGGACATTGCATGATCAAATATGGCAAGATCATCTACAGCACCTTTGAATGAAACGTTAGGAGATACCACTCCTGCATCAAAATATATGCCGAAAAAAGTAAACAACCATGGGTTATCATGAAACTGTCTGGTGATCTTCATGGCATCATGTTTCGAACCATTGATATAAAGTGTCAGGATTTTGTCTCGATCATATGTCAAAGCGACATAATTCCATTGCTGAGCCTGAATCGATTTTTGGCTATTAAGGACACGATTATCTACTGTATCATCGATATACTCACGACTATATCTCAATTCCAAGGTGCCGTAAGAATCAATGCTTATTTCACTGGTAATCTCCAAGCTCGAAGCATCGCGAGGATAGGTAAATTCTGAAATCGACATTTGGTTTTTTACAATGGAGTAGGTTGACATGACGTCAAGAAACCTGTTATGTTTAGGTAAATGGTCTATTCTGAACCATAACATGATTGTACCTTCAGTCATTTTATTTTCTTGAATGCACTTGAGACCTAAAACATTGTTTGTGCTATAATCTAAACGAAGAACCTTATTAGAACTGTCCCACATTGGTAGTGACTCATCCGAAATTAAATTAATATTTTCAAATACCAGATAATTTTCATCAGGATGATCAATCTGAGAATTAAATTGATAATAGCAAATAGGTTGGTGTGCCATGATTAATTTTTCATATTTACTTTGATCAATAGAGGTTGGTATTGATTGATTCAATTCAACAATGGGTTCATCAGAATCTTCACTGGATGCATCAGGCTCCATCGTGGATTCAGTCAAGACATTTGACATAAAGGAAGTCTCATTGCGATATTCGATCTCGTCAATGGAATAACCATCAGATGAAACAGACCGTGCCTGACCAGTCAGGATGTTATCGAAGAATTTGTCCAGTATAATGATGTCCACTTTTCCACTATGGACATGCAATTCACTCGCACCATTAGGCTGGACCTCAACGGAAAAATCGGTACTACGATCAATATATGTTGCCGAAGGCGTATGAATGGTAAATCCAACGGTTCTTTTCGGCACATGGGCTGTGAGTTTACCTTGTCTTAAATAGGCCCCATTAGCCGACTCAAACGTAATCTCAGCAGGTCCTTCGAGCGTAATCCTAGCCCCATCATAAAATTGGATATCCACCATTCCACTTTTTAAAATGTACTCTTTATTTTTCAATGACGCGAACGGTTCAACCTGCCATTGAGCATTATGTTGATTCGTAACATTTGCAATATTTTGTACTCTGCCGGATTGAAAATAGATCCATATACATCCTGCGATGATCAGACATGCTGCCATGGCTCTAATAAATCCAGGTAGCTTGTTTAGATTCGTCGCTAATTTTTTTTCCCTCGACACAAATCGTGCTGGATCAGACTCAGATTTCTTTTGTTGCCCTAGATATTCCTCAAGACTTTCTTGAGCTGCTTTTTCTATTTTTTGTCGGTCGATGTTTTCAATTTTTTTCTGTTGCCGGTCTAAAAGCTCCTTATCCATATCAATATATTCACGTAATAATTCCTCAGAACCCGGTACTTTTGTTTGCTGATAAGATTTAAAATTTGACAATCCCTGCTGACTAAGAACGGTATGAATGGAAATAAGATCCAAATAGAGTTTCATATATTCTGGCTTAGAAATTAACAGCTGCTCTAAGTCTTGAAATTGATCGAATGAGATATTGCCATTCAATGACTCAAGTAATAAGGCACATAATTGTTGATCTTCATGATGAAATTCAGGTATCATGTGGCATCTCCCATCGACAATGTACGTTTTACACATTCACGTAATCCGAGATGAATTCTGACAAACACTTTATACATCCCCTGTACAGGTCGATTGACTTTTTCTGCAATACGATTGATTTTAAGACCTTTTTCATATCGCATTTTAAGCAATGCTTTATCACTGCCAGTCAGTTTCGACATGCATTTTTCAAGTGCACTGGTTCGCTCATCCAAGTGGTCCAATGTCTGCACGGATTCACCAACAATTGCATCAAAGGCATCTCCACTAAAATGGATAGGGGATTTCGTCGCCTTTTGGCGAAATTTAATGATTTTATGGCGGGCAATTCCAAACCCCCAATAAAGGAAATTATTCTTGTCACTTAAATCATGAAAATTGTGCGACATCACCAATACAGTATCTTGGAATATATCATCCGCATCTGAAAAATTAGGTACCAGTGAGAGAATAAATCCATACAAACGACGCTGATGCGTTAGTAATAGATAAGTAAACTCATCATCGGTCTTATTTGACTCAGGGTTTCGTTCTTCAGACACGTTAACTCGCTTTCTTCATTAAATGTCTTGACTAAAGTTATAATGCTAGTGCTTCATAATAAAAAAATTGGAGGAACATTTTGAAATTTTATTTCTTATCGTTTCAACAACCCCCACTTCCCATTGTTATTCATCGACTTATGACATGATAGAAATATAAAAAATTTGTCTACCAGGAAACTACCGTAATTAAACGTCAATAAAACACATTAGAAGGGATTTAAGCGATTGTAAGTGCTTAATTTAGGTGGGATTTTGGGGGATTATGAGTCCCCTGCTCTAACCAACTGAGCTATGGGCCTTTATGAACAAAGGTGATTTTTTCTCACATCATTAGTGGTTATTTTTGACACTATATAATATGAGTTATCTCTCACCCTCATGCTGCTTAGAGCAGCTAAGAATGAATAATTTAACGAGCCAGCGTTTGGAAGTCAAGGCAATTACTGATAGGATAACCATTTATGTCGCGATAAGCTCCTTTTTCTTTTAATGCAGACTTTTGTATAAAAAAAGCGTGGCAGTGTGTAAATGCCACGCTAAGAAAGTTGAGTATCTGTTGATACTCGTTATTGAGTCAAATTTATTTTAGGCAAGGCTCTATTAGATAAATAGAGCCTTGCCAAATCAAAAGTGTGTAATACTACTTTTTCCTAATATTAATTACGTACCTGGTAAGCATCAATATGCGTTTCACCAGAAACAGAGTTAATAACAATCGAATGTGTAGCACAGCTTAATGAAGTATTTTCATACGCCATGAAGCTATCTTCAGGACCTGTGCCGACACTCACCGTTTGAGCCGCACCACCATCAATCGAGATAGTGAAACTTTGGCCAACATCAGGTAAACGCCAGACATAGATCCGAAGCCCATTACCATTGATTGAGAAGTTAGCGGTTCCGCCACTTCCATCAATATAATGTGCATCATTCTGGAAAGCACCCGGTGCTTCAACATTGACAAAACCTGTATAGGAAATACCACTCGTGTTATTCACTTGAGCCGCCCAGGTTGTGCCGCAACCACCGCCGCCAGCTTGTGTCGTTGCACAAGACTGAGCAGAAGCTGAACCGGTATTACCTAAGCTATCACGTGATTGAACCGTGTAGCAATATTGCGTTGACGCGCTCAATCCGCTATCGGTATAGCTGGTTGAGGTTTGCCATCCACTATCGGTGCCACCTGGAGTACCACTAACGTGATTGAAGTTATATTCAACTGGACCAGAAGCATCATTTGCAGTCGTAGCTGTCATGCTGATCGCAGTATCGCTATCGGCACTTGGAGCAGATGAGAACGTTGCAGGGTTTGGTGTTGGTGGATCGGTATCTGGTGTACCAGTACCGCAACCTGAAATCGTAATCGCATCAAGATAAACATCATCACCATTACCAGATGCATCACAACGGAAACGAATCACTGTGTTTGAGGTTAAAGAAATACCTGAGGATGTCACTGAATCCGTTTGAGGACCAGCGGTATCGACAAAATCAACATCGTTGACATATTGCTTCAATGTTGAGTAACTGCTACCACCATTGGTTGAGATTTCCAGGAAGAAATCTTCCGTTCCTTCAAAGCTGATTGGATTATAACTAAAATCAACTTTAACATCTTGATAAGATGATAAGTTCAATGCATTGGTTGTAGTCACGGATGTTGAGGTATTGTCTTGAAGATCAATTGAGTAACTACCTTGAGGTGAGTTTGCTCCATTGTGTAAGATACAATCGGTACCACCATCATTCCAGTTACCAAAGTTACCTGCTTCGAAATCATCGCTGATCACAGCAGTACATCCGCCGCCGCCACCTTGTGTGGTTGCACAAGACGTTGCAGAATAGGCATTGGTATTGCCAACACTATCGCGACTTCGTACTTGATAGCAGTATTGCGTTGAAGCACTCAAACCTGCATCTACATGTGTTGTACCAGTCTGCCATCCGCTATCGGTTGCACCTGCACCACCTGTGGTTTCATTGAATTGATATTCAACGGGGTTGCTACCTTCAGCATCCGTCGATACGGTTGAAGTAACGGTGATTTGTGAATCACTGTCTGCCACGGCGGAGGAAACACTAGGTGAACTTGGAGGATTGGTATCAGGCAAACCATCTGTTGTAGCACAAGATTGTGCTGAGGTATTACCAGTGTTACCAGCACTGTCACGAGATGTGACGGTATAGCAGTACTGCGTACTTGGTGACAATAGCGTATCGGTATAGCTGGTAGATGTTTGCCATCCACTATCGCTACCACCTGGGTTCGCTGTGGTTTCACCGAAGAAGTATTCAACAGGACCTGATGGATCACTACCTGCTGTAGCAGTCATCGCAATTGAAGAGATTCCCGCAGAGGCTGGAGCTGAAGCAAAGGTTGCTGGGTTTGGCGTTGGAGGTGTGGTATCACCGCCACCACCTTGATCTTCAAAGACAATGAAGGCAACTTCTTCACCCGTATGACTACGTTCGGTATCACCTAATTGATCTTCATCAATCACAAGATTGATGTTGGTATTGGAAATTGGGTTTGCACCATAGAAGACAGCCCAACCACCATTGTTACCATCCATAGCAGTTAATGTCGCAATACCGACTGAGGCATTGCCGCTTAAACCACTTACAGGACGAGCATATGGAGGAGCATTCGTTACACCAGCAACACCATCTGCACCAACACCTGCACTGTAATTGACACCATCCATCGTACCTGAACCAGCTTCGATGACAATGTAACCAATCGTTTCATTGGCATGGGCATTATCAGGGTCTTCATTAACGGTTTTACCAACAGCCAAAGCAGAACTGGTAGGTTTATTTGCACGGGTCGTACTCATACTCCAGAATTCCACGTGACCCGAATCGTTGTATGTCATCACTTGACCTAATACCACAGGGTTGGTGTAGCTATTTGAATAAGTACGTGCTGTACCATTCCAGGTTGCTGAGGCATTATCCGTTACGGTTGAATTAAATTTCACCGCTTCCATCGTCACGCCATCATTGGCCTGAGTGTAAACACCTTCTTCAACAACCATGAAGTAGACATCAGCCGCATTAGGTGCAGTTGCACCGGCAGCATCTAAACGAACCTGGAAGCTGTTACCTGTTGCATTCTGAATACGAACACTACCAGGCGCTGAGGTATTATCATAATTAGGTGTGGCAACGACGACCATCGAACTGTAACTGCTACCCAAATTAACAGTGGTCCAACTATTACCCACGCCGCTGACCACACCGGTTTCTAATAAGATATTACTGGTTGGTGTATCAGGCGTAGTTGCAGAGGCTGCTGCCGAAGCAGTCGTTTGATTACCTGCGGCATCACGAGCTGTTACGGTATAAGTATACATCGTTAATGGGCTCAAACCAGTATCGGTATAACTGGTGCTTGATTGCCATGCACTGTCAGAACCACCTGCATTCCCAATTGTTTCATCAAAGAAATATTCAACTGCGGTTAACTGCTGATCCGTTGCGGTCGTTGCGGTCATAGCAATTGTTGTTGAACTGGTAGCTGCAGGAGCAGAAGCAAAGGTCATTGGGTTTGGTGTTGGAGGATCATTATCTGCACCACCGGTAATGGTAATCGTACCAGCATGCAAACCTGTACCATGAATATGGCAATGATAATTATAAGCATCCACACCTAAATCACCTGTTGAAGCATCCAAAAAGGCCTGATCAAAGGTCATGGAATAAGATGACCCTGCAGGATTGGTTACTACGGGATCTGAAGTCGAACTAAAGAGCATGGTACCGCCTGATGGCGTGCCATCCCATGGAGGATTACCATCGAAAACGGTATGTCCACCTGTCACACCAGACCAAACATTGTGATCTGAGTCTGTAACAAATTCCCATTGAACTGATGAACCAACAGGAATGGTAATATTTGCAGGGAAGAAGACCGTACCAGGTCCAACCATGACATTTAAGAAACCATCATTGGCATTCGTTGTGACAGCCTGAGAACTTGAATAGGTACCGATGTTACCTAAGAAATCACGGGCACGAACACGATAGACATATTGAGTTGAGGCCGCGAGATCGTAATCATAATATACACGATTTGCAGTCCAACCAGAGTCGGTTGCACCGGTATTACCCGAAGTTTCGTCGAATTGATATTCTACTGATCCAGCAGGATCCGTTGCTAAAGAAGCGGTCATAACAACGACACTATCGTTTAATGCACTTGGAATAGATTCCCAAGTTAACGGATTAGGTGTAGGTGGATCATTATCGGGCGCGGGATTTGTAGTTGCACATTGAGCGCCAGAATAGTTTGTGGTATTACCAGCACTATCGCGACTGCGTACACGATAGCAATATTGCGTGCTTGCATTCAAACCTGAATCAACATAGGTGGTTGAGGTTTGCCATCCACTATCGGTAGAACCAGCAGCACCTGTTGTTTCATCAAATTGATATTCTACCGGATTACTGCCTTCAGCATCAGTAGAAACGGTTGAGGTTGCCGTCACTTGCGTATCACTATTTGCGACAACAGAAGAAATATCAGGCTGACTTGGTGGTGTGGTATCGACAACAACATCGGTGGTTGCACACAACGCTGAAGACCAACTACCGGTGTTACCGACACTATCACGGCTACGTGTACGATAGCAGTACTGAGTACCAGCACTTAAGCCTGTATCGTTGTATGTTCTAGATGATTGCCATGGGCTATCACTGCCACCAGGATTACCTGTGGTTTCATCAAAATCATATTCAACAGGAGGACTTGCATCCGTTGCTGCCGTTGCGGTCATGGTGATTGATGTTTCACCGGTAGAGCTAGGCACGGTTGAAAATGTTCCAGGATTTGGTGTTGGAGGCGTGGTATCAGGAGGAGGAGCTGAACCTGAAATTTGAATCCATTTTGCAATTGAAGGGACTTTAGTACCTGAATTGTTAGACAAAACAAACAACATGTAATAACCAGGAGGCAAGCGGTTGGGATTCGATGGAATCGATACAGTTAACGAACTGCCATTGTCTGTAAAACTACAAGGTACACCAATTTGATTGTAAGAAAAACTATGTGTCGTGCTACCAGGACGGCGTAAGACAACATCAGTTACAGTATTACTTGAGCTATAATTCACATTGATATTTGCGCCATAACCTGCAGTTGTTGGAGCAGAGCTGATTACAGGACGAGAACCTGCTGACAAATAATCAGGTGAATATACTTGCATTTGATCGGTTTCACCAAATGTACCTTGACCACCATTATCTTCACCACCTGATACACAAATTTTGCCACTCGGTAGCAAAATAGATGAGGTATGATAATTACGCTTGAATGGCAGACTAGCAACCTGTGACCAGCTATTCGACGTTGGATTATAAATAGCAGGCTGCAAACGATTATTTTCAGCATCATTGGTACCACCAATCACAATAACACGTCCATCGGCCAAAATATTACCTGTAATATAATGACGTGCTTGTGGAAGATTGGGAAGAGATGACCAGCTTGGACTGGGTGCTTCTGCATCAATCACGACTACGCTAGAAGTTGATCCAGATTCATTAAATCCAAAACCACCAATACCCATTATACGTAGATCATCCAGCTGAACATAAGCGGCTTGAATACGACCTTTAGCACAACCATTGTTTGGCGATGGACCATCTGTAGGACCTGATGATTTTGTTGCAGTATTGTTATCAGTATTAATTGTATAATACTCAGATGCTGCAAAAGGACCTGCATTGAATACCTTAAAAATATTTGGATTTGCGTTCTGCTCAGACAAAAGGAAAATACGAGGATAAGCATTCGCTTCCTGCCCACTCATGAGATTAGCTCCACCATTCAATAAGGCAGAACTATTTGAAGCAGGATCATAAATCTCACCTGACAGGTCACCATCACTACAACCAGGTCCACCACCATCGGAGGTACCACCCAAGGTAAAAGCTTTACCATTACCTAAGATAATGGTTGAAGGATACCATCTAACTTGATTGGTCGCTGTATTACCAGCACTGGACCAAGTTTCATTATCAGGATTGAAACGCCCCATGCCTCCATTAGCCGTACCATCGACCATCAAGAGTCGACCATCTTCTAATACGGTATGACCAGCACAAAAATAATTGCTGGTATTACCCTGAGCGGAACTTCCAGCAGGGCTTTCTGGATCAAATGTTCCCCATGGAGCATTGCTTGATTCCCTGTACGAAAATACAAATACGCGACCGGTATCTAAAACCGTCATATGGATCGCTTCAACGCCTGTTGAAAAAGGGGACGTCCACGACCCTTGAGCCAATAGATTTGAGGATGCTGCAGCACTAATGATCAGGCTCATCATCCCCAAGTAGAAACAATTTACTTTTGTTTTCATACTCTACTTCCTTTCAAAATGTTGGTTATAAATCCACTTCACACATACACACACAACACAACAGAATAAGCTATAAGCCTATTGCTAAAACTAGGGAAATAGAGTAGAATGGTTCTACTGGTTTGGGTTAGCAATAGCCTAAACTTAAGCTTTGGGTGAGTCATCAGATCATGCCAGATTCGCATGACTCACCCAATTAAATCACTTTTTATATCTTTTTTGTTTCGTATAGATATCAAAGATATCTTGAGAGGTTAGGTCACATTCATAAAATAGCATATCATCCATACTTCCTTTGAATCGCATAAATTTCTTACCTTTGAGTTTTCCTAATTTTGAATTTAGTGTACGACCAAAAATAAACGAGTCAGTATCATCGCCAAAGATATCATGACCATCAGGTATTTGATAATCTTTGACCAACTGCCCATTCATATATAGCCGTACGCGATCTAAATAATAAGAAGCAGCAACATGAATCCATTCTTGATGAGATGACAAGGCGGGTGTAACGATTTCATGTTCACGATTTTTGGCAGAGTCATATTCCACATGAGAATTAAATATGTAACTAATCACCGGTTGATTACTCTTATTCAACTTTATGGATAGCCAATGCAGTTGATCATCATCATGATGATAGTCTTTATTACTCTCAAGATCAGAATGCTCTCGAGTAATCACCTTAAATAAACATAGCTCTTTAATCAGGTCGGGCTTGAACCAGAAACTCCAGGAATATCCATCACGCCAAAATTTAGTTTCAGACTCATTTACTTTTATATTTCGCAACAGAAGCTGATTATATTTACCATCAAACCGAATCGTTTGTTCATCTAAATGCTTCGGACCTCTCCAATTAATTTGTGAATACTTGTTTTCTTTTAATATATCATGATTAATGTAGAGAGCAGGAGTTACACATTCAGAACGCGATGATTTGATTTTCTGATCTGCCGAATCATTAGCAGTTGGTATAGCGCGTACAAATTGAATACTTTGTGGTTTATCGCTAATCACTACTTCATTATTCTTTGCAATAACATGCTGACCAGATTGAATCACATGTTTATCTTGGAAACCACTGTCTGGCATCACAACAGCTACTTGACCTTTAAAAACAGATAAGGTACTAGAACGACCCTCTACTGATACACCAAATTCTGTCCCCAGGTCTACAAATTTTGCGTTAGGTGTTTTAATCGTAAAACCTTGGGCACGCGGAGGAACGTGCGCCACAAGTTTACCAAGATTTAAATAGGCCCCATTAGCCGAATTCATTTTAATCTCCGCCGGTCCTTCGAGAATGATTTTAGCCCCACTATCAAACTCGATTTCCGCCAAACCTTTGGGCAGATTATAAATTTCATGAATTTTAAAAATACTGGCTTGATATGGCCATTGGGTATTGAATGTATTTATTAATTTTGAAACGGACTTTGCATCTCTTGAAGGATAAAAAAGCCAGATAAACACACTCATTAAAAGGCAAGCGGCCATAGCCCATAATATTTTTTTGGATTGGCTTGTTTTTTCCCTTTGTATTTTGGCAGGTTCAGAGCTTCTGACTTCATGACTGGATTGGTGACTTAGAAATTCTGCGAGTTGTTTTTGCGCCTTAGACTTGACTAATTCCTTGTGCCGTGCAGACATCTCATCTTCTTTGATTCCGACAAGATATTCTTCTTTTTCAATCATATCTCTAAGCAGATCTTCGGTTTCATTGTCTGTATCAATCTGTTCATCAGTAGAATAAATTCGACTGGCTAACCCTTGTTGACTAAATATTATATGCGAATTCATTAGTTTAACGTAAAGTTGTGCGACGTCTGGTTCATTTTGTATCAATTGATCAAGTCGTTCAAAGTCGCTTGGAGAAATGGTACCGTCCAGAGATTCAAGAATCATCTGGCTCAATTGTAATGGATCAATCTGACTCATGACACCCCCTTTTTTTGAGTCAGTGTTCGGTCTACACAAAGTCTTAGCGTGTTATGGATACGAGCAAACACTTTATACATACCTTGTACAGAGCGATTTAAATCCTGAGCAATCGTCTTTATTTTTTCAGAATTCTTATAACGCATCCGTATCAATTTACGATCATGTTCATTTAATTTCTGAAGGCAATTATTTAACGCCTGCGAATAATCTTCTAAAATATCAAGAGAGTCATTTGAAGATTTAATGATCTGATCCATTGATTTTTCACTAAATGTTAATTTAGAACGACTTTGCTTTTGTCGGAATTTTAGAACTTTGTTGTAAGCAATCCCCATCCCCCACGCAGCAAAACTAGCCTCCTGGTCAAATTCATCAAACCGGCGACACATGACCATGACTGTTTCCTGCATCAAATCATCTGCGTCTGACATATTAGGAACCAGGGTCAGGATAAACCCATAAATGCGTTTTTGGTTGTTGAGCAATAAACAGGCGAATTGCTCATTCACATTTAAGGGATTTAGTTCATTAGATATTTGATTACTTTTGTTCATTCATCACACATTTAACTAGGGTTGTTTTCTATTTAAGTACTTTCCCCTTCGATTCAAAATTGGAGGACTAAAAATCATTTTTCCATTAAATTTCCATTTCTCCTTATATAACATCGACTTATAAAGACTAAAAAATCACCAAAAATAACGACAAATTTTATCTACCTCTCAGAAGGGGTGATAAAAACGCCTATTTTTGGCTATAAGTTGATGCGTAAAAAAAGCGTGGCAGTGTGTATGTGCCACGCTAAGGAAGTTGAGTATCAAATGATACTCTAGTTGAATCAAGATTTTTAATGCAAGACTCCACTAGAGAAGTAGAGCCTTGCTTATCAAAAAGGTGTATTTAATTAAAGATCACATTTAATCACGTACTTGATAGGAATCAAAGTGAAGCTCACCACTGGTTCGTGTGACCACAACAGTGTGAGGTCCACAGCTTAGGGTTGTATCTTCAAATGCAAGCACTTGAGCTTCAGTCCCGGATCCAACACTAAATGATTGTGCAGGTCCACCATCAATTGAGACAGTAGCGCCCTGCGCGTCATCAAATCGCCATACGTATACGCGAATACCATTGCCATTGATTGAGAAGGTTGCAGTCGCACTGCCTTCAAATGCCCACTGAGCATCATTATTTAGAGCTCCGAGGGCTGAGACATTGCCGTTAAAACCTGAGTAAGCAATGCTGCCATCGGTATTGTTCACCTGAGATTTCCAGGTTGTCCCACAGCCACCACCGCCAGCTTGTGTCGTTGCACAAGATTGAGCCGAAGCGGATCCAGTATTACCTAAGCTATCACGGGATTGAACCGTATAGCAATATTGTGTGGAAGCACTTAAACCGCTATCTGTGTAACTGGTAGAGGTTTGCCATCCACTCTCGGTACCGCCGGGTGTGCCGCTAATATGATTAAAGTTATATTCAACCGGCCCAGACACATCACTTGCAGTCGTTGCCGTCATGCTGATGGCGGTATCGCTATCGGCACTTGGAGCTGATGAAAATGTGGCAGGATTCGGCGTTGGAGGATCGGTATCACCGCCGCCTGTGCCGCAACCACTGATCACGATTTCATCCAAGTAAACGTTATCACCATTACCAGATGCATCGCAACGGAAACGAATTACCGTATTACTTGACAAGCTAATGCCTGATGAGGTTACAGAATCAGAGACAGGTCCACCGGTATCGCTAAAGTCAACATCATTGACATATTGCTTCAATATTGAGTAGCTACTTCCACCGTTGGTAGAAATTTCTAAGAAGAAATCTTCGCTACCTTCAAAACTGATCGGGTTGTAACTGAAGTCAACTTTGACATCTTGATAAGCAGACAGATTCAATGCATCAGAGGTTGTAACGGAGGTAGAGGTGTTGTCTTGCAAGTCGATGGAGAAACTACCTTGAGGTGAGTTCGCTCCATTATGCAAGATACAATCAGTCCCACCATCATTCCAGTTGCCAAAATTACCGGCTTCGAAGTCATCAGAAATAACAACGGTACATCCGCCACTGCCACCTTGTGTGGTTGCACAAGATTGTGCTGAGTAGCTGTTGGTGTTACCCACACTATCGCGACTGCGAACTTGGTAGCAGTATTGCGTTGAAGCACTCAGACCACCATCCACATAAGAGGTACTTGTTTGCCATCCGCTATCGGTTGCACCGGATCCTCCAGTCGTTTCGTTGAATTGGTATTCAACAGGATTGCTACCTTCAGCATCAGTAGAAACCGTTGAAGTAACGGTGATTTGAGAATCGCTGTCAGCAACAGCGGAAGCAATGCTTGGTGAGCTTGGTGGATTGGTATCAGGTAAAGCATCTGTTGTCGCACAAGATTGAATAGAACTATTACCTGTGTTACCAGCGTTATCACGTGATGTTACGGTGTAACAATATTGCGTAGCTGGTGAGAGCAATAAGTCCGTGTAGCTAGTAGATGTTTGCCAACCACTGTCACTACCTCCTGGATTCGCGGTCTGTTCAGCAAAGAAATATTCAACCGGCGTTGATGGATCACTCGCCGTCGTAGCAGTCATACTAATCGATGTCGTACCAGCGGAAGCAGGCGCCGAAGCAAACGTAGCAGGATTCGGAGTAGGAGGTGTGGTATCTGGCCCACCACCTGTGTCTTCAAAGACGATGTAGGCAACCTGCTCTGTAGTGTGACTACGTTCCGTATCACCTAACTGATCTTCATCGATGACAAGATTCAATGTTGATGCTGAAACAGGATTTGAGCCATAAAGTACAGCCCAACCACCGTTATTACCATCAACAGCAGTCATCATTGCAACAGCAACAGAAGCACTGCTCAGGCCACTAATACTATAAGCATATGGCGGTGAATTGGTGACACCTGCAACAATATCACTACCAACACCTGCGCTATAATTTACACCTTCAATGGATCCATTTCCAGCTTCAATGACAATGTAACCAATCGTTTCATCGGCATGAGTATTATCGGTATCTTCATTCACGGTTTTACCCACACCAAAGCTAGAAGCTGATGGTGGATTTGCACGATTACTACCATCAAATGACCAAAATTCCACATGATCAGCATCGTTATAAGTCATAACTTGCCCAAGAACAACTGGACTGGTATAGGTATTACTATAACTGCGAACTTCACCATTCCAGGTTGCAGACGCATTGTCTGTTACAGTCGAGGTGAATTTCACGGCTTCCATGGTGACACCACTGCCAGCTTGTGTATAAACACCTTCTTCAACAACCATGTAATGGACATCTGCGGTGACATTTGAGCCACCTGCCGCATCGATTCGAACTTGGAAGCTACTACCAGATGCATTCTGAATACGCACAGAACCTGGAGAAGAGGTGTTGTCATAATTGGGTGTCGCAACAACAACCATTGAACTATAGCTCGAAGCTAAATTCACAGTTGTCCAGCTGTTCGTCACGCCACTTACAGATCCGGTTTCAAGTTGAATACCTGGTGCGGTTCCGCCGGTTACAGTAATGGTACCAGAATGTAAACCTGTGCCATGAATATGACAGTGATAATTGTATGCATCAAAACCTAAATCACCGGTTGATGCATCCAAAAAGGCCTGATCAAAAGTTACATTAAACGTCGCTCCTGCAGGATTGGTTACAAGTGGATCACTTGTAGATGAGAAGAGCATCGTACCACCTGAAGGTGTACCATCCCATGGTGGATCACCATCAAAGACCGTATGGCCACCGGTGACACCAGACCAGACATTGTGATCAGTATCTTCGAAAAATGTCCATTGAACAGTTGTACCAACAGGAATAGTAATATCACTTGGAACAAAGTTTGTACCAGGTCCAACCGCAACATCGACAAAACCATCTTCAGGTGCAGTGGTTGTAGCTTGCGTTGTTGACCAACCGCCAATGTTACCAAAGAAATCACGAGCACGAACACGATAGGTGTATTGCGTACCACCATTCAATTCAAAATCAAAATAGACACGATTGGCTGTCCAACCAGAATCAGATCCACCGATATTACCACTGGTTTCATCAAATTGATATTCAATCGTACCCGCTGGATCTGTTGCTAACGTTGCCGTCATCGTGATCGCAGCATCACCAATGGCTGTAGGAACAGATTCCCAAGTTAATGGGTCAGGTGTTGGAGGGTCTATATCGGGTGCAGGGTCTGTGTTCGCACATTGAGCACCTGAGTAACTGGTGGTATTTTGGTTACCTGAGCTGTCACGAGCACGAACACGATAGCAATATTGCGTTGAGCCCGTCAATCCTGTGTCGACATAAGTCGTTGTAGTTTGCCATCCACTATCCGTTGCTCCAGCATTACCCGTCGTTTCATCAAATTGATATTCAACGGGATTACTGCCCTCTGGATCTGTAGAGACAGTTGACGTTGCAGTCACTTGAGTATCACTATTGGCAACCACGGAAGAAATATCAGGCTGTGATGGAGGATTAGTATCCACTGGAGGTGAATTTGTTGTTGCACACAATGCCGTGCTTGTCCAACTACCAGTATTACCAAGACTATCACGACTGCGTGTACGATAGCAATACTGTGTATTGGAACTCAAACCCGTGTCGTTATAGGTTCTTGAGGATTGCCATGGACTATCACTTCCACCAGGATTACCAGTGGTTTCATCAAAATCATATTCAATTGGTGGACTTGCATCATTAGCTACAGATGCGACCATATTAATTGACGTTTCACCCGTTGCGTTTGGTGCGGTGGAAAACGTTCCAGGATTAGGTGTTGGAGGATCAGTATCTGGTGGCGGAGCGTTACCGGAAATTTGAATCCATTTAGCTACAGAAGGAACCTTCGTTCCACTATTATTTGAAAAAATAAATAACATGTAATAGCCCGGTGGAATACGGTTTGGATTAGAAGGTATTGTTACGGTTAAAGAGCTGCCATTATCTGTAAAACTACAAGGTGCACCTATCATGTTGTAAGTAAAACCGTGGGTAGAACTACCTGGTCGTCGCAATATGACATCATTAATCGTATTACTTGAACTGTAACTTACATTGATGTTCGATCCATAGCCTGCGGTTGTTGGGGAAGAATTAATGACTGGGCGTGAACCGGCTGACAAATAATCAGGTGAATAAACCTGCATTTGATCGGTTTCACCCAGATCACCAGGGCCATTATTATCTTCACCACCAGAAACACAAACTTTACCACTGGGTAGCAATACGGCTGAGGTATGGTAATTTCGTTTAAAGGCAATGTTTGCTAAATTGCTCCAGCTATTTGAAGCCGGATTATATAATTCTGGTGTTAAACGACTAATATCATCTCCAATTTCGCCACCAATCATCATCAGTGTACCATCCGCCAGCAAAGTACTTAGATTGTAATGGCGCGAAAAATTCATGCTCGCAGCTTGTGTCCAGTTTGGACTTCCTGCTTCTGGGTCAATAATAGAAACAGATGCTGTTGTAGGACCTGATTCATTGAATTTAAAACCACCCATTGCTATTACACGACCATCGTCGAGTCGAGCATACGTTCCTTGGAGACGTCCTTGAGCACAACCGCCTGAAGGGGCGAAGTTATCGACATCACCATTTGCCACTGAAGCCGTATTATTATCTGTATTAATGGTATAATACCATGATTGTGCAAATGGACCAGCATTGAAGACTCTAAAAATATTTGGGTTAGCATTTTGTTCCCACATCAAAAAAATACGAGGGTAAGCATCCGGATCTTGATTGGGCATGATGTTTGAACCACCATTTAATAATACTGAGCTATTGGTATCTGGATCATAAATTTCACCCGAGCGATCACCACCTGTACAACTCGACCCGTGACCTCCATCTTCAGTACCACCCACGGTAAATACTTTACCATTGCCTAAAATGATTGTCGAAGGATACCAGCGTGTTTGATTTGTTGCAGTATTTCCGGCGCTGGACCAGGATTCATTAGCAGGATTAAATCGCCCCATGTTCCCATTAGCCGTACCATCGACCATCAGGAATCGACCATCTTCCAGAATGGTATGACCAGCACAGAAATAATTGTTGGTATTACCATCAGCCAAGCTTCCAGCCGGATTCTCTGGATCAAACGTTCCCCATTTATAGGGTGAAAACTCCCGAATCGAAAAAACAAATACTCGATCGGTATTCAATACCCCCATATGCACCGCTTCGACACCTGTTGCAAATGGGGGTGTCCATGAGCCTTGTGCAAAGAGTTTTTCAGATGATATCCCCACAACTGCTATCATGATGACGATAGCTAAAAAGTTGTGATACTTTACTTTCGTTTTCATACTTACTTCCTTTCAATTAATATAAATTATCATTAACACACACGATCACACTTATCACTTTTACGCAAAAGAGGTAGATAGACGGAAACCGCCTTTGTAAATTGGAACTTGTACCCCGAAGATAGGTGCGTTAGAATGGTGATTATTCACACGGGGTAGTTTTATCCTGTTTGAACTGAGGTGAGTCAATGCACTGCCAAGTAACCTTTGACTCACCCATTTTTCATCTACTTATTAATGACCTCCCAGTTGGATATATGACCTTTCCGATATTTTATCATTAAGCATCCAGCCATTTGGTCTGCCCACAAAATACTTAAATAGAATCATTCCCATTAATTATGGAACGTCTTGCAAAAATGGAATTACAACAAGTTATAAAGAATTTCTTATTATGAGATAATAGTGATTTGCACATTTATCTCATATCATATCTTTGATGTTGATCTCGATGCCTGGATTTTATTATTAATGTAAGTCGCGAGTAGATTTAGATAATTAATTCAGGTAAGAAATGTCATGTGGAAATTGTTCTGATTTAGTGCATATATCTGTGTCAATGCAGCATTCGAAGTAGGTAAATATAGGTGCACCACTTCCAGATTGTTCATAAATAAAAGACTCTACTCAACTTTCTTTATTTCTCAATTTTCGAGACTGTCTTGACTCTATAGGTACATAGCCATTCTGACTATCAATTAGAGGATAAAAATCAAAAAAATATTCTTTTATTTAAATTTATAGTTATTTCAGTAGTTGAATGGTAATTTGAATATTCTTGACCACTGACACCACAATAGGTGGCCCCACCAAATTCAGATTTATTTTATATAAAAAAAGCATGGCGGGTGTATACCCGCCACGCTTAAAGAAATTATGACTGATTTTAATAATCAGAATAATTCAAACTAGCAACCAGCAACAGAACATCCAAGCCATTCTGAAACAATTGTCGCTAAATCATTAACATCTACAAGACAGTCCTGGTTTAAATCATACTGGAAGAATTCATTCGCACCACATTCATCTTCAAGTATGGTGACAGGAACGTTGGCGGGACTCTCAATAAAGAGAGGATCACCAAATGATGTTACGGCTGAATTCGCTGCTGTAGCAGTTAATTCGCCTTCACCTGGACCGCGTAATTCTTCATCCTGAATAGCGGTTAAAGTAACGGTTTGAGGTACACCCCAATTACCCGTAGTAAATGTTAGTACGTTTGGATCCGCAGTAAAGAATGGTTCTGCTGGAGCTTCAACAGCATCAGTAATATTAATAACGACAGTACCTGAACCGGGTACGCGATTTAGAACATACTCCAACGTGCCAGTAGCGCCACCAGTCATTTCTTCAAGTTCTGGTGTACCAGTCACAATCACACAACCAGAATCAATGTCATTAACAGTAACGGTAATGGCTGACTGAGCAGCAGAAGGGTTCGTAATTGCAGCTGATGTCACTATAGCTTGGAATGGGAAAGATTCAATACAATCTTCAGTACCATCATCAATCGTTGCAACAGTAACCGTCTGAGGCGTTTCCCAATTACCAACCGTAAAAGTTAAAGTATGTGGATTTGATCCATTTAAGGTAAAATCAGAACTACCATTAGCAGGATCTAAAAGAACACTTACATTGCTAGCAATAGGACCTATGCTACCATCCAATGCCACAACAAAGCTTGTTGAACCATTTTCAGTCACACTAACATCGGGGTCTGTTACAGTTGCAACAACAGCATAACCAGGATTAATACCTGCATGTACATCCATGATTACTTCATCGAAACAAAGATCTGTTGCACCTTCAATAAAGAATTGAATGTTTTCACAATCACCTGGCTCAGTAATAATTGCTTCAAAATAGTGGGTAAAATAGCCTGCATCTGTAGCGGCAAGAGAACCTAATACAGGCAAACCTGTGGGTTCATTGTCTTCATTAAGAGGACCTTCATTTAGTGAGCATAATACGAAATCTTCTCCTTCACCAGTAGAAGATTCAGCTCCAGCAAAGACATCAACCGATGCGCTATTCACAGTAATTTGCATACGGACAATGACATCTTCACCAGGACCGGCAGGATTTGAGATGGAAAGACGGCTTCCGCCACTATGAACAACACCACCTGAAGAGGCTGGTGCAGGCGAACAGGCAGCGGTACCAAATTCTTGTTCTTCAACAACCGTAGCTGTCGCTCCACCAGTAACAGTAAGAGCATTTAAATCTGCAGGATTATCAAAATCTAGCGTTACTTTGATTGCTCCAGGCAATACACGCCATGATGGTGCAAATTCGTCATTTGCAAATATTGGACTAGCAAAGACAAGCAGAGCCAGACCGCATAATATTGTCATTTTTTTCATTATATTAATCTCCAATTATCAATATTGATCTCAAGATGGTTTGTAAACCTTAACTTGAGACTTTGAACCATATCGAGATTTGTTATTCATATCTCACTATTATGATTCAATTAAATTAACATTTAATTATCATTTCAAATTACGATATTAAATCTCTTATGGACAACTCACACCATCAGAGTGAGAGCATGCGCCCCATTCACCGCTGAATAATGAGAAATCAAGCAGGTTAACAACACAGTCAGCATTAAAATCACTACTCAAGAATGGCAGTTCGCCACATTCATCTTCAATCAATGTCACTTCAACAGTTGCAACAGGATTAAATGCATTTGGATCTGCTGGCGTAACATCACCTGAAGATTGGCCAGTCACAGTCGGTTCAGCATCGTTGAAAATGCCATCTGAAACTGCAGTAATCGTAACAGTTTGTGGTGTATGCCAGTTAGTACCAGTGAATGTCAATGAATCAGGACTAATCGTAGCCAGAGTAGACGTTTCGGTTAAGCTAATTACATTATCCCCACCAGCTGGTGCCCGGTTCAAGACATATGTAATCGAACCAGCTGTTCCAATGGGATCGGCTTCTTCGATTTCAATACCCTCACCTTCAACAAAAGTACAACCAGTATCATTATCAATGACAATGACCTGTGCACTACCTGTTAAGTTAGGTGCTTGGTAGTTTGGCTCAAGACTGCCATTATTGGGATCAATAACTGAAATAACAAAGCCCACCGTTTCTTTGCAATCTTCTGGATCACCATCATTGACTGCGGCCACAGTAACATTTTGCGGTAAATGCCAATCTGTTGGGGTAAATGTCAATACTTGAGAATTACCAGCTCCTTGACCCAAATCAACATCACTTCCATCATCACCAGGTGTGTTTGGATCAACAAGAACTTCCAAATTAATATTTGGGTTACCACCAATTAATGAAACTGAAAAAGTGGTACTTGTTGGATTCGTAGGATGAGACTCAGAAATTTCTTCTGTTGCAGACTGATCAACACTAATAACGGGTTCAATATTAAACGCGTGCGCCTGAATACGTTGTTCACTCAAGGCACTATCAAAAATTGCAAAATCATCGATCGTTCCAGCTACAAATCGTTCTGCTGATGCATCTGGAACTAGCCATGCACCAATTGCTGCGTCAATGAAACTATCACAATCTGCACCAATCGCGATAATATCAACATCGTCAACCTTAACCCCACCAACATAGACTGAAGCAACGCCATTTATGCCATCAACAACAAATGCAATGTGAACAGGTTCGGTCACTTCCCCAGGAGCAGGAACCCCGCTGTTCGCAATGACTTCATTACCTATACCGGCTAGTTCTGCACCATTATTGCCAGGGGTGATATTCCAGTGAACACATGCAGCATCATCGCATTCATTTGTAGAATAAAGTGATCCGAATTCTTCAGTTGCGACAAAATCCGTCAGGATGATCTCGATCGTATAGGCATCAGCACATACATCTAAATCAGGCACGGCTATATATGCAGAAGCACCATCACCTAAAGTAACAGCATTACCACCAAAAGCACCTGTAGCACCCAATGTTGCATTAACATAGGTACCATCAAATCCGTTACCAGATGAATCGACTGCAGTCGTGCCACTGGTTTCTTCAAAGGCATAGTAGACCAATGGCCCGTCATTTAATATAACTGACCGAGGTTGCGCCTGAACCTGCGTTGCAACAGATGCAACCAGTACCAGGCTAAACATCACTGCTAATATTTTTTTCATTATAATTCTCCATGTCCTGTAAATTCATTTTCTCCGCTCGCAAAATTGTTACAGGGACCAACTCTGCAGAGGATCTTGATGATCAACACATCATCAAGATGTACCAAAACATAAACACACACACATTTTTAATAATTTTTTTGTAATAAGGGATAAGAAAGGAACCCATTCGACCTACATACACACAAATTTTTAGTCGCTAGTATCACAAGGTTCTATCGACTCAACTCAATTATTTACCCAAAAACCTTGTGCACACTTTCTTTCTCCGAAACTCCATCTAACACTAATTTTTTACAAGTCTATTTCTCCTAAGAATTTCTCCATATCTAGTGATAAAATAGCTCTGCCAGAAAAAAACTAGTGTGTTTCTGACAGAGCTCAAAGTGTTTCTAATGTAAACTTTTCTATTTATTCTAGTTTGGCAGGATTGCAAAGATCTGAAATCCTGCCAAACACATAGAAAAGTGTGTATAAACTAAATCATCCTTTCAAATTAATTACGTACCTGGTACGAATCAAAGTGTAACTCACCACCGGTTCGTGTAACGACCACAGTATGTGGACCACAACTTAATGAGGTGGTTTCAAAACCAAGTACCTGGGCTTCGTTACCAGAACCAACATTAATGGTTCCAACTTGCTGACCATCGATAGTTACTGTAGCACTTTGGCTATCATCAAAACGCCAGACATAGATGCGAACACCACTACCGTTGATGGTAAATGTGGCTGACGCGCTTCCATCAGGGCCCCATTGTGCATCATTATTCAATGCACCACCGGCTTCAACATTTCCACTAAAGCCAGAATAGTTAATGCTACCATCGGTATTGTTCACCTGAGCCTGCCAGGTTGAACCACACCCACTACCAGCCTGCGTTGTTGCACAAGAGGTTGCAGAATAGGTATTGGTATTACCCACACTATCACGACTACGTACCTGATAGCAGTATTGTGTTGACGCACTTAAACCGGTATCCACATGCGTAGTACCAGTTTGCCAGCCACTATCGGTTGCACCTGCACCACCGGTCGTTTCGTTGAATTGATATTCAACAGGGTTGCTGCCTTCAGCATCAGTAGAGACCGTTGAAGTTACCGTAATCTGCGTGTCACTATCAGCAACCGCAGATGAGATACTTGGTGAACTTGGAGCATTGGTATCTGGTAATGCATCCGTTGTTGCACAAGAAGCCGCTGAAGATGCCCCTGTATTACCAACACTGTCACGTGATGTCACCGTGTAGCAATACTGGGTACTTGGGCTCAATCCAGTATCTGTGTAACTGGTAGAGGTCTGCCAAACGCTGTTGCTGCCGCCAGGATTGCCAGAGGTTTCTGTAAAGAAATACTCTACCGGCCCTGATGGATCACTGGCAGTTGTAGCCGTCATGTTAATCGAGGAAATACCACCAGACGCAGGAGCCAAACCAAATGTTGCTGGATTCGGTGTTGGAGGTGTGGTATCTGCTGGAGGTGCCTGTGTGGTTGCACAGCTGGCCGCAGAAGCCGTTGTTGAATTACCAGCACTATCACGAGACTGAACAGTATAGCAATATTGTGTGCTTGCATTCAATCCAGTATCTGAATAGCTGGTTGAAGATTGCCAGCCGCTGCCGGTTGCACCTGGGTTACCAGAGGTTTCAGCAAATTGATACTCAACAGGTGTTGATGGATCACTCGCTGTCGTTGCGGTCATGCTGATCGCACTACTGCTGGTCGCAGCAGGTGCTGATGCAAAAGTCGCAGGATTCGGTGTAGGAGCCGTGGTATCTGGTGGCATTGCAGCATCTTCAAAGACAATGTATGCCACTTGTTCACCGGTATGGTTACGTTCAGTATCATTCAACTGATCTTCATCAATCGCAAGATTAATGCTGGAATTGGAAATGGGGTTAGTACCATAGAATAGTGCCCAGCCACCATTACCACCATCCATTGCGGTGAGAGTTGCAATACCAACCGAAGCGGCACCTGTCAGTCCTGACACAGGACGACCATATGGCGGATTATTGGTCACTCCGGCAACACCATCACTGGTAACACCTGCAGCATAATTCACGCCGTCAATCGCACCATTACCTGACTCAAGCACAATGTAACCGATGGTTTCATTGCCATGAGCGTTGTCTGGATCTTCGTTGACGGTTTTACCGACTTGAAGAGCAGAGCTACTTGGAGGATTCTGACGAGAGTTGCCACGAGACCAGAATGTCACATGACCAGCATCGTTGTAAGTCATGACCTGACCAAGAACCACTGGGCTGGTGTAGCTGTTGCTATAGCTGCGAGCTTCACCGACCCAACTATTGTTATTAGAGGTTACGGTAGAAGTGTATTTAACCGCTTCCATTTTCACGCCATCAGTTGCAACAGTGTAAACACCTTCTTCAATAACCATGTAGTAGACATCCATAGATGCCGGAGCATTTGGAGAACCATCCACACGGACTTGGAAGCTATTGCCGGTTGCATTCTGGATACGCACATGAGCAGGAGCTGAACTATTACTATAACCGGGAGTGGCAACGACGACCATCGAACTGTAACTGCTACCCAAATTAACAGTGGTCCAACTATTACCCACGCCGCTAACCACACCGGTTTCTAATAAAATATTATTACTAGGTGCATCTGGCGTAGTGGCATTACCAACAGAAGACGCTGCCGTGGTATTACCTAAAGCATCACGCGCTGCGACTGTATAGCTATACATAGTCAAAGGATTTAATCCTGTATCGGTATAACTGGTGCTTGATTGCCATGCACTGTCACTGCCACCTGTATTGCCAGAAACTTCATCAAAGAAATATTGAACCGGAGCACTTTGTGCATCAAGAGCTGTAGATGCCACCATATCAATTGAAGTGGAACTTGTTGCATTTGGTGCCGTAGCAAAGGTCATCGGATTAGGGATTGGAGCTGCGGTATCTGTTCCACCATTGACTGTAATAGCCCCAAACATGACGAATGGGAACCCACTACCGTGAATATGACAGTGGTAATTGTAGATATTTGATGCACCACCATCACCGGCTGCACTATCCAGTAAGGCTTGATTAAAGGTCACATTAAAGGTTGTACCTAATGGGTTAGTCGTGTTTTTATCTATGGTTGAATTAAAAATCGTATTAGAATCGACTGGAGGTTGGCCAAGTAGATAATTATGATTTCCAGATAAACCTGCCCAAACATTATGGCCTTCTTCAAGGAAAGTCCATTGAACCGTATCACCGACATTAATGGTTACATCCGCAGGATTAAATACAGTACCAGGACCAACAGAAATATCCGTGAATCCATCTTCTGGAGCCGTTGTCGCTGATGCCGCGGCAGAATAACTACCAGTGTTACCCAGACTATCACGTGCACGTACACGATAAGTATACTGAGTACCACCTGTCAGACCATAATCATAGTAAACAAACGACTGTTGCCATGCACTGTCATCCGCACCAGGTCCACCTGTGGTTTCTTCAAATTGATACTCAACGGGTGTAGCCCCTTGAGCATCTGTCGCCGTGGTTGCCGTCATACTAATCACAGCATCACCAATCGCAGCAGGAGCGACCGCAAAGGTCATTGGGTTCGGAGTTGGAGGATCGGTATCTGGTCCAGCGGTAGTATTTGTACATGATGCTGAAGAGTATCCCGTTGTGTTACCTTGAGAATCTCTGGCACGAACTTGATAGCAATATTGGGTTGAGGCATTCAAACCTGAGTCGCTATAGTTAATAGAGTTTTGCCAACCACTATCGGTTGCACCTGTATTGCCAGTCGTTTCATTAAATTGATACTGAACAGGTGTACTACCTTCGGCATCGGTTGAAACGCTTGAGCTCACGGTTAACGAGGTATCAAGGACATTACTAAATCCTGAAATAGATGGCTGACTTGGAGGATTGTTATCCGCTGGAGGTGCACTACCATCAATTTTAATCCATTTAGCCACAGAAGGTACTTTGGTACCTGAATTGTCTGAAAAAATGAATAGTAAGTAGAATCCAGGGGGAATACGGTTTGGATTTGATGGAATCGTCACGCTTAAAGAACCACCATTATCGGTATAGCTACATGGTGCACCGATCATATTATAAGTGAAACCGTGAGTTGATGTTCCAGGACGACGCAAAATAACATCGTTAATTGGATTGCTAGAAGAATAGGTCACATTAATCGTAGAGCCATACCCAGCTGCGGTAGGTACAGAATTAATCACTGGACGCGCACCAGCAGTTAAGTAGTCAGGTGTATACACTTGCATTTGATCAGTTTCACCCAGATCACCAGGGCCACCATTATCTTCACCACCAGACATACAGACTTTACCACTTGGAAGCAAAACGGAAGATGTATGGTAATTACGTTTGAAGGGGTGATTGGCTAAATTACTCCAACTATTGGTCGCTGGATTGTATAATTCTGGGGTCAAACGATTATTATCATTACCAGCTTCACCACCAATGACCATCAGCGTCCCATCAGCTAATAATGTGCCTAAGGTGTAGTGACGTGAAGCACCTAAGCTGGCTGCTTGCGTCCAGTTTGGACTGGCCGCCTCTGGGTCAATAATAGAAACACTCGAGGTCGTAGTGCCTTCATTAAATGGAAATCCTCCTATGGCCATGACACGTCCATCATCAAGTCGTGCATAGGTTGCCTGTAAACGACCTTGAGCACACCCTCCCGTTGGCGCAAAGTTATCAACATCACCATTTGCGACGCTGGCCGTATTATTATCTGTATTAATGGTATAATACCAAGATTGGGCAAATGGACCGGCGTTAAAAACTCTAAAAATATTCGGATTGGCATTCTGTTCCCACATTAGGAATACACGTGGGTAGGCGTCTGCATCCTGATTAGGCATTAAATTAGAACCGCCATTCAAAAGCGCAGAACTGTTCGTCGCAGGATCATAGATCTCCCCTGAGCGATCACCTCCTGAGCAACTAGCCCCATGGCCACCATCGTCCGTACCACCAATGGTAAAAACTTTACCATTACCTAATATTATCGTTGAAGGATACCAACGAACCTGACTCGTTGCGGTGTTACCACCACTTGTCCAGGATTCACTCGCTGGATTAAATAATCCCAAGGCTCCATTCGCTGTTCCATCGACCATGATGAAACGCCCATCTGCCATAACAGTGTGCCCTGCACAGAAATAATTATTCGTACCACCACTTGCAGTACTTCCTGGGGGGTTTTCAGGATTAAATGTTCCCCATAGATAAGGTGCTCCTGATCTTACTGAAAAGGTAAACACCCTATCGGTGTTTAATACGGCCATGTGAACCGCTTCCACACCAGTTGCAAATGGCGCGGTCCAAGATCCCTGTGCAAACAAGGCCGATGACATTGCCGATGACATTATAAAAATGCTCATTAATTTATACATATACCGATTTACTTTTTTCATACTCAACTTCCTTTAAAAAATATGTTAAAAAGACAACACACACACAAAACATTGGCTCTCCAGCCAATTACACACGTTTTATAGTGAAAGGAGACTTGAAACCCAGGAAAGAGGAGTGTAGAATGGTACTACTCATTATGGGTTAGAAATATCCTATCATTGAGTCATCGGGTGAGTCATTGAACCTGCAAGTACACATGACTCACCCACTAAATCTCTCATATATTATTTTTGATTAATTTGATAATTTAAATAAATTTCAGAAATATCTTTTTCGGTTAATTCACAATCAAACAGCATAATTTCATCCATGCTACCTTTGAATCGTTTAAATCGCTTTTTACCATACAAACTGTTAATCGGGTATAATGTACGTCCAAAATACATAGGATCACTTTGATCCCCTGAGATATTATGCCCCTTCTGAACAACTTGTTCTTTTACCAAACGACCATTCATATAAAAACGAACACGATCCTTACTCATCGTTGCGGCAACATGATACCAGGCTGGCTCTTCACCCAATGGGGCTGATATCATTGGATACTCATATACTTTTTCAGATAGTTCTTGAATATATGTCGTATATACATAACTAAAAACAGCTTCATTATTGTCATTGTAAGTAATGCAAAGTGACTGAAATGAATTGTAATCCTCATTATTTAAATTATTGAGAAGATCATCACTTTCATTATTGATCGCCTTAAAAACACATTGTTCTTTGAGAGTATCTGGTTTAACCCAAACACTCCAACTATGCCCTTTACGCCATTCTTGTGGTTCATGATCCCAGGAATTATCCTTAACAGAAAGAAAATTTTTCAGGCCATCGAACTGAATAACCTTGTTATTTAATCGATGCTCCTCTGGCAAATTTTGTAATTTAATTTTTCCTTGCCAGTGAATATTTTTTTTCTTTTTTAAATCAGATGCACTTTCAAAGGCAATATACAATTTAGGCGTTTGGCAGTCTATTTGCTGTGGCACTTGATCAATGGACTCGATTGATTGATCAGTCGGCATAGAACGAACATATGAATTATCTAATGCAACATTCGTAATAGTCAACTTCCCATAATCCGTTCGAATATTTTGACCGGCATGAATTACTTGCTGTGACCTCACAGGATCTGCCTGTAAAGCTACGGAAACAGCTCCATCAAAAACAGATAATACACTCGAATCATTATCCACAGACAGGCCAAACTCTGTGCCTAAATCAATAAAGTCCGCGCTGGGAGTTTGAACGGTAAAGCCTGTTGCTTGTGGCGGAACTTTCGCCACAAGCTTTCCATGTTTTAGATAAGCCCCATTAGCCGACTCTAACTTGATTTCTACAGGCCCTTCAAGAATAACCTTGGCTCCTTTATCAAATTCTATTTCTGCATACCCACTTATTAGGTGATATGATTTTGTCACTAATGATATTTTTGCATTATCACGTAACGGCATCTCGAGCCACTTAGCCTGATAACTATCAACAACTTTAGCAACGACAGACAATGTTTTGGGCTGATAAACAAAAACGAGAGAAATCGCAACAATCAAACATGCCGCAATCGAAATAAATAGATTTCGTGTATTTCGAAATGAAGTCTTAGAAAATGCTTTCTGTCGCTTTCGGGTAGCAACGTTTTCTAAATCCGAACCCGCTGGCTGATTCTCTAGATATTCACTCAAGCGTAATTCAGCAATTTTTTTGTTATATTCTCGCTCAATCTCTTCTTGGTAAGCTTGATCAATTGTACCACGCAACTGGTCATTGCCAATCGCTTCCACAAGTAAATCGCGTGCCTCCTTAGATGCATGATCCGTTTCTGCCAAATCACATGCACTCTGTTTTAAACTAGCGTACATTTCCACTAATTCAATGTAGTAGTCCATTGCCTGTGGATCATTTTCCAGCTGCTGTTTTACCAACTGAATCTCTTGCGGTGTTGCAGAACCTTCCAGAGATGCAAGAATCAAAGGCGTTAGTTTTGACTTTTTATCTTCAGTCATGGTGAACCGTCTCAATCTTAACATTCAGATTAACGCAATTCAGTAATGCTTCGTGTATTCGCGACATCGCTTTATACATTCCATGTATTGGACGCTGAACCTGCTTGGCGACCTCCTTGATAGTTAATCCTTTTTCATACCTTAGAAGAATCAAATGACGATCTTCTGGATTAAGTTTACCGATACATTTTTTTAATGTTTGACGGCGAGTTTCAAATGTTGAATGACGTTGCGTGACTTTTTCAGCAATACGATCTATCATTTGACCATTAAACTGCAACTTATCTCTGGAAATGGTTTTGCAAAAACCCATAACCTGAAATTTTGCAATCGTTAAAGCCCAAGCCAAAAAGTTGGTATTGGGATCAAATTCATCAAACTTATTCCAGAGAATAATGGCTGTCTCCTGCATCACGTCATCCGCATCGAATTGATTGGGGAGTAAAGTCAGAATAAACGTATAAATACGCTTTTGTTCGCTCATAAATAGATTAAAAAATTGGTCGGCTTTACGATCTTTCAACATCACTAATCCTTATTTTTACACACTTTCTATAATACATAGCAAAATCTACATATCATTAGAGGGTAAATTTTAAGAAATTGTCATTATTTTCATGTCTTATTGCTGTATATCGACTTATGAACACTCAATTAATGACAAAACCTTGAAAAACCCGTCCAGCCCCATAAATGCTCTAAGCTTCGAGAACCAATAATCGCCCTCCCACTTAAAACGAATTATACTGAAGTCCCCCCAACCGAAGCCCGATAACCTATCGATTATAACTACTTAATCAGGTTAATTTTTACTATCGAAATACTAGCCGGATTAAATTTACAAATAAAAAAGCGTGGCGGAAATTCCACCACGCTTTAAGAACTATATATCTGAATTATTCTTTTTCAGAAAAATATATTCTAGCAACCAGGTTCTGTACAAGTTAACCATTCGCTAATCAAGGAAGACAAATCTGCAACATCTACAGCACAATTTTCATCAAGATCAAATTGATCGAATTCTAATGCACCGCATTCATCTTCAGATATGGTTACAGGGATTGCAGCTGGGTTCTCGGTAAAGAAAATATCTCCAACAGCTGTAACCGTTGATACTGCTGTCGTCTCGGTTAATTCACCTCCACCGTCGCCACGTAATTCATCATCTTGGATAGCGGTCAAGGTCACAGTCTGAGGCACAGACCAGTTACCAGTTGTGAAGGTTATCACATTGGGATCTGCCGTAAAGAATGGAGCATTTGGATCTTCAAATCCATCTGTAATATCGACAGTTACCGTACCTGAAGATGGAACACGGTTTAATACATATTCAATAGTTCCAGTAGAACCACCAGTAATTTCTTCAAGTTCGGCTGTAGCAGTGGCAATAACACAACCAGAATTAATCTCATTAATCGTGAATGCTAATGCTGATTGAGCTGCCCCACCATTGAATGAAGTAACCGACGATGTGACTTGAGCTTGAAAATTAATCACTTCAGAACAAAGCTCAAAGTTACCATCATCAATTGCTGCAACAGTGACTGTTTGAGGTGTCGTCCAATTTCCACTTGTAAAAGTAAGCGTGTGTGGATTTAGTCCATTAAAAGTTATATCCACTCCACTATTATCAGGGTCTAAGAGGACATTCACATCACTCCCAACTGGCCCAAGATTTGGATCTAGTGAGACGACCATCGTCGTTGATGATCCTTCAACGATTTCTGCAGAAGTTGGCGCAATGTTTGCAACCACTTTTTGACCAGGGTTAATACCACGATGAATATCAAAAATCACTTCATCAATACAAACGTCTGCAGCACCTTCCACAAAGAAATGGATGTCACTACATTCTCCAGGCTCTGTCAGGATGGCTTCAAAATAATGTGTCGTAAGACCACCACCAGCAGGAAGACTCGCCACAACAGCCAATTCTTCTTGAATAGCACATCCTTCAAAATCTTCAGTACCAAATAAACCTGTTGCGGTTTCAAATCCAACAAAGTCCGCTTCTAATGGATTGGCATCAGTGGTCAATTGTGCACGAACAATAAGACCTTCTCCTGGTTCAGCCAAATTAGTAACAATCACGCGACTGGCGCCACTGTGAACAACGCCACCAGAAGAGGTAGTACATGCGGCTTCGCCATATTCTTGTCCTCCAGGCACAGAAACAGTGACTGCGCCGGCATCAGCCCCTGAGACTGAATTAAGACTAAAATCATTAGGATCATCAAACTCCAATTTCACAGATACCGCACCTGGGAAGCTGCGCCAAGAAGGTGCAAATTCATCATTTGCATCTACAGGTGTAACACCCGCTAGTAGCGCTAAACCTAATACTAATGTTATCATTTTTTTCATGTTATTTTCTCCAATATATTAAACAATTGCTTGGTTTCATCACGGTTAAACTTTTGTCGCGACAAACCAGTGAACCATAATGAGAATCATTTTAAATTCTTAAGTATGATCCAATTTATTAAACAGTTTAAATCTAAACATACTATGAATAACCATTATTCTCTTATGGGCAGTTTGCTGGATCTGGCTGAGTACAATTACCCCAGCTTGCGCTGAATAGTGAGAAATCCAATAAGTTTACGAGACAATCTTGATTATAATCATTGTCAGAAAATGGTAACTCACCACATTCATCTTCAATTAAATCAACGCTTACGTTTGCAACAGGATTAAACGCTTGTGGGTCACTGTCACCAGAAGAACTCCCTGTAACAACAGGGTCTTCACCAACAAGTTCATCATCTAAATTAGCTTTTATACTTACGGTTTGAGGTATCGCCCAGTTACCTGAATTAAAGGTTAATGACAAAGGCGATACTGTAGCTAAACCTAAAGGTTCTTCCAAAGTAATCACATTATCACTGCCACTTGGAGCACGATTTAGAACATATGTCACAGAATCAATTGTTCCATTAGGATCCAATTCATCGATTGTTACACCATCGCCTTCATCAACAATGACACAACCGGTTTCATTATCTAAAACAATCACGGACGCTTTTGCTTTCGCGTCAACATAAAGATCATTTTCATTAGGCTCATCAATTGTTGAAGAAAGATTAATTCCAGCTGTAATAAAACATTCTTCTGGATCGCTATCATTAACGGCTGTAATTGTTACAATTTGTGGCGAGTCCCAATCAGTCGTGTCAAAAGTTAATGTGATAGGAATAGCAGCCCCCAAGCCAAGATCAATATCAAGTTCACTAAAGTCTCCATCATTATTGTTCGGATCTAAGGTCACAATGACTGTGCCTAAATTGGGATCTTCAGCAAGAGCTACAGTAAACGTCGTCGATGTTGGAATTGAAATGTGTGATTCAGCAATATCAACGGTTGCTGTTTGGTCAACCAAAATGCTTGGAGGACCAAGCTCTTCATAGTGTGCCAAGATAATTTCTGCACTAAGCGCTGAATCAAAAATGGCAAAATCATCGATGGTTCCTTGGAAATAGCGATTCTCTACGCTCCAAGAACCAATTCGAGCTGCACCAAAAAATCCACAGCCATCGACAGTCCCTTCGGTCTCCACAAGTACACCATTAACATAAATAAGACCTGTTCCTGAAGCAAGATCATTAACAAATGCGATATGAGTAGGCTCTGTCAATGCACTAGGTTCGGGTAAACCAGCTGCTGCTAAAATAAAACCATGAGAACCAGATGATTCTGTTGCATTATCTTCACCATGCAAAAAGTTCATATGATTGCAACCATCATCACCACAGGCGTCTGTTGAGAAAAGAGATGTACAGCAACCAGATGTTGGGTCTACAGCATCAAACGAGGTGATATACATTTCAAGTGTCCATGAATCATAACATTCACCTAAATCAGGTACTTCTACATAGCTTCCAGCACCTACAGGTAGCTCCACACCATTACCTGAAACACCATCTGCCCCCAAAGTCGTACCGACATAGGTACCATCATTGCCATTACCAGAGGAATCAACAGCCACTGTGCCGCTGGTTTCTTCAAATGCATAATAGACAACCGGCGAATCATTCAAGATTACCGCGCGCGGCTGTGCCTGCGTATCTACGGCAAAAAAGGCCGTTAATAGCAGACTTAATACAAGAGTGAATAATTTTTTCATTATTTTTCTCCATGACCTGTAAGTTCATTTTCTCCACTCACAAAATTGTTACAGGGACCAATTTTGTAGAGGTTCTTGAAAGTTAACACACCTTCAAAAGTTACCAAAACATAAACACACACACGTATTTTGAACGTTAATTTCATATAAAAATTGAGAAGAAAATCGAATCGACCTATATACACACAATCTTTATGGCCTAGACATCTATTGACAGCATAATGTCCTTTTTCTCCGTTTCTCCATCGAACTTATATACAAAAGAACTTAATTATATATAGTAGCTCTGCCAGAAAAATTAGTGTGTATTCTGACAGAGCTCAAAACACTTTCTTACAATGACTAGTTATTTTGAATATTTCTCATTCATTATTTAATCATTCTTAATGCTAATTCTCAGGACGCTGTCGATAAGTTTATTCGGCCTGCCAGCCTGAATTACTGCCGCCAGCGTTACCTGAGATATCAGCAAAATATCACATAACACTTTGTGCCATTTCATTTTCATATAAACAATT
>JANQJS010000066.1 GCA_028281535.1 Sedimentisphaerales bacterium | reverse complement strand
ATCGTAACTATACTGAATGCGATCACCATTACTCGCTAACATAAAGTTCAAACGACCACCAGTATAATCATACGTGATATGATTACCACCACTATAACTGATATGACTAAGTTCTAACTGCCCACGCGTCGACAATATCGCTTGATTTGTATTAAGCCAAGTACCCGCCTTACTATAGTGATAAGAATATCCCAATGGATCAGTTACAACAAAAGAAACAGTATAATTTCCTGGACTACCAGTCACATAAGGTCCACCAGAAACAGACCACTTTTCACGATCGGCAACTCGAAACCATTCCCCTCCAATGTTTATCTCAGGAAAATAATTAGATGACCATTTCATAACAGAACCATTAGAAGACAATACTGAATTTTCATTTATTGATAAGTCAGCAGACAAATCTCCAATCGATAAACCACCTAAATTATTCAGACCACAACTTGGACCACTACAGTTATTACTTTCAATAATTTCAACTTTAATAGTATCAATAGGGATGTCGTTAACTAACCGGGCTTTGCTACGAGCGGACTCATTAAGCAAACAATTAACATCAAAATCCCAAATTAAACGTGCTGTTCCTGTCCCCCCATAACCATAAACGTCTCCACAACATATTTCACCACAAGGAACTGCTCCTGCGTTACATCTATCACATGTTGGATGCAAACTAACTCCATTTAAAAGTCCTGTCGGGCATTCACCAATATCACTTGGTAAACATGCCCTAAAACCTCCACCGGGCGTACTAAAATCCAAATGATTCATACTTCCACATGCTCCTATATTAAAATGAGCATAAGGCTGATTAGGATTTGGTGTAATCGGCGTGACAGGTCTATAAACTGGTGAGCCTGGCGACTGTTGCTCTAACAAATGGGTTCCATTCCACTTTGAAGCACCGTCTGCACAATTCGTATTTACACAATATGGATGTGATGGATCACGAGCCGGACATTCTTGAATACCGCTAAATGTTACTTCAACAAATTTGGGCCAAAAACAAGGATTTAATCCATACGTATAGACTTCTTGAAAATCTTGTGCCTTTATTTTTACTTCTTGATTTTTAGCTTTTTCAATTGTGTCAGAATCATTGTTTACTAGCTGAACATCTATATAAGACAATGTACATATAGATACAGGGGATTCACTCGATCCATTCACTTTAAAAACAGAACCATCAAATTCCGCATAATAATACCTTTTTGTGGAGCGATAATAATAAATATCAAAATCTTTCCCACAGTTAATTACATCATAAATATTATCATAAACATTATTACTTAACACTTTGGTTTTAGCTGGAATACTCTCGTTGCACCCAGCTAATATTTTCGATCCTTGCATCCCCCAATCTAATTCCGGACCACTAAAATCGAGATAATCAGGTAAATATTTAGTGGAAGACTCGCCAACACAAACATTATTTCCACAAATATTTTCAACAGAAACCAATCCACTTTCGCAAGATTGCGAATACACGAAAACACATTGGACTAATACAAACATTAGCGAAAACACTATTTTATTGTTCATAAGCACATTACACCTAAATATAAATACACACAGATTGAGCCGTGAAGTTTAAGAACACTTAAACCCTTAGCTTGTAAGTAATTGATAAATTACCCGACATTCCACTATGACCTAGGATCCTTGATACAAGAAATCCTTACACTAAAATCTTATGTAGCTCTCCTTTCCCTGCTTATTGACTAGTAGCTACATAATGACTAGTTTAGCTTATCATAAAATATAATCAATCGAAAAATTCGAATTTTTACGTTCGTGCAATGATCATAATAACCACTCAAAATCTAACCTAAGGGACCTCACTCACTTAACACACATATAGATAAGAAAATGCAAGAAAGTGATAAGTAGATCGATTGTCTTTCAACAAATTAATATTTTCTAACTTCAATCCAACTATTTAGAAAATGGCAAAGAATTCAAATTTCGAAAGATCGGTTTTATACAAAACACCCCGTAACCGTAAACTCTAACAATTCATGGGCCTGATTTCCAAAACGTGTTAAACAAATCAAATGCTAAAAAAGATAAAGAGAAAAAAGAAAACAACTTATAAATATCTCACATTAACAAAACTGAGCAAATCATTTATATAGTCAAATACATGGCAAGCTGAAAGAGTAATAGCAATAGGCCGTAGCCTTAAAAATATCAGCACAATTTCGAATAAAATTGAACGAAAATTTAAAACCATAAATTTCAGGATCCTAAAGCAACAAGGTAGGATTTCAGATATGACAAGAGTAAAAAAATATGGTGCTCTGGGAGGCGGAAAACAATTTACCTAATATCTTAACGGATCTCTCTTCAAAAACCGCCCGGTTTCAGTGTCATAATACCTATTGCGATAATACATCACCTCGTAAGCACCGGAATCATAGGTACCCAAGCGACGGCCCGTAAAGGTATATGGATTCCCCTTAGCAGACGTCATAGCAACCATATCGTCACTGGTATACCAAATTCCATCAGAGCCCTTATTCGTGATAACAACCGCCTTGCCATACGCATCATATTCATAACGCTCAACAGTCGCACCTGAACTATCAAAAAGTGCCACGGTGCTAAACAAATGATCATGACCATAGAAATAATCACTGCTGCTCGCATGATCCACCATCATCACCGTTTCATCGATGTAATTGCCATACACATAATCACGATGAACCACATTGGACGCATCGGTCTCGCTCAGAACACGCCAGCCATCGTAGTAATAACGCGTGGTAATGTTCGTCGAATCGTATTCAATCGTTTCTACACGACGACCTAAGGCATCATAAGTAAATTCCGCAATCACATTTAGAGAACTATCCTTGATACGCTCCAAACGATTTTCATAGTCATAATCATATTGATACCCTTTGCGATCCACGGCAATATTGCCATTCGCATCATAAGAGATCGCATCGGTTCCAACCATCATCGTTGTCAGGGTCGTTTCATTCGTCTCAGTATAGAGGGCCGTAATATCAGAGGCAGACAACGCACGATCAAAGATCATCACACTATCCATATCGCCATTATACTTACCTGCTGCCCAATAATCGGTCCATTTACCTAAGACATAATCATGGGTACTTTCGGCAAGTATCGCCGTCTGACTCAACTTCTCCGCACCATCGTAATATAACTTGATCGTATTGCCATCCCAAGTCATAGCCACATGATGCCAGGAGCCTGTATAACTACTGGGCGGCGTCCAGGTAAACTCCTGGTCGGTTGAAGTACCATTACCAACATCAATACGAATGTCACCATTTTTAAAACCCAATCCGATACCATAATCAATATTGCCTGGTATCCATTGGTAATTGCCGACTAAATTAGCCTGAGTTCCTTGCGTAAGACTGGTCTTAAACCAAACAACATAAGTACGCTCAGAGGTGAGTCCCAATTCGGATGAATTCTTGTTTACATCGATATAATCCGTTGAACCATCAAAACTAAGAGCGGTATTCATCTTACCCGTTGTCGTTAAACTCGATGTGTTTTGCTGAGCTGTGCCATTGTAGCT
>JANQJS010000041.1 GCA_028281535.1 Sedimentisphaerales bacterium | reverse complement strand
GTAGACTCTAAGGGGGGTTACACAATGGTTCTTGCTGGACTTAAGGCGTGGCTAGAGCATGGCATTGAGCTTAACTTGGTTCGTGACCAGTTTCCTGGCGGGTGCCCCAGTTGAGAAATACGCATAATAAAGCAATCGTTTGGGACAATCTACGCTGTTGCTTCGGTTGCCCTATATCGCGACGTTAGGCGACAAATAACACCGAACAATATGACTAAAACTATAGAAACGCCCTCTCTACGAATTGTCCGTAAGTTCGACGTTGCACCGGAAGTCGTATTCGATGCATTCACAAAGCCGGAGTCGATGCGCGTGTGGTGGACGGATCAGACGACCTTTGATATTGACTTACGAGTCGGAGGTCGTTGGACAATCATCCGCAGAGAAGAAGAAACAGTGTATACGGCGACTGGTGAGTACCTAGAAATTGATCGGCCTCATCGACTCCAGTATACATACGCGATGCCGCAGTTCTCACCGAACAGTGACACCATTTCCATTACAATTATTCCAGAAGAGATGGGTTGTGTTGTCACGTTTGTGCAGTCTGGTGAGGATATTGCAAGTGAATTACGAGCACTTTTGCCCGGTTCTACTTCTGCTAGTGAAGAAGGTTGGCAACAGGGGTTTGATTTGATGGCTGCTGCTTGGGTAAAGGTCACCTAACAATGCCTTGCAACCGACCCGCTTTCCGCTACTTCCCTTCAGTCACCCGCTTTCCGCTACTTCCCTTCAGTCACCCGCTTCAAGCGGTCGCCTGAAGGCAGGCGTTAGGTGGGGTACACCATGAATGATTGGCGGAAAGAATGGGTAACACAAAAGCTTGATATTGCCGAGCGCCTGTTTAATGGTGAATGTAAAGGATCATATCCAGAGGCGATTCTCATTACATCGGCGTCGATTAATGCAATGGCATCTGAATTGTGGCCGGGAAAAGGAATTGATAGAAATCGCTTTGTTGAGCTTTTGATTAAGTATGCACCAATTGATCCATCGCCAACTACGGTTAGCGTTCCATTGTTGATTCAGCATCTAATTCACAAAGGTAAAAGCTCAGAGGCAGAAATACTTCAAAAAAAATATATAAATTTTTGTGATTCATTGGTTCTTCTCGGAAATGATATCGATAAATCAGAAAATGAGATTCATAGCCTATTATCCACTTTAGATTTAAAAACCATAAGGAAATATTGTTACGCAAATATCTTTTATGAGGAGGTAAAGTCTGGCTACGTGCATGAATATGCAGCCGGAGAGAAAAGTGATTCACACCCAATGTCGGGGGCTCGTGATGCAAAAGTGAGTTACACAAATATTATTAACAGTCCACGCCGCATTCATTTTCATATTAGTTGGTTAAGAGAGGCGGCATTATCAACCGCTGGAAGTGCTGATTCTATTATTTCATTACCTCTTGATAAACCACCCAAATGGTGGATTGAGGGATGATACTATCAAATTCACCCGACCTCCTTCGTCGGTGGGTGATTTAAAAGGTATATATTATAGTCTTATTTTTAGGAGCCATAATTACCTCGCTACAAGTATCAGGTAGCGAGTGGATTGAATTTCTAGATAAAGAGCTAGAGCGCCAAACTAGAATAGCCAAGAACCCGAATTACGAGCGTTGCATCCGAGAACAGGCAACAGAAGAGTATCGGTCTAGTATACGCACATGCACAAAAAAGTACTTCGAAGACCCAGACGCACTAATAAATTGTGAAAATTCTGTGCTTGAGTATATAGAAAATAAGTTTGAGAATGAAAGTTATGCCTCCAAGTGTTTACCATAAACACATAATAAAACGCGCAATGGCCGCCTGCGGCTGGATACCACAAAAACTATGCTTTTGCTGCTCATTCGCTAGGCGTTCTGGCTGTAGCAAAACTAAGAAATAATTTTTTTACTTCAAGTGGAACAAAAAATTGTAAAAAAAAGGCGTTTGTACGTTAATGTTAATGAGTTTTTTATCGGAAAAAGTGGTTTCATGCACGTAGGAACGCGTAGTTAATTTTAAATTTTGATTGGCTGGAGTTTTTCTAC
>JANQJS010000044.1 GCA_028281535.1 Sedimentisphaerales bacterium | reverse complement strand
CCTCGATCGAAATGACAAGATTGAGGATTTATATTACTCGAAGACGAATACATAGTAGTTTTGCAGATTATATATAGCATCTAATTACTTTTAGATGCTATATGATTATCGAAAGATATATTTTATTAAAAGTCGTAATTGATGTTAAAACCTGCAGAACGAGGTCGTGGTCGGGCCGCACGATCTTCAATCGACATAGCGCTAATAAACCCATTTTCATTGAGAGTATTTTCGACAAATAAACCAATAGAGAGGTTCTTACTCCACTGCCAAGCAATGTTTAAGTTTAACATATTGATAACATCCGATGTGCTTTTATAAGTAGGATAATTAGAACGATTCCTGTATATTGAGCGGCCTTGTTGACTATAATCCAAACGAACAAAACCAGATTTTCCAAGCCAGTTAAAATCATAATTTGCCGAAACCGCATACGTATATTTAGGGATAAAATTGACCCGATCACCAACGATATGACTTGCCGAAATTACAGTTAGTTTATCAAATACCGCATCAGTGTAACTACCATTTATACCCAGAGTTAGATAATCTGTTGCTTGCCAACTTAGCGACCATTCGACGCCTTTTATTTCAATATCACCAGCATTACGTCCAATGGCAATTGGTTGGGGCGCATTCGGGTCAATTCCACTAATAATATAATCAGAGTAGTCACTATAAAAAACAGCTGCTTCTATATTTACTCCGTAATCCAACAACGCCATTTTCGTTCCAAGTTCATAGGTCCACACGCTTTCTGGTTCAACTGAAGGTTGGCCCAGTGCATTAAATCCCCCACTACGAAAACCCTTGGATGCACTGGCATATAAATTTACACTATCTGTAATGTGATAGGTGGCATATATTCGCTGACTAAAATCATCAAATATCGTACTTTGGGGCGCTGCTGTGGTGGAACCATCTTCTCCCTTATCGTCTTCGAAATATCGCAATCCGAGTCCAAGCTCAAGACGCTCAGTAACCGCATAGCTGGTATTACCAAAAATAGCCCAAGATTCAGAAGTTCGATGACGAATATTTGCAAAAGTCACATCAAAAATATTTGGAATACCAAAACGTATGTTTGAATCGTCGTCACTTTTGCTATCCTGATAAAATATACCTGTAGCCCAAAACCAAGCCCCATCCGTTGCAGAAGTTAAACGAAACTCTTGGCTAAAAAACTCCTGATCATAGATGAAATCCTGAATCGAATGTCGTTCTGGCTCTGGAGGCGGACCGTTAAAACTAAAAAAAACCCCCCTATCATTCACAACTTGTTTAGCATTACCGTAATTGGTAGAACTAAGGAAATCAAATATTTCCGTAGTGTAATTGATAGTTAGATTCAAAATCTCATAATCATCCTCAGTTGACGGAGTCGATACTTCGCTAAACGGTTGAGTATAATTGCCATTTTCATCTTCACCGATGCTAGGTGCCCCTGCATCATTACGATGCACAATAACCATAGCACTTATTTCCAGCTCATCAACAGGTTTCCACAAGCTTTTAATACGCACATTCATAACTTCTTGGTCATTTATATCATCACGACCAACAAAAGGCTGATCCATCCACCCTCCGGAATTATCGTAAGTAGCAGCAATGCGCAAACCGAGGCTATCTGTAACAGGAAAGTTAAGCATTGCTTGCAGTTCTTGACTTGGATCTCCGTCATTGGTAAATGCAAAAGTGGTATTAACACCAGCATCAAACCTGTTTAATTCTACTTCGTGAGTGATAAAGCGAACTGTACCACCCATTGAACTTTGTCCAAAAAGCGTGCCTTGTGGACCACGAAGAACTTCGACACGCTCAAGATCATAAGTTCGTAAATCTAATTGTCTAAATGCAAAAGTAGAAACGGGTAACTCGTCAAGATAAACACCTACTAAGGCATTACCTCCGGCACCGTTCCCTACACCCCGCATCCATAATTGACGTCCAAAAGTTCCTTCATCTCTGATTTCAAGTCCGGGCACTGCCAAATCAAGATCTTGAAAATCGGTAATCCTGCGCTTACTAAGCTCGTCACCACTAATCGCAACAATACTAATTGGGACATCGATAAGATACTGTTCACGTTTTTGTGCCGTAACAACCATTTCCTCAAGCATTAATACTTCGGCGCGTAAACCATACCCCCAAACAAAAAATATAGCTAAAATGAAAAACCTGCCCATGATTACCCCCCTATCAAAGATACTACAAAATTAATTTTTTCAACTGATAGATAGGACGTTTTAGAGCTTATACCCTCAATATGATTGGGAACTATTTTGTCCTAATATTGGGGTTTGTCCTCTGATTTTTACTATATCCAATATCTCAAAGTTATTGATATGATTAAAAAAATAAAATTACTTTCCTAAATTAGATCTTAATCTAAAGGCCTGATCTACAAATAAGTTACTTAGCGAAGATTAACGACTCTAGTGAATTTGAATTCTTTTGGTGGCTCTTCTCCGAACAAATGCTCAACAAAGTAATCCCAAGCACGACGTATCTGGTAATCAACTACATCATGGGGGACATTCGGAAGTACAATCATATCAAAATCCTTGTTTGCCTTTTGCAGGGCTTCAATTATCCTAAAAGTACTCGATACTGGACATGAGTGATCAAGCATGCCGTGCATTAACAAGAGTTTTCCCTGTAAATTTTCCACTAGCTCTTCAGGATAATGATTACCCTCAGACAGTCCATCAACTCCATCGTATTTGTCGCCGATAAAAGCTGGCATAAAGCGACTGTCATGCATCAAGCCACATACACCTACTTTGAAAAATTCGGGATATTCGAGTAGCCCCGTTATCCCGCCGGCCCCACCTCCTTGATGGGCAGAAATTCCTACTCTTTCAATATCCATATAAGGGTATCGGTCTGCTAACTGCTTAATCCCGGCAACATGGTCTTCTAATAAACTAGCTTTGATATAGGATCCATAACTTTCATCCCTAAATGCCTTTCCACGACCTGGAGTACCCCTTCCGTCTATTTGTACAACGATACAGCCTAGCTCCGCTAATGCGGCGGAGTCGTAAAAGGCATACCCTAAAAGATAAGATGATGCAAATGAACCTTTCACTGCCCAAAAGGTTTCTGGACTATTATACGCGATAGATATCACTGGGTAACTTTGGTCAGGTGAGAAATTCGAAGGTCGAAAAACCACACCATAGATATCGGTTTTACCATCAGCCGCTAACAACTTCACTGATTCAGGCCACTGCCAACCTTCTGGTAGTGCAGAGACATCTGCGGTTTCAAGCTCAAGAATTTCTTCACCATTTCTATCTAAAAGTACGGTAGTTGCTGCTTGATCCACTCGACACCGGGTTGTTATAAAAAAATTACTATTTGGTGATATTCCTGAAGCAGTACCATCATCAATTCCGATAGCATGTGCAACAGGCAAAGTTCTCCCCCTCATAGAAATTACATCATAATCATAATTACCAGTCATTAGTGTAAAGATTTTTCCTGTATCAATATTAATACGACAAAAATCTCGGTAATAGGGATCTTGATCAGGAATACGTCCGCTTGTTTGCACATATAATTCACGACGCTCAATATCAAAATGAAGTAAATCCCCCATTCGCCAAGCACCTTGAGTAATAGAATGTTTCTCAGTACCCGTTTCCAAATCATACAGATAGAGATGCGCCCAACCACTACGTTCAGACATCCAAATTAACTCATCTGTTTCAGGCAATGGAATAATTGAAGCAAGCACCGGTGTATCAGGGAAAAGAGTAATTTGCGTATCTGATTTTTCTTCAAATAAAATTCGAGTATCGCCTGTATATACATCTAGCACTACTACGCGAACTACTTGCTCACCACGTTCTAAATCCACAAAATAGGCTCGTCTACTATCTTTGGCCCACCACCCAAAACCATAATCAAAATAGCCATAACCATTTTTACATTGCTGAATACGTCGATAGTTTACTTCTTGGATCTTTGCAGATTCCACATCTATCACAAGCAATCGTGATTCTGGTACATTTTCGTCACCAGGAAAAGCACGCTTCATGTTTCTTATTTTTGGACGAATACTCCCATCCTTAGGCACGTATTCAACAAGTGGCACTGTTTTTACTGAGCGCAAATCAGTTTGTAATGTAAAAAATAGTTTTCCATCTGGTGACCAACAACCCTGAATATTCGTACTCCCGTACTGCCCACCCCAACCATCAGGCGCTTCACCGTATGTAAAAAATTCCTCGCCATCTTTCGTGAGAGGGCGCTCCTCTCCATTATCTATGTTTCTTACCCATATATTGTAATCCTTCATAAAAACTATTTGTTTACCGTCAGGGGAGAGTGATGACCCAGGCACGACCTCCGCGTCTTCGATTTGATCACATATATTAGCTCCGTCTTTATAAACCCAGCGTTTTCCAAAAGCTGAAAAAGTTATTTCCAACGGAACAAGTTTAATCTCCACTTTTTTTATAGGAAGACTATGAGATTCAATATTTTCGTTTGTTGACTTTGACAGGGCCTTCGCTAGCATTATGTGGTCAAACGCCACCTCATTAGTCCTGGAATCTGAGTTGACCAAACGATATTCTTTCCCCTCTTCCAGATCACGTACATACCAAAAGCAATTTGTACCGTTAATCCAATGTGGAAATAAAATGTCATTTCTCGCTATATTTTTCGTATACAAACCTTGATATAGTATTTGCGCTCGTTCATAACGCTTCTCCATTTCGGTGTTAATCACTTTCTCCAACATCATCATATACCTTTGTTAAAGTTATCTAAATTTTCTCTTTCATCAGCAACTCGACGCATCGCAATATAATTTCCTCAATAAATTTACGAATTAGAGTTTCATCATTTAAGAATATGTTTGGTATTCAGGGATTATTAATAAACCCTGTATTGACAAAATATGCGAGGTAGCGTAGTAGAACAGAGCGATCAACTATTGGATACTCAACATTTAAAATGTCTAACCAAGTTTGTATATCCCTTTCTAAGTTATCATTAGAAGGCAAGCTTTTTGTGTTCTTTTCGTCTTCTTTAAAGTAAAGGCTCATCAGCTTTTCATCACTAGCTTCCTTTGAGTCTCTGATCGCTTCACGAATGCGTAGTTGCCAAACTTTTAGGGGCACTATATCTAGTACATAACCGTAACTTTCCAATGAATTTAATAACTCGCTCCATTTCATAGCATAAGGGTTACTTAAGTGATATATTTGCCCCTGACTATCATGACGAAGAGATAAAGCAAATATAATCTGGCAAAGAAAATCTACTGGAGTCAAGGTTGATGCACAGATTTGTGATAACCCTTCTTCATTTGGTGCACAACTATAGCTAACAATACCTTTTATCAACAAGCTAATACGGTCAGCGAGATTACATGCTCCGGTCTTGGTGCTTCCTGATATCATACCTATACGATAAACGGTTACTTCCAGACCCTGTTTCCCTGCCAATTCAATTATCTTTTCCGATACATATTTACTTAATACATAACCTAATCCTCTTGCATTGAACATCTCGTTCGAGATGGGAGTATGCAGATAAGTGTTAGACATAGTCGAAAAGAAATGTACTGGTTTTGTTTTTTTACAGGCTGCTAAGCGTACAACTTCGCGGGTACCCCCAACGTTGGTTGCTTTGAGAACTTCATAAGAGTATAAGTGGTTTACCCAGGCTCCATTGTGGTAGATAGTATCAATATTTGCTGCTAAAAATTCAAATCCTTCGTACTTTAAACCAAGTAAAGGCTGGGCTAAATCGCCAAGGATTGGTATCACACGTTTCATATTAACGTTTTTGTGTAGATGAAATTTATTCAAGCTCGTCTTAATACGTAAGATAGCATCTTCTGTTGATTCAGCGCGTATAAGACAATATATCTTGGCATTAGAGCGACACAGTAATTCGTATAAGAAATGAGAACCAATAAAACCAGTGGCCCCAGTTAGCAAGATAGCATTCGAAAATACTTTAGATTTTTGTTCATTCACTAAATCAAATTCATCGGGTAATGATATTTCGGTTGTCAAATTAAATTCAAAACGTCTTTGACTAGAGTCTAAACATAGCTTGGTTAAGTTGTAGATTGTTTTTTGATAAAAAACGTCTTTCACTGATAAATTTAAAGCAACTTCTTTACATAAGGAGATCATTTTTATAACGGTAATGGAATGTCCTCCTAGCTCGAAGAAATTGCTATGGATGCCTATTTTGTTGGCATCAATATCTAAGACCTCAGACCATATTGTCACTAACTGTCGCTCTGTC
>JANQJS010000028.1 GCA_028281535.1 Sedimentisphaerales bacterium | reverse complement strand
GGGCCAGAGGTGTCAAATTTTCCTAATAAAGATTTTATCTTAGCATGGTCGGCCATGTGATTTATCTTTCAAATGATTTAACCATATCAACCAGTAGTTGAACATTTTCAAGTGGGGTGTGCGGTAAAATTCCATGGCCGAGATTAAATATAAATCCTGGGTAGGGTTTCATTGTTTCTAATATAGCATTTACTTCAGTGGCAAGTGTATCTTGCGGGCCTAAGAGCAAATAGGGATTTAAATTTCCTTGAAGAGTTTTAGGGGATAACATGGTTTTTGCAAGATCCAAAGGGGTTTTCCAGTCAATGCTATAGATGTCGGCATCTAAATTCGCTGTCGCATTTAGTAGATGGAAACTTCCGCGAATATATAAGCTAACAGGATGATTATCTTTCTTTAATTCCTGCATGATCATTTCTGTGTATGGATAACTCCAGCATAAGTATTCTACCTCGGATAGTTCTCCAGCCCAGGTATCAAATATTTGGATCGCATCAGCACCTGATTCAAATTGCATTTTTAAATAATCGATGCTCAGATGAGCCAGGCGTTCAAGCATGAGCTGGCTCTCTTTAGGGTAATTCAAAAGAAATTGGATAGGCTTGTGGAGATCCTTTGCTCCCTGCATACCACAAAGATAGCAAAAGACCGTAAAAGGAGAGCCGCAAAATCCTAGTAATGCCTTGTCGGGTCCCATTTGGCGTCGGGTTTCTTGGAGTGCGTCACCGACAAAACCTAGAAAATCATTTGCTTTGTAGTCTTTAAACTGCTTAATTTGCTCAGGTGACTCTAAATGGGTGCCTAGCTTTGGACCGGGATTAAATTCTAGATCAATGCCAAGCCCTTCTAGAATAAACAATATATCTGAAAAAATGATCGCGGCATCAAAATTAAATCGTTCAATGGGTTGTAATGTCACTTCGGCAGCAAGTTTTGGGTTTTTGGCTACCTCTGAAAAGGTGTGTTTACTGCGCAGGTCACGATATTCTTTTAGGTATCTGCCTGCTTGTCGCATAATCCAAATAGGATTGCGTGATGTGTGTTCCTGGCGGATATTTGCTAAAAAGAGTTCTCGGGATGTCATATAAAACCACCATAATATGAAAAAAGGTTATTAGATTTGCTGCTTGGATTTTTGTGGCTTGGCTAATAGTTTCGGCAAGATTCGACCGCCAAACACTTGGCCTAAAATACAAAACAAGATGCTGACGATTAGAATTGGCCAATTTCTATCAATGCCAAAAGAGGTTCGCATGTAATAGACTATCGGAATCGGAATATGAATCATAAACATCATAATAGCAAACCGGAGTGCTTTATTCTCTGTTTTGTTCATAAATGGTTTACGGAAAAATCCAAAAGGTATATTGAGAAAAAATGCCGCGGCGAATAAGTATACATAATTCATAAGTTATGGTGTCTCCAAAGTTAATCTATCAATATTGTTACTGCTCATTGTACGGATTGCATCATTTATGAGCAAGTAGCGGATTAAATTTATTTAAATGATCGGTTTTTGATTCTATATGATGATTTACTCTTAACTTCCTTAATGTGTTACCAGTGCAAGGCCTTGGAAATAAAGAGGATATAGCCCTTTTGTCTGTAGCTGTTGTCGGTGAGACATTCATATTCATTTAAAATCATCTAGTATATTTTGCAATTTTTATAAGAATCTGTTAATTTAATACTTAGCAATCGTGTGACTTGTTCACTCATTGTACTAATTAGTTACTTTCATAACGTTAATATCTTGGGATTTGATATCGTTTCCCAGATGACAGCTAGTCACTGGGTGGGAGAAGAAAGTTCGACTAATACATATTTAAAGACATATTTATTTTTATATTATTTATATTCATATTATTTTGAGGTTTTATCATGATTCTATTATTTATCAGGGTTCTATTTCCCGTCATTATCATGTCATTACTAATCCTTGGTCTCAGGCAAGGCGGTCCATTTAATCCTTCCGATCGGGAAGTATCTATGTTTGCAATCCTCTGTTCGGTTTTGATCTTGACGCTTGGTCTCTGTGTTGATGTTTTTCTTCCCAGGAAAAGCCTTAATGCAATTGCTGGTGTTTTTTTTGGGATTGTCGTTGGGCTGTTAATCGCTACAGCAATTAATCGAATTATCGATGCATTATATGTCGCTTATTCGTTGGATAGCTCAGATGCGTATTATATCGACAAAGAAGGTTTGATGTGGATGATTACGACATTATGTTGTTATCTAGCCGTTGTCTTTATTATGCAGACGAAAGATGATTTTAGATTCATTATTCCATATGTAGAATTCAGTAAACAAACCAAAGGAGGTATTCCTCTATTATTGGATACCTCAGTCATTATTGATGGAAGAATTGCTGACATTTCAACAACAGGTATTATTACATCCCCTATGATCGTTCCCAGGTTTGTATTGGATGAATTACAAACCCTTTCTGACTTGCCAGATCGATTAAAGCGAAATCGAGGTCGGCGGGGGCTTGATATTATCAATAAAATGCAAGGTGATAAAAATATCGATTTGTCGGTCCAGGATATTGAAATGATGGGAGCTGAAAAAAACGATCCTGTTGACTTAAAATTAGTCACTGCTGCTCAAAAATTGAACGGACGATTGGTAACAAATGATTATAATCTAAATAAAGTGACTAAAATTCGTGGCATTGAAGTGATTAATATCAATGATTTAGCAAATGCTATGAGAATGGTTTTGCTGCCTGGAGAAATTTTAAATACTAAAATAATTAAAGCGGGTGACCAGCCGGGCCAGGGAGTTGGGTATCGAGAAGATGGCACCATGATCGTCGTGGAAAATGGCAAAAAATATATCGGTAAAGAAGTCGAATCTGTTGTAACATCGGTTCATCAGACATCTTCAGGTAGAATGATTTTTGCTAAAGTAGAAGAATGATAACATGTAGTGTTCTTCAATCATTTGCCTAGAGCAGAATATAATATGACAAGACAAAAAACGGTCAAATGGGGTATTCTTAGTTGCAGCCGTGTGGCCAAAAATAGATGGATTCCCGCTATGCAGCAAGTGGCTGGGTGTCAAATCGCAGCGATATCAAGTCGAGATGCGACAAAATCCAAAAATTGGGCAAAACAATTTCACATCGCTAAATCCTACGGTGACTATGAAGAAATGATTCGAGATCCTCAACTCGATGCTATTTATATTGGTTTGCCAAATACCTTGCACTATCAATGGGCTTTGAAGTGTTTAACTATGGGAAAGCATGTATTGTGCGATAAGCCTTTGGCCATGACCTCTAAGCAGGTTGAGCATTTGTATCAGACTGCAAAAGACCAGAATTTGCTATTATATGAACCCTATGTAAATGCATATCATTCTCAATATGACCAAATAAAGCAATGGATTGACCAGGAGCGAATTGGGAATATTAAGTTGATACGTGTTGGGTTTTCATTTTACTTTGATCGTCCAGGAGATATTCGTTATAACCCTGATCTAGGTGGCGGTTCGTTAATGGATCTGGGGTGTTATTGTGTTAGCTTGATACGTCGGATTTTAAATAAGGAACCCGTTCAGATTACTGCTTCTCAGGTTATTCACCCAATGGGGGTAGACTGGTCAACCTTTGCTCAGTTAGCTTTTGATAAAGATGTTGTAACAAGTTTTGATTGTTCCTTTGGCTATCATGGTGGACAGTTTTTACATATTGTCGGGAGCAAAGGTTCTATCGAATCAGACGTTCCATTTCGAGCTGAGTCACCAGTGGAAGTAATATTAAAAAATTCACAGGATGTCCTCTCGATTTCTTTTGAACCAGAAAACACGTATGTGAAATGCCTGCAGAAATTTCAAGAAAAGCTCCATAATGACAATTTTGATGATCAGTTTGCTATATTTTCAATTAACAATAGTAAAGTACTTGAAAAAATTGCCTTGGCTGCATTGAAATCGCAAAGACCCTTAGATTAAAATTATTCCGTTAAGTATTTCCTAAGCTTCAACAGATTTTGGTTGTTGTTTTGTTGCAACATTTCTATCTGGATTTCATCTGGATAAAAATTCCATTTCATTTTATTTCGCATATAAACATCTGAAAAATAACACTATAGGACCTCGCCAGTTTTAGACGGCCCAAAATGGGATTTTTGGTATGGCTTTTGCTAAATATAACGATTGTATACGTTAGTTCGAATAAATTAAAAAAATGGACTAATCGGATATATGGATTTAAGTGTAAGTAAAATAAGAAGATAAAGAAACTACCACTTTAGAATAATAGAGAAACTTGAGCAACAGATTAGGAGATTCAAACAAATGTGTCGTTTTAGCAAAACAAAGTTAATGGCTTTTGCAACAGTTCTTATCGCGTTGATGACCGCCCAGTCGTCTTATGCGGCATACGCATATGTGCCCAATGGTGATTTCGAAGATGATTTCACTCAAAATAGCGATTCCTGGGACTACTGGGGAGATGTTGATCACGACGAAAAGAATGGTAATAATTTTGCTGTTCTTTATGCAGGGGATGAAGGGGAAGCTGTACTTTTTCAGGAACTATACCTTCCTGACAATGTAAAATACCTATCATTTGATATTCGCTATAAAACAAACTTTGATGGTCGTGATTATTCTAATCCACCGAGTTTCTTTGCAGCCTATTTGATTGATTTGGACACAGATGATCCTCTGGTAAGTAACCCTGGTTTTGATGATTTCTTTTATAAAAACAACTTTGGGTTAATTGATACCATCGCGAAAAAGAAGGGTAAAACTGTTACACTTGACCTGGAAGGTTTAGGTGATCGTGATGTTGAGTTGTGGTTTGAAGTCATTAACGAATGGGATGGCTACAAAACCAAAGTCAAAATCGACAACGTCAAAATCGGCGTTATTCCAGCACCTGGAGCATTTCTCCTGAGTGCTGTAGGTCTTAGTTTTGTAAGTTTCCTTCGTAGAAGGCGTTATCTGTAAGATAGCACCCTGCGAATTGGGTTGACATTCAAAGGCTGTGGTTTCGATCACAGCCTTTTTTAATAACTTGGTTTTTGATAATCTATTGTTATTAAAAAGTTTAAAAATTCCCTGTTGACAGCCGGGCCATTGTTAGATATAAAATGGTCCCTAATAATTTCGCCAATACCGGGGCGTAGCTCAGCTTGGCTAGAGCGCCTGCTTTGGGAGCAGGAGGTCGCTAGTTCGAATCTAGTCGCCCCGATTTCTTTTAGTCTATTATTTCCAATAGATTAACTCCCCTAAAACCAAAGCTGTTACTAGACTCTTTTGGAGTTGGTAACTAAATGGTAACAAATCTACCAAATCAAAGCCTTCCAGGGCATATAAATCGACGCTGTAAGTCCGTCCGTACATCCATTGAGCAAAATCACATGGGGTGCGAGGTTCTGCTCAAGGGGAGGGTCGGGGACAGGTTCTCGCAGGGTCCTATGGGATTTTGCGATCTACCCATTTCTGCAATATTCAAATAGTTAAAGATGGCCGGTGGTTGGTCATTCTATGTTCTAAATTATGATTATGTTAGGAGTATTCAAATGTCGAAATCAAAAGCTAAGAAAAGGGAAAAACAAAGAGAGATAATTAATAACTATATGTTTCGAGATGATTTTAAAGATGACATTGGCTATGAAATGTTTATTGAGATGTTAACTAAGGTAAACGTTACCAGGTTGTATTATGAGATAAAATTAATGTTAACATTACGTACAACTCCTCTTGAGCACATAATTAATTTGAATCGTGAAATACGAGGGCAACGTGATATAGGTGTATTTATGGAACAAAATTTTAATAAGGAAAAATACTAAATAAGAAAGGGGGGTATAAAAATGTATGAACTCAATAGTAATGAAAAGTTGTGTGATTTCAAAATTATTGTAAATAAAAACGCAAATACTGAATTACTAAATGACATTTATCAAAAGTTGGCAATGCTAGAAAATAAAACATTTAAAGAATTAGCAGATAGATTATTAAAAGAAGTCTTTTTTCCAAAAGGAATGATTTAAAAGAAAAGACCGCATTACTTAAATATTTCACGAAACAAGTAATACGGTCAGAAAGGCAAACGATGAATAATAACAGGAATACTCTGCATAATCAACATGCAGATAAAATGTCAGCGTGTGGATCAGCCCGACCGTCACATAGGGAGGGTGATTTGCACGCTGACGCTGTAAGCGGCAGCGTTAGACTTGACTATAAGGATGATAACTGCAGGTTACAATCAACAGAATTGCTTAGAGATACATGTAAATGCAGAACATGTAAGACCTGTGGTCCAAAGCTGGGGTACATAACCCGAGAGATAATACTTGATAAATCAGAACTATTCAAAAAACCCTATTTACTAACTCTTACAGTTGATCCTAAAAATTTCAATTCACCACAGGACGCGCATGATTATGTTAAAGAAAAGGGATTTATACGCACACTTCTCACGCAGTATTTAAATATCAAAAACTGGATATGGGTATTGGAATTTCAAAAAAGTGGCAATCCACATTGGCATATTTTAATAGATGTATCTCATCTTAAAGGTAATAAGCCAATAAATTTGGAGCGTGTATGGAGATTGTGGTGTTACAAGTGGAAAATAGGTGGGGTAGATCTCTCAAAAGGTAAAACAGTTAAGACCTCAGAGCATGCCATACGTTATATAACAAAATATCTCGTAAAGTATCCAAAAGAAGGATTTCCAGCCTGGTTTTTGAAGATGAAAAATGTTCGCATGATTCAATCATCTAGTAATGTTGGAAATATAACGCCTGCAAGGGATAGCACCACAAAAGTGACTAATACAAAAAAAATGATACGAGAATCAAGGGCTCTTGTTGATCGTATGTCACATTGTGATACCACTACTAAAGTTATTAATAGATATATCAATTTGGCCACTGGAGAAGAAAAAGCAATCTATTTGGGTGAAATAGAAGCTTCAAGAGGGGATATCGTAAATTCTGCAAATGGTTGTAAGATTCCATCAGAAGTAACAGTTGTTAAGAAAAATGAAATGAGAATCGGGTATCAGTATATGAGATATTTTTTAGAAGGGGTAAAAGGGAATATCTACATAACACTATCAAAAATAAAAGGTTATTTAACTACCAGTGGATACCATAATTCAAGGGAAGTCAATATTGCGACAAAAAAGGCCAAATTATTGAAAATATAGTTGAAAATAGAGTGCGTGAGGTTAATATGGCTCACGGGTGAGTCGTGATGAGTCTTTCTGGTTTACTAAGGATAATCAAATGGCAAAGAAGAAAATTGAAAAAGTAAGAGTGCAAATGATGTTGGATGCTGAAATTGTAGAAAAAGTAGATGAATTAGCAGGGATGCTAGATATATCCAGGAATGAATTTTTAAATAAGCTAATTAATTTTGGTATACAAGATAATGAAATGATTATTAAGTATTTATCTGTTGGCATGCTTATGCCGGCAAAAAAAATGTTAGATAAGACCAAGGAATTAATAAATAAAATCAATAATGAAAACAAAGGAGCTGTTAAAGATGGTTGAGAGTTTATTTTATACAGTGCCAGATATGTGTAAATTACTTAACATTTCAAGGGCTACATTAGATAGAATGTGCTTAGACAAGGAAATACCAGGGCGGAAAAAATGGCGTGGAAAGATACTTTTTCATAAGTCTAGTATTCATCATTGGATAAATAGTAATGCTATAGAATCGGGTGGAGTCAAGGATGAAGCCATTTAAACGAACAGGGCGTCCGGGTTACTATGCTGATTACAAAAATGAGCATGGTAAGCGAGTGATATTTAAAGCAGGTAATTCTTATGAGTCTGCTATTGTGAGGCAGAGTAAGCTTCAACAAGACGCAAACTTAATTCGTGATGGAATTATTAGTCGAAGAGATATTGAAGCGGGCAAGAATTCTCTTAGGCCAATTTGTGAAATTATTATTGAGTATAGGGAGTACCTGAGAGCAAAAGGGAATTCTAAACAACATATAAAAGAGGCTATTCGCTGTATTAATGCCATTTCGGAAGGAATAAATTCAAAAAATTTGTCTGATATTAATTTAAAAGAAGTTGAAGCGTGGTTAGCTAATTTAGTTGATCGAGGCCGATCTCATAGGACTAGGAATTGTTATTTAATACGTATTCGTGGAATGTTAAATTGGGCGGTTAAACGCTCAATGTTAAAAGAAAATCCTCTAGTTGTGATTGATATATTACCAGAACAAATTGATAAAAGAGAAGTTAGCAGGGCTATGACGCCTGAAGAATTTAATAGATTATTACAAAATACTCCGGATAAAAAACGTAGATTATATTATTTATTTGCAGGAAGAACGGGTTTAAGATGGAGTGAAATAATCAAAATTCGTTGGCAGGATATTAATTTAGAAAGTGGTTGGTTAACAATAAATGCATTTCAATCAAAGTCTAAGAGATCAGAAGATATACCTTTGTCTGACGATTTGATTATATCTTTAAAACAATGTCCCAAAAGGATAGGGCATTTGTTTGACACTAAACCTCAGTTAAAGACATTTAAGAATGATTTACGTAGGGCTGCTATTGAATATGATAACATGCATGGGCAAATTGATAGGAAAAGTTTAAGAAAAATGTTTGGAACACATTTAGCTATGGCAGGTGTCGACCTACGTGTTACTCAAAGGCTAATGAGACATTCAGATCCAAGATTGACATCAAATATCTATACGGATCCGTATTTAATTAATATGAAAGACGGAGTTAATAAGTTGTTGTCATTGAACATTATAAACAGAAAAGAAGGGTGCAATGGATAATCCATCGACAGATTATATTGATGTAATACTTCAAGTTATTGCAAACAGTGTGTCTACGTCTATTGTTTTGTTGATAGTAGCATTTTTGGCACGTAATTGGATTAGAAAAAGAATACAGTCAGCTATACAACATGAATATGATGTGAAGTTGGAGAAGTATAAATCTGAATTAAAAAACCAAAATGATATAATTATTGAAAACCTTAAGTCTGAAAATATGCGAATACAAAACTTTCAAAATCATTCGGTAATTTCAATGATTGATATTATGAAGATAACTCATGAGAAAAAAATCGATGCAATTGAAAGCGTATGGAATACCATTGCAGCCTTAAATGTTCCTGAAGTGATAAATTTATATGATGTAATTGGAGAGAGCTCGCATTCTGAATTTTTTGATAATCCTAAAGTGTCAAGGACTAGGGAGGGATTAGAAGCTCTTTTACTTAGCGATGAAAGGCTCGAGATGATAAGCGATATTAATAAAGCAAGGCCGTTTATAGGAGAGCATGTCTATTCGTTGTCAATCGCATTGCACCGTTTAGTGATTAAGTTGGGATTTATGTACCATAAAATGACAAGAGATGAAGAAGTTAAGTGGTGGGAGGATAGTTTCGCTGTATCATTAATAGATAAGATATTTAATGAAAAAGAATTAGAGACATTACATGTGTTGCCGATGTATAAGTTTGATTACATCAGGAAAAAGTTAGAAACGAGAATAATATCAGCGATTGATAATACTTTAAAAGGTAAAGATGTAAGTGATGAAGTAATGGATAGGATTAAAGGTTTGATTGAGGTGTTTGAAAAAGAACCATTAAGTTAATTAAACTAAGGTGTCATTATGAGAGAATCATTAGCTATTTGCACAGGTGTGGAAGATCTTAAATTACCTGCATTGTTTTTCGATAAAATAGAGGCGTTGTTTTGTGATGGTGTACCTGAAAGTATATTGTTTAATCCCAAAGATGATTTTATTAAGCGGGAATTTACTGCGGAAGATGATTTCGTGAAAATGGCTAATAAGTATTATGATAAATTTATAGAGAAAAAAGAATCAGTTAAATTTCATTATTCAAAAGAAAATACAAGTGAAGAGATACAATTCTACAATAAGCATTTTGGAAAAATTCGTGATTATCTTATTGAAGAGTTTGTGAAAAAAGATTTTATGGCCAAAGTGTGTAATTCATATATGTATGAGATTAAGAAGCAGTGTGACAAAAAAGGTATAGTATCAGTAGTGTTTTATCAATCAAATAATACTTTTGATGGATATGGTGCTCACGGGAGTGAGAAATATTTAGATTTGAGTATTAGTAATATTCCGGTTATTGATACAAACAATCTAACTTGGGAAAAAATATTGGAGTTGAGAAGAGATTCTGATTTTACTAAAAAAATAAGAGATTTTAGAACATTTTACGCTGATAATTACAAAGATAAAGATAGAAACTTTATTATTGATGATGTTAATAAGAAAATAGATGAATACAAAATGATATGTAAGAAAAATGAATTAGAATTTAAACATGGTATAACTCGGCAGATATTGCATTCGAAATCATTGTTGAGTGTTTCTGTTTTGACTTTTTATGGTGCAATGATTGGTGATCCTTTTCTTTTGCCTGCATTATTTGCAGGTATTAATAATCAGGAACTATTTACTGAAGTTAGCGATATATGCTTAACATTGCGAGGGAAGCAATTGTCTAGTGAGTATGAATGTCAAAGCAACGAATTAGCTTATTTGGTGCAATTGCAAGAAAAAGATATTTTAGTTTAATGGTGGTTACATAATGGTAACAAAACATATATACTAAATGATGAAATATGAATAAAATTGAACAAGCAAAATATATTAAATACTTCGTTAACTATCGATTAATGGTGGTATTAAAAAATTATTATGATTATAGGAACAGCTTTGGGAGCAGGAGGTCGCTAGTTCGAATCTAGTCGCCCCGATTTTTTAATTCATTTCTATTTAATCATTTATCAATATTTTATCACAACTCATGAGAGTTTGTTGATATTTAAGTGAAATAATTGAAGATTATGAATATAATATAGGTAAGTGGTTATTTATCTATCATTATGGGTTGAGAAATAACTGGGAATTGATAAATAGTATTTTTGTTGAGATCTTTGTAGAGATGGTTTTTAGGTCGGTAGGAATATCAGGTCATTTATAACTTTTGCACAATTAGATGAATATGCGTCTGGAGGTATCTTGTGAGAAATCGTATGGGATTAAATGGTGGGACTTTATTAGTAATCATTGCAATTTTAGGGATGTTACAGTCAAACTTTTTGTTTGGACAATTTTGTCAGCCAGGTTTGTTAGAAAAAACTACTGTCACTGGAGAACAGGTTTGTGTAGGAACAATAGGTAATCCTTCTGTGGGATACAGTAACTTTTCTTATGATCCACAGTTAGATTGGGGAAAACAAGGTAAAAAAATATTAGTTGGTTGCGATACGGTAATTCCTGCAAAATGTATTATTGGTAATCTTGACGATAATTTTTATGGCACAATACATACAACTTCTACATGTAATAGTATTAGTATTAATCAAAGTTTCGATAGAACGACAAATTATTATTTATATGCTGAATTTGATGGTTCTGTTTTTCAAGTGAATGGATCATCACAGTCGCCTGTGCCAATTTCTAGTATAGTTTCTGTGACATTAGTAAACACAGATCCAGAAACGATTGAAAAAGCTAAAAAAATGAAAGTTAAAATTAAAACTCAGAAATATCAAAAAGTAGAAGGGGGTTCGAATCACAATATTTCTAGTTATTATTGGCAATGTGAGGACGAGGGATATGTAGGCTGTTCTGATAGAACTTTCCCTGAAAATATATCCGTTACGCTAGGGGGCATTAATGGTTGTGGGCCTAAAGATCTTGAATCTGGTTGTTTTGGGTGTGAAGATTTAAATGGTACATACTCTCTGACACGCATAAGCAGCAGTAGTAATCCTACTTATAGATGGCAGCAAGATGAAAGTTGGTGTTATGATGGCATAGCTGTACAGCAGATGAAAATTACTGCTAGAATTAAATGCGGGTATTGGACTGTGGAAGCTACAGTAAGTCCTTATTCTGATACACAATGTTTTTCGGGGACATCTCCGCTAGGTTCTCAGATTTGTAATGAATTAAATACATTTAGTGCCATATCCAACAATAATGCATGTACACCGTCTGGGACGTATACTCGATCTGCGACAGGAACAGCCACAACCTCATATACTGGAAATTCCGTAGATTGTTCGCATTTGTTTGGTCATCATACCAAAGCGAGATTGGTTGATGGTGGAACTATTGGAACGATCACAGTTGAAAACATTGGGGCATCTGGTTGTGCTAGTTCGAATTGTAGCTTGGATAATCTGGGCGGATTGTCAATTGGTGATTTGAGTGTTACTTTGTCAGCAAATAATAACAATAGTATTTCGTCACATGGTTCTGTGACGAATTGGCCAACATATAAATCTCCAGAGGTTAATTTAGGTGGTAAGTGGTTTCGTGTTGGTGATCGCGAGGGCTGGTCTGTTTCAGGTGCCCCCTATGTACAAGGGATTTCGGGTCAATATGACAGTGTTTCTTTTGTTGCAACGGATCCTCTTGGGTATAGTTATCATTATTCAATATCAGGTGGTCCCTGGGTTACGGTTGAAGATGCATTGGATGCTACGCAAGGAAAATTAACTTTAGACAAGGTTACATATCAATCACAAACTCCTAATGAACAAGATTATTATTACAATGGCAATTTGTTGGATTATATTCAAGCTGCAAATGGTGATCGTATTTGGTACAGTTACGATACTAATAATATGGTTAGTCGTATATGGGCAGGTGAGAATGCAGATGTCGGTGGTCATGTTGATCCGCCAGGTACGCCTACTGCTGGTCGCTGGATAGATACTGAGTATGATCCTGTTACAGGTTTACTTCTCAGTTATACGCATGGATGTGGTGCTTGCAGCGGTGGAGAAAGTCGTTCATATGAATATACAAATTCATCTATAGGCAGCCAGCCATTGGTTCGTAAAGTCAAAAGTGGTGATGGCAGTGTGGTCTATGAAAGTTATCAATATGATACCAGTGATCGCTTAATTAGATTTACGCTGGGCGATGATGACAATGGAGGAGAAAAAGTCAGAGAATGGGTTCATTCGACGGAAAATGATCTTGATGTAACTCAAAAAGATTTTGTTAACGCAAGCCAATATATAGCTTCTAAGAAAATTTATGATAGCAGTGGGAATTTGTTCCAGGAGATTTCCTATCATGATTTGCAGATCGATCCTAATATGACAGATCCCAACTTTACCGGTATTTTCTCAATTACTGAATATTCCAGCACCATTAATGGAAGTGGTCAATTAACACAATCTGTTGTGACGCTTCCAAATGGAAGTAAACAAATCACAAACTATGATTCTGTCACTGGAAAAGTTACTACGCGACAGCGTAGCACAGCCGCAGGGCCTGCGATTACTGAGATGTCTTATTATTATAATGGTGATAATATCGATTATACGATTGATGAGCGTGGAGCTCGCACAGATTATACCTATTATGATTCATCGACACCCATATGGGAAGGTTTGATTAAAGATCGCATCGAGCCTGATCCACAACAGCCATTGGTTGTCACAGGGCGATTGAAAACACATTATATTTACGATAATCATCAACGAGTCATTGAAGAGCATCAATATGATACGCTTGGCAATGTGTTATTAGTCAAAACGGGATTCAAATATGATGATGATGGCAATCTCATACGCCGTTATGATCATTTCAATGGTGATTTTAATGATCTGGTCAATAATATAGTTACGTATTATGAATACAATCAATATAACCAGCAGATAAAAACCACTACGCCTGATGGTGTGATTCGTGGGACATTGTATACTGTTTTAGGTCAGCTTGATTCTGAAGTGGCCTATGATCCTTCAGATCTTCCTAAAGTCTTTAGTCAAACCAAATATCAATATCAACCAGGAACCGGACGTTTAGAACATAAAAAAACGGCCGTTGATACACAGTCTTTTACTATTGATTCTCCGTCAAGTTGGATTCGTGAAAGCTATACCTATGATACCTATGGTCGTCGTAAAACCGTTACGCAAGATGCTGATGGTTTGGCGTTGGTGACTACCTATGAATATAACCCTCTAGGCCAGATTGAAAAAACTATTTCACCCATGGGAACTTGGAATCGAACCCTCCTGGATGGCCGCGGCATGACGAAATATGCAATTGTAGGTCATAGCGGTGATCCAAATTATGCAATGACGGAATATGTTTATGATCTTAATGGTAATTTGAAAGAACAGATCAATCCTGATAATACAAAAACCACAAATCATTATGATGAGTTTGATCGATTAACAAAAGTGGTACAGGGAAATACGGTTTCAAATCTATCTGAGACAATTTATCAGTATGATATGGCCTTGGGAAGCCAAGTGAGCAGAGAAACTGTCAATGATATCCAGACCGGCTCTTCTGTTATGGCAATAACGGAATATGAATATGATCAATTAGGTAGGCGATGGCGAACACGACGACGGGATAATCTAATAACCCAAGATGATTCTAAAGATCAAATTTCCATTAATTATTACGATGTGTCTGGTCAAGTTATTAAAACGGTCCAAGAGGGACCAGGCAGCGTTGATCCTAATGTGATAGAGACTCATGATATTGTCACAGAAACGTATTATGATGAATTGGGGCGCACGGATTATGTTATTGATCCGCTGGGCCAGCAGTTGCATTATGTCTATAATAATAAGGGCCAACTCGAAAAAATGATGCGTGACCCTCTTGATCCGAATACACTTATCGTAGAAAATAAATATGATGCCCTTGGTCGAGTGTATAAATCCATTGATGCTGAAGGGCATTACCAGGTTCGCAGCTTTAATAGCCTGGGGCAAACCATCAAGCAAGTTGCGTATGATCATAAAGGAACGCCAGGCAATGAAAATGATGATACTGCTTTGTCACAAACACGATCAGAATACAATGGACTTGGTAGCATAAAAAGGCAAGCCCGCATGGTAGATGCTTCTTCTAATTTAGCCATTGATATAACGGTGGATCAGGTGACTGATTATGGGTATGATTCGCAATCTCAACCATATCCCGGAATGCTGACAAGTCAGATCTTTTATTATGGCGGCAATCCTGCTTTACAATCACTAACAACTTACGAGTATGATGAGTTGGGACGTATCAAAAAAGTGATTGATCCACTGGGTAATCCGACCTTTCATTTTTATAATACCAGCAATAAAATAACACGCAGAGGTCAGATTGATATTAATCCGGATCCACTCCAAAATGATTTGATTCTCACAACTGATTATGCCTATGACACATTTGGTCGTTTACAAGAACAGCGGGTGTTACCTGACCCCATATATCCCAATTTATATTTGACGACAGCTTTTGAATATGATGCCAGGAATAACCGTACCAAGGTGACCAATCCTAAAGGCATTATTACTAAAACGGAGTATAATGCACTTGGCCAACAGGTCAAAGCAACATCGGATTTGGGTGGTTTAAATCAAGTGACAGAATTTGGCTTTGACCGGCTTGGTCGCCAGATTTCAGTCACAGGTTCACGTGATGATACGGATGTCTTAACTCGCCAAACAACAAACTATGCGTTGGATAAATTGGGACAGGTGTTAACCATAACTTACCCTGATAATACAGAAATAAATTATGAATATAATCATTTAGGTCGTGTTAAAAAACGTACTGATCAGCGGAGCTATGTAACAGACTATACATATGATGGCCTAGGGAATTTATTAAATAAATCATTTGTCCATGCAATACAACCAGATGTATCAGAGAATTTTACTTATGATGGTTTAGGACGCGCAATTGTCGCTACTAAATATGTGGATGGTCAGCGAGTCAGTTATTCGCAGAAAGGCTATAGTAGCCATGGACAGCCTATCGGTGAATTGTCACAGTATTTTTCCAATCCATTTTTTCTTACGAGTTTTCAATATGATCAGGCAGGATATTTATTGCAACAATTTAATTATGTTACAAATGAAACGACTCGTTATGAGCGTGATCCATTAGGCCGAATCAAAAAGGTCTTTCGAAATAATGGTCTTGAAGCTGAATATGAAGTTGCTGAATATAGTTATATTGGCAATCGAAATAAGAAAATCTCTTTTGCCGATGCAAATTTAGCGATAGACTCTAGTTATAATAATTATGGTCAATTAACGCGGATTCTAAATACACCCTCCAATCCTTCAGAAGTTCTTGATTTTGAGTATACTTATGATGATAATGGTCATCGTCGTCGTCTTAAGTATGGCCATTTAAATCCAATAAGGTATGACAAGTATAGTTATGACAACCTGGATCGGCTAACAACATCAGATTATTCAAGTAGTAGTGATTGGGCTGGGTTGATGAATCAAGAATTATTAGATAATATCAATTATTACGAAGATTCACACTTGGTCAAGATGTTTGAAAATCTTGATGGGTTTGAACGCCTCAGTCTTGTTTCTGAATTGTGGTGTTTGCCAGAAGAGACGAATCTTAGTTATTCATTGTCACAAATTAACAGGGATAAGCTAG
>JANQJS010000015.1 GCA_028281535.1 Sedimentisphaerales bacterium | reverse complement strand
CTGACCACTCATCAGAGTCGTGGTATGAATATGACAATGGTAGTTATAAATATTAGCGGAGGATCCATCACCGGTAGAGTTATCCAAAAAACTTTGATCAAACGTTGCGGAGTAAACAAATCCAGAAGGATTGGTTGTGGTGGGATCCGCTGACGAAGCAAATAATATCTGGGTTGGATTAGTATTAAAGAAATTATGTGCGCCTGACTGACCGGCCCAAACATTATGACCACCATCGATAAAGGTCCATTCAACCGTATCACCAACATTAATGGTGATATTGGCTGGGTTAAAAGTTAAACCTGGACCAACGGACACATCGACAAAGCCATCTTCTGGAGCTGTCGAAATACTGGAGGCACTTGAATAGCTACCAATATTTCCTAATCCATCACGTGCACGAACACGATAGCTATATTGTGTTCCTGCATTCAATTCCAGATCATAGTAAAGGGGACTGATTTGCCAGCCACTATCCGTGCCACCTGGATTACCAGTGGTTTCATCAAATTGATATTCAATCACTGGACTTGGATCAGAGGCCGTGGTGGCCGTCATCGTAATCACGGCATCACCAATCGCCGACGGAGCGGATACAAACGTCATTGGATTCGGGGTCGGTGGATCTGTATCAGGGGCCGCATTCGTCGTTTGACATGACGTGCTGGAGTAACCGGTTACATTTGGTGTGCCGGCACTATCACGACTGCGAACGCGATAGCAGTATTGCGTGGAACCACTCAAGCCACTATCCGTATAGGCGGTACTGCTTTGCCAACCGCTGTCCGTTCCACCGGCATTACCGGAGGTTTCATCAAATTGATATTGTACCGGATTACTACCTTCAGGATCGGTGGAAACAGTCGAATTAACTGTAAGTGTACTTTCTGTCACAGCCGTAAATGAAGCAATCGAAGGCTGACTTGGCGGGTTGGTATCAACCGGAGGACCGCTATCAGAAATATTGATCCATTGACCTACCGAAGGCACTTCAACACCACCATTATTTGAAAGAATAAAGAGCAAATAATATCCTGGAGGAATGACGTTAGGATTTGAAGGAACTGTTACCGTTAGTGAGGAACCATTATCAACAAAGTTCACCGGTTCACTAATCATATTATAGCTAAAGCAGTGCGTATAATCGCCGGGACGATGGATAACAACTTTAGTAATTGAACCACCGGTCGATGTATAGGGCACATTCAGATTTTGACCATAGGAAGCGGTAGTAGGTGCTGAACTAATGACAGGACGGTTACCATTAAATAAATAAGGTGGTGAATAAATTTCAATGTGTGAACTTTCTGCACCCAGACCTGGCCCAGAGTAAATACCCGCATTCTCACCACCTGACATCAACACACGACCATCAGCTAAAAGAGAAGCACTGGAATGATATTCGCGATTAACCGTCATCTGAGCAACAGTCGACCAGCTATTGCTACCTGGATTAAAGAGTGCTTCTGTCGCATTAGCACCACCACCAACCACTAAGACCTGACCATCCGGTAGTAATACCGCATCCTGATATTGTGTTTCAGTACCAGGCTTAAGTGGTCCTGATACCCATTGTGGGCTGGGTTGAGATAGATCTAGAAAATCAGTCCCTTTGAAGTTTAAAATCTGTTCACGTTCACTTCCATTTGATGCGATGATACCATGAAGCCCATCAATGACCATGTAGCGGCCATCCTGTAATTGAACCGACAGATTATAGTACCGAATTCTTGAGGGTTGTCCGCCTGCACCTACACAGGGGTTAGGATCTAATTCAGGGAGATTTGCCCATTGGCCAGGCTGAACTGGACCTAAGGCAATCGTATTAGTATTTGTATTGACTTCCCAAATTCGTGTATCGGCAAAAGTCCCTGTTTGTAAAATACGGTAGATACCGGCACCTGGATTATCAGGCAAAAGGTGGATACGGGGATAAACGGTCCACTCTTCCTGTTCGAAACCGGGGATATTATTGCCATTATTAAGATTCGTCCAGGTGTTTGTGCCAGGATCATAGATTTCGGCATTCATGGCACAAACCGTGTCTGGAGACGTTCCACCAATATTAAATAGCATACCATTGCCTAACATAATCGTGGAAGGATACCAACGTTTCTTTTTCATATTGGCTAACACTTCCCATTGATGGGTCGCTGGATTATAAGCCCAGGTGTCAACGATACCTTGTATTGCGTTGTTATCGACACCACCGTTCATGAGATATCGACCATCAGCAAGCATGGTCATACCAGCACAAAAGAAGTTTGTATTGGTCGTGGGCCGCGTTACACCTGCTAATGGATTATCTGGATTAAAAATATAAGCCGGTGGCGTGGTAAATCCGACCTCATTCGTTCGAAAGGGATAATAAATCACATCACCAGTATGGAACACACCAGAGTGAATCCCTTCGGTACCGACATTAACCGGGGATGTCCATGAACCTTGCGTCGAAGCTTGCCCATTCACTTCGCCTTGAAAGAAACAAATAGCCATTAGGAAAATCCCACAAAGTAATTTAGTCTTCATAGAACCTCCGCAAATTATATAGTTTTTAAATATTTTAGGTATGTCCATTTTTTTCTCCATTTCCTTTCATTTCACTTGATAGCAACAACTACTTCACAACACAAAACACTCACAATGACAAAAATACAGATATTGAAAATTCTGGAGCTGAAGATATAATGAGGTAGGCATGAGGCGCAAAAAAACCTCATGCTATACTCTAAAAGTGTGCCAGCACGGTCCTGCAAAAACTGTTTACTGGTACACTTTTTTAAAGCTTAATGAGAAAAATAACAATTAAGCTTTTGTAGCCAAGACTCCATCATTTGAAATTATTAGTTATTATGTAAAATACACACTACCTTTATTGAGTTTTTTTATACATAGCATTAATATCAGAACTAGTTAAAGCCATATTATAAAAAACAACGTTATCGATCGCCCCCTGCATTACTTCGGTGGGACTACTTGTAGGTTTATATGCAAACAATATATCAGCAAAGTCAGATTCAAACGGCATTTGCTTCGATGTCACAGCTCGACTATATAATTGGCCATTGACATACATACGCATCACTAGCCAATCTTGAGATATCGTAATAGCCACATGATGCCAATTTTGTTCCTGAAGACCGGGTTTTTCATGTTGAATCTCACAGTTTAATAATAAGTTAGGATTTGCCTCGCTATTTCGAAGGCAATTGCCAGATAATTGCAATATGCCATCTTTATCCATTTCCAATTGACGTGAATAAAACGTTTGATTATCCCCCGGGTTTATTTGCCTTAGAATATATTGTGGCTTAATCTGATCCAACCATAAATGAAACATTAATGTATAACCATTTAGATTATGTGTTGATTCATTCAATGAGAAATATCCCGCTACACCATCCAGATCTAAAAAAGTATTTCGATTCTCTGTCTGCTTAGGTATTTGTCTAGTTTTAGAATGCTCACTAACCCACTCGGCACGATATGTAGATGTTCTAACATTATTTCTGATTTCATTTTGGGGACCTTCAAAATCCCAAAACCCTGATGGATTTGATGCTAAGATCGCCTTCTCATATGCCTTCCAATTTGGCTGGATATTACCAGGCTGAAGTTGATTAAAAAACATTGAACGGCTGTAATCTTTTGCAATGACATTACCATCAGACAAAACCCCTTTGGCTTGACCTGCTTTTATTTCAACCGTTTGATTTGCGTTGATCTGGACCAATCCTTGTATAACATGACATTCACTGGAACCATCCGGTAGTACTTTAACGGCAAACTCAGTTCCCAAATCGACATATTCAACATTTGGGGCCCTCAGAGTAAACCCTTTAGCTTGTGACGGTATATACGCCACAAGCTTACCCTGTTTTAAAAAGGCCCCATTAGCCGATTCAAGTTTAATCTCAAGAGGACCTTCGAGTATGACCTTCGCCCCATCATTAAACTCGATTTCTGCCAAACCACTGATTAAATGATACTCGCTATTATGTATAATTTTATCTGGTTCAACGGCCCATTTAGCTTGATAAGAATTTGTAATTTTGGCGACTTGAACACTCGAGGTTGTCTGAAAATACAACCAGAGAGATAAACCGACAATTAAGCATGCAGCAATCGCTCGAAAAGCACTCGAATGCAAAATAGGTTGCTTCGTAATTCTGGATTGAGTATGTATTTCATGGTGATCTTTTACCGCAGAACCTAAATACTCTTTTAATTTATTTTCTGCAATCCTCTTCGTTTTTTTGCGGATAGTTTCTTCGATCTCACGACGACTTTGTAATTCCAATATCATACTTTCTTTAAGGGCTTCATCTAGGAATAAGAAAGATTGATTATTATCTAATATATCATCAAATGATTTTTCAAGGTTTTTATTAATCGCGATATTAATTTTTGTATAATCCCAGTAAATTTCACGTGCTTTCGAGTCTGAAATTAACTGCGACTGTAATTCTTGAAATTCGCTATCTGTTAAAGAATCATCATAGTATTTTATTAAAATTTCTTTTAATACAGCGTCTTTATTATTACGATTCATCCCTTACCCTCCGACTTCATACTTACATGAACACATTGTCGAAGAGAATCATAAATTTTACGAAGATGGTAATGAATGTTTTGCACGGATTGCGAAATATTCTCTGCAATCATTTTCACGGTCTGCCCATCAACAAATCGCAATGTAATTAAATAACGATCTTCCTCTTTTAGTTTTTTAATGCAGTGCTTGAGCCAATGAATATAGGCATCGACATTTTCTGATTTTGCTTGCGCATCTTGATTTAACTTTTCTAAAACCTCCTGGTCAAATTGTCGTACACGTCGATACTTCATTCGTTTACGAAAATCCAATACTTGAAAATAAGCGATAGTTAAAGCCCAAGCTAAAAAATTCGTCCCCGTTTGATAATCAGAAAACTTTCGCCATAAGACGTTACTTGTTTCCTGCATAACGTCTTCTGCGTCATGATGACTGCCAATCAAACCGTAAATATAGGTGTATATCCTGGCAAAGTTTTCTGTCAAAAGGCGGACAAAATCCTCTGGTTTGACATCGGTATTTATTTCATTATTTTTTTCCGTCATAAATATCCTCTACTCATTAAATAGAACAAAAGAAGAATTTCTAAAAAAGAAAATGGATTAATTTCCTCAATATAGTACAAAACGTCCATAAAACCTTATTATTTCCCAATTAATCGATCGCGAAGTCAACTAATTTTCTGAAAAATGCGTTTATGGTGAAAATTCACTCTTCATACCTCAATATCGATTTTAGGAATCTCAACCGTCCAATAATCCAATGGAATAAAACCAGAATGCTTCTACTTCTCCCCCAAAAAACGATAGCCACTCAATACAACATACCACTCAGTGCGATATTTACCACTTTATAAATCGTTAAAGTGCGTTATTTGACGAAAAATGAGCAGAAGTGTGCGTATCATGCGAACAAAGCAAAGTATCTAATTTTAGATACAATTTTAAAGCTAAAGAGCAAGACCCTAAATAATTAAGGCCTTGCTCTTGATATAAAACACCAAAATCACTCTCTGTTAATTAAATGCTTCAAAAGCATCAATTTCCACTTCACCACTGGAAATGGTACCCACTAGCGTATGGCTTCCTGATGACAATGACGTATTTTCATACTTCAGGACACTCGTACTACAATTACCTGTGGTAGTAATAGATCCAACAGACTGACCATCAATGGTCAGGTTAATCGTTCCACCATCGCAATCCCAGGTATGAATACGAACACCAGTTCCGGTAAAGTTATAAGTAAATGATCCAGATAGCCCCCATTGCGTCGTACCTTGATAAGCCGCCGGATAGGCCGTAACGGTTTCCCAAGTACCTATATACGAAGCAGCATTACCATCTACTTTTGTCCAACTACCACCTGGAGGCGCATCAGTCGTCGCACACAAAGCTGAAGAATAACTACCCGTATTACCTACACTATCGCGACTACGAACTTGATAGCAATATTGAGTACTTGCCGTCAAACCAGTATCGTTATAAGTGGTAGAGGTTTGCCATCCACTATCAGTGGCACCAGGGCCACCCGTCGTTTCGTTGAATTGATATTCAACTGGACTCGATGGATCGCTGGCCGCAGTCGCAACCATGTTAATCGAGGCTTGACCTGTTGCATTCGGAGCGGTCGCAAAGGTTGCGGGGTTCGGCGTTGGAGGTGTCGTATCTGGAGCCGCCTGGGTCGTTGCACATGATGCACTCGATGAACTACCAACATTACCCGCACTGTCACGCATCGTTACGGTATAACAATATTGCGTGCTTGGCGTTAAGCCACCATCGCTATAACTGGTTGAGGTCTGCCACGTGCTATTACTACCACCAGGATTACCAGATGTTTCTGTAAAGAAATATTCAACCGGCCCAGATGGATCACTACCTGTCGTTGCCGTCATCGCAATAACTGTTGAACTTGTCGCTGCTGGAGAAGAAGCAAACGTAGCAGGATTGGGCGTTGGAGGTGTCGTGTCCGCACCTGCTTGTGTGGTTGCACATGATGCACTCGATGCTGCACCTGTGTTACCTACACTATCACGTGATTGAACAGTATAACAATATTGCGTACTTGCACTCAAACCGGTGTCTGAGTAACTGGTTGAGGTTTGCCAGCCGCTATCCGTACCACCAGGACTTCCACTGGTATTATCAAAGTTGTATTCAACAGGCCCCGATGGATCAGACGCCGTCGTTGCGGTCATATTAATGACACTACTACTTGAGGCTGATGGTGCTGATGAAAACGTAGCTGGATTAGGTGTTGGAGGAGTCGTATCTCCACCAGCTTGATCTTCAAAAACAATGTAAGCTACTTGTTCACCCGTATGGCTACGTTCTGTATCATTTAACTGATCTTCATCAATCGCGAGATTGATATTGGTATTCGAAATCGGATTCGATCCGTAGAATACACCCCAGCCTCCATTACCACCATCCATCGCAGTCAGGCAAGCAACACCAATTGAAGCGGTACCGCTTAATCCAGAAACTGGACGACCATATGGCGGAGCATTCGTCACACCGGCAACACCATCACTGGTCACACCCGCTGCATAATTCACACCGTCAATCGCACCATTACCTGAGTCAAGTACAATGTAACCGATGGTTTCATTGGCATGAGCATTATCTGGATCTTCATTAACCGTTTTGCCGACTTGCAAGGCACTGCTACTTGGTGGATTTTGACGACTGCTGCCACGAGACCAGAATTCTACATGACCCGCATCGTTATAGCTCATCACCTGACCAAGGACCACAGGACTGGTATAACTATTTGCATAACTGCGGGCTTCACCAACCCAACTGTTATTGTTAGAAGTGACTGTCGAATTGTATTTCACCGCTTCCATCTTCACGCCATCTGTGCCTACCGTGTACACACCTTCTTCAACCACCATGTAGTAAATATCTGAAGCTGCTGGCGCTGTCGAAGAACCATCCAAGCGAACCTGGAAACTATTACCAGAGGCATTTTGGATTCGAACAGTTCCCGGAGCTGACGTATTGGTATAATTTGGCGTGGCAACGACAACCATAGAGTTATAACTGCTACCCAAGTTTACAGTGGTCCAACTACTACCCACGCCGTTGACCACACCGGTTTCTAATAAAATATTGCTACTGGGTACATCCGGGGTTGTCGCATTCGCTGCGGCAGAAGCCGTGGTGGTGTTACCCAAACTGTCACGTGCGGCAACGGTATACGAATAAAGGGTAAGCGGAGTCAAGCCGGTATCTGTGTAACTCGTACCTGATTGCCAGGTGCTATTGCTACCACCTGGATTACCC
>JANQJS010000010.1 GCA_028281535.1 Sedimentisphaerales bacterium | reverse complement strand
TACAACTCAGGTACCAGTGCTGCTGGTGCATTTACTGTTGATTTCTATCTAATCAGCAATGATGAAACGCAAACTGAAACATTGTTAGGTTCTCGTAATCTGGCAAGTTTGGGTGGCGGTGAATTTGATGCTGGTGAAGTGACCTTGACCGTTCCTGAATCGTTGTCTGGTTCTGTTGGTCAAACATTCAGTGTTGAAATGCGAGTGAATTCTGACAGTGCTGTTGAAGAGAAAACCTCTGAAAACAACAAAGTACTTTCGTTCAGTAACATCACATTAGAAGAACCTATTACCATCGATGTCTCAGCTATCAGTATTACAGGTGATACAACCGCAAACTGGGGCGATACCGTCACAGCAACTTATCAATTGAATGGTAGCGGTGAAATCGATGGTTCGATCAAAGCGGCTGTATATCTATCACAAGATGGTACCACAGTTGGTGCTTCTAAATTAACTGAATTCTCTGTGGAAGATGTCGATGGCACTACAGGTAACTTAAGTTTAATCTTACCTGAATCAAGCCCATTTGGTCGTGACGGTGATTTCCAATTAATTATCGTTGCGGATTCAGATGATGCGTTGAAAGAAAGTGATGAAACCAATAACCAACAGCAAACCACCATCAATATTGGTAGTGGCAAGTCTGACCTGTTTGCACTGGAAATTTCTGGTATTCCACAGGTCGCAGCGGGTGAAACATTTGAAGCTTTCAACTCTGTCTCTAACTATGGATCGATTGATACCACAAACTTCGATGTCTACTTCTATCTAACCAGTACCAACACCTCAGTTGATACAACCAACGATACTTTATTAGGTAGTCGCAGCATCACAGCATTGACGGCGGGTAATGTCAACTGGACGATGACAGATTTGTCTGTTCCTGCCAATGTTGAAGATGGTGATTACTATATCGCAATGGTCGTAGATCGTTTTGATGATGTGGATGAAACCTCAGAAACCAACAATACGATTTACTCAACGAATCCATTGAAAGTCAAAACGGTTACTGTCAATCCAGATAGCAACGAACCTGATAACACGACTGGAACGGCAACAACCATGACCGTGAATAGCGGAGCAAGTGAACAGTTCGCTGCATCAGGAAATACTACAGCAACCGTCGATGAAATCTCAGCATCGATTCACAATAATGATGATGTTGATTATTTTGAATTTACAACCCCGTCAACCGCGAATGGTTTTGGCCGAATCACTGTTGATCCGGATGAAACCTTGAATGCCGCGGTTCTGGTTTATGATAATAATGGTACCTTGATTGGTGGTTCTGATGTGAGCCCTGATTTTGGTGGTGAAGAAGTCTTCAGTACTTTTGAATTGGCTCCAGGACGAACCTACTCTATCATGGTTAAACCTATGGGTGAATCTTTCGGTGAATATACCATTGATGTTGAAATGGGATTAGGCACCGCAGGTGACGTTCATGAAGGCAGCGGAAACAATGAAACGCAAGATGATGCGAAATATCTAGGTAGCGAAGATGTTGAACTGGAAGATCCAAACATTCACACAGCTGATGATACCGATTTCTATCAATTCGCGATTCCTGCGACCTCAGATGGTACCGTTGAAATTGATTTGAACCCAGATCCAACCTTGGATGCTGTGTTGCAAGTCTACGATGATCAGGGCAACCTGGTTGCTAGCAGCGATGCCGCGGGTGCCGATGGTGCTGAAAGCCTGATCATTGAAGGCGACGTTGGTGATAACTACTTCGTTAAAGTCACAGCTTGGGCAGGTAGTACTGGTGGCTATGATCTGGATGTTGATTTTGAAGATGCACAATTGCCTGATACTTTCGAACCTAACGAAGATATCGCTGGTGCTGAAGCAACAACAAAAACTGTTCTGAGTGATCCATCGATCCATAAAGATGATGTTGATTACTATTCAATTACGGTTCCTGAAGGCAACACCAGCCTTGAAGCTAAGCTATTCGGTTCAGAAACCTTGGATGCAACTATTCAGGTCTTTGATGCAGATGGAACTGAATTAAGAATGTCAGATCGTAATGGTGTCAATGAAAATGAAACGATCAGTGTTGATGGCTTAACCGGTGGTCAACAGTTGTTTGTTTCTGTCTCTGGTAAAAATGATACCACTGGACCTTACAGTCTTGAATTCAATTATGGCAATGAAGCTGCGGGTGACTTGTCAGAACCTAACGAAAGTTATGTATCTGCCTTCCCATTAGAAATCCAAGATGATCGTGTGAAGTTGATTGACTTGTCAGTTACTGACAGTGAAGATCGTGATTTCTATAGCTTCATCGCTCCTGCAGATACGGATGGCACTGCAACCGTTTCGCTGAAGGCAACAGACACGGACAGCACTCTTAATGCTTCGTTAAAAGTGCTCGATAGTGCTGGTACAGCGATTACATCGGTTGATGCCAATGGTGCAGGCGAAAGTGAAACCTTGTCTCTGACTGGGTTGGTTGCTGGTCAAACCTATTATATTGATGTCAATGGTTGGGGCTCTACCGGCAGCTATGAAATGAATGTTGTAACACCTCTGTTAACTGCAACAGCAGCCGCACAGCAACCTACTGTTGAAGTGACACCTGTAGATCTGGATCCATTGGCCTTGCCAAGTAGTGCGATTCTAGCCAATGGTTCACCTGCTGAAATCGTTGTAGTTGAAGAAGTCGCAGGTGCCAATGATGATGATTTGTCATTCGGTACCACGCCAGTAGGTACTTCATTAACCTTTAATATCGATGTCTTGAACATCGGTGGTTCTGACCTGACAGTTTCAAGTGTCGCACTAAGCGGTACCGATAGTTCTGTCTTTACGACAGCCTGGGTTGATGGTTCTTCAGGAAGTGTGACGATTCCTGCCGGTCAGTCAAAAGAAATAGCTGTCACATTTACGCCGACGGCAACACAACTTTATAGTGATGCCACCTTGACGCTGAACAATGATGACAGCGACGAAGGAACCTATGCAATGACATTGACCGGTACCGGTTCTGTCAGCTCCTCCAAGCCAGATATTAATGTCACCGACACCAGTGCTTCTGCTCTGAGTACGCTGACATTTGATAATACCAATGTTGACGGTGAATCTATCAAGACTTTCTTGATCAACAACGATGGCTCATCATCACTGACAGTGACCTCTGCGGTGATTTCTGGTGATGATGCCGACAACTTTGAACTTGTTTTTGCGAACCTGGCCAATAAGACCAGCGATGACTACAGCATTGCCGCTGATGGCCAACGTAGTATTCAAGTGGCTTTCAAACCAATTGAAAGTGGTAGCTTGAATGCCGTCTTGACATTAACCAGTAATGATCCAGATGAAACCACAACCGTGATTAATCTGGCTGGTTCTTCAACAGAAGGTAACCTGGTGGTTGACTTAACACCAACCGATTCGGATGTTGAAAATGCGGTTGATCCAACCGTAAACTTTGGACAAGCGATCAATGATGGTGAAAATGGTCAAGTAGCAACCTTCCCGATTAATCTTGTTAATACGGGAACCAGCACATTGACAATCAGTTCAATCACTTTCGGTGAAACAGATTCGCCATTTAGTTTAACAGGTGCGGCCTTAGATGGATTAACTATCGCTGCAGGTGAAACCGTTTCTGCTAATATTACATTTGACCCAATCGCAAACGGTAGTTTTGTTGATACAATGACTGTTAATAGTGATGATTTAGATACGCCTGCAATGCAGTTTACCTTAACCGGTCAAGCGGTTCAGGCATTAACACAAACCGTTGGTGCTGGCAGCAGCTTTAGCTTTACCGATTCAGATGGTGATGTCGTTAATGTTCAATACTCTGGTAGTGGATCTGCTGAACTAACCTTTAACGGTAGTTCTGCTGAAGGATCTGACCTGAGTGGTATTGCTGTGACGGGTGGATCTACTGGCGGCAAGTTACTGGTAAATGTAACCGAAGTTAATGGTGACGGTGTTGTTAATATTGATGAAATCGATATCGCTGAAACAGGCTTTGGTACGATTGATGTTGATGGTAGCGTTGATAGTATAGATGTTGATGGTGCTGTGAAAACAATTACGGTTGATGGTTCTGTCGATAATGTTGATATCAATGGTGCTGTCGGGGCTGCAACCATCGGTGGCTTGAATGGTGATTTTGATGCAACCTCATTTAAATCACTTGCCATTAATGGTAATGTCAGCAATGGTTCAATTACCACTGAAACCATCAAAGCATTAACCATCACAGGTAATGTCAATGAGTTTGATATCACCACTCAAGGAGCGAAAGCCTCTCTGGGTGCTGTTAATGTAACAGGTTCTGTTGATGGGTTAAATATCACAACGGGTAGTATCAAGTCTGTTAATATCACAGGTGATGTTACTGATAGTGATTTGATTGTATCGAGCGGTAAAGGTTCAGTTGGTGCTGTTGATGTGACAGGTAATGCTGACATTGATATTACAGCCACAAGCGTCAAAGGGCTTGATGTCTCAGGTAACTTTGATGGTTCTGTGACAACCTCTGGTGCTAAAGGTGCGATTGGTGCTGTCGATGTCGATGGTAACATGAGTGCCGACTTAACCGCTGTTAAGAGCATTAAGACGATTGATGTTGAAGGGGATGTCACCTCTGACATGATTGCTGTAACCGGCTCTGGCAAAGGTAAAGTGGGTACCGTGAGATCTGGTGGTGACTGGGATGTTGAAACCATGAATGTGGATGGTTCAATCAAAGCCGTGACGATTGGTTCAGCAACCAACGACGGTGACCTGTTAGGTGAATTGTCAGCTGATCTGGGTATTAAAACGGTGAACATCTTTGGTGATATCTTAGGTGATATTACTGCCAATACCAAGTTAGGTACGATTTCTTCAACGGGTAGCTTGGGTGAAGATGCCACGATTACCAGTACCGCTGGCGGTATTGATCGAATCTTGATCGAAGAAGTTCTTGGTGACATTGTTGCCAACGGAGCGATCAAAGAGATTCTGAGAAATGCTGATACCTACATCAATCCTGATACACTGGCAACGGATACTTTCCAGGATCACATCACTGGTGAATTAGGTAAAGTTAAATTCAAAACCTCTGACTAATGTCACGGTTTACATAAAGAATAGAAAAGGGCAGGCCTGAAAACCTGCCCTTTTTTTATTTACTGAAATTAGTCTTATGGTAGGTCAGGCCATGCCTGATATTGAATTTAATACCTGTCAGGCATGGCCTGACCTACTTGAATCTAATCATAAAGCTAACTATTACACCGTTTCTTTTGTCTTATTCATACTTTCCACTTCAGCCTGCTGAGCCTCGTAGACCGTATGACGAAGTTTCCACTCACTGCCTTCTTTTACCCACAAGTGAGGTGAACGTGCTTTGTCAACCGTTTCAAAGAATTCATCTTCAGACATATTGATGTATTCAAGGAAATCAGGAAAATACTTTTTTGGAAATTCATGATCGAATTTCTTGACTAATGCCACGCCTTCTTCGCGTGTGATTTTTTCATTGCGAATTTCTTGAGAAGCATCATAGGTCGCTCTGCCAATACCAAATTTAATGCGAGTCGTGTAGTAGTGGAAAGGGTCTGCTTTGTCATCAATACTATTATATTTCGAATAGGTTCCTTCAGTACGTTGTTCGTTGGCTTCAAATCCGCTATTGTCGACAGCAAAGTAATAGGCTTCTTGTGGGTCCCATTTAACATAATAGCCTGTGTAATGAACCTGGATTTGCTTTTGTTCAAATTCATCCGGGTCCATCGGTAGGTAAGGTTTGAGTTCGTTAAGTTGTACAGCATGTTTTTCAATCAGTTCTTTGACAGAGACGCCGCCCAGAATCATTTTTTCATAATTGTCACCCACATGATATTTGGCTTCACGTAATGAAGAAACAGTTGTTGCAATTGGATTGCCATATTCTGCTTCTGATTCACCGTAAAAAACGAGTGGGATATTGTAGAGTGCGGCAAATTTTGCACCAATATTTTTTTGTCCCAGAATGAATGTCTGGAAAGGGTGCAGTAGGTTTTTAAATGCCAAACGCGTTAGTAGCTGATGCACTTTTCCATTGGGTGAAAATAGGATGTTGTCAAAACCAGAATCGACCCATTTTTGATGGTTACGTTTTCCTACATCGGTATACATGTGCGGAGCCCATGTCACCGTTAGTGGGTGCATGCCATATTGATATTTCAGGATATGAGCAGCCATGATGCTGTCTTTACCGCCGCTTCCTGGAACGACACAGTCGTAGTAACCATCATTACGACGGTATTTGTCACAAAGTTGTTCCAATTCTTTAGCTCGCTGAGACCAGTCAATTGTTTGAGCTTTTACTTCATGATAGCGGCAAGCATCACAAACACCATTTTCATCAAAGTTGATGGCAACTGTTTTGGTTTCTTTGCCATGATTAAATTCTGATTTTGAACTGGGGCGTTGATTGGACATTACGCACTTTTTGCAGAATTTTACTTCGCTAGGCAATCCGTAATACGCTTCAAGTGGTTGAGACATAGTCATTTTCCTTTATATGAAGTTGGCATAGTTTTTCTATCATTTGCATGCCCAGGCATCCGCTTTTTTCAGGATGAAATTGCGTGCCCAGAATGTTGTTCTTTTTTATTGCGGCGCAGAAGATCTGTTTGCCATAGATTGCATTGGCCAGCGACCATTGAGGGTCGTCGGGGATCACTTTAAATGAATGGACAAAATAAGCATCTGAATGTTCTGGAATATCTTCTAGTAAGCTGTTGTTCCATAAATGACCATCAGGAATCACAAGATTATTCCAGCCGACATGCGGTACCAGATAATTGTCTTCATTAACGACGTCTTGGGAATCAAATGAAATTACACGACCTTCAATTAAATTAAGTCCTTTGTGTGATCCAAATTCTTCGCTTTCGCTCATGAGTAGCTGCATACCAAGGCAAATGCCTAGAATAGGGTTGCCTGCATCGGTAAATTCGCGAATAGGATCAATTAGTCCACGGTCATTGAGGCCTTTCATGCCATCGCCAAAAGCACCAACACCAGGTAAGATGAGAAATTCAGATTCTAGAATTTCATTGGGTTGGCTAATGGCTTTTACATTATGACCAAGGCTTTCAAATGCATTAAAAACACTTCGCAGGTTCCCAAGGCCATAATCAATCACAGAAAAGTCAATTTTGTGTTGTTCTTCTACGATAATCTCCTTGGGAGCTTTGGTTTGACGAACCAGAATGTTTTGATTCGCGCAGGTTTCTTTCACTTCCTGAATCGTAGTCGTATCGTAATGCAACATGGTTGCAAAACTGATCGCGTCACAGTTTGTTTGGGTAAAACAATCAGCGACATCCTGTGGCGTCTTAGCGCCGCCGCATGCAATGACAGGAATAGATACCAGTTTAGTAATTTTTGCAATGAGTTCGGTATCGAATCCTTTTTTTGTGCCGTCTTTGTCAACGCTTGTGACAAGCAATTCGCCGACGCCCAGCTCGGCAAGTTGTTGTGCCCATTCGATGACATTCAGTCCGGTCACTTCCCGCCCATTATCCACATACGCTTCCCAGTTGCCTTCAGGTTGTTTTTTGGCATGGATTGATCCGACGATGCATTGCGAGCCAAACATTTTGACCGCTTGTTTGATAAAGTCAGGATTGCGCGTCGCGGCGGTATTAATCGCCACTTTGTCCGCACCAGCACGAAGGATTTGGGTAATATCTTCTAGCTTACGGATCCCGCCTCCGACTGTCATCGGAATGCAAATTCCCAGTGATGCGGCTTCCTTAATCACGTCCAGGAGATTGTTTCGTTCGTAGAGACTGGCGACAATGTCGATGTAGATGATTTCGTCAGCGCCTTGCTCGTAGTATTTACGGGCAAATTCGGCCGGTTTGCCAACCACTCGGAGTCCTTCGAGTTGGATGCCTTTCACGACGTTGGGGCCTTTGACGTCAAATCGGGGTATGAAGCGTCGTTTTTTCATAAGTGTTTGCTATCCTGCCAGTTAAAATCCATTCTATTCCGGCCAAAACCGAAAACATCGCATGATTGACACACGATGTAATACTTATCGGTCCTGCAAAGAGTCTACCTTGAATTTACCCGTCCGTAAAGCCACAAATCACCATCTTGAGTAGGGTGGGGCTGTGCCCCATGCGTTTCGGGATCATCAAGTAAAAGGAGCTAAGTTTCCCAAGTCCACTCGACCGCCTATCACGCCGAAACATGTGAAAGCGGAAGGCAAAGCCGAGCGGAGAGATCTCAAGACATTAGAATAGGTTAGGCGTGTTTTATTAAGGAGCGTTAATAGATTTCTCCGTTTCACTTCGTTCCGATCGAAATGACTTGGATACGTCTTCTTGTAGATCCGGGGTGGCAGCCTCAGCTCAACTTGTTGAGATGGGGATGGTAGAATAGGATAAACGTTAAGATTATCAAAATGATTTCGTAATCGCCCGGCTGATGAGGCTGGCGAGAATCGATCGGTATTCTGCTGAGTTGAGTTGTCTGGCTTCGTTCTGGTGAGTGATGTAGCCGCATTCAATGAGGATAGAAGGGCGGCTATGGGCAGCTAATACCCGAAAGTTCTTGCGGCGAATCCCACGCGTCGCAATCCCGGCATCGATAAAGGTCGATTGAAGATTCCGAGCCATTGATTGGCTGGTTTTAGATGCATTTCGCGCAATATAAAAAGTTGCTCCACTGATGGAAATACTCTCATGGGCATCGACATGAATTGAGATTAATGCATCTGCATTGGTTTGCGTTGCCATCGCAGCCCGATCATCCAGCGGAATGAAAATATCCTCAGAGCGAGTCATGTAAACAGTGGCGCCTTTGGATTGCAACTTCTGAGCGACTTTGTTAGCGATATCAAGCACCAGCACTTTCTCAGGAATTCTGGAAAAGCCAAATTCACCGGCTCCGGGATCTTTACCTCCATGACCTGGGTCGACGACAAAGGTTTTTCCCTGGAGTTGCATCGATCGGAGTGGAGCAGTGGAGGATTGAGCAACCATAGGTTGCGGTTTGGCCTGATTCCAGACGGGCTTGATCGTTGGAAGAGGTTTATACTGATTTGATTGGCTACAGCCAACGAATATCAGTATTAAAAGCAGATATAAACACTTTATCATCTTCATGCAGATATTTATCGGCACATGCAGGAAGATTCATCCAGTGGCTATCTGGGCTTTCCAGTATAGTAGAACATGGCCTTGGGCATAAATTCTTTGATTTTCTCAATTCGAGTTGAGTGAGAAGGGTGGGTACTGAGAAATTCCGGCGGCTCTTTGCCTTTGTTGTTGGCGGACATATTCTCCCAGAAGCTCACTGCGGCTTCAGGATTGTAGCCGGCAAGTGCCATGAAAATCATACCTAAATGATCAGCTTCCGTTTCGTGCAGGCGACTATAAGGTAGTAATACCCCATATTGACCACCAGCGCCATAAGCTGTCATGATGAGTTCTTTCGTTTTTCCGGGTTGATCTTCCAGGGCTTTATCGAGTGCAACACCACCGAAGGTATAGATCAATTGCTGACTTAATCGTTCGCTGCCATGACGTGCGACAGCATGAGCAATTTCATGACCCACGACGACGGCAAGCTGTTCATCGGTTTTGGCTATCTTTAGAAGACCCGTGTAGACCACAACTTTTCCACCTGCCATGGCCCAGGCATTGGCTGCAGGGTCATCGACGAGGTTAAATTCCCATTCGTATCCTTCAAGCAATTCACTTTGGTTTTCCATTTCAAAGTATCGCTCAACGGCTTTTTGGATATTCTCACCGACGCGTTTGACCATGGCCGTACCTTTTGGGTCGGTGCTGACCTTGCTTTTTGACAAAAACTCGCGATACGAATCAAAGCTCATTGAATTTATATAGCTGTCGGGTACATAATTCAGTTGCCGCCGGCCACTGATAGGCACGGTGTCGCACCCAGTGAGCAAGAGGGTCGATGAAATAAGGCATAAGCAAAGGATTTGAATAGTAACGAATCTTTGTTTCATGTGAAAACTTCCCAAATGGTTCATGATTAAGTTTACAAATATTTTATCTGATTTAATGATCATGTCAAATTGTAAGAATTCTCAAATTTTTATTAGGGAGGTGGTATAAATTCAATAAGTTTCTGTCATGAACTAAAATAAATCGTAGCTAAACAGTAAAAAAAATATATACTGACAGTACGACACTGACGCTTATGCTGTTTTTAGGCCAATATCCCTGTCAGTGCATTAATGTCTATAAGAAATATAAGTATTGATTGGTTTTCAGGTTGCTTATGCCTCGTATCTTGCAGCAATTCTTTTTAGTCGTTGTTTTGGTGTTGTTTAATGGGTGCTCAGGCACCACGGGAAATAATTCTTCCTTTGGTTTGTCTTCAAAGCCTCAAAAGCAGTATGCATTGGTCTATATTTATCGACTGGAGGCTTACCCAAGGATGATTGCCCCTGAAATTCTGGTGGATAAGCAATCGGTTCTAGAATTACCAGAAAAAGGATATACTAAAATTCTTTTACCTGAGGGGATACATCAGTTTTCGACGCGATGGCCCAAGCAGGCTGGAGTAGACAATCTGGACTATCAATTTTCGGTGACGCCTGGACGAATTTATTATATTAAGTTAACAGGGACGTTTGACGTCATTGACGCCAAAAATTATAAAATGGACACCTTTGCGACGATGCTGGATCCTAAAATCGCGAGTAAAGAATTAAAAAAGCGTTGCAAGTATATCTCAACGAAAGAATTTATTTCTCCCAAGCCTCAGCCTCAAGTCCAAAAGCCTTATCTTTTAAATTAATGCAAAAAGAGATTTGGCTTGGACAGAAAAAATCTCAAGGATTAGCATCAAGCAAGGTTTGGTGTTGCTCTTAGATTCTTCTATTTCGTAGGGAAGTGTTGTTCTAAATAAAAAAGCCATCTCAAATTGTTTATTTAAGATGGCTTAGAATTTTTTAGGATTGATAGTTTAGTATAAAGATTGTACAGGGTATTCCAACATGCCTTTCAGATCGGTCAGAAAGGCTGCGCCGACGACGCCGTCGATGACGCGGTGGTCGTAGGACATGGTCATCTGCATCGCTGAATGGATTTTGATTTCATCGTTTTCACCAACAATCGGTGTACGTTGGGTGGTTCCCAATGCGAGGATCGCTGAGTTTGGCGGATTGATAATTGCTGAAAATTCCTCAATGCCATAAGACCCTAGGTTGCTGATAGTAAAGGTTGAGTTTTGGTATTCAGAAGGATCCAGGCGGCGTTCGCGAGCACGTGCAATGAGGTCTTGCAGTTCTTCGTCGATTTCGAGAATACCTTTGTTGGCACAGTTGCGCACCACTGGGGTGATAAGTCCATCTTCCAAGGCAACCGCCAGAGCAATATCAACGCGACCATGCTGGATGATTTTATCTTCGGTCCAGGAGGCGTTGATGAGTTTGTGATGCTTCAGTGCCATTGCAACAAGTTTAACGATGAAGGCATTGAAAGAGACTTTCAATTTCATGCGTTGGTTTAGCATTTTACGAGCATTCATCAATTCATCCATAATCGCAGTCACTTTCATGTAGAAGTGAGGCGAGTTGTATTTTGATTGTGTCAAGCGTTCTGCAATCACGCGGCGAGCATTGGAAACTGGAATGGTTACGGTTTCTGCAGGAGCTGCGGAACCTTGTCCTGCTACTATTCTTGCCGTGTTATTGTCTATCGCTTTTTGGACATCACGTTTGGTGATTCGTCCCAGTGGGCCTGAGCCTTCGATTTGACGAAGATCCAGATCGTGTTGTTCAGCCATGCGGCGAGCAATTGGGGTTGAACGAATTTTGCCATCCTTACCTTCCGGTGCAGGAGGAGCTGATACTGATGTAGGTGCAGGTGTAGGCGTTGGGGCCGCAGCTGCAGGAGTTGGAGCAGGGGCTGGTGCGGCAGGAGGGGCCGCAGGTTTAGCTTCGGGGGTAGGAGCCGCGGGGGCAGCTGCAGGTGCAGAGGCCTCTGCTAGAAGATCTGCAATATCTTCACCTGGTTCGCCAGCAACGCCAATGACGTCACCAATTTTTGCTCCGCCACCTTCACCGACAACAATTTTCAAAAGGGTGCCATCAGCGGGGCTGGCATATTCCATCACTGCTTTATCGGTTTCCACTTCGCAAAGTGCATCACCGCCGCTAATCGTGTCACCTTCTTTTACAAGCCATTTGACAATTGTGCCTTCTTCCATGGTGGGTGAAAGCGCTAACATCTGAAGTTTTTCAGCCATCTTTTTATTCAATCCTTTAAGGTAGGGCGGGTTCTACCCGCCGGTATCAATGTCGAGTAAAACCCGACCTACTTTTTAATTAATTCAGGTACATCACTTTTTCAACCGCTTCGATGACTTTTTCGACGGTTGGTTGAACGGCCAATTCCAATGTGTGGTTGTAGGGCATAGGGACTTCTTCGCTGGCAACCAATTCTACCTGGGCGTCCAGTTCATCGAAGCAGTTTTTACTAATGAGCCATGCAACATAAGATCCTACGCTGGCAATCGGCCAGGCTTCATCTACAACCACACAGCAGTTGGTTTTGATGATGGAATCGTAAATGGTTTGTTCGTCGATTGGGTTCAAGCTGCGAAGGTCAATGAATTCCGCATCAATGCCGCGAGACTCTAACTCAGTAAGGGCAGGCAAGACATGTTTGATGCAGTTGCCATAGGTGATGATAGTAACATCTTTACCCTGGCGTTTGATATCGGCTTTACCAAAATCGATAGTGTATTCTTCTTCAGGCACTTCGCCCTTGTTACCGTAAGCCAACTCACCTTCCATAAAGATAACTGGATTATCATCACGGATAGCGGTTTTTAACAATCCTTTGGCATCGTAGGGCGTTGATGGCGCAACGACTTTCAGTCCAGGAACGTGTGCATAGAACGAACCACATGATTGTGAGTGCTGAGCACCTAACCATTCTGCCGGACCATTGGGGCCACGGAAAACGATAGGTACTTTGAATTGTCCGCCCGACATATAGCGAGTCTTGGCAGCGTTGTTAATGACTTGGTCAATTGCCTGGAATGCGAAGTTAAAGGTCATCCATTCAACGATCGGTCGTAAGCCTGACATCGCTGCACCAATACCAACACCGGTAAATCCGTTTTCGGTAATTGGGGTATCGATGACGCGTTTGGCGCCATACTTATCTAATAATCCACGACTGACTTTGTAGGCACCGTGGTATTCTGCAACTTCTTCGCCCATAAGAAAGACAGTTTCGTCTCGGGCCATTTCTTCATCGATCGCTTCTCTTAAAGCGTCTCGCATGGTAATTTCACGCATTGGTTTCTCCAAAAATTATGCAAACACGTCTTCGTGTAAAGTTTCTAATCCAGGTTCAGGACTCTCTTCAGCGAATTTTTCCGCATCTTTAGCGATGGCTTTATATTTCGCATCCATTTCGCTGTACTGTTCATCCGTAATAATTTTTTCGCTAATCATTTTTTCTTTCAGGATGACAATGGGATCCTGTTCTTTGTATTCTTTAAGCTCATCTTTGCTTCGGTAGGTCGCTGGGTCACTCATGGAGTGGCCGACGTAGCGGTAGGTTTTAATCTCCAGAAGCGAAGGGGTGCGTTCGTTGCGAGCGAGATCAACATACTTTTTCATTTCTTCATAAACGGTCAGAACATCCATACCATCAATCTGTTGGCCAGGGATGCCGTAGCCGACTGCCTTTTTGGAAAAATCTTCAACAGATGAAACGCGACGGAAGTCGGTTCCCATGCCATATTGATTATTTTCGCAAATGAAGATCACAGGTAAATCCCAGATTTTGGCCAGGTTCACACTTTCGTGGAAAGCACCATTGTGAATAGCACCATCACCAAAGAAGCATAGGACCACGCCATCTTCTTCCATGTATTTAATTTTTAGTGCGGTTCCGGTTGCCAGAGGGATGTGGGCTCCGACGATACCGTGTCCGCCGTAGAAATTTTTGTCGACGTCGAATAAGTGCATCGATCCACCTTTACCTTTGCTGCAACCGGTGACTTTGCCGAAGAGTTCAGCCATCAGTACGCCCGGATCCATGCCAGCGGATAGGGCATGACCGTGATCGCGGTAGGTGGTATAAACGTAATCTTTCTTTTTGTCCAGTGCAGCATAGGCACCTACACAGACAGCTTCTTGTCCAATGTATAGGTGGCAAAAGCCGCCAATCTTACGAAGTCCATAGCATTGTCCTGCTTTCTCTTCGAACCGTCGGATGAGAATCATTTCTTCCAGTAGATCGGTTAGGAACTGAGTGTCATAGGTATCACTCAGTTTTGTTTTGGTTTTGGCCATTTTCTTTCCTTGAGATTTAGTTGCTTGTGTCAACGTGATGTTCCCTTATTCAAATTTTACGGTTACCTGCATGTTTTCGCGAGGACGGTAATAGGTTGCTTCACGAATCACTGTTTCGAGTACGACTGTTTCAGTTTCACTAATATTGGGTGTCCATAACTTGGTGGTTTGTGGAATCAGAATTTCGAGTACTTCCGATTTCAGGGCCGGGTTATTGGCGATATAAGTTTCGCCCCGAGCGGAGACCACTTCGGTTAGGTCATTGGTTTGGATAAGCCATTTAACTTCGGCTTCATGCTGAATATCGAGAATCTTCATGGCGTCTTCTTCTGAAAAGCAGTAGATGGCATTACCTCGATTGGGAATAATGGTGGGGGTCATCCAGCGAACGCGTGGTTTGCCTTGGGAATCGGTGGTCGCCAAAAGGCCGACCTTGGACTCTTCTATTAAGGCCTCAATTTTAGTTAACATTTCATGTTGATTCATAAGAGCTTTTCTCTCCGAGTCTTATGTTAAATTAAATCGTCACAGCCGCCTTGCTGTGAGCCACAAATAAGGTGATTCAGCAGGCAACTTAAGCCGTAAATACCTTGGGGAAACACAGGTTACATAAATGACAGTCGGATGTCCATGTTTTTTTTAAGCCCTTACGAAAGTTATCTTAACTGTTTAAATGGTTAAGATGAAGTGAAATATAGAAGAAAAAGGTTCGAAATTATCCAACTTTGATTTGAAAAATTCTCAATTGCCACTAAGATGCTTGCAGAGCCATCCGGCTTGTCTCTTTCTTTATCTAGTGTTATTTTGAATTCGTTAGTGTATGCCCTAATCATTTGGAGGATTACTATGGGAATTGTTTGTTCACATCGCTTTCTGTCTCGTTTTCAATTTAAACTGCTTTTTCTAGTGTTTTGTCTGTCAAGTTGTTTGACATCACAACTATTTGCTCAAGCGTTTACCTGGAACAATGTGTTGGGTGGTAATTGGAATCTGGCGACGAATTGGAGTCCGAATGGTGTTCCCAGTGGTGCTGGCGATTCGGCGAGTATTGTTTTGTTGGGCAGCTACCCAGTGGCGCTAAATCAAAATATTACTTTGGATCAATTTCTATTAAACAATAGTGGTACTACTTTTACTGCTTCCGGTAGAACTTTCACGGTGAATGGGCCATTGGATTTGGATGCGGGTTCGGTTAGCTGGATATCGTCAGCTTTTGCTGGCAGTGGTACATTGACTAACAATTTGACGAATGTGACCTTTCAAGGCAATAGTACTATTTCAATTGCATCAGTCGTGCAGAATGGAACATTTCACGTTTTAGCGGATGGTCTAGGTGCAACATTGACCATAGCGGATGGTGATGGTTTTACCAACCATGGTTTGATCCGTTTAGAATCCCAAACCAATAATCTTTCAAGGTTAAATATCTCTTCAGGTTCAATGACCAATTCTGGTTCCGGGATAGTGACTGTTCTGCCTGGTGGATCACGTACTATTGGTGGCGCATTTGAGAATAATGGTACTTTTAACATTAACGGAACAACGGCGTTATCGAAAGGTAGTGCAGATTATATTAATAATAATGCATTTAATATCGCTACGGATGCCACATTGACGATGTCACTTTCTTCTGAAGAATTTTTTCAAGAGGCTGGTGTCTTAGATATTCAAGGGGCGTTCAATATTTCAGGCGGCAAGTTTCATTTTGATGGTGGCACCATTAGTGGGCCGAATGAGCCTGTCCTTTCTGCGGGTACATTAGTCATTGAACCTAACTCAACAGGTGTTGGCGAAGTGACCTTATCTAGTACATCAACGTTGTTAGGCGATATTAAAGCGAATCAAACGATGAATGTACGAGCTAATGGTGTGACTGCTACGGCCACCTCAGCCGCCTCATTCACTAATGATGGTGTTATCAATATTACAGCAGATACGACCAACTTGTCGCGACTTAACGTGACGACAGGATCGATGACCAATAATAACACTGTGAATATTGAACCGGGTGCTGGTGGTACAAGAACCATTGGAACCGCTTTCATTAATCATGGTGATATGAATTTTAATTATGACACCGCATTATCGAAAGGAAGTGCTGATTACATTAACCATGCCAATATTCATATTGCACCTGCTACAAGTGTTACTGTTGCTTTAAGCAGTGAAGAAGTCTTTCAGGAAGATGGTTTGTTTGACAATCAAGGTGAATTTAGTCTTTCTGCTGCAAAATTTCATTTTAATGGTGGCGAATTTGCTGGTAATCCCATTAAGTTGTCAGGAGCGACTTTGAATATCGGGCCAGGTTCACAGGGAACGGGTGTTTTTGAGATGAGGTCTTCTTGTCTTTATAGTGGGGATCTTGATCCTAATCAAACGATTGATGTGATTGCAGATGGTGTGACAGGAACTATGACCGCTGCCAATGGTTTTACGAATGGTGGAACGATTAATGTGACTTCTGATACTTCAAATTCCTCACGTTTGTTTGTCACAGCGGATCCATTAGTTAATACGGGAACCATTAATTTTGAACCAGGAGCAGGCGGAGCGAGAACCTTTGCTGCGAATTTAACCAATCAAGGTGAATTTAATGTGAATACAGACACGGCATTGTCAAAGGGAAGTTCGGATTATATTAATCAAGGACAATTTAATATTAAACCATTAACAACCTTAACGATGACTATCAGTAGTGAGGAATTCTTTCAAGATGCTGGCGTTCTATCGAACTCTGGGCAATATAATATTAGTGGGGGTAAATTTTATTTTAATGGTGGGGATATCACTGGCAATCCAATCAATTTAACCGGTGCGACATTGAACATTGGACCTGGTTCAAAAGGATTTGGGAAGTTTAATTTAAAATCCACGTGTGTCTATAGTGGTGATGTAGATCCTAATCAAACGATCAATGTTCAAGCCGATGGCACAACGGCAACACTTAGTGCTGCAAATGGATTTATTAATGATGGAACAATCAATGTGACATCAGCTACAGCTAATACCTCGCGAATTCTTGTCACAGCAGATCCATTAGTCAATGCGGGCACGATTAATTTTGAGCCTGGAGCTGGTGGTGCCAGGACGTTTGGTGCTAATTTGATCAACCAGGGTGAATTTAATGTAAACACAACGACCGGATTATCTAAGGGGAGTTCTGATTATATTAATCAAGGTAATTTCAATATTGCTTCTGATGCCACATTAACGATGACGATTTCCAGTGAAGAGTTTTTCCAGGAAGATGGTATTTTAGATGTGGATGGCGCATTTACTATTTCTGGAGGACGATTCCATTTTAATGGTGGTGAAATTACGGGCCCTAATGAGCCAGTATTAACTTCGGCAAATTTAGAAATCGATCCAAACTCAACTGGGATTGGAAACGTGACAACGCAAGGAACATCAAACATTATTGGAGATATTAAAACCAATCAGGAAGTGACTATTCGTGGTTCTGGAACAACTGCTACGCTTAACACTTCGGGGGCATTCAGTAATGATGGGATTCTCAATTTTACGTCTCTGACATCACACACGTCCCGATTAGTGGTTAGTTCTTCGGAAACATTTACGAACCATGGTACGGTCAATGTGTTGCCAGGTGCGGGCGGATCTCGTACGATGACCGTCAATTTAGACAATCGTGGCGACATTATTGTTAATAAAGATACATTAATTGGGACGACTAATCGTAATCATGTCAATTCTGGTGAGATAAAAATTACCAGCCCGATAGCCAGTGCGACATTTTCTGGTAGTTCATTCGTGAATGCGATTGAAGGAACAATTTCTGGCGTTGGAACTTTGGGGGTTGCTAGTTTGACGACCTTTAATAATTATGGAACGATCGCTCCAGGATTATCTCCTGGTATTTTGACTATCAATGATGATTACAACCACCAAGGGACTTTGGATATTGATATTCATGATCCAAATCTAGGAACGGGATATGACCAGTTGTTTGTCTTTGGTGACGTTCTATTAAATGGAACATTACGCGTTGCAGTTCATGATAATTTCATTCCTTCACCAAGTGATCAATTTGTTATTATGGATCCGACTGGAAGTGTCACTGGACAATTTTCTGGTGGTTTTGTTGTTGCTGGGGTTAAAGTTAGTACCTTTGGTGGAACAACCAGTGGGTCATTTGATATTGTTTATACGCCAAGCTCGGTTATTTTGACCAACTTCCAGTTGATCTCAGTGGGGTGTGGTATTTCTGGGACGCAATACCTTGAATCTGATTTTGATAAAGATTGTTTTGTTGATATCGATGATTACATAGAATTTACTGAAAACTGGTTGCAATTTAATTGTCATAAAACACCGAACTATTGCAATGGTACTGATCAAAATGAAGACACTGTGGTTGATCTCCTTGATTTCTCACTCTTTAACGAACAATGGATGATGTGTACAGAGATTGGTAATCCAAGTTGTATTTAACCAGTTAAAAATTGAATTGCTGATCAGGCCTGTGATATACAAATATATCGCAGGTCTTTTTTTGTCCTATAAAAAGGGAGGAGCAGACCGCCAATTGTTTGAATAAATGGGTGTTTTCAAAAAATCATGCTGAAACAATTGTTAGTTAAACCAAGTTCATAAATTCATGTATGGAGGGTAATTGATTTTTAGCGGACCCATTTTCAGGAATGTCAACATGGGTGTGTACTTTCTGGGGAGAATGTACTTCAATTGTATGCCATCCTAGTTGATTGGGTGCGACAAAATCTTTTGCGGGGTTATCTCCGATGTAAACACATTCATTAGATTGACACGCCAATGCTTTAGACATATTTTCAAATGGAAGAGACGATGGTTTCCAGTTTTCTCTACCCAGTAATTCTGTATAGATAATATGGTCAAATAAATCTTGAATACCAAGGGCTTCGACTTTTAATTTTTGTCCGGGTAATGTTCCGTCAGTAATTAATCCCAGGCGGAAGTGATATCGTAATTTTTCAAGCATATCTCGGATGGATGGTTCCAGGTCAATTGTTGGTCTATGGCAGCGGTAAAGGCTTACGAGCTCAGCTATGACCTGGTCGTCACTTCGCTGATTGAGTTTTTCAAGTACGATATTAAATACCCTGCGGCGATCCTGGCCATTTTCAAATTCATCAACAAGAAGTTCGTAGACTGTTTGACCTTCAAGGTTAGGATCATGCAAAGCAATTTGCCGCGAAACTGAACGAAAACCACTATAAACATAATTGACTTCTGGATAAAGTGTGTCATCCAGATCAAATACCAAAGCTTTAATGTGCTCAGGTAACTTGTCCATGGTTTAGAGAATTCCTTTGGTGCTAGGCACGTCTGTGATGCGATCATCTTTGGCAACAGCATTCGATAAAGCGCGGCCGATGCCTTTGCAAATCGCTTCGGCAATGTGGTGGCTGTTTGTACCATAAGCGACATTTACGTGTAGATTCATCTTGGCATTATTTGAGAGACTTCGCGAAAATTCTTCTACGAGTTCCACATCAAATTCACCAATTTTATCGGTTCCATAGGATGCATTATAGACGCAGTAAGCTCTGCCACAAAGATCGATCGAAATGTTTGCCAGGGCATCTTCCATCGGAAGTGAGCTGCTGCCAAATCGTACGATCCCTTTTTTGTCACCTAGTGCCTGGTCTATCGCCTGGCCCAGACAGATCCCAACGTCTTCAACTGTATGGTGCGCGTCGATGTGCAGATCCCCCGTTGCTTTGACCGTCAAATCGAATAGACCATGGCGACCAATGTGATCCAGCATGTGGTCAAAAAATCCGCATCCAGTTTGGATGTTGGTTTTTCCTTTGCCATCCAGGTTAATTTCCAGTTCGATCTGGGTTTCATTTGTATTTCGCACAATTTTGGCAATTCGATCTGCCATAGAGGCTCCTTATGATAAAATCTCGCTTAAAGCATTGATTAGCAGGGTGTTCTGCTCTTCAGTACCAATGGTTATTCTTATTTTATCGGCTAAATCGGCTTGTTCAAAATAGCGGATAAATATTTTTCGTTCCAGTAGTTTCTGATAGATCTTTTTGGCTTCAGTTTGAACTACTTTCGCCAGCAGGAAATTGGTTTGACTATCTGGTATTACCAGGCCTAATTTTCGCAATTCGATAGTTAGGCGGGTTCGCTGTTCTTTGACTTTTTGGACATTGGTATTTAGCCAATCTTGATCCATAATGGCTGCCGTCGCGGCCGCTTGGGTGATGGCATTTAGATTGTAAGAATCCTTTACTTTACACATCGCTTCGACAATTGGTTTGGATGCGACGCAATAGCCAAACCGCAAGCCCGCCAGCGAATAGCCTTTACTCATACTGCGTAAGATCGCAACATTATCAAATCTTTCTACCAGATCTAAGCAGTGCCCATCAGCGAAATCAACATAGGCCTCATCAATCAGTAAGACTCCCGATAAACTTTCCGTCAGTCTTGCGACATCTTCTTTGGCAACTAAAGTCGTCGACGGGGCGTTTGGATTACACAAAATCGTAAGTCCTGCATCTATATCAAAAAGCTTATCTGGAATTTGGCCATCAGATGTAAATGGGATTTCGATGGTTTGGCAATCTTGGATATTTGCTAAAATTGGATAAAGAGAATAGGTGCTAACAGGATAAGCCAATGGGCGTTGATTATCACAGCAGCAGCGTACCAGGATCGTTAAAATTTCATCACCGCCATTGCCGCAAACAATTGAATTGGGATCAATTTTTAAAACGTTGCCAGCAGCTTGTCGGAATGTGTCCCAATAAACAGGGGGGTATCGTCGTAATGAGTCTGTTGAAATCGATGCAATTGCTTCCATAACTTTAGGTGATGGTGGATAGGGATTCTCATTGGTATTCAGTTTGACGACATCCGCATCGTCTGGCTGAAATCCAGGGACATAGCCTGTCATTGCATTTATGTTTTTACGAAACTTTTCCACGATTTATCTCTTTAATTGATTATTCATCAACACGAATCTGCACACTATTGGCGTGAGCATCTAACCCTTCTGCATCGGCAATTTTGCATATAGATTGCGATGAACGTTTTAAAGCATCTCTATTATATTGAATGATACTCGTTTGTTTTTTGAAATCATTAACATTTAGTGCTCCAAAAAACTTTGCGGATGAACCTGTTGGTAGTGTGTGTGAAGGCCCAGCAAAATAATCGCCAACAGCGACTGGTGTGTGATCGCCTATGAAGATCGCTCCAGCATTTTCAATACGGTTCAATACGGACTCATTATCCTTGCATTGAATTTGTAAGTGTTCTACTGCAAAGTCATTGGTAATATCAATGGCTTGATCAAAATTATCTGTTACGACAATAGCACTGTAAGCTTCGATGCATCTTTGTGTGCCTTCGCTTCTGCTTAATTGTTTAAGTTGTTGATCTACTTTTTCCACCACAGCTTGAGCTAGTGAGTCGCTGTCTGTTACTAGAATAGCGCTTCCGGGATCATGTTCAGCCTGGCTTAGCATATCCGCAGCGATCCAATTTGGACTTCCAGACTCATCAGCCAGTACAAGGACTTCACTTGGGCCTGCAAAACTATCGATATCAATGAGGCCATATAATTCTTTTTTAGCCAACTGACCCCACCAACTGCTCGGGCCAACAACCTTGTCAACTTTCTTAATGGTTTCGGTTCCAAATGCTAATGCGGCCACTGCCTGAGCACCACTGATACGATAGACTTCTGAAATGTTGAGTTCGTAACAAAGCCCTAAGACACTTGGATGAATCGATCCTTGGTAACTTGGCGAACTGATAACGGCAATTTCTTCAACACCTGCGACTTGTGCAGGTACCGCGGTCATAATAACGGTGGAAACCAATGGGGCCGATGCGCCTGGTATGCAAAGTCCTGCTCGGCGAATCGGCGTATAGCGAACACCCAATGTCGCTCCGTCGTTGGTCCAGTTGTCAGGGGTGTTGATGGATATTTTTTCCTGATAGTCTCTAACATTCGCAATAGATTCTCGCAATGCCGTCAGTAAGTCAGGATCCATGTTTTCATGAGCGAGCTTTAGCTGTTCTTGGGGAATGCGAAAATCCTGGCCAGCAAGTTCAACACCATCAAATTCTCGAGTCATATTTGAGATCGCGGCGTCGCCACCCGTACGTACTTTTTCTATAATCTGTCTGACTTTTGACAGGCGGTCGGTGTTTCCCAGAAGAGCGGATTCCAAGCTCAAGTGTTTGAGTAATTCGTTCCATTTCTCGTTAAAATCACTCTGGGAGGTTTTAATTATTTTCAGGCTGGGCATGTTAAATTCATCTCCAATTCATTTGGCCGAAATTGCTATTATACGCTATAATAACGATTTAGTAAAGGATAGGTTCATAGGAAATTCGATGTCTCAAAGTGAAAAAAACGTAAATAACGACGCTCAGGAGCGTTACTCGCGGCAAATTCGATTTGCGCCGATTGGCCCTGAGGGACAGAACAAATTATCAAAAAGTCGAGTGGTCATCATTGGGTGTGGGGCACTGGGGTCTGTTCTGGCAGAAACCATGACACGTGCCGGGGTTGGTCATCTCCACATCGTTGATCGAGATTTTGTCGAGCTGAGTAATCTTCAGCGGCAAATGCTTTATGATGAGAATGACATAAAAGAAGGGTTGCCCAAAGCTGAGGCCGCTGCTCGCAAGTTGAGTTTAATGAATTCAGATATTGAGATAACGCCATTTATTGCAGATGCCAATCATGAGAGTATTGAATATTTCACTGAAGATGTTGATTTGATTCTAGATGGTACCGACAATTTATTGACGCGATATTTGATTAATGATGTTGCGATCAAACAAAATATTCCTTGGATCTATGGTGCTTGCCAGGGGGCAGTAGGTATGGTGGCCGTTTTTCTGGCTGGTGGCAAGCCCTGTCTTCGATGTTTATTTGATTCTCCACCAGCACCGGGAGAGCTGGAGACGTGCGAAACTGCTGGGGTGCTAGGGCCAGTAGTAAATATGGTCGCAAGTTATCAGGCGTTAGAAGCTTTGAAAATTCTTACTGGTAATCTTGATGATGTGAATTCAGGATTGATTAATATTGAACCTTGGCAGAATCGTTTTCATCAAATGTCGATGGAGACGTTAAAGCAAGGATGTCCATGTTGCAATGATGGCAAACTTGAATTTCTCAAAGGGAAATCGTCACTGTCAACTGTTGCCCTATGTGGGAGAAATTCTGTTCAGATACGGCCACGTGTACGCGGCATAAAATTAGAATTGCAAGAGTTCTCTAAGAGATTAGTGAATTTTGGTAAATTATCAGTTAATGAATTTATGATCAAACTTAATGTGGATGACTACGAGATTACTATATTCCCAGATGCTAGAGCCATTATAAAAGGAACAGAAGAGACTGATGTTGCAAGAGCATTATATGCAAAATTTGTAGGGCATTAAGTTTGTGGCCAGATATTAGCGTTTTCTTCAATTTTATTTCCTTTGCTATTACTCAGCAATAAGCCCTTTTTTATAGAATCCTTTATCGCCGAGTTGTAATCAGAATCAGTATATTTGCAAGGAGAATTTTGTGTGGCAGAGATTCTCAAGTATTTCCATGAAGTATTTCCTATTATTTTTGAAGTCTCCACTATAATTTTTATGACATCATTCTTAGATACAACCTCTTCTTTTGGTTCAATGTCAAACAGTGTATCTTCTTTAAATTCCGTCCGAACAAACTCCCTTCTCGCCTTTACCATTCCTCTATTCATTAGCTCGAATGCATCAGGATGTCTTGATCCGAAAATAAGATGGTATTTCGGATATCCATGGCTGTATTTTTCTTTAATAGGGTAATTAAGGACGTAATTAAAACCATGTGTATCCTCTAGTGTTTTAGTATACCCCTCGGCAATTGAATTTGCTTTCATTTCGTGTGACAGTTGATCATTAAGGATTATATCATGCCAGTAACTGCCTCCGGCTATATTGTCGTTGCAGATAGTCAGGTCATGATTTGGCATTATGGATCCATCTTTTGTGATTTTATCTCGAATGCCAAGAATTCCTCTTAAGAAGCCATTGCTTAAAAAATTGATCAGGGTTTCGATGCTTTGGTTGACTTTTAATTTTGAGTAAACTTGGTTTAGGTCATTGAATTTTAGTTGTGTTGGTTTTATAGGATCAACAAAAAGAAACGTTGTATGAGTGTTGGCTATATCAACGATTTCTTCAATGTGATCTTGGAAGTTGCCTAATCTTACATCTACATTAATTTTTGACGATGTTGCATTTGATTTAAGTTTTTCATGTAGTTCTGGGTCAGCTTCAATAAATAAACCTCGTATGTTTTCCGATTTACTGGAAAATGTATCTAGGTGCTCGATAATTATTTGGGGGCTGCCAGGTTCGCCATCTTCAAACATACCTGGACCTGCGAAGCAATCAATAATTGCTATTGGTTTTTGTAAAGATGCAACTTTAGGAAGGTAAGGTTTTAGATAGTATGATAGGATTAAATCTTTGTATTTCGACCAACTATTTTTTTGATTAAAAAACTCTTGAGTATCTATTTCTGTCAATTGTCTCAACCTTTGACGTATATGTAGGCATTTGATCCCATGTTTGGTTATCAAGAAGCCTCCCTGTTTTTTTCTTGTTAACTCCTCCCCATTGCTTGAAAAAGAAGGGGACCCCTTTATTTAAGCATTGAGTTTTAATTTGGTCAACCCATATTTTTTTCATTGGGCGAGCTTTTGGCCCAGATTCTCCACCTACAATAACCCAGTGAATGTTTTTTAATGCGAGTCGTGGTAATGGTCCTAGGAGGGGTTCTATAGATAAAAAACGAATTTTTGCGTCAATATTTTTTAAGTGTTTAATTCTTTCGATTACCTTTGAATCTTCAACACTTGTACCCATCCAGATATTTTCTGACCAATTCAGTGAAGATGAATATTTAGCCGCTGTTTCTGGTCGCTTTGTAAGAACTTGAAAAATATGTTGCGGGCAGTCATTCATTACTTGAAAGACTTTTTTGATGTATGTTAAAGGAACATCTTTATGGAATAAATCACTCATGGAATTAACAAATATTGTTCTGGGTTTTATCCAGGTTCGAGGGATTTCAAGAGCACGTTCTTGGAGAGTTACTTTGAATCCATCTTTGTATTGCGGGATTCTCATTGCTTGCAGGCGTTTTGCCATACGTTCTGCATAACAATTCTTGCAACCAGCACTTATTTTTGTGCATCCAGTTACAGGATTCCATGTAGCCTCTGTCCACTCAATTGATGAATTATCAGCCATATTGTTCGACCTCTATTTTATACTAAATAGATTTACAAGAAATTGCAAGTGAAATTACAATAATAGGAGTGAGCTGTTACCTTTGCTTTGCAATAATAACAACTTATAAATATGTGAGCTGTTTAAAGAAAACTCGTCAATAAATGCAGGGATTCTAGATGATTCGCAGCCAGTCACGAAAATATAAGAAGGTTCATGCTGGATATTCAAATTAATATTATTAAAGTATCCTAAAAGTAATTTGTCATGTTTTTTGATCCATGATTTTGTTGCTATGGCTTTTGTGATTAATGAATCTGACTCTGTTAAGCTGCATGCTAGGATCTGTAGGCAATTATTACTGTCTAATAATACTTTAATGGTTGGATCGAGGTCGCACGATATGGGGATGTCTAAGTGGGTTGATGGCATCCATTGGTCTAACGTCTGTATGAGCTGTTGGCTCAATTGATTATCATTGGTTGGGAGAGAGTCAACAGCCATTGGCGTGTGGATTCTCGGTAAGGATTTCGAGGGGACTTCTTGCATCGCCTGTGGTAGGTCAATATCTACAGAGTCCTCTTCAAGTATTTCTTCCGTAAATAAACCGGGACTAGGTTGGTCGGCTGGTGTAGGATCTACTTGTTCAATAATTGGAGCAGGTTGTGCTTGAGTTGGCCAGTGTGAAATAATATCAGTGAGTGGCCCTTCACATTCGAATAATTGCTGTTCCTTAATATCCTCTATGGCAAGGCTGTTATCGTCGCACCCAAACCACTCTATTTGTTTTGATAAAAACTTCATCGTTGTTGATGAAAGTTTTTCATAGATCTCAATCGCGTCCTCTTCCTGGTGGTTTCCTACGACAAAAACAGAGATGTGTTCTGTGATATTATTTTCAATGAGCCATTTAATTTGCTTATAAGCCTGGACAATTTGCTTATCGTTGTTTTGGCATAAGATGAGTGTTTGGTCGCAATAGCCAATGATGTCGGAGTAATCCGCAGGTCCTTTGCGAGGGATTTCTAAGAAAATGGTTTCAATCGTCTTCGAAATGCTACTTAAGCAACGATAGAATTCAGAATAATCTCCTGATTGGTTTTGACCAAAGAGTTCTTGCCAGGCACCATCAATAGGGGTGTTGTCATTGATAATAGTGTGGTCGTTGGTTTCATTTGGTATTGAATAATATTTGAGCTTTGTATGATGATTTTTGGTTTGAACCAGGCCGGCACTGCCATCGTGAAATACCGTTTGTTTTACAAAGCGTGTGATTTGATTTTCAGGACATTCTAAATGATCGCATAAAATAGCGATTTTGGAAAATGCATGTTCACTGTTTTGTGATTCGTGAAGTTGATGCTGTGTATTCTGATCTGATTGATTTGAATCTTGGTGAGGATTAGGCTTCTTTCGTTCTGATGTTTCCCGTTGTGGATGTATGTTAGACAAAAAATGATGTGCGATTGAAGAGATGCCTCTTCCCTCGCGATTTTTAGGGATATCTGCCATAGATGCTTAGCTCACTTCAAGAACGGAATTTAATTCGCCGTATGGGTTGGTCTCGACATTATTGTTATAGGGGTCTTGTTGCCATCGACCATCTACAACATAGCGGTAATGGTAAACACCACCATCAAGCTCGAGTTCAATGTTCCATCGGCCATTGGGATCAGATTTTAATAAGGGGGTGTTTTCTGGTTTCCAATTATTAAAATCACCAGCAAGTTGTACGGTTTGTGCTTTTGGATACAAAACGGCAAACTCAACACGCCCTTGTTTTTGACGTATGCCATAGAAATTATCGATTTTCTCTTCAATCGAGTTTTCAGGTTTTTGCAAAATTGTAGCAGGTTGCCCAATCATTTTGTTGGATTCAGCGATAAGATCGTCTGCACTTTTTGAGATGCGGTCCAGTTGTGCTGTCACAGATTCGACTTGTTGTTTGACGATGGTTTGGGCAGATCTGTTTTCTGTGATTTCATCAACCAGTGCCATGAAGTCTTTCATGCCTTTGCTCACTGGGTCATATTCCGTAATAGGTTGACCAAAGCTAGCTGCTTCTTTTAATTTTGTATTGAAATTAATCGGTGAATCAAACATAAAGGCATTGAAGTTCATTTTGAGTTCATTAAAGACTTCTCTGGCCAGCTTTGTTCTGACATCATACATGTTTGCCAATATGCGAATTTTGATATCTTGATCACACTGTTGTTTCAGGACATCGAGTGTTTCGAGCTCACGGCCTAATCCGTGTAGGGCGAAATAGCCTGTTTCCACAGGGATAATGACTTCATCGCTTGCTCGAAGTGCATTAAATGTTAAAATGCCAACGCTTGGAGGGCAGTCAATAATAACATATTCATATTTATCTTCACATTCGGCCAATGCTTTTTGCAGGCAAGCTTCACGATTTTCCTGACCCGCCAATTGAGGTTCCAGAGCTGCTAGCTCTATAGAAGCTGGGGCCAAGTCATAATTTTGTGAAATTTGCCAAACGATATGATTAAACTCTGTTTTACTATCGGAATAGTTGGATATAAGAACATCATAGATGCTTTTTTCAATTTGTTCTTCGGGGACCGCTAATCCCACTGCGCAATGACCCTGAGGGTCCATGTCAATGAGTAGGGTTCGAAAACCTTTGCTGGCAAGAGTCGCTGATAAATTAATGGATACAGTTGTTTTGCCACATCCACCTTTTTGGTTAATTACAGCTATTGTCCGCATTTTTGCACCTCACCTGCCCCAACCTGAAATAGGTATTGGTTTTCGGCCTGTTGTGTGGGAAGATCGCGCAACTCCTTTGCACGGTAACCAATGTTGTAGAGATTTCTACAGGCTATCAACTGATATAAGTAATCCATTACTTTTTCCAGAACTGATGTTAGATTTTTTTCAAGCTGTTTTTAATATTAATATGGAACCTAAACAATAGAATAGTCGGTCCGATCATACTGAAAACTTTACTTTTATCGGACGAATCTTAAATTTCTAGCGAATTACACCCTTTATTTCCCCATGATTTTTGATTGTAATCAATTCGTGTAACTTATAACTTGCATAGTTGTAATAAGATATGTCTTTGCTATGCTAGGGTTTATGGTTTTTCCTTATCTGTGATTTCTATATGATTTACAGGCTAAATCATTGGATATTCACTCAGGAAAATTTATCGAATCTTGATTTTCTAAGACATTTCCTAACAAATTGGATGTTGATACAAATTCTATTTTCATCTCTGGCTGGGTAAGATCTATATGACAGGGAATAAGGGCGGCCCAGTTATGCCATGCATGTTAATTTATAATAAATAGGTGGGGTGTAAAGGTTATGATGATCAATTAACTCTCAAAGTGTGTTTGTGTAAATTATCCTTCTATAATCTTTGTTACTCAATTTGACTCACTTCTGCTTGTAATTTAGCTTTTAAGTACCATCGTTTTTAAGCGATGCAAATAAATGAATTTGCAAGATTTAAGCTCGTTGTATGGTTGAGAAAAGGATTTTTACTATCGGACAGAGAATGGAGAGGCAGTAAACATATGTTAAAGCTACTCAGAAATAAAGCTTATCCTATTGGAATTGATTTAGGTAGCTCCAGTCTAAAAATGATCCAGTTAATGGAAATGGATGGTGGACTGGGTCTGGTGGCAGCAGCTAGAGAGGATGTACCTGCTTATGTTCAAGGGCATGCAACCGCATTAGCCGAATGGTACACCAAAACCATCAAAGATATTCTTCATGAAAAACCCTTCAGAGGCAAACAAGCCATCACCTGCCTGTCTTCCAGAGAAATGCTAGTCCAGCATTTAAGAATCAATAAAATGGCTGATGATGAACTCGTCAAAGCCTTACCCTGGGAAGCACAAGGTAAAGTCCCTTTTGATATCAACCAAGCCTTGCTGAGACATATTATCGCCGGAGAAGTTTACGAAGGGGATGAAAGTAAATTAGAAGTCATTCTCATGGCAGCTTCCAATCATGCCGTCCAGCAGCATATGCATCTTATCGAACGCACCAAATTACAAGTTGGTCAAATCAATATCGAATCATCAGCAATTGTCAATTGCTTTAAACATTTACTTGAACAAAATAACCAAGAACCATCAGTGACGATGCTGGTTGATCTGGGTTATCATTGTAGTACGGTCGTTGTGACGCATGGAAAAGATATCGTTTTTTGCCGCAATGTGAGTATTGCGGCTAAACATATGATCCAATCCATTATGGATAAGTTGGGATTGGAATACGAACAAGCGTTACAAAAATATCTTGAACTTGAACTTCAAAGCCAAAATCAAACCTCCAATTCTCCGGCAAGCCATGATGCTGAATCGCATGAAACACAAGATATAGATACAGCTGATGGGGGGCAAGCTGCGACTGCTGTTTTGCAGGAGACTCAAGTCAAGACAACGGATGATATACAAAGCATCATCGAACCAACATTGCAATATCTCTGTGATGAAATACGAAATTGTGTTCGATATCATGATTTAATGTTTTCAACTTCCCCCATAAATAAAGTGATCTTCTTGGGGGGATTGTCAAAAAATAAAGGCATCTGTCAGAAATTAGCTCGTGGTTTATCACTTCCCGCTCAATTGGGAGATCCATTAGCTCGCGTTTTACCCGCATCTCGAACAGGTCGCCATAGTGATTTAGAACAAGGACAATCTTATTCCGATTGGGCGGTTGCCTTTGGTTTAAGTTTGGGCAGTCATTAGAAAGAGATGGTGAATGATGAGTGATGTGAATTTTCTACCAGAAGATTACGTCGAGAAAAAAGCTCAACAACGTACAAATTTTATCTGCCTGGCACTTTTCTTCTTAGTCATGGCTGGAGTTGCTGGTGGTATGCTGGTGACTGAAAAACGCCAAAAGACCATGAATATTCGACAGGAGACGGTTAAGAAGAAGTTTGTCAAAGCAACAGAGTCGCTGAAAAAACTGGAAACCCTTGAGAAAAAGAAAAAGCAAATGATGGATAAGGCATTGGTTAGTGCATCATTGATGGAGACTGTGCCTCGTTCATTGCTAGTTGCCACGGTGACCAATGACCTTCCAAGTGGTGTTTCATTATTAAATTATGAGATGGTTTCAAAAGTTCAAAAGCAAAAGGTTGTCAGGAAATCTAAACAATCAAAATCTCGAAGTAAAAAACGGTCAAATCAATCCAAAGCTGAAGAGCCTAAAAAAGAAATTAAGCCTGAGAAATATGAAACATCTATAGAAATTGAAGGTTTGGCAGGCACGGATTTGCAAGTTGCAAAGTTTATTGCGCAATTGAATCGATGTTCCATGTTTGAACAGATCAATCTTATTTTCTCAGAGGAACATGAAAATAAAGAGCAAATTATGCGTCGTTTTAAATTACTGGTTTCACTAAATGTTGATGCTAAAGCTAGCGAAGAAGATGTTGCTTTGGTCAAAGATATGCGTGTAACTGGCATGTAGGAGAAGTCGCGAATGAAATTTGGTGTACGAGAATTATTGTTTGTGGTGCTTTTATTGGCAATACCCTTAGGTGCTTATGTCTGGGTGTTTAAACCTGCTAATCAGCATATTGATAAACAGCGATTAGAGATTGAGCAAAAAGAGAAAAAGCTTGTTAGCCTTAACAAAGCCATGGTGGGTATTAGTGATTTAAATGAAGAAGTTCAAAAACTGGGTGATGCGGTTGAATTTTTTGAAAATAAATTACCGCCAAAGCATGAAATTCATAAAGTGCTGGAAAAAGTCACCAAGATTGCAAAGGAACATGGGTTGGATACAAAGTTGTTTGAAACACTTAAATCTAAACCTTTTGCCGCTTATTCAGAGCAACCCATCAAGATGAAAGTTAAAGGGGGCTTTGATGCCTATTATCAATTCCTCTTGGATCTGGAAAAGATGCCACGGATTACCAAGATCAAAGAGATGGATGTTAAGAAAGATAATAAGCAACCAGGTGTGGTCCAAGCGACGATGACCATGAGTATTTATTTTGATAATTCCGCGAAGAACAAAGTAGCGAAAAAATAAGGGTATAACACAATGAATAATGAACTCAATAGACCCGATGAAAATACATTTAATCAACAATCTCAAGATGGTTTTCTTGCAGAGAATGAGATTGAGACAAACTTGCCAGTTGACGGTATGACAGATAGCGACTTGCTGGAGGCTCAAACCGCAGAAACGGCTTATGCTGGTTTTACAAAAAATTCTATTCAGAAAAGTACTATCTTGTTGATGGTGACATGTCTTTTGGGGGTCGGTGGCATCTTTATGTTTGGTATGAAAAATAAACCTCAAGAAGTCTCTGCAGATGATAAAGAAGTTGAGCAAAAAATCGAAGTTGCACTGCAAAAATTTACCCAGAAAAGTGAAAAAGAAAAAGCACAAAAGCTTTTTAGAGATACTGAGAATATGATTAAGTCATTTTATGAATATCCAGCAAAACAACAAGTGGCTTTGGATGAACTTCATCGTGATCCCTTTAATCATGCTGCTACCAATCAGCCCACCGAGGATACTGAAGCGATTCGCTTGAAAAAATTACGTGAATCCTTAACGCAAAAAGTACAAGCTCTTAAATTGCAATCAATTTTACAAGGACCATCAGGGGGCAAGTGTCTCATTAATGGGCAAGTTTATAGTGCGGGGCAAAAAGTAATAAAAACATTCACGGTGAAAGATATTGATGAGAGTCAAGTGACTCTGGAAGCCGAAGGCATTAGTTTTAAGTTAAAAATGTAATGCAGCTAGTGGGTGTGTTCCATGGGCGGAGAACGATATGTTTAATGTTAATAAAAATGAACTAGATAAAGAGCTTTCTCAAACGAGCGTTGATCTTGAACCATCCTATGAGATTGACGATGTCTCGTTAGATAGCAATGGTCTTTCTGATCTTTGGCAGCCAGAGGAGCAAAAAACCAAAACCGCTAAAGTCCCCGTCGAACAACAGCTATGCGAGCAGGGAGTTATTACCATTGAGCAGATGGAACAGGCTCGTAACCTGCATGAAAAAACTCCCAGAAAACGTCTAGGGCAGATACTGTTGGAAATGGGAGTTGTAGATGAGGCCGATCTTTTAGCATGTGTTGCAAAACAATATGACTTGCCATTTATTCGGCTAGACAAATCAAATATTGACATGGAAGCCGTTGAACTTCTTGAAGCAGAATTTATCGAGTCTCATAATATCATCCCATTTAGATTAGAAGACGATCGTTTAATGGTCGCAACGACCGATCCTACGAATATCTTTTTACTGGACGAGATTCGTCGAAAGACTAAAAAACAAATCGTAGTCCATGTCTGTCCTTCTGATGATATTACAAATGCACTTAACTCACTAAAAGAATCCTCTTCAAGCGAATTTCATGTCGATAGCATCATTCAGGATATTTCTGAAGATGCCGTGGAAGTGGTTGATACCAAAGAAGAAGATATAGCCGATCTCGAACAAGCTGCTGGCGATTCGCCGATCATTAAATTTGTAAACTATGTGATTTTTAATGCGGTGAAAGAAGGGGCTTCCGATATTCACATGGAACCGGGTGAGAAGAAATTTAAAATTCGTTATCGTATCGATGGCATTTTGTTTGAAGGGCTTTCTCCACCACATTCCATGCATGCTGCTGTGGTCTCACGTATTAAAATTATGGCGAACCTTGATATTGCAGAACGCCGTCTTCCTCAAGATGGTCGACTCAAAGTTGTGATTCATGGTCGTGATGTTGATATGCGTGTATCTACGTTGCCAACCTCTCATGGCGAAAAAGTCGTAATTCGAATCATGGACTTAGGCCAAACCAAATTAACATTAACCGATTTGGGGATGGATGATAATACCCTGTCTATATTAGAAAGTCAGATCCATGAACCTCATGGTATTGTTCTAGTAACGGGACCAACGGGAAGTGGTAAAAGTACAACGTTATATTCCTGCCTGAGATGTATGGATTTTAATCGCCTCAATATCTCAACCGTCGAAGATCCCGTTGAATTTAATTTGGATGGTGTGACCCAGGTTCAGGTGCATGATCGTATTGGCATGAGTTTTTCTGCCGCACTACGATCTTTATTACGTCAGGATCCTGACGTGGTTATGCTCGGTGAAATTCGAGATGAAGAAACGGCACGAATCGCTGTACAAGCTTCATTAACCGGTCACTTGGTGCTATCGACTCTGCATACCAATGATGCCCCCAGTAGTATTACGCGATTGATCAACATAGGTGTTGAGCCATATTTGATTGCTGCGTCCACCAATGGTGTTTTAGCCCAGCGTCTGGTTCGAAAAATATGTCCACATTGTCAGGAAAATTATACCCCCGATTACGAATATGTCAGTTTTCTGGAAATGTATGGGTTTAATGCATCCGATCTAACGCATGGCAAAGGGTGTGATCAGTGTCGCCATACCGGTTTCCAAGGTCGAATTGGTCTCTATGAACTACTGACGATCGATGATACCTATCGTGATATTATAACCAATAATCCAACGGTCAGTGAATTGCGCCGCCTCTGCAAAGAACGTGGCATGGTCACTTTACGTGATGATGGATTTCAAAAAGTACAACAGGGATATACTACCGTCGAAGAAGTGATGCGAGTCACCGCGGCGGCCGTGTAGAGAGAAAAGCCGACAGGCAGATTGTAAGGAGAAAACAACGTGTCATATTTACAAGACTTATTAAGAACGGCGGTCGATTGCGGAGCGTCTGATATTCATGTCATGGTAGGATCGCCGCCACTGTTGCGTATCCATACCGTTTTGCAGGAAACCGATTATCCTGTTGTTAATGAAGAGATCGCCGAACAGATGGTTCGTGAAATGCTCAGTGAACAGAGATTCAATCAGTTCCTTGAGCAGCGTGATATAGACTTTTCAACGGAAGCACCTGAAAAAGGACGTTTCCGTGTCAATGCTCACTATCAAAGGGGGTCGATTGCGATTGCGTTTCGAACCATTCCTGATGAAGCCTTACCGCTTGAAAAATTAAATCTGCCTGACGCAGTTCAAAAAGTGGTGAATATGACCAGAGGGTTGGTTTTAGTTACCGGAGATACCGGTTCAGGTAAAAGTACTTCACTGGCCAGTATCATTGATGCGATCAATTCAAAATATCGCAAGCACATTATTACCTTGGAAGATCCCATCGAGTATGTACTTACCAGTAATAAGTGTGCCATCGAGCAGCGTGAAATCGGTAGCGACTGTTTGTCCTTTTCATCAGGTCTTAAATATGCTTTACGTCAGGACCCAGATATCATTCTCGTGGGTGAAATGCGAGATTTGGAAACGACCTCTGCAGCAATTACCGCGGCGGAAACAGGTCACCTTGTTTTAAGTACACTGCATACAATTAATACTTCCCAAACGATTGAACGTATTATTGATATTTATCCAACCGGTGAACAGAACCAGATTCGCTCAATGCTTGCAAATACCCTTGAAGCCGTCATTAGCCAGACACTCTTTAAGCGAACCGATGTACCCGGTATGATTCCCGGTGTCGAAGTGATGGTCTGTAATCCTGCGATTCGAAACTGTATTCGCGAAAATCGAATTTTTGAAATTCCCAACGTCATCGAAACATCACGTGCCGCCGGCATGCAGACGTTGGATACATGTATTAGTCAATTATATTTTAATGGCCAGATCTCGCGTGATGATGCACTGGCCCATGCAGCTCAACCAGACAAACTAGAACGTGCATTGTGTGCGTAGTCGATAGAGGTTAGGAAGTTAATTCAGCCAGGAAACGTATTATGCCAAATTATCGATATGAATTGAAACAGCAAACAGGAAAAGTGGCGTCCGGCGTTATTGCCGCAGATTCGCCACTCGCAGCTGCAAATAATCTGCGCAGCCAGGGCGGTTATATCCTCTCGTTATCTGAAGTCGTCTCTAAGAAAACCAGAGGGATTCAAGGACTGCTTGCTATTAATATTCAAACTGGACCATCGGCCAAAGATGTTTTGAACTTCACCAATCAATTAGCGGTGATGATCAAAGCCGGTATCAGTATTCGTGCGGCTTTGGAAGGCATTGCTGATCAAGTGGAAAATCAAAAGTTCCGTGCCATCCTCCAGAAAATTCGTTTAGATGTTGAAGCGGGTAAACCATTTTCGGATGCATTAATGAAATATCCAAAAGTGTTTAGTCCGCTATATGTCAATATGGTCAAGGCTTCAGAACTGAGTGGATCGTTTGCCGATATGTTAATTCGTATCGCTGATTACCTGGGCCAGCAGATAGAAACGCGCGCCCAGGTTCGTGGTGCCATGATCTACCCGATTATTATTGCTTTCATGGCGATTAGTACGACTGTGTTTCTTTTAACATTTGTTTTGCCAAAATTCGTTGCAATTTTTGAAGGGAAAGAAGCGGCTTTGCCAGGTCCAACCAAAGTTATTCTCGCGGTCAGTCATGTTATGCGAACCTATTGGTATTATTTACTCGGTATACTTGTCGCAGCTAGCTGGGCATTCTTCTGGTTTATTAATATTCCAGTAGGGCGAAAGTGGTGGGATCAAACCAAGCTGCGCATTCCGATATTCCGAAAGCTTTGTCGCTGTTTGTATATCTCCCGGTCACTCCACACCATGGGTGAATTGGTTAATGCTGGTGTGCCGATGCTTGATACGATAAGTATTACTGCCAATATTTCTGGTAACACAAAATTTAAAGACATGTGGCGACAAGTGTATGTTTCTGTCAAACAAGGTAAAAAAATCTCTGCGCCATTGAGCCAATCATCACTGCTACCCAAAAGCGTTGTTCAAATGATCGGTAGTGGCGAAGAAAGTGGTAAACTTGCAGAGGTTCTGCAAGATATCAGCTCATATTATCAGAAAGAATTGAAGAATGTTATTCGAACGGTGACTGCCATGATCGAACCACTCATGATCGTTATTATGGGGGTTATTGTAGGTTTCATCGCGATGAGTATTATCTTACCGATCTTTAAATTGTCTAGCCTGGTCAAAGGGTAATCGTTGATGAGGATGATAATGATGAAAAAGCAGAGAAAAAAACTACGACGTTCACAAAAAGGGTTTACCCTGATGGAAGCGATGCTGGCTGTCATGCTGGTTGGTATTGGCATTGCTGCGTTGATGCAGGTTTTCAGTGCAGGAACCATGGTTAATGGTTATGGCGATAACTTGTCGAAAGCCGTCTTCCTTGCAGAAGAATGTCGAGCGATGACGGATGATATTGTCTTTGCGGATCTATTAGGGTTCAACGGGCAAACCTTCAATGGTGTCGATGCTCAAGGCAATGCCGTTGCTGGTTTGCAAGAATTTCAGCAGCAGTTTGTTGTTCAGGCTGTCGACCCGGATGATATGACTATATATGTTGGGCCCGATCCTGATGTGATTCGATTGACGGCCAATGTTATTTATAATAACGAAACCATTACCAGTATGAGTTGGTTACGAAGTTTTTAAATTATCTTTCAGGTGCGTAGTTAGAGATTGGAGCTGTTAAAATGAAGCATTTTAATAAACAAAGAGGTGGCAGCTCGATTCTTGCAGTATTTTTTGTCAGTCTGTTTTCGGTATTGGCGATTTCCTTTACCAGCATGACCAATGTGAATGTACAGATGGCAAAAAATCATCATGATATGTCTGCAGCCCAGGCTGCCTCAGAGTCTGGGTTGGAATATGCCCGCCTTTTGGTCAATACCTATACACCGCCACCAGCTGCGCAGTCCGCGAACAAAGATGTCAGTCAATCTGAAGCAGAGGCAACTTTTGACTTTTTTTACGATCACGTGTCGGACTATCTAAATGGTGCTTCCATACTAAGTGGCGAAGGAATCAGCTACGATTCAGACCTTTATTTCATCCAAATTCCTGCAACAGGCAATGTGAATACCATTGCTGGTACAGATAATGGTTTCTCACTTGAATTCACCTTTCAGGCCGGTGGTGTAGGCGAGAACCATTTGCTCATTGCGACCAGCACGGGAACAGCTGGCGACATTCAACGCCAAACCCGAATCTCATTCCCCATTAAAAAAGAATCTGATGTGCTGGAATATGCCATTGCCAGCCGAGGCCGTATTTGGGTAACGGGTGACACAACGGTTGAGGGCGATGTCTTCAGTGATTACGACAACCTCGCTCGTGCCCCCTTTAATACTACCAGCGAAACAGATATCAATGGTACGATTAATACCGTGATGAGTCATACTGATGTGGGTAATTCCAGTTGGCAGATGGAAACCTGGGACGAAAACGGTGAGGCCATGTTCGATGAAAATGGTGATCGAATTTACAGTTCAGATGATGAAGTCCAAGGCGAACATGAAGGCATCAACTACGATCAATATTCCGGTGTTCCGGGTATGGATATCTCCGATTACAATACGGATCTCTACAATAACAGCCTGACCAATATTTCCAATACCAGTAATATTCAGGTCGAATATTTTCCACACGCCAGTGGTAATTATAATTACCCACGTGATGGCTCACCCAGTAGTACCTGGAACCGTCGCCTCGAACGACGCGTCTATGAAAATCAGCATTTCAGTAATGTGCGTTTGCCAGATAATTACAACGCACTATTTATTAATTGCACCTTTGATGATGTCCTTTATATCGATGTTTATAAAAGTGGGAGTTCGCGATACAACAACGTTCGTTTTGAAGATTGTACCTTTAATGGTATGATTGTGACAGATGTACCGCAGCAATTCAAATGGCGTCATAATGCACTTTACTTTACAGGCAGTGCGACATTTCAGAATAATTTTTCCGAAGAAGCTACTATCCTTGCTCCGCATTTCAACGTCAATCTTGGTAACAGTAACTCTACCGCGGGTGAAACCAATCAGCTCACCGGTGCGATTGTCGGTGGTATCGTTGATGTGCGGGGCAATGCCAATATTGAAGGTACGATTATTTCCATGGCAGATACCACCATGTATACCAGCGGTTATGTGACCAATATTGGTGCAACATTAAATGATGGTGGTAGCGAAACCACGACCATCGATGACGTCGGTACCATTATTATTGAACCTGAGCCTGATCGTAAATTGCCCAGCGGTATTACCACGCCCATTGTTATTGGAAGTGCCGACGGCAATTCCTATGTCGAGCTTTAGAGGTGTATGAATATGTTAGATAAAATAACAAAACAAATGCCCATTCGATTTCGTAAGCATCGCAGCAAAGGTCTGTCACTCGTTGAGGTACTTATTTCATTGGCCATTGTTGCATTGTTATTAACCGCTACGGGAATTGCCTTTGACGCTGCACTCGACAACTACAAAGTTAATCACGACATGGCAACGGTTTCCGTCTCAGCCCGAAACGCACTCTACCAAATGACCAGCACGATTCGATCCGCTTGGAACCTTGATCCGACAACAGACCCTGGGTATGAAATCGATGTCTCTGGAGATGGTCTCAGCTGCAGTCTGCGCGATGCTGACGATCGCGATGTCATCTATCGCTACAATCCAGATACTGACGAATTGCAAGTCAACATTAACGGTGGAGCCGATTGGCACGTGATGGTCGATAATGTTTTCCCTGTTACCGTTGGCCAACCCATTTTCACTAAAACCGATGGGCCGAACAACACCATCTCTCGAGTAGAAGTCCGTTTCATGGTCTCCCAAGAAGGCCTCAGCCGAACCATCTCCGCCGCCGCCGTCCCTCGAAATATTCTCTACGGTTCTTAGGTAGGGCAAGGGCACTTACTAATGACTATTTAAAGAATAGTCGTTTCGACTAAGGCGAAGCCACATAGCTTGTCCGAGCAACGTCGAGAGAAAGAAATCTTAAATCCATCGAATAGATTAAAAGTCATAGGTATATTTATTCGTCTATTAAATCTTTAAAAGATATTATTCTCTATTCCTTTTACCGGTAAACACTTTTTATAGCTATAATATCCTGTGGAATATTGGGTGCTTCTCTGTGTTGATGAAATGTATTCAAAAGAGTTATTTGATGGCTGGTTAGATTGAGGTGATGTAAATATAATCTTTTCAGTGAGCTTGAATCTATGGCCGCTTCAATCAGTGTTTGAGCTCCATGGTATGATATATCCTCGAGGGTAAGGTTGATGGTCTCGATTTTTTTCCAATGAGCAATATCATTAGAAAAATGGATAGCTCCTTGGTCTGTAATGACGTTGGATTTACCTTGAAGTTTTTTAGTTGATATAGGATTGGATAGATCTAAATAAATTAAGTTAGGAAGATTCTTTGTGTTGATTGAAGCAATGACGTTGTCCGTTAGTCCGTTGGCACCAAGTCCTAATGTTGTGAGTTGTTGGGTGGCTGGATGATTGAGAAGTTGTTCTATGCCACTATCATAAAGTTCATTAACGGGTAGATAAAGTTCTTTAAGTGAGGGGGTTTGGTTGATAAATCGTATCAAGATGGGGATAATCTCGGCAGTAAAATTGTTAGCACCCAAAAAGAGTCTTTCGATGGGAGATTTTCCATTTATGAGTGAATCGATAATCTGTGATAAACCAGTTGTACTTAGGGCGGTATGAACTAAGTCTAAGGTTCTCAAGTTCGTACCTTTAGTAAAATGTTTGGCAAGAGCCGCTGCACCTGCATCGCCAATAGGATTTCGTTTAAGCCAAAGGCTTTTTATACTATTGTTTATGGCAATTGCCTTGCCAAGATGATCTATACCTTCTGCGGTAATACCGTTGCAACCTAGATAGATGGTCTCGATTTTCTGATTACCTTGAATAATCGATGCAACATTTTCGACGCCTTCATTTCCCAGTCCATTGGTTCCCAGAAGAATGGTTTTGATAAAGTTATTGTCTTTGAGTTGGGGGATTAAAGTTGCCAGACCTTCTGGACCTAGATTTTGTTTACACATATCAAGACGCTGGTCTTGAGTAATAGTGCCACGTTGGCAAGTCTTTTTACCTGAAAAGGACGCAGCAAGGGCCTCTTTTATTTCAACTAATTCAACCGGATCACAAGGAACAAAAGTGTCCAGTGGATATATTTTGCATTGTACTTTTTCTGGTGCTACCATGGATATTCCTTATAATCTTTGAGGAACTTGCCATACTCAGCCTTGTGATTCAAACCTTCTACAATCGGTGCATAGATTCTCGCAGCACCATCAATCTCATCCAGTGGAGGAACAAAACCTTTTTCGCGTTTCGCCTTTTTACGCGGAAAGGGATTTTCTTCGGTAATCCAACCTGTATCAACGCTATTCATATAAATATCATCTTTGACGAAATCAGACGCGCTGGTGCGAGTGATCATATTCATGGCGGCTTTGGCCATGTTGGTGTGTGGATGGTTGGCTGTTTTATTATGGCGACTAAAACTACCTTCCATTGCCGAGACATTTACAATAAATCGAGGACGATTCGAAGATTTTAACATGCCTGCTTTCAGAACATTAATTAAAACATAGGGAGAAAAACTATTAATAATATGAACTTCAAGCAATTCCTGCATCGTCACATCTTCTTGTTTTAATGTCCAACTATTTTGTTCACGCAGATCAAGTGGTTGGCCATCAGCACTATAGAGCCCTTCAGGAAAATAGCGTGATATGTCTCCCATAATATCCGTTGATGTTTGTAGGGGAGGGCTATCAAGTGTTGAGATTAATTTCTGTTGATGGTCATTCAGTTGATGTTGCTTCTCATTCTGGGTTAGTTGATGGTAATAGGCTTCAGGACGTTTGATGGTCTGTGCGGCATTGTTAATAATGATATCAAAGTAAATCTCCTGACTCGTTAATTTATGAGCCAATTGTTCAACAAAAGGAAGATTCAATAAATTCAGTTCTATGATATGCAGCCGATGGGCCCAATGGTCATAATCATCTTGTGCCGAAAACCGTTTTACTGCATCCACAGGAAATCGCGTTGTTGCCCAAACCTCTGCGCCATCACGCAGCATTTTTAAAGCCAAATAAAAACCAATTTTGATTCGTCCGCCAGTGAGCAATGCCTTGCGGCCAGACAGGTCGGTTCGTTGAATGCGTTTGTCTCGATTTTCCTGAGCACAGGTTGGGCAAAGCATGTGATAATGGCTATCGAGCGAACTGTAAGGCTGTTTGCAGATGTAGCATTTTAATGTGCCCTGTAGCGGAGTTGGGTTATTGATTTCTAACGCTTCAACTCTATCTCCTGCGGTATCTGAGATCAATCGTTCTGCGCTACAGCGTGAGGTTGTTTCACAAGCGAGCTGGTCATGCGTTTTTCGTTTTATATGCTTATCAAACCGACGACTTTTTCTGGCAGATTTATAGATTTTGGTAATTAAGGATTTAATCTGATCCTGATCATCAATCAAATGGGGGTTGTCTGCCCATTTTTGTAATGTGTCTAACATAGAAGTATATTGGTCTGATTTCATGATTCGTTTATTTACTATGAGTAAAATTATTTATTATTTATAATTTTATTTGCCTTTACTAGCAAACCTTTAAATAAGGTCATGTCTGGAATTGAGTAGGGATTCATCATCATTGCATCAAGTACTTTCGATATATTGTTATTGTCCCAATCTTTTGTGTAGTTGTATAAAAATCTTTTTGTCCAATAACTTTCTACACCTATATAACGTTTATCATCTTTAAATGCGTATGTATTTTTATTGAGATGTTTTTTGTATAACACTTTGCAATAATGAAAAATGCTGTCCATATCATATTGATGATGTTTTATTTTAGGGATAGATTTAAGGACCTGTTTTGTAATCTCTATATCACTACATCCTTTTGTTGCTTTGATCTCTGGTGCGGTGATTTGCTTTCTTTGCGGAGCCATTTTACAAGCTTTCGCTATTTTCTTATGCATTTTAGAGGATAAATGAACTTTGCTTAGTTCACCTTTATTAATGTTGTGTAACAAGACGCAGGCGCAATAGAAATTGTGAAAGTGTAATTCTGGGATATTGGATTTTGCTGCTTTTGCATGCAATGCTTGCCAGTGGTAGCGTTGCTTCGCAAGTGCTTTATAAGCTGCCACCAATAATTGGCCATCACGCGTAGAAATAAAATGAGTAGGTGTTTCGATTTCTCTTCGTAAGATGTCAATGCATATTTTGTAATGTCGATATTCAATAGTCATTTGTTAACTTTCAAAAAAGCGTCGAGGTTGGCTGGGATCGAACCAGCGTCCTTGAGATTTGATTCTCTCGTGCTCTTCCAGCTGAGCTACAACCTCGACGATTGAGACTGGGAGGGTTCGAACCTCCGTCCTTCAGCTTGCCGGCCGACGCTCTTCCAGCTGAGCTACAGTCTCATTGAGATTTTTGGTCAAACATATGTGATTTTAGCTTAATTATATATCAGAATGGCGTCAAATCAAGTGGTGTCGACCTTACAGAACATTAATATAGACGATTTAGGTCACATTTTCATACATAAATTGTTACATTTTACTGATAAATTACGACTGAGCTCCATTTTTCTCTATATCAGAATCGATTTTAGTCATCAGGAAAATTTCTTAATCTCTTTAGAGAACAATAGTGCTATAATGCAGACGATATTGACTGTTTGAAAACATGAATCAATGTTGAATGTAATTAAGCATAAAATGGAGTGTGTATAATGAGATGGATTGGTATAACTCTTTTTTGTTTTAGCGTTTGTTTGTTGAGTGTCGAACCTTCATACGCCAAGAAAAAAGAGCAGGCCATTTCTCCTAAAATGGTTCTGGTTCTTGCAGCACCAAAAAAAGACGAGGCCTACTACGCTAATGTCTATCAAGACATTATTGATTATCAAATCGCCTATTCCAAAGCCATCATAGAACAAGATCTGGATAACGTTGTTATTTTGGTTGACCAGAAAGCCCATAATCTCATGGCTCAGCATCTCCCTGATAAACATTTGTTATTGCAACCTATGGAAGATATTTGGATCCGAGATTTTTCCTCAGTTATGCCATCCTCTCCATTACAATTTCGCTATGCATCTGCTGCGCAAGCAGGAAGCCAACGTGATGCAGATTATGTGCAAAAACAGTTTCGAAAAATGGCAAAACGAGCAAAAGTCTCTTACAAAAAGAAAAGATATATTCTTGATGGCGGTAATTTTGTTTCGAACAATAAAGATAAAATTATTGTTACCGATCGTTTCTTAGAAGATAACAATCGGGATAAAGGAAGGGGACTTAGAGTATTGCGCAAGTTATTCAAAACATCGCAAATAGCCATCATCCCAAATGATGATCCTGAAGGTTTGGCCCACGTCGATGGCATGGTCATGTTCACCGATGAAAATACCTTATTTGTCAATCAATACGACGAACCATTTCGAACCCATGTTATGGCTGAATTGCAACGTGCCTTTGATGATATAACGATAATTGAATGTCCTGTCCAATGGGACAAAGAAATTTGGGATCCTGCATTCAGTTCAGCCTGTGGCGTTTACGTCAACGCTGTTGTGACAAATCAAGCCATCTACTTGCCTCAATTTGATCTCCCCATCGATCAAGAGGTATTGGATCTCGTTCGCAATAATACCACCAAAACTGTTATTCCTATCCCCAGTAAAAATGTTTGTTTCATGGGTGGCAGCGCTCGATGTCTTGTATGGCAGCAATCTGGAAAAAACGCTGAAAAACTTTTAAATATAGCAGCAAAAAACTAAAAGATAGGATATCTATAGGTTTTTTATAACATGAAGTATTTTAAATTTCTAGCGGTTTTATTAATCATTCCTTTCGTCTTTCATTTCTCAGAAGATGACAAAACGATTGAGGAGCTTAGGCAAGCAAAGATTAAATACCCAATAGATACCCTTAAGCTTGACAATGAATATAAAAATTATCGTACTACTCTGTTAAGAGAAGAGTGTTTACAGTGTGGTAAAATACTATTTGCGAATGGAAGACATGCAGAATTTTGGTTTAAGACACATCATTGTACGAACGACTATGGATATACTCTTTTTTCATTCCCAGATGGGCAAGAAACAATCATGGAAGGCTATTTCTGCTGCGATGTATATTTTCACTCTGATATAAAAACACAAAAGGATTTAAGAGCACTTATTAAAAAGTATGGTGGTCGTAGACCGTAATGAAATTTAATGTGATTTGAATTTAAATCTGTGAAAACCTGTGCAATCTTCAGTTAAAATATGTATTTACTTCGTAGCATCATTCAATACTTTTTCATTAATATAAATCGGCGTGCTATTGACAATCCCCAATGCAATCGCATCGCTCGGCCGCGAATCAATAAAAACCGTTTCATTATTTTGTTGAATGACTAGTTGTGCAAAGTAAGTAAATTCCGGCCGGCCATTGACCATCACTTCCCGCAAATCATTAATCACGATACGTTCTAACTTACCGCCCATACCTGTAACGACATTGAAGATTAAGTCATGAGTAAGAGGGCGGGGGGATTGTATTCCTTTCAGTCGACGATCAATCGCATACGCTTCAGCCGTACCAATCACAATCGGAAAGGAGCGTTCACCATAACGTTCTTTGAGAAAGATAAACTGCTGACCAGAGGTTTCCTGAATCAAAATCCGTTTCAATTCCATTTCTATCTCTTGTGCCATGACACTCCTCGGTCGTTATGTGTAATTATTAAGACTTGATATAAAGAGATTATATCCGAAAAGATTAAAAATTCCACTATTTTCTCTTATTGCTTGTCGCTTACCCCAAATCGGTAAGGTTTTTATTAACAGAATCAAGCTGCTGCTTCAAATCTTCCAGATTATCACGTTCGCGTTGAACGACTTCAGGTTTAGCACGACTAACAAAATTTTCGTTTGAGAGTTTTTTCTCAGCATTAGCGATGAATTTTTCAATTTCTTCCTTCTGCTTGGTCAAACGTTTCTTTTCTTCTTCCACATTGACCACATCATGGACATAAATGTCCATTTGCCCAATCACCTTCACCGCGGCATTATCTGGTTTAGAAACATCCATCGCGGCAGAAAAATCACTTAAGTTCGTTAAGTGAGAAATTAAACTTGCCTGCTCAGATAAAATATCGCATTGCTCTTGTGTTGATTTAATCGAAACCATAATCGGTTCACGAGGAGCGACCTTATAATGTGCCCGAATATCGCGAATTGTACGAACCACAGATTGAACAAGCTCCATATCCGAATCATACTTAGCATCGATCAGGCTGGACATGTCTGTTGGCCAGTTAGCATCAATCAAATTGTCAGCTTGAGCGTTTGCAGGTAAACCTTTAATGTCACGATCAGGATACAACGCATTTAACTGCTCAAAAATACTTTCGGTAATAAAAGGAGTAAAAGGATGAAACAATCGAAGCGTCACATCCAAGATGTAAGCAAGCACCTTTTGCGAAATATGCTTCTTGTCATCATCGCGCATTCGTGGCTTAACAATTTCAAGATACCAATCACACAGATCATTCCAAAAGAATTTATAGAGCGTATTTATCGGCTCGCTAAATTTGTATTCTTCCAGCTGGTCATTAACTTCTTTAGCTGTCAAAGCCAAACGAGAGAGTATCCAACGATCTTCCCATGCCAAATCCTCGATTGAAATATCTTTAGATTCAGCACCTTCCAGATTCGTCATCGCAAAGCGTGACGCATTCCAGAGTTTATTGGCAAAGTTTCGACCAATATCAAACTTGCTACTCGTATTACGTGCTAAAGGTAATTCATCCGATGGCGTGACTTCACCAGACATCACGCCATAGGAGGTCGCAAATTTCTTTTCCTTATCAGAAGGACAGTTCTGCAGTGGCTTCATCACACGGTGACCTGCCTTGGTTGATGTCATCTTTGGTACAAACGCTTCATCCGTAAATGGACAAACCACATCCACCGGCATTCGCACATCCTGCGTTTGCGTTGTCATCGAAGCCAATGTGAAACGCATCGCATCCGCGCCATGGCTATGAATGATGTCCAACGGATCAACACCATTACCCAAACTTTTGCTCATCTTCTGGCCTTCGCCATCCTGAATCATCGCATGAATAAAAACGTCATTGAAGGGCAGGCAATCTCTAAAGTAAAGATTGAACATGACCATACGACTTACCCAAAGGGTAATAATTTCACGAGCTGTACAAAGCACACTGCTTGGATTCCAGGTATTCAGAACATCATTGTCATCTGGCCATCCCATCGTGCTCAAAGGCCAAAGACCGCTGCTAAACCAAGTGTCTAAAACATCAGGGTCTTGTTCAAGTCCCCAGTGTTCAAGTTCCTTGACGATTTTTTTATCTTCACCTTGCGGATCTTTTACGCAAACAAAAAAGGCTGTAAGGTCGAGGTCTTCTTTTTCAATTTTTGCCAGCTCAACAAATTCGCCACGATACTGCATTGCCACGCGGCCTTCATTTTGCCAGACAGCTAATACTTCAACCATCTCAGCCAAATTATCAGGAGGAGTCTCCAATGCTACAGGACGACGCCAGACGGGTATCCGATGTCCCCACCAAAGTTGTCGACTAATACACCAATCGCGAATATTCTCATGCCAGGTCTGAAACGTCTTGGCGTAACGATCTGGATAAAATTTTAATCCACCTTCCCAATCCTTGTTTTGGCCTTCAAAGCTATCGCCATCTTTCCAAACGCAGCCATCGCTGTTGCTGCGTTGCTCATTTTTCATTGCACGAAGGGCTGCACCCGCCAAGCGATCATCAGTCACTTTTACATACCACTGATCCGATAGGTAAGGTTCAATCGCAACATGGCTGCGATAACTATGACCAACCGTATGCGTATAAGGTTTTACTTCTTCCAGCAGATTGTGATCACGGAACCAACAAACTATTGCTTCACGAGCTTCATAGCGATCCATTCCTAAGAACGTAGCACCTTCATGAATATTCTCTTCCTGATCCTTCCAGCCAAACTCATTACTGATCGTTCCATCTGGTGCCATGACATTAATAATGCCAAGGTCGTGCCGCAAACCAATTTCCCAGTCATTCGGATCATGGGCTGGTGTTACTTTCAAAAAGCCTGTCGCAAATTGCGCTTTTGCATCATCACTATCCGCATCGGGAAGTACAACATAATCATCCGCAACAATGGGAATAATTCGTTCCACAATTGGTAGCTTCACTGATTTGCCCGCAAGTACCGCCGCACGCGGATCTTTCGGATTGATCGCAACTGCCGTATCACCCAGCATCGTTTCAGGGCGTGTTGTAGCAACCGTGACGTGCGTAAGAGTTTTTCCTTCAAAATCAACTGGCTCAGTAAGTGGATAATTCATATACCAGAAGTGACCATCCACATCCTGCATTTCAACTTCATCATCAGCTAATGCTGTACGCGTAGCTGGATCCCAATTCACTAATCGCTTGCCACGATAAATCAATCCATCTTTGAATAATTGAAAGAATGCTTCGCGAACCGCTTTTGCACAAACGTCATCCATGGTAAATCGCTGACGATCCCAATCACAGCTGCAGCCCATTGCCTGCAATTGATTGGTAATTCGTTTTTCATATTCATCTTTCCAGGCGACTATTTTCTCGACAAACTCGTCTCGCTCAAAGTCCGTCCTGCGTTTCCCTTCTTCAGCAAGTACACGTTTTTCCACGACCGTTTGCGTTGCTATCCCCGCATGATCCGTTCCAGGCATCCACATGCTATTGTAGCCTTGCATATTCCGCCAACGTATCAAGATATCTTGAATCGTATTATTCAAGGCGTGTCCCATGTGAAGTGCTCCCGTTACATTTGGCGGCGGAATCACAATCGCAAAAGGCCCCTTGGCAGCTTGATTATCGTTTGGATCGGCATGAAAAGATTTATGTTCGAGCCAGCGTTGATAAGCTTTTTTCTCAACAGCTGTCGGGTCGTATACTGTGGGCATATCCATGAATTATATTCGTTTCCTTAGTAAAAATAGGGCTTTGTTTTGCCAGTCTATTAGGTTAAATGCAATTTAAACCATAGATTATAAATTGCTTAAACTATTTGTCAATAAGGGGGTTTAGGGCGGTTTTTAAATCTATTTATCTGAGATATCGCTGGAGCAGGCGCAAAAAAAGACGCCTTTTGCGAGTGCCACCATACAGCTCGAAAAAGGCGCCGTGTCTAGGTAAAATCTTAGATGTTAAGTTTATATTTTCTTACGTCTCGACAGAATTCCCAGACCACCTAATCCGAGAAGTGTCATCGTGACAGGTTCTGGGATTACGGTACCTTTAATGTTATCTATGCCACCTGAACCTTCAATAACAATTTGCATCGCTACGACGTCTTGTGGATTGAAGCCTCCGAATGGGGCAATTTCAGTTGCGATTGCGGTTCCGCCACCTTCACCTTGTTGAGGTGCAAGCGTGGTCAGATCCAAAGTATCATATCCGCTTGGACCATCAACATTGATGTCAAATGTCCAGTTGTTGGATACGTCATAATTTCTGATATTGCCCAAACTGTCAAATAATGTGACTTCTGCACCCAATAATTGGTCAATATCTACCAAGTCAATGCTGGTCAGATAAACAGGGTAATTGAATTGGACGGTGATTGTTCCGCCTGGAAAGTCATCATCTGGCAAATCAAAAATACCGGGGACCGTTTGCTGTGGATTTTCGGCGTCCTGCAAAATCAGGATGTTGCCTAAATCAACGAGAAGATCAGGATCTGGGGCACCAGGGCCTGAATTTACGCCGCCAGGTGTTGAATCAAAAATCGCGGCACCAAGATGCTGTTCTGCCAAATTGGAAGTAATCGACATGATGTTTCCGAATTCGAGCGTTCCTGGGCCGTTAAATGTATCAATATGTTGACCGTTTACCAGAGGTGTACCAAAATCATCCGCCTGGAAATCTATACAGAATTCCTGAAAGTTTTGCGCGACGCCAGCTTGTAATTGAGATGTCATTCCCACGATACACAGAATTAAAGCTAAATTTTTCAACATTCCTCTCATCTTTCTCTCCCTAGAATAAGATTATTTTACCTAAGACACATAAAAACAATTTTTAAGAGCAAAAGTTACATCTTTACAAATGAATATCCAATGGTGGTATAAACGGATATTCATCATACGTTCATTTGGAAATTAGTGATTTGTCTCTCTCCCATTCCTATGAAAAATTATCTCGCGCATATTCGATGACTCTCTCATAATCATCGGCGCGTGATTAATTCTTGGAATTTATTAGACACAGGGGATGGAAATCTCTCTCTCTCCGTCCCAGGTACAATTTCCTAGTCATATTTAATTGTTAGTTAGCGTGCTCTCATTCACTAACCATTAATTGGGTCACAGTAAAAAAAGTATCTCAACGTCCTGTGCGAACTTGGGTATTTTATTATTTAAATCTCTCCACTTAAATAATAACCAAAACCGCTATCGGTTCTTTGGCAGGCTGTTGCTCTCTCCTCTTTTTACTCTCTCCATATATCGGATATCTTACTATCCTTTATGTAGTTAATATTAATCGATTTACCCCTGTTTTGTCAATTGTTATCTGGCTTAAAATTACGCGTAAATTTGTAAGTTATTGTAAATAAGAAGTATATGTCGTTTAAATAAAATATATTTTTGTTAAGTTAGATGAGATTTAAGGAAAATAGCATGTGGTAAATAAATAATGATTAATTGTTGTTTCTGTAACCATATTTTTTACAATAAGTTAAAACAAGAGAGCAGGTAGGCCCGATAATACCTGGGTGTTAAAAGCGATTTTGTATCTATTTTGAATTTTATTAGTTTGTAATACAATTTTTTGATATACCAAGAATCAAATGAGATTCTTTACAGGAATAATTTAGAAGTCTATGTCAATCGGCTATCAATTAAAAGCATGTGGCAAGAGTGGTTTGCCCAAGACCATCGAGATTGATCGATTCTTATATAATAGGCGTGTGGTCTATAAGCATGATTTCTTTGCCGCGACGGCGATGTATGAATTGGATCGTCAGTGCGAAGGGGGTGATCACGTTGCCCCTAAAGTAATTTTGAAATGGTCGCGAAAAAGAGATTTTTGTGGATTTCCATTAGCATGGCTAGGTCGGTTGATTAATGATCATGAAGAAGGGGTGCTCAAGCGTTTGCAGGGGATTCGTGGTATACCAAAGCTTATAGGACCCTATCGGGAATTTGGTTTATTATATGAATATGTTGAAGGGGAGTCTTTGGATGAAAAGCCTCTCTTGCCTGATACTTTTTTTGATGAATTGGAAAATGTGATTCAGCGGATTCATCAGCGTCGTGTGGCCTATGTGGATATGAATAAGCGTGGGAATATTTTGCTGGGCGAAGATGGTAAGCCATACATGATTGATTTTCAGATTTCCTGGATTGGCGATGCGCCACTTAAGTTGATTCAAAAGTTTTATCAACCGATTTTAGCGAATCTTCAGAAAGAGGATATCTATCACTTATACAAGCATAAGCGGCGTTTACGGCCTGATCTGATGACCGAGCAGGAAATCGAAGCATCACGAAAAAAGAGTCAATGGATTCAATGGCATCGATTGTTATTTCGCCCATTTCTTCTATTGCGGCGTAAGTTTTTAGGCATGCTCTATCGTCAAGGTAAGTTGGTGACGGATGATTTGTCGCAATACAATCCAGAAACAGACCCATCACGTTGGAAGTAAAACGCGAAAGTAAATTTACTTTACAAATGTCTGCTTGCTAGAATTTGATGTGGTTGCGATTTCTTACTTTAGTTGTTTAGCCAATCTCCCGATGAAATATAAGTCTAATTGTGTGTAGTACGCGCACCGAGGGTTTCGCTTGACGCTTCTTTTTGTATCTATTATTATCGGACAGAATTAAGTGGGATCCACTGAGTGTGTTAAATGTAAACTTACCAAATATAGGGATCTAAACCATGACGACAGAGGTATTAGAAAAAATGGCGGCCAACGCTTCGAAACATCCCGGTCTATCTGAACTTGACGAACTGTGTGTTCAAACGATTCGCTTTCTATCCATGGAAGGTGTGCAGAAGGCCAAATCAGGTCACCCTGGTATGCCAATGGGCATGGCTCCTGCAGCGTATAAGCTCTGGACCAAATATATGAAACACAATCCAGCCAATGCAAAATGGCACAATCGTGATCGTTTTGTTTTGTCTGCTGGGCACGGTAGTATGCTTATCTACTCGATGCTGCATCTTTGCGGTTATGATATGACGTTGGATGATTTGAAAAACTTTCGTCAGTGGGAAAGTAAAACACCTGGCCATCCAGAGTATGGATATACCGAAGGTGTTGAAGTCACGACCGGTCCTTTAGGTCAAGGTATTTCAAATGCCGTCGGTATGGCGGTGGCTGAAAAGTATTTGGCTGAATACTTCAACCGTGATGGTTTTGATGTGATTGATTACAACATCTATGTGATTGCCGGTGATGGTTGCTTGGAAGAAGGCGTTTCTTCTGAAGCATGTTCGCTTGCGGGTCACTTAGGTTTGGATAACTTGATCGTGGTGTATGATGACAATCGCATTACGATTGATGGTGATACCGATTTAAGTTTCACCGAAGATACCGCCAAGCGTTATGAGTCTTATGGCTGGAATGTGATTGTCGTTGATGGTGATGGCAATGATATGGCCGCGTTTGAAAAAGCAATCGAAGCGGCACAAGCTCACACAGGACAACCAACCATGATTCAATTGCGTACGCACATTGGTTATGGCAGTCCAAACTTCCAGGATACACATACCGCTCACGGTGCACCGCTGGGTGATGATGAAATTAAACTAATTAAAGAAAACGCTGGTTGGGATCCGGAAAAATCATTCCATGTTCCTGACGAAGCGAAAGCTGAATTTTCCAAGTGCCAGGAGCGTGGTGCTCAGTGGCAAACCGAATGGGATGCCAAGTTCGGCGAATATGAAAAAGCGCATCCAGAGCTCGCAAAAGAGTTCCGTGATGCCGCGGCGAAGAAATTGCCGGTGAATTTAGATGATCATTTACCAGTCTTTCCTGGTGGCGAAGCTTTGGCAACACGTCAGGCGTCGGGTAAAACCTTGGATGCGATTATGCCGCATCTTCCTATGGTGATCGGTGGCTCGGCGGACTTGACTCCGTCTAACAATACTCGCTTTAAAGGAGCGGAAGATTTTCAGAAGGGCCAGTGGGGCGGTCGTTACATGCGTTATGGTGTGCGTGAGCATGGCATGGGTGCTGTGATGAACGGGATTGCCGTGAGCAATATGTTGATTCCTTACGGTGCGACCTTCTACTGCTTTACGGATTACATGCGTCCGACCATTCGATTGGCTGGTTTGTCGCATTATCCAACGATCTTTGTCTTTACCCACGATAGTATTGGCTTGGGTGAAGATGGTCCAACCCACCAGCCGGTGGAACATATGGCCGCGATGCGTGCGATTCCAGGTGTCAATATTTTCCGTCCAGCCGAAGCGAATGAAACCGCACAGGTTTGGAAGTACATGCTGGAAAATCGCAATCAGCCGCACCTGATTGTTCTGACCCGTCAAGGTTGTCCAACCTTGGATCAAACCAAATGTGCGTCTGCTGCTAACGTGGCCAAAGGTGCTTACGTGGTTTGTGGCAGTGACAATCCTGATGTTGTCTTGATCGGTACTGGCTCAGAACTTTCACTGGCGATGGAAGCAGCTGAAAGCTTAGAAAAAGAGGGCGTTAAAGCCAGCGTGGTTTCTATGCCATGTTGGGAATTGTTTGATCAACAAGATCAAGCTTATAAAGATAGCGTCTTACCGCCAAGCGTCAAAGCTCGCGTAGCGGTTGAAGCAGGTATTCAACAAGGCTGGGAAAAATATATCGGTGACAACGGAAAATTCATCGGTATGACCGGCTACGGTGCATCTGCTCCAGCAAAAGAATGCTTCAAACAGTTCGGCATCACCACAGAAAACGTGGTTGCCGCGGCGAAAGAAAGTATTCAAAACGCTAAGTCTTAAAAGTTGTCATTCCCGAGAAGTCGGGAATCCAGAATTGAATCCAAAAGGGATCTGTTAATACAGGTCCCTTTTTTTGTGCCATAGGCACTTTTACCGCCGCGACCATTTTTACAGGAACTCGCTCCCGTTGTTCGCTGCATATTGGCGAGACACCCTTTGTCATTCCCGCGGAGGCGGGAATCCATGCCTTTAACTCGTAGGTCAGGCCATGCCTGACAGTGTGTTTTAAACCAAGAAGTGCACGAAGCTTACGAAGTTTTAACCACAGATTTCGCAGATTGACGCAGATTTAATTTTAGTTTATTATCTCATCCAACGGTTATTTTGAGATTACGGGAAATACAATGCAAATTACTTTTAGGGTGATTACATTATGGCGAATTCATTAAAGCAAGAGATATTGGATGAACTAGATAAATCTTACAATGTAGATTATGACTTTTTATTTGATCCAGGACATGGGTATTTTGCATTAGCTGGTTCAAGAATTAATCTATTTAAGGATTCTTCGCGTTGGGCCATCGTTTTTGAAAAGTCTGGGTTTTCAAATCGTGCTGGTCGATTAGAGATTGAGCTACATTATTATGGTAATTGTTTAAGTAACCTAGATAGAGCCGGCTTGGATGATAGATTTGTCTGTAATGGTAAGTTCATAGAGCTTCTTAAGGTGGATGATATATGCCATAACAGTGAAGGTGAGTATGAGTTGTTGAATCCTGTAATCAAACAAGTTGAGATTAATGGAGAAACAATTCAGATTTGTCATGATATCAATAAGTATAAAGAATTAGGTATAGAAGCTTATAGAAGTAAACCTGGCATAGAAGATTTTGTTCGATATGTTTGGGAAACACAAAAAGATGCTTTACTAGCGAAAGAAAAAGATTTAAGGACTTGCTTGCCAGATGATTTACCAATACTAGGTGTTATTGATGAATGGTATCATGATGAACAAATACCTTACGAAGCTAAACCAAGTGACTTTGAAACCTATCAATTGATTGCAGATGTTGTTGCTGAAGGTGATTTAAATTTGTTTAAGCCTAGTTTGCCACCAAATAATCATTGGAGAAGTTGGCCGGAATCAGGTGGGATATAGAGTTTGGCAGGAGAAACTCAATTATGATAAAAAAAGTATTGTTTATTTGTAGCCAGAATCGACTTCGTAGTCCGACAGCGGGGAATAATTAAAGGTACCTGGGACATTTAATTACCCCGTATAAACATAATGGCATCTTTAATTATTCCATTTATATTATGCATCAGGAATCCAATGATTAATTACTTCTTAATGGTAGCGACAACAATATCAGA
>JANQJS010000025.1 GCA_028281535.1 Sedimentisphaerales bacterium | reverse complement strand
CATATTTTTTAGCCAATTCACGCACCTGAGATTTTGGCATGCCACCAAGTGGAAACATCGCACGTTGCAAGCTGGGTTGATCAAAACCGAATAGGACATAAGACTGATCTTTACCTTGATCAACACCACGCATTAAACGCTTAACACCATCAATGTTTTCTGTGCGTGCGTAGTGACCTGTTGCAACATGAGTCGCACCGATCAGATCAGCATAATCTAAAAGTTTACCGAATTTAAGTCGATTGTTACATTGAATGCAGGGATTCGGTGTACGAGCCTGACTATACTCATCAATAAAATATTCGACGATCTTATCAAGTTCTTCTTTGAAATCGATCACATGAAATTTGATGCCTAATTGTGAGGCAACTTGTTTTGCATCTGCAGCATCAGCTGGACTACAACATCCATGATGCCCCCCTTCATGGGAGGCCTGGCCAAGGCACATAAAGACGCCGGTACATTCATACCCTTGGTCTTTCAATAATGCAGCAGCCACACTGCTATCGACACCGCCACTCATAGCGACTAATATTTTGGGTTTTTCTGACATATTAAACTCGTCATACGTTTGGTTACGCTGATAAACACATGCGGGTTTATTATTATAAAAAAATGAACAAATAATAGCAATGGAACAGAAATAATTTAAAATTTCACCTCAATTTTTGGGCTAAAAACAGCCAAAGTCCGATATTTTTTGCGTTTAAGCCCAAAAAACGCTTGAAATGATCAGGCAGGCCCTGATATAATTCAGTTAGTATTTGTTAATTCTTAATAGAGTGTTTCTATGTTTTTGATAGTTTTAGTGTAATTCTCGGGGGCTTGTCACAGATCTTTTTCTAAGTGTTACCATCAATTTTAGTATCCCGGGCAATAATCTGTTTAAGTTTTTTTATTAAGAGGAGTCAGTCATGACAAACAAACTGTATGTCGGAAATCTAAAATTCAGTGTAGATGATGGCGAATTAGCACAAATGTTCAATGCCCATGGTACCGTTGAAAGCGCAAAAGTCATTAGCGATCGTGAAACAGGCCGTTCTAAAGGGTTTGGTTTTGTTGAAATGAGCTCAGAAGATGAAGCTCACGCCGCCATGAGTGAAATGGATGGCAAAGAAGTTGATGGCAGAGTTTTAAAAGTTAACGAGGCTCGCCCAAAAACAAGCCGCTAATAGCGATCAAAATAATTCTAAAAAGCTCAAAGACCTTTATGTATTCATAAAGGTCTTTTTTTATGCCTTATAAAACTAGAGGCCCTGAATAAATATTCAGGGCCTCTACAAAAAATCTGAAATATGTCTTAGACTATGTTTTCTTCATTGAAATTAGAATATGAATAAACTCTATTAAATTTCAAATCTGATACAATAGTTTTTCATATTTAGCATCCTGGTTCAGTACAAGCCAACCATTCAGCAATAAAATTTGCCAATTCATTGATACCAACAAAGCAATCGCCATCGGTATCGAATGGATTAAATTCTAGTGCACCACATTCATCTTCAAGGATAGAAATAGCCACATCATCAGGGTTGGTGACAAAAGTAGCATCTCCCGTTACCGTTGAACTTGCTGAAGTTCCAGTAAGAGCACCGGTACCAGGTTCTGCGCCACGGAATTCACCATCTTGAACAGCGCTTAAGTTGACTGTTTTAGCTGCCCAATCAGCATTCGTAAATGTAACCGCATTAGGATCTGCGGTAAAATAAGGTTGAGCTAAATCAAGATCTGTGACCTCAACAATCACTGGATTTGTTGGTGCACGATTCAATGTGTAGACTAAACTACCCGTTATGCCAGCAACACTTTCATCCAACTCCGTATCAACTCCTTGCACAAATACGCAACCACTATCTAAATCAGTAACATTAATGGTTAACTCAACTTGAGCAGCTCCGCCATCGAAAGCACTATCATTACTCGCACTGACTGATGCCTGGAACGGGAAGGTTTCGATACATGTTTCGGTATTGGTATCTGCTGCACCTGCCACAGCTACGGTTTGAGGTGTTTCCCAGTTTAAGTTAGTAAATGTTAAAACTCGAGGTGCAGCTACGGTGTCTAGCTCGATATCTAATCCTGATAGAGGGTCTAACGTTACAAAAATTGGACCTGTTACAGGGCCGAGATTCGGATCTAGTGAAACGACCATATTTGCAGGTGTACCTTCTTCAACGACATCAACCGATGTAGGAGTGACATTAGCCACAACACTAAAACCTGGGTTAGTGCTATGCTGAATATCAATGATAATTTCATCGATACAGGTATCTTCTGCAAATCCTTCAAAGAAGACTTGAATTTGTTCGCAATCACCAGGTGCGGCAAGAGTCGCTTCAATAGCAATGGTATGATAGCCATCGCCTAAATCACCTGATGCACCAACGGGTGTTGCTTGAAGCTCTTCTGCACCATCACAAAAAACAAACTCAGGTAAGGTAAAATTACCTGTAGCAGATTCAATACCAGAAAAAGGTAATTCAGAAGCCGTTGAGGTCACCTGAACACGCATAATCACCTGTTCACCTTCTGCAGCAAGATTGGTAACACCAATACGACCCGTTACAGGTAAAACAACGGCACCACTTCGTAATCCTGCGGTACAAGCCGTTGAACCAAAACCCATATCAGCATGAGCTCCTGCCTCAGTAATCAATCCAAAATCAGGGCTGGTAGGATCCACCACACCTGTATCGAAACTGTTTGGATCATTAAAATCAAAAACGATTTTTGCACTACCAGTGGCACCACGCCATGAAGGAGCAAATTCATCATTTGCAACCAATGGCAAGGTAGTCATTAGCAGAGCAAGACCACACAATATAATTAATTTTTTCATCATATTTATCTCCAAAATATCTATTATTTCTCCTCTCACCGATTCACCAAATGTGAACACAGATGAGGTCTTGAATCATGTTAAAACGAAGTACGACTTTAAATGATTCAAATAATTTAATTTCAATTTATTCATTAACATGCAAACAAGAACTCTCTTATATACAATCGTTCAATGGTGCAGTACAGTCAGCCCAGTTCACGCTGAAAATTGAGAAGTCAAGTAAGTTAACATAGCAATCTTCATTGTAATCACTTGGTAAGAATTCAAATTGACCACATTCATCCTGAACGATGCTTACAGCAACATTAGCAGCACCATATTTACCGCCATTATCCGTTGCACTGACCGTATCTGCTAACTCGCCTTCAGCCAATAATTCTTCGTCTTGAACGGCTTTAACGGTCACGTCTTGAGCAACTGCCCAAGCACCACTGGTAAAGGTTAATTCTGTAGGTGAAGCATTAACAAAACCTTCAACAGGCGCGACAGAGATAACAACAGGATCACCGTTTGGATCTGCACGGTTTAAGTTATAGCTGACTGTTGCTTGATTTTCTGGATCGTTTGGATCTAATTCATTGACTTCAACATTTGCTGGTGAAGCAATGATGCAACCTGAATCATCATCAAGAATGTTAACTGATACTCCCTGACCATTCGCACCATTATAAAGTGAGTTAGGGTCACTAGCGGTCATAGTCAAGCCAACAGATACTCCCTCGATGCAAGCTTCTTCTAATGCATCGTCAATGACTGACAATGTAACCGTTTGTGATGTACTCCAGTTCGATGAATCAAATGTAACTAAACCAGGTGTAAATGAAACATCATTTGGATCATTTAGATCGTCAAAAGTTATAGTCACTGTCACGCCAGAACCAGGATCACCAAAATCAGCAGAATCTGACAAACTAACTGTAAACGTGGCACTTTGATCTAAAGCAGGATCAAGTGGATTTTCTGCCAAAGGATCGGTGGCATTAGGATCCAATTCGGTAAACGCGCCAAAAGGCTGCACATTATTAGCATGAATAACAACACGTTCTGCGTCAACGGCATAATCATAAATGGCAAATTCATCGATCACACCAAAGAAGTTACGTATATCTTCCTCTGCCCAACCAGCAATTTGAGCTGAAGTAAAACAGCCCAGTCCATTGCCAGCAATTTCCGCTGGATTTTCTGTTCCAACAGAAACACCATCAATAAAATATTCTGCAGCCTCTGGTGATACAACAATCATGAAGTGCGTCGGACCAGGAAATTCACCTGGAGCAAATGATGTTGCAGATAATTCTGCACGACCTACGGCATCCAGAGCCGTTGAGCCATCATCAGCAAAATTTAAGTGCAATGCACCACCAGCACCATCTGGATCGCCAGGATAAATATCAGTAGAATACATAGACATACAACATCCTGTATCAACTGAATCAAAACTTATAATGGTAAATTCGATAGAATATTCATCGCTACAAAATCCAAGATCAGGAACAACAACATGATTGTCATCAAGACCTGCAGGTAATGTAAGGCCATTCCCCCAAGAGCCTGGACTTCCTAAACCAATCGATGGCCCAGTATATGTACCATCATTGCCATTACCTGAAGAGTCTGCCGCAGTTGTACCCGTGGTCTCTTCAAATTCATAGTAAACGACCGGGAGATCTTCAAGGATCAGATCTCTCAGGTCAGCCTGGGTATTGGTATTAAACAACACCAAGATCAACAGGCTTAACATCACTGTTAATAATTTTTTCATAATATTTCTCCATGACCTGTAAATGACATTTCTCCACTCACAAGGTTGTTACAGGAACCAACCAAGTTGAGAATCTTGATGCAAAAGATCTGAACATCAAGACGGTCCAATAAACATAAACAACACACACACTGTTTTCATCATTTGGTTATTTATAATTTAGATAGGAGGTCTTCCAACCTATACACACTATATTTTATTTATATCTCTTGAAATCTCGTTTTCTCCAAAGCTCCTTAAATGCTTTTTAAGACGCCCTGCCAGGAAAAATTAGTGTGTTCCTGGCAGAGCACAAAACACATGACGAATAATATTTTTTCCAAACACACAAATTTAATTAAGCAGAATCCTAAATTGATTAGGACCCTGCTTATCAAAAAAAGTGTGTTATAAGCATCAATCTAGAATTTATTCTTATATTTATTCTTAACTGCTTCAATCAACTGATGTACCGCCAGCATGATGGAAACAGGATCAAATCATAACCAGGTGTGGCTACGACAACCATTGAGCTATTACTAATACCCAATTTAACTGTGGTCCAACTACTACCCACACCGCCAACCACACCTGTATTTAAGTCATTTGTTGATACTGAACAACAGATACTCCACTTCTATTTAAAGATGCACGGGCATTATCAATAGACTCTTCTTGTTTCATGCCAGTCAACTTAAAATAATCACTTAAAATTTCCGGATATCACTACTTCTTGAAAAAATGTTGTTTATTTGTTATAATGCCCCTAGCTTTAGGCGCATCAAAGGGCCTATAGCCAAGAGAAGTGGGCCAGCGTTATCCTGCAAGATCTCACGCTGGCTCACCTTTTTAGTATATTGTAATTATTGCTTATAATTAAATAGCTGATTAATCTCCTTTGCTGAAAGTGCATGTTCAAAAACAGCAATCTCATCAATCATTCCTGTAAAATTATCAACAGCTAAAATCTTATTATTAACAATCGTCATTGGTAAACCAAAATAGAGTTTTCCCTTTTTTGGCAAATCTATATCGCTCTGATCGTGTATATTTATGCCATTAACATAAAAGGTCATCTTATTATCGCTGGCCTTAGTGACCGCAAGAAAATACCACTTATTTATGCTGACGGGTAACTCGTTTGTAGTATCACCCAAATATAGATTTTTATGTCTGCGATTATTGTCCATTACATGAGCCAAAAAGGACTTTTCCGCCCCCTCAAAATAAGTAATCAATGAAACAATACGCTTATTCTCTGAAACATCATCTATGACTGCCTGAATAGATTGAAGCTCTTCATATCGATTTGCTTGAACCCAATAGCAAATGGTAAATGGACCGGCCATCAAATTCTCAGGCAAATTAGGTAATGAAAAATAACCACCACAAAGCTCAATAGCATTATTTGCAGCATTCCCTCTTAACACAAGATTTGTATTACGAATCTTAGAACATCCCTCAAGCTTCAAATCTTGTTGAAAACTATTATTATCAAAAGAACAATGTATCATAGGATCCATTTTATAGATAGCAGACGCATAACTATCTTCTTCGGGTACGTCACGAATAAATATCCCACGATTATAGGCTATATTTGAGTTGACTGATCCATCTAAATCGATCTCACCGGCCTGTCCTGAACGCAAAAGAATTTTATTTTTCTTTTGCGAAATAAGCTCAACCGTACCGCTGATAACATGACAAGTGCTCCCTTTGCCATGCTCTGTATTTACAGAAAACTCTGTCCCCAAGTCTACAAATTTTCCATAGGCTGTAGAAACAGTAAACCCATTCGCTTTACTTGGCACCTTAGCACTCAACGAACCACTGGCCAAATAAACCCCATTAGCCGACGTACATGTTATTTCAGCTGGCGCTTTAAGCACGATCACAGCCCCAGAATCAAATGCTATTTCTGCTAAACCACTTTCTAAAACATATGCTTGCCGGGTAACAATGGTTCTTGACTGGTTTAACGAATTATTTTCCCACTGTGCTTTATAGAAATCTGTGAGCTGAGCAACAGGTTTACCAAGTTGGCTTAGCATAAATAACCAACCCACCACAGCGACAAGTAAACATGCTGCTATCCCACTAAGAATAGTGATTTTATTCATATTCACTTTAGCTATCGTTTTCTTTTTTGGCATCTGCATTGTCATATGCGATGACTTTTTGGGATTTTCTGCTAAATAAGCATCTAGCCGCTCATTAGCAACAGCTTGTATAGCCTCTGCTTGCTGCTGTTCATAGTGTTTTTGTTTCACCGCTGCGACCTGCTGGTCATGCTCTATAATTTCCCTTAAAATATCTTCAGACAAGACCTCAGAGGACTCAGATTTACCTATATTTTTCAAAGCCCCCAACATATCCGCATGCTTCATTGTCGAACCAATCATGACAAAATGCATATAATCATCCAATGCCTCAGGATCACTTTTTAGATACTGAATTAATCGCGAATGATCATCATCACTTATTCGCCCTTCCATGGCCATAAGAATTAATTCATGGATATTATTTGGAGTATTTGATGAGTTTGCCATTATCACTGTTCCAACTTTATCTGCTGACGCACACAATCAGACAACTGCTTATGAATTCGCCCAATGGTTTTGTACATACTATGGGCAGATTTACCTATCTCCTCAGCGATCTGGTTGATCGCTAATCCTTTCTCATAACGCAAGGTTAAGTAATTCGCCTTCTGGGGATCCAGCTTTTTCAAACAATGCTGCAAAAAAGAGGCATACTGACTCGACTTTTCTGCCAGATTTTCAGCCTTTGATTCCAAAATATGAATCATTTCACTATCAAATCGAACGCGAGCATGTTTCTTTTGGCTTTGCAGCTTTAGTATTTCATTACGAGCAATACCAATTCCCCATCCACTAAATGATTTATTCGAATTATAGCTATCAAACTTATTCCACAGAACAACCGCCGTTTGCTGAAGCAAATCATCCGCGTCCGATAAATTGGGGACATACATCAATATGTAAGCATGGATTTTCCGTTGGTTGGCCATAAAATGGCGTAGAAATTCTTCGTTTCTCGTATTTAGGTCTTCCATTGATATTTCGAATTAAGGAATTTCAAATTAATATACACAACTAACTCATACAAAAATCTTCGACACTCGTATAATAATACTCCCAGTTAAAATGCCAAATTAGACACAAAAAATGTTGAAAAAGTCTAAAAATTTCAAAAGGTGGGATTATTTGCAAATAAATGAATATTCAGGGCAGAAATGATGAAAATTTAGAGAACGGAGAGTGGGGGATTCGAACCCCCGGTACAGGCGTTTACCCGTACGACGGTTTAGCAAACCGTTGCCTTAAGCCGCTCGGCCAACTCTCCAATTCTTTAATTTTCAAATAGTTACGATCTATTGACTTTGTAGCCAACGGTATGTAACTGCAGAAGGAAAAATATATCCCAAATCAGGGTTTTTGAAAAGACAAAAAAGCTCATAAATCAATATTAAATATGGATTTTTAATTATAGCCCCTCCAATCAATTTAATGTAAGCCTTTAAAAATTTGAGGTGAAACACCAAAATTCTAAAGGGAAGTGGCGAGAAATTTGAAGCAATTGAACACATCGATCGATTTGATTTCTATAAAAGAGCCTCTAAAGCTTATGCGATCATGGCAACGGGCAAGCAAAGCATCTATGCCAATATTAGGCTTGATTCTTTAGGTCGCAATATAGGCTTGATGATCACTCCAATGGTTTATTAACGCTATAACCAACTTAAATATAACTTTTTAGTCACATATCAGGAAATCCCTGATGAAAGATATATTTTCAAACGACTATTTTTCTGTATAATTCATACAGTAACTGGGAAAAAATACTTGGGAACAACGACGATAGAATGAATCACTTCTTTCATTGACGCATCTATGAGAGACCAAGGCCAATTCATATCGTATATCGTAAGCTGTTGATATAAAGCAGAGCTAGTTGACGTCTAATTATTTGGTTCCAGAGTGCATGCATTTACAATTACTAGAAAAAGCATTTCATTCCTTGCCATACCAAATGGCTATTTTAGATTTAGATGGGAAAACGGTATGGAGCAACCATGCAATATCTTCCAAGAATGAACACTTGGTAAAACATATAAACGAGATGGTACAAAAACAATGTGCCCTCCCCATCTTAAAAGATACAGAGACATCAACTTCAAACCATGATGCCACTCTCTATCCAATACAAGATCACAAAAATACAATTACGCATGCCTTGCAGATAAGTCATAATGAAAATGATCGTCTGGCAATCAAAAGCGAACTTGAACTGAGCGAAGATAAATTCCACACATCATTTAATGCCTCTGCTGTTAGCATGATTATTGCAGATGATCAAAGTAATATATTTGCTGCAAATAAATCGCTTTGTAAACTTCTTGGCTATGAAAAAAGGGAATTATTACAAATGCGATTCCTTGACATCACACACCCTGAAGATATCGATAGATGCAAAATCCGATTCAAACAATGCCTGGAGGATCTTGAACCATATACAATCGAGAAAAGATATGTTACAAAAGATGGCAAAACCATCGATGCCATTTTGACATGTAGTCCTATTTTTGACAATGAAGGCAATCTGACTCACGCCATCGGCCATGTTCAGGATGTTACCGAAAAGAAACAAATTGAAAAAGCGAATCAAGCCTATCAATCACAATTAAAACGACTATCGGTCCAGCTGGCAAAAGTACAAGAACAGGAACGTAAATCGCTTTCTCAACGATTACACGATGGTGTCAGCCAAAAACTAGCCATCACAAAACTTTCCTTACAACAATATATGAAAAATGTCACAACCACTCAAGACCTGGAACAATTAGATCAAATCAACCAAATGATCCATGACATCATCGAAGACTCTTATTCTGTCATGCTAGAAATGAGCAATCCAACCTTATACGAACTTGGACTGGAACCTGCTATACAATCTTTAATAACAACCTCCACCCTGAAAGAACAAGGAATTCAATTCACGACAGAATTTCCCGAAGATCCGCTCGAGCTCCAGGAACATGAAGCTGTTATCTTATATCAAGCGATACGTGAAATATTAATAAATGCCGTTAAGCACTCGCAAGCAACTCAATGTCATATTGTACTTGAACAACATCATGACCACATATCAATAAACATTAATGATAATGGCATAGGCTTTGACACAATCACAAAAAAAAACCCAGACAGCTATGGCGGTTTTGGGTTATTACACCTAAAAGAAAATCTAGAAAGCATCTCAGGAAAATTATCCATAAATTCATCACACAATCAAGGAACCAGTATTCATCTGTTCATTCCAATAGATACACAGATTAACTGAAGGGGCGTTTTCATGGAAATAGTTATAGCAGATGACCATACCATAGTGCGAGAAGGATTAGTATCCTTACTCCGCGATCATGATCACATAGACGTTGTTGGACAGGCAGCTGATGGCCTGGAAGCAATGACCTTAGTCAGAAACTTAAAACCAGATATCATCATCATGGATGTTACGATGCCAAAACTAAATGGCATTGATGCGCTTCGCCAAATACGATCTGAAAAATTAACCACAAAAACAGTTATTCTCTCAGGTCATATAGAAAAGAATGTTATCAAAGAAGCATTAGATGCGGGCGCTTCAGGTTTTATCCTTAAAGCTGACTTGTTTGAAGATTTACATAATGCCTTAAATTCGATCATGAATAACGGCTATTTCTTGAGCCCTAAAATAACCAACGTTGTCATTGCAGACTATTTAAATACTTCCGTAGATCAACTTGACCAAAATGCTCTTTCACCCAAAGAACGTCAAATTGTCCAACTCATAGCCGATGGTAAAAGTGTCAAAGAAATTGGGTTGCAATTCAACCTAAGTCCCAAAACGGTGGATAGCCACCGTCGCAAAATTATGACAAAACTGCAAGCCAATAGTATCGCTGAAATTACAAAGTATGCTATTAAGGAAGGTCTTACCACTTTAGATTGGTAATCACAGGCCAGGCTAACACAAGGAAATTCCTTGCTCTCTCTAGCAATTTCCTTATTGAGATTAAATGGCCGATGTGCCAATATAGATTTAAGTAGGGAATGTAGGTAGGCGTAATTCAATTCTATGTAATCTGAATGATCTGGCCGGTTGAGTTAATAATCGACCATTACAATAATTTTAAACCTTAATATGCAAAACAAATTCTACAGAAAGTGTGTAGATCGCCCCTACGCATTTTTCTTCAGGATTTTTTGAAATGACCTGAATTGCACCATAAATTCAGGTCATTTTTATACTTCATGACTAAATTAACAAAACGAACCAATCCCCTCCTCAGGAACATACCGCTAACTAAATGGACCTAGAATTACATGCCAGATAAATCAAACCATAAAGGAAAAATCCTGATTGTCGATGATACAGCTGTGAACCAGAAGCTCATTGAATCAATTGTTAAAAAAAAGAATTTCTCTACTAAGACAGCAAACAACGGACAAGAAGCTCTAGATTTAGCCTCCAATGAAACTTTCGACTTAATCTTCATGGACATACAAATGCCAGTCATGGATGGCATTGAAGCAACAAAACGCATCAGAAACCAGGGTATAAAAACAACAATCATTGCCATCACAGCCATGCCCGATTCACAAGATATCTGTATAGAAGCCGGATGTAACCAACATCTCAATAAACCAGTCAGCAAATCTGACATCGACACCATTCTGGATAAATATATCAATCAATAAGCCAAGCGATTCCGAAACACCCTATATAGATTACTCTGTATTGATGACTCCCGCGACTTTTTCATCTGGACCAGCAATCATTCTATTTCGCTTGTATTGAAATGGATAACTCATAATCACTTCACGCATTAACGTCTGCGACTTAAATCCATCCTCTTTCACACTTTTTACAATATGACGAATCACAGGTTCATCATAATATTCCAATTGACGCCCTAATGCGTACGACAACATCTTACGAACCATCTGTCGCAAAAAATCATCAAAACGTTGTTCAAGAATCACTTTTTTCAAACCGATGGGACCTTCAAAATTTGTTCCATTCGGCAAGGTTCCGGTTGCATCAATCGGTGTACGACCTCGGCGGTAAACAGTTCGCCATCGCCCAAAGTGATCAAAGTTTTCCAGACTTAATCCCAATGGATCAATTTTACTATGACAACTAAAGCATGCTGGATTCTTCCGATGTAATTCCATCTTCTCACGAATCGTTAATCGACGTTGCTCACGAACCTCATCAGAGAATTCACTCACATTTGGTGGCGGTGGAGGAGGCGGTGTACCTAAGATGGTATCCAATACCCAGGTACCCCGAACAACCGGGCTGGTACGTGATCCCAGAGAGGTGATCGCCATAAGACTACCTTGCCCAAAAATCCCACCACGATTACGATCGGTTAATGTGACCCGAACCATCTTGTCGCCATCTAACCCCTCGGCTGTGATTCGATAATGTCCAGCAAGCTCTTCATTTAAAAAGGTATAATCTGCATCAATCAATTCCGTGAGCGGACGATTCTTACGAAAAACATCATTCACAAACAACCAGGTCTCCGCCTTCATCGCATCCATCAAGGTATCTGTACACCAAGGATTAGCTATCGGATCCAAACGAATACGTACACCTAAGGCCTCGAACCCCAGCCATTGAGCCGCAAACGTTCGTCCCAGTGCATCCGCTTTATCATCCGCCAACATACGCTCCGCTTGTTGATACAATACATCCGGATTAGTCAATTGATCCTGATCCGAAAGAACTATTAATTCATCATCAGGCATTGATCCCCATAGAAAATAAGAGAGCCGATTGGCCATCTCCCAGGAATTTAACTTATAATCTTCTTTCGTATCGCGTGCTAATTCTGTCTTAAATAAAAAATCAGGAGATATTAACACAACTTTTAATAATTTCTTAATGCATTCGTGGAAAGAAATGTCAGAACCACGCGTCTGCTCAAAAACTTTGACCATGTTGGCAATTTCATCAGAGCTAGGAGGACGACGATACGCACGACGTAAAAACCGTTTAATAATCGCCTCTGCTGCTTCTGTTTCAGAAACCAAATCATCAGGTACTTTAACAAATATTAATTCATGAGATGCTAGCTCTTGCTCAGTTTGTGGGTTTTCAGGCAATGCCAAGTCAACAACCTCTTCTGCCACAAATAGATATTTTTCCATTAAAAGCGATTCGATAAATAAGGTATTCGAACTATTATCAAACCCACTTGTACCACTTAAGTCTGGAGGGAATTTCTTAGATGGCTTTAAATCAACACCAAATAAATCCCGAATCGTATTATCATATTCATAATGTGTTAAACGTCGAATCGATTCAAATCCTGGATCTTTAATTAGACTATAGTCGAAATAATTGATTTCTTGATCCAGCCAGTTTTCCAAAAATTTGAATTCTTCTTCTGTCGGTTGATCTTTCCCTTTTGGCGGCATCTCTTTATTTTTAACCCGCTCAAGTACATTCACCCATAAATCGACTTGTTTAACTAATGGACGATGCGCTAATGCCTCTTCAATATTAATGTCACCTTTGAGACGAAGATCCATATGGCATCGAACACAATATTCATCCAAAATTTCAATACCCCTGCGAAAATCGGCATCATCCGTAGGCTTAAAGAATGGATTCGTTGCGTAAAGAGGTGAAACAATGACTAAAAAGAGTTGAACAATAAATAACAGGCGCATATTACACTGGCAAATGTGGTAAAAATCACGCATTATCTTGAAGCCTCCTAAATTACCACACTTTCAAACGAGTAAATATTAGGAAAATAAAACAGATCTATTACGGCAATAAATCTAACACCCCGCCTTAAGTATTACAATTTTTTATTTTTTAAATCTGGCAATGAAAATAAATGCAATGGTAACACGTCTATTACCATTGCACATGTGTTATTATAACCAATAATCAAGAAGTATATCGAATATTTTAATTAACTGAGATTGTCTAATTCTTCACTGACGCCGCCAAAGGATTCCATTTTTGCACCCATGCGTCTTGCTAAACCAAGATGAAGTTTAGACATATCCGTTTCTTCACCATATTTTATGTAGCGACCTGGCTTCAACGTGCCTGCCCCGCCACCGGCGACAATCAGTGGTAAGTTTTCTGCACTATGCTCATTGCCATCAGATAAACTGGAACCATAGACAATCATAGAATTATCAAGCAATGTTTTATCACCCTCTTTGATACTTTTCATTCGATTCAAGAAATAGGCAACCTGCTCATGATGGTACTCGGTTACTTTAGCAAACATATCACGTTTAGATGCAACAGAATCCCATGAAGTAACACCATCATCATCTTCTGTTCGTCCACTGGCATCCTGATAATGACTCAACGCATGCCAGGTTCCTTTAATACCATCCACGAAATTAAAGTAGCGATTACTTTGGCCATGATCGAGCATAAAGGTACAAACGCGAGTCGCATCTGCCCAAAAACTCATGACCATCATATCAAACATGACCCGTAAATAATCTTTATGGCTGGTTGGTATACCAGGCTCAGGCCGCTGCAAACTATCTGTCAATTGCTGATCTTTAATCGCACGCTGTGATTGCTTTGAAGCAAATTCAATGCGACGTTCAATCGTGCGAATTGAATCAAAATACTCATCCACTTTGCGTTTATCGTTCGTACTTACCCGTCGTTGAAGTGTTTTAGCATTATCCAAAACCAAATCCAATACGCTTTTCTCGCTCACACCTTTACGAGACGTACGGAACATGCGATCGAATACCACACGAGGTTCTACCTCACGAGGCACAGGTCGCCCTTCAGGTGTCCAGGACATAATATTTCTAGATAAATTCTTTGAAAAGAATCCTTCGCCTTTCAACGAAAGTTCCAGTGTAGGCAGTAACGTATCTTCGCCAATCTGTTGGCCCACCAACTGATCAATCGAGCCATTACCCACTTTGATCTCACGACGATTAAAACCAGATCCCGTTAACCAGGTGGCTGAACCGGCACCATGTCCATTTCCTTGAGGCGTCCATAAATTGGCCGGAATAATCATATCTGAAACAAAAGGCTGCAATGGTTTCATCCATTTATTCACTTCAAGAATTTCACCATTGGCACCTAATCGCTCAGGCGTCCAAATATCACCAGCGATACCATTGGGAAAATAAAGATAAGCCAAACGATTTGTTGGTTTTGTTGCCAAATTTGCAGCCGCCACGGCAACAGGCTCCATCACATCCAACAGCGGAAGCGCAATAGCCGCCCCAACACCTTTCAACATAGTACGTCGAGACATTCTCCATGACTTACTCATTATTGATTACTCCTGCAACTTTTTCATTTTCGCTAGCTTCTATTCTATTTCGTTTATATTGAAAAGGATAACTCATAATCACTTCACGCATCAGTGTTTGCGATTTGAAGCCATCTTCTTTTACACTCTTTACGATATGGCGAATCACTGGTTCATCATAATACTCTAACTGACGCCCTAACGCATATGACAACATTTTACGAACCATCTGACGCAGAAAATCATCAAAACGTTGTTCAAGAATGACCTGCTTGAGGCCAATCGGTCCATCAAAATTTGTACCATTAGGCAGTGTCCCCATCGCATCAATCGGTGTACGTCCACGACGATAGACACTACGCCAACGACCAAAGTAATCGAAGTTTTCCAAACTTAATCCCAATGGGTCAATTTTACTATGACAACTCATGCATGCAGGGTTTTGACGATGCAATTCCATTTTCTCACGAATTGTTAATCGACGTTGCCGACGAACTTCATCTGAAAACTCACTCACATTAGGTGGTGGCGGAGGTGGTGGAGTACCCAAAATCGTATCCAAGACCCAAACACCTCGGACAACAGGACTCGTACGTTTTCCCAGTGACGTAATTGCCATCAGACTACCTTGGCCAAATATCCCCCCACGATTGCGATCTTCCAATTTAACTCGAACCATTTTATCGCCATCTAATCCTTCAGCGTTGATTCGATAGTGACGAGCCAGTTCTTCATTCAAATAAGTATAATCCGCATCAACTAATTCAGTCAGCGAACGATTTTTACGAAACACTTCATTCACAAACAGCCAGGTCTCTGCTTTCATCGCATCCATCAAGGTATCTGTGCACCATGGATTATCAATCGGATCTAAACGAATACGAACACCCAACGCTTCAAATCCAAGCCATTGTGCCGCAAAGGTCCGGCCAAGAGCGTCAGCTTTGTCATTAGCCAACATTCTCTCTGCTTGTTGATATAAAATGTCTGGATCCGTTAATTTATCCTGATCAGCAAGCGATATCAATTCATCATCAGGCATCGAGCCCCACAGAAAATAAGAAAGTCGATTGGCCATCTCCCATGAATTTAATTTATAATCCTCATTGGAATCGCGAGCTAATTCTGTTTTAAAAAGAAAATCTGGTGAAATTAATACAACCTTTAATAGTTTATTAATCGATTCATGAAATGAAATTCCTGCCCCTCGCGTTTCCTGAAAGATATTAACCATACTGGCTATTTCATCTGTTGTCGGTGGACGCCGATAAGCTCGACGTAGAAACCGCTTAAGTATCGCTTGAGCAGCATCGGATTCAGAGACTGTTTCATCAGGCAGTTTTACAAAAATTAACTCGTAAGACGCTTTCTCCTGCTCCGTTTGTGGGTTTTCTGGCAATGCCAAATCAACCACTTCCTCTGCAGCAAAAAGATATTTTTCCATCAATAACGACTCAATAAACAATGTATTTGCACTATTATCAAATCCACTTGACGCACTGAGATCTTCTGGAAACTTTCTAGAGGGCTTGAGATCAACACCAAACAAATCACGAATCGTATTGTCGTATTCATAATGTGTCAGTCGACGAATCGATTCGAAACCCGGATCTTTGATTTGACTATAATCAAAATGATTAATTTCCTGATCCAACCAGTTTTCTAAAAATTTAAATTCTTGCTCGGTTGGCTGATCTTTCCCCTTAGGTGGCATCTCTTTATTTTTGACCCGCTCTAGAACATTCACCCATAAATCGACTTGCTTGACCAAGGGACGATGAGATAGAGCCTCCTGCATATTAATGTCACCTTTGAGCCGAAGGTCCATATGGCAACGCACACAATATTCATCCATGATTTCAATGGCCTTGCGAAAATCGGCATCATCCGTAGGATGAAATAATGGATTCGTTGCAAGCAAAGGTGCAGAAAAGAGGAGACTAATTTGAAGGGAAAAGATTAGACGCAGCTTGCCCAAAAAATCACGGGAGGAATATTGCATTATTCGAGGTCTCCTAACGTTCCACACTTACACACTAGTTAGCATACGAAATACCACCCGATTCATTTCAAAAAATAAATCTAAGAGCCCGCCCTATTTATTACGTATTCGTACTTGTTATATCAGGTAGTGAAAATAAATGCAATCATAATACATGTATTACCATTGTATACGTATTATTATAACCGATAGTTCACCCTGGATCCTATCTTTTAATTCCAGCGGCCATATTTACACAATCACCTGAAATACAGATATTTATGTTATTAAATCTTAACAACCACTCGATGGCTCCTATTTTTTTCCAAAAAAAGTGTAACCTTTTACCAACTAAAACCCACTTAGTACCAGAGAGCGAGAAAAGAGCTATTAATCAGTTTGGATAAAAGTGTCTAGGTATCTAATCTGATTAATAGCTAAACTAAATTAATTGTTTCTGTTTAGTTTTGGGTAAGTCTAGACAGAGATGATATAAACTAGCCGTTTAGCAACTTGTGGCTCTTTCGAAGTATTTCGGCGGCTAGTTTTTTTTATGCGCACTTTTCTACCAATCCCACATCTTGATAAATCTAAACATTTGAGATGATTTTCAGAAATACACTAATTCAACTTGGGTAAATTTGACTTGCATTTCCAGTTGATGTTTATAAGATATAGCTATAAAGAGGTGGGACTAAAATTATCAAGGGCAGATATTTTTAGTAAACGATTTGTGCTATGCAATAAATTTCAACACATTTACTCTGAGAATCTACTGTTGAAAAATCTATGCATACCCCAAACGAATAAATTCACTAAAACACAATTTATTGACATCATGGAATGACTATGCTTGCGTTAAAAAAACTTATCCCCATCGAATTTTCGAATTCGGACCCGGGCGTGTTTCGTGAAATTCCCTTAGACCTTCCTGGCCATCTCTATACCAGTCCCATGCCGTTTGGCGCCTACGATCGAGGCAGCCGGCTTTTAAAAATTTATAAAAAAAATCATATTCAGCATGTCTTTGTCCTCGCAACCGACAAGGAAATTGAAAATAAAGCCAGACGCAATTTGTTCCAAAGCTATAAAGATGCCAATATCCGATTTACTCAATTTTCTATCAAAGATTACCAATCGCCCTCTGTTGAGGTATTAAGTCAACTGGTGGAAGATGCTAAATACCGCCTAAGAGATGACCAGCGAATTGTGATCCATTGCCATGCGGGTGTCGGACGCAGTGCCGTAGCGGCCAGTAGCGTCGTCATGATAACAAAAAATATAACCGCAAAACAAGCTATTCAATACGTTAAAGAATATATGGAAATCAATATCACATCCGAGCAAACTAACCTGATTACAAAATTTGAAGAGAAATTACGTTCGCAATCCAACTAATCTTTTACGTATTACTAATCCAATAATACCTAAACTCAACCTGAATACGCCCACCACAAGCAGGACCATTGAGCTTACACACACTGACAAATCATTGAAATTTGATTAAAAAAGCTGAAATTTAGTCCTAAAACTCAAATATATCAGAATTTTTGTGAGATTAGACGGTTGAATTTACCTGGCGGATTTATTAGCATAGGCATGACTTGAGGTTACGACTATCGAGTATGGGGGCCTGCTGGAGTTAGCCGTAAATTTATTCAAAACCTCCATGAACCATAAGTACTTATTTAAAGGATGTTTGTAAAAATGATACATGATTTTGATATGATCAAATCTTCCTACAGCCAGTTAGCTGACAGGATCGCGAATGCACGAAAACTATTTGGCCGCGGGCTTACCCTGGCAGAAAAAATCCTGGCTTGCCATTTAGCGGAAGATCTGACTGAAGCACCAAAACGCCAGGATACATATGTATCATTAAATCCTGATCGTGTTGCAATGCAAGATGCTACAGCTCAAATGGCACTATTGCAATTTATGCGAGCTGGTCGCAAACAAGTCGCCGTACCAAGTACAGTCCACTGCGATCACCTTATTCGCGCTCAAAGTGGAGCAAAAGAAGACTTAGATCGCGCTATCGATGAAAATCGTGAAGTGTACGATTTTCTCAGTAGCGTTTCCCGTAAATATGGCATCGGATTCTGGAAACCTGGCTCGGGAATTATCCACCAAGTGATTCTGGAAAATTATGGTTTCCCAGGTGGATTGATGATTGGTACCGATTCCCATACTCCAAATGCTGGTGGCTTAGGCATGCTGGCAATTGGCGTAGGTGGCGCGGATGCCGTTGACGTCATGGCAGGCATGCCCTGGGAACTGAAGTGGCCAGGCCTGATTGGTGTCAAATTAACTGGCAAACTCAATGGCTGGACCAGCCCTAAAGACGTCATTCTAAAATTAGCCGGTATTCTGACTGTAAAAGGTGGAACCGGAAAAATCGTTGAATATTTTGGCGATGGCACAAAATCAATCAGTTGTACAGGCAAAGGAACGATCTGTAATATGGGTGCAGAAATTGGTGCAACCACCTCTGTATTTCCTTGCGATGATCGCATGGCAGACTACCTAAGAAGCACTGATCGAGACGACCTTGCTGATCTGACTTCAAGTTTGACAGAACATTTGACCGCTGACCCAGAAGTCTTCGATGCTCCAGAAAAATATTACGATGAAATTATTGAAATCGACCTGGATACACTTGAACCGCATATCGTTGGCCCATTCACCCCAGATTTGGCCCGCCCAATCTCTGCACTCAAAGCAGAAGCGGCAGAAAAAGATTATCCAGAAGAACTAAAAGTTGGCCTGATTGGTAGCTGCACCAACTCTTCCTATGAAGATATTGGCCGCAGTGCACATATCGCCCAACAAGCTATAAACAAAGGCTTAAAAGCGAAATCAGAATTCATGATTACCCCAGGATCTGAACAGGTTCGAGCGACCATTGAACGAGATGGCCAACTTGAAACACTCGAAAAAATTGGTGGCTGCGTACTTGCTAACGCTTGCGGACCTTGTATTGGACAATGGAAACGATTGGATATTGGGGAAAATATCAAAAACTCAATCATCACCTCATTCAATCGTAATTTTGCACGCCGAAATGACGGAAATGCTGCAACACTCGCATTTATCAGTAGTCCTGAAATCGTAACCGCTCTGGTTATTGCCGGTAAACTAACTTTTAATCCTATTACCGACACGATCACAAACGAAAATGGCGAAGAAGTTAAATTAGATGCCCCCGTTGCTGATGAATTACCAAAAAGCGGATTTTCTAAAGGAAATGACGATTTCTTCATTGCACCAAATCTTGATCCAAACGCAGAAGTTCAAGTCGCCGTCGACAGTGAACGCCTGGAAATCCTGGAACCTTTTGCTCCATGGGATGGCGAAGACATCACCGACTTGTTTGTCCTACTTAAAGCAAAAGGAAAATGCACAACGGATCATATTTCTGCGGCAGGCCCATGGCTAAAATACCGAGGACACCTGGATAAAATCAGTGACAATATGTTCATTGGTGCTGAAAACATGTTTGGTGACGAACCAGGAACCGGCGTAAACGTTCTGACAGGTGAAAAGAATGTGTCAATTCCTGCAATTGCCCGCGATTACAAAGCCAAGGGCCACGGTTGGGTCTCGATTGGTGATGAAAATTATGGTGAAGGCTCCAGCCGTGAACATGCCGCGATGTCGCCTCGTTTCTTAGGTGCTCGAGCCGTTATTGTGCGAAGTTTTGCCCGAATTCACGAAACAAACCTCAAAAAACAGGGTGTCTTACCACTCGTATTTTCAAATCCCAGCGATTATGACAAAATCCAAGCCGATGATAAGCTCTCAATTCTTGGATTAAAAGGCCTGGCTCCCGGAAAACCGTTAACAGTTTCACTTAAGCACAGTGATGGTAGCGAAGATCAATTCGAAGTAACCCACACAATGTCAGATCTACAAATCGAATGGTTTAAAGCGGGATCAGCGTTGAATATGATCGCGGAACAGAATAAATAATCAGCTGCATTTGCTAGCTTAAGAAATAAAATAACTCGCCTAGTCCTTAAATGGCTTACATCGGTAAGCCATTTTTTTTTTTTGCGAACACTTATCTATTGTCAATTTATTCATAAAACCTTTTTTAACAGGCAAATCTGTCAGTTATTCTGCATAAAAATCGACCGTTATACCGATAAAATATGCTAGAGTAAGAAAATGAAATAACAGCATCTGGCAATAGATTCTACCCACCCCGAAAAGTTAGTGTTGAATCATGAATAGGTTGCGGGCGTTGTTAATAAGCATTGGTAAAAACAACATTTTAGTTGTGAATCTCATTTTCTCTACCGATTTGTAGAAAGCCTTCAAGGTCTTTTTAAAATTTTTATAATTTTTTTAAAATCAGGGCTTGTAAAATTTTATAAAAAGTAAAATAATAAGATTGCAATGCCTATTCGCCGAACAGATCTGCGAATCATATTCAATGCCAAAAGGGGCAGATGAATGTGAAAAGGAAATTATTATGATCATTAATTTCGATCGAGCTCTTATGAAAGGAATCATTGAGCTGAAAACTATGAGTTTGGGGATTGGTAGAAGATGCGCGTATTAATGCTTGGGTGGGAGTTTCCACCTTTTATTTCTGGCGGACTTGGAACCGCATGCTACGGTTTGACTCGAGCCATGAGCCAGCTGGGCACAGAAGTTATCTTCGTATTACCCCGCCCTGTATCTTCAGAGTATAGCACTCATGTTAAAATGACCAGCCCAACCAACCTCGGCATTGACATTAGCAGCTTTGATTTACTCGACGAAAAAGATTTTTCCAACGTGACATTTCGTGCGGTTCGTTCTTCATTACAACCTTACCAAACACCGCAATCATACAACGAAATGCTGGAAAATATTACCAAACAATCCATTTTCTCTTCGCATCAAGTCCAAACGGGACAAGAAAACATGGAAAACCTTCATGGTCAACCTGGACATTATGGCGAAGATCTATACCAGGAAGTGCAGCGTTATGCACGACTAGCAACAGTCATCGCCCGCGACGAAGACTTTGATGTCATTCATGCACATGACTGGATGACTTACCCTGCGGGCATCGCTGTTTCTGCCATGTCAGGCAAACCTTTAGTTGCTCATATACACTCCACCGAATTTGATCGAAGTGGCGAGAGTGTCAACCAAATGGTCTATGATATCGAACGTCAAGGCTTACATTACGCCAACAAAGTGATTGCCGTAAGTCATTTGACGAAAAATATCGTTGCGAGTCGTTATTCTGTTAGCGAAGAAAAAATCAGCGTTGTCTATAACGCCATTGAGCGAAACGGCACCGTTTTAAACGTACCTAAAACCAATCGCATCTCGAAAGATGAAAAGATTGTGTTATTCCTGGGACGAATCACAATGCAGAAAGGGCCTGAATATTTTCTCGCTGCTGCAAAAAAAGTGATCGATGTCATGGACAATGTCAAATTCGTCATGGCGGGCTCAGGGGATCTGATCAAACGCACCATTGAACTTGCCGCGGAGATGGGAATAGGACACAAAGTTCTCTTTACCGGTTTCTTACGCGGTGATGATGTGGACAAAGTCTTCCGCATGGCAGACTTATTTGTCATGCCCAGTGTTTCTGAGCCATTTGGCCTGGTACCACTGGAAGCCCTGCGTAATGATGTTCCTGTAATTATCAGTAAACAAAGTGGCGTGGCCGAAGTACTCACCCACGCGTTAAAGGTCGACTTCTGGGATATTAATGAAATGGCAAATAAAATCATTGCTGTTTTGAAACATCCACCTTTGAGCGTCACCCTTCAGCAACACGGAAACTTTGAAGTACGTAAACTGTCATGGAAAGATGCAGCCGAACATTGCATCAAAGCTTATGACTCCGTTTTGTGCTGTGCATAACAAATAAAACCCAAATGCGGTTTTGTGTGGTATTTTTGAGCCGGGATGGATTCCGGCATGATCAAAACATGTTGTCGTTTGATGGAAAGCAATCGACCAACATCGGTGATTGAATCAGCGAGGTAGACAAATGGCATCTGTATGTTTTTATTTTCAAGTTCATCAGCCTTATCGTTTAAGACATTACAGTGTATTTGATAGCGACAATAATTATTTTGATGATTATAAAAACGGCGAGATTTGCCGCAAAGTTGCTAATAAATGCTATCTACCCGCGAACCGTTTGATCTTGGACCTTATCCATCGCTACAATGGTCAGTTCAAAGTATCTTACGCAATCACAGGCGTAGCCCTTGACCAATTTGAAGAATATTGCCCAGAAGTACTGAGTACATTCCACGCACTGGCTGATACCGGCTGCGTCGAATTCATCTCAGAAACCTACTACCATAGTTTATCCTTTTTATATTCTAAGGATGAATTTGCTCATCAGGTTCGCATGCACCGCAAACGTATCCAGGAACTATTTGGACAAACACCTCGTATTTTCAGAAATACAGAATTAATATACAACAATGAATTGGCCGAATATATCAACGACATGGGGTATGAAGGTATTATCTGTGAAGGTGCCGATCATATTATGGGATTTCGCAGCCCTAACTATGTCTATACCCCCCCTGGCCAAAACAATATTAAAATGCTGACAAAAAATTATCGCTTAAGCGATGATATAGCATTTCGTTTTTCCAATCAGGATTGGGCCGAATGGCCACTCACGGCTCCCAAATTTGCCAACTGGGTCCATGATGTCAATGGCAATGGATTTACCGTCAACTTATTTATGGATTACGAAACATTGGGCGAACACCAATGGGAAGACACCGGCATCTTTGACTTTTTAAATCACATGCCCGGTGAAGTTCTTAAACATCCAGACAATGATTTCAAAACCCCATCTGAAGTGATTGATAGCTATGATGCCATGGGCGATTTGAACGTGCCCTACATGATCAGCTGGGCAGACATGGAACGCGATTTATCTGCCTGGTTAGGCAACGCAATGCAGTCCAATGCTCTGTATGAAATTTATCAATTAGAGGGTGCGGTCAAAGCCACGGGGGACGAAAGCCTGATTGAAGACTGGCGAAAACTGCAAACCTCTGACCATTTCTATTATATGTGTACCAAATGGTTTGCTGATGGTGATGTACATAAGTACTTCAATCCATACGACAGCCCGTATGATTCATACATCAACTTTATGAATGTCATGGATAACTTACAGAGTCGTTGTCGCAATGCCGCTGGCAAAGTGGAACAAAACAAATCACACAAGATGGTGACGCCTCAATAATTGCACGAACGAATCCATGCATGTCATGGTAATGATACGGAAATCCTAGACCATGGAGATTAACCATGCCAGATCTTTCTACGCATGAGGTTGAGCTAAATTCCATCTCGATTGACAGTAACCAAATTGACGCTCTATTAGAAAAAGAGTGGCTACTCACCAATCAACGTGGCAGCTATAGCTCCAGCAGCGTTCTCGGCTGCAATACACGCCGGTATCATGGTTTACTGATCGCATCAATGCACCCCCCTATCGAACGATGGGTCACGCTTTCCAATGTACTCGAACATCTGGTCATTGGTGGTAAGACATACGAACTAAGCAGCTACGAATTCTCTGGTAGCATACATCCTCAAGGGTACAAGCATTTAAAAAGTTTTTCTCGTACTGATGGTGTTCATTTTCAATTTCAAATTGGATCAGGTCAAATCGATAAATCGATTTACCTTTCTTATGAAAAAGATCAACTCATCATCAACTATGATTTTTCAGGTTTTCCTCAGTCGATAGATTTTAAATTGCTTCCCATGGCAGTGATGAGGGATTTTCACGCACTTCGATCTTCATCTGATACCATGCTGATTAAAAATATTAACAATACTGCTCAAATTCAATCGCATCCGGAAGGTCCTAAACTTCATCTCTGGTGTCCTGCAGCCAGCTTCGACAATAAATCGGATTGGTGGTACGGATTGCACTATCGCACGGATCAACGTCGTGGCCAGGATCACCTGGAAGACATTTGTAATTGTGGGCATTTCCGTGTGCAAGTGGAAGGCGATCAACGCATCACGCTCATTGCAGAAGTGACTCCAGCCAATGAACAGGTTGACACTTCACCCATTAATACGGATAAATTCATCGACCGACTCAAACAACGCCGCCATGAGCTCATCCGTTTGGCTAATGCCCAAGATGAGGATGAAGAAGCATTGGCACTCGCGGCAGACCCATTTATCGTTCAACGCAATATAGAAGTAGATGGAAAAACAAAAGAATCCTCAACCATCTTAGCGGGCTATCACTGGTTTGCTGATTGGGGACGAGATACCTTTATTGCACTACCTGGTTTACTGCTCAAAACAGGCAGACATGAAGAAGCGAAACAGGTTCTTTTAACATTCGCATCTGTCGTCAACCTCGGCCAAATCCCAAACCGCTTCGATGATTATGGCGGAGCTCCCCACTACAATAGTATCGATGCTTCATTATGGTTTATCAATGCGGCTTATCTCTACTTAAAAGAAACTAACGACGAAGAAACGTTTCACAAACACCTTCGCCCTAAAATAGAAGAAATCGTCAATGGCTATCGCACAGGAACACGTGATCATATCCACGCCGACAGTGACGGTCTGATTAGCGGAGGCGATGCAGATACTCAATTAACCTGGATGGATGCCAAATGCAATGGAGAAGCTTTTACGCCTCGCTATGGTAAAGCGGTTGAAATTAATGCTCTCTGGTATAACGCTATTTGCATTTTAGAAGAAACATCAAAAGAGAAATCTGAAAAAGAAACGTATCGCCAACAAATCACCCAAATCAAAGAAAGCTTCACTCGCCTATTCTGGAACAACGACGGCAATTACTTAAATGATTGCATCTACCCAGATGGCGGCGTGGATAAAGGCGTACGGCCAAACCAGATCTTTGCAGTCTCACTGCCCTTCTCTTGCTTAAGTAAATATCAACAACAAGGCGTTGTCGCCATCGCACAAAAAGAATTATTGAATGGCCATGGCCTGAGAAGCCTGAGTCCAAAAGATTCACGTTACCGCAACTACTACTTTGGCGATCAATACAACCGAGACAGTGCCTATCATCAGGGGACAACCTGGGGATTTTTGATGGGACCATTCATCGAAGCTTTCCTCAAAGCCAACGATTACACCAATAAAGCAAAAGACGAAGCAGAAAAAATCATCGAACCTCTATTACGCCATCTCAACGAAACCGCCTGCATCGGCAACGTCTCAGAAATCTTCGACGGCGATTACCCACACACCCCCAAAGGCTGCATCGCCCAAGCCTGGAGCGTCGCTGGATTAATAGTGAGCAAGAAATTAATTGGTATTTAACCTAAAAGTATTAATTATTTTTATTGAACTCGCCCTTTTGACCATTAATTAATTTTTCTCTATCCTCAACTAAAGACACAAAGTAGGGATGCCCTTTCTTTTCTTCGCCATCCTTGTCTTTATATTTTGTGTTTTTAACTTTCTCAAAATATAAGATCGCAGCTTCTTTATCTCCTAACCGCCGGCTATACTCTCCAACTAAATAATATACTTGTATTGCATCTATTCCTCTTGGCTTCTCATCTAACTTTTTCTTTAGCAATACCATCGCTTTTTCAACATAAATCAAACTCTTTTCCTGGTCTTCTTGTTTAAAGGCCATTAGACGGTAAAATCTACCCCAAAAGTCATCATCCATATTTCTGTTACTATATATTTTTTCTATCCATTCAAGTTTTTCAATATGACTTTTTACAGCTTTCGATAATTCATAATTTTCAGCTAACCACCGTGAGAGCCGATCTTTTTCGTTATTTTTTAAATTTTCAAAATCACTATTAAACGCAGCGTATCCATTTTTAGGATTCAACGTAATCCATCTCTCTGCTGTGTATGGCCAAAATACTAAATCATATTTTGATGGCCAGTCATATATGTAACTGCCATAGGACATCACATCTTGAGATGGTACTTTCTCATTTGATAAGGGGTCAGTAAGTTCAGAGGGTGCCCAAGTCGTCGCGAACAAGTTTCCAACAAACAATAAAATTAACATATAAATTTTAACATTGCTCATTTGTATTCTCCTATTTTTCCCGGTCATAAATATATAATCATGACAACTTATCTTATGGAGATTAATCACTAAATGTCAACTATATGGATAATTATTATTATAAGAGGAGAAAATTTGATTAATTCTAAAATAACTAAAAAATCAAGGACTTGCTGGGGCAGCTTCTGAATAAACCTGCTTAGAGTATTTTTCGACCAGGCGTTTGATTTTGGGTTGGTCAGCTTCGATTTCCAGGGAGGTGTGCCATGCGGCAAGAGCGTCTTCGGCCATTTTTTGGTCTTCGGAATTTTTTAAGTAGACCATCATGTAAGTAACGCCTAAGCCGCTGTAGGCTTTGTGGTTTTCTGGATCGACATCGATCGCATTATTGTAGTGATCGATGGCTTTTTGCAGTTCACCTTGCAGTAGCATAGAATAGGCTAAGGCAATATGTGTGGATGGATTTTCTGGATCAGCTTCAACCGCTTTTTCCAGAATAAGTTTTGCAGGCGCAAAACGTTTCATGCGAGCGTAGATCGTACCCAGCTTGAGCATGATATCGGTTTGTTGCCCGTTAATTTCCAGAGCCTGCTTATAAGCTTTGATCGCTTTGTAGTCGTCGCCATTTTTGCTATAGACATTACCCAAGCTAGCGAGAATCTCATCATTGTCAGGATCCAATGAAGATGCTTTTTCAATATAGGTTTGAGCATTTTCATAATCTTCGGTTTCAAAATAAACGACACCGAGAGAATAATTAGCTGGAATGCTATCTGGCTGAATAACTGTTGCGCGTTTTAGTGCCTTAATGGCATCGACAAACTTTTTGAGAATCTGATAGACTTGACCTAAATTGAGATGATCATGATAAGACCAGGGATCTAATTGAACCGCATTTTCATAGGCCTTGGCTGCGGATTCATTTTCACCTTTTTCGCGATACAAATCGCCCAGCTTGGAGTGTGCCAATGAAAAATCATAGTCCAGCTTTACCGCCTGCTGCAACTCCAGGATGGCTTGATCCTGTAAGTCCAGAGACTCTAATTCAATGGCAGATACATAATGGTTGACAGCACGTTGATGGTCACAGCCCACCAAAATGCACAACACGGTAACTGCCCCCAACAAGTTCATTCGTATGCGGAAATTCATAAGGTTCAAAAGTATAGTCGATTCGTCCAACAGGGTCAAGATGTTATAATTTATTTATTTTAAGACATTTAAGGGACTCGAAAGCCTGTTAATTCCTATTATCGTCCATTCCGACACCACAAATTAGTCTGGCATCGCCCAATCTTCCTCATGCCGAAGCAGATATTGCTGAAAAACGACCCCACCCAGTGTTGGAAAGACAACCATCAGTGGCAGTAAATATTCCCGGCTCAACACAGCATCTGATATCGCCATACTAAAACTGGGATAATCATGCAGCAGTGCCAAAATCCCAATGACCAAAAATGCCGATCCCTGTAAAGAGGTAAACAACATAATAGACATTTTGAAAGATGAAAATGCCAGAAGACCACCAGCTACCAATCCCGTCAAAGCACCTGCTGGTAAATAATGATCCGGCAGCCCAAATGATCGCCACAAAGCTGCACCAATCACAGCACCTGCCATACCACCTAATGCAGAAACGGAGTATTTCATAAAAGGCCACGAAACGGCACCTAATATGAGTGCGCCCATTATCCCCCCCCATAACCCAGAACCTTCCAAAATGGTTCCGAGATATTTACCAACGAAGATACCTATCAACGTAAAGTTAATCACAACGAGCATTTTAAAAACCCGCCAGCCATAGATGAAATAAATCGCACCGAAAGCAACAGCAAAAAAGGCCTGCAGCCAACTAATTCGCACAATGTATTCCCATATGGTACTGATGGGTAAAGATCCAAACAGGCCGGTTGATTGGCCAGCATCAGGATTGGATTCTGCATAATTTTGAGCTGCTTGAGCTAATATTATCATATCCATTTTATTCATCCTCTTCACTAGATTCAGTTTTCGGTTTACGAGCAAAAATTAACTGACAAATACAACCAAAAATCACCATCGCGGCAAAGATGGTTGGTGTCAGCTTGGGCCGTGTTTCCAGTGTCGAAATCACTGCCGTACCTTTTGCTAAAAATAATGCAATCACACCGAGTATGATTGATGTCGAACCAACCACACTACAACAGATTGCCATGATCACTTTTTTAAGTACATAAGCCAGGAATAACCCAATCGTCGCTCCCAGCAAAATCCATAGGATTAACATTCCTTTGTTTTCACCAACAGATTCTTTAATCGCATCAAAGATATCACCTAAACGGGATTTACCCGCTTGATGAGATTCACCTTCTGTATTGACACCTGTCTCTGGCACAGGCTGAGCCATCCATGAGTCAGCCAAATTGCCTGGTGCGGTTCCATCATTTATACCCTGCTGCATCGCTTCAACACGTTTGAGTTGCTGCATGGTAATTAACTCATTCCAATTTTTATCTTGCAGACTATAGCCCATATAGGATGTACCACAGGCCAATGCAAAAATAGTCGTTGCCAGTAAGACAATTACCACACGTTCCAGCAACACAAAAGCGATCGCTAAAACCACAGCGCCGATTGCCGCAGAGATCAAGATTTCCGTTTGGAAAAAGTGATGCACCAGCAGGCCAGCACATCCACCTAACCCTGCACCTAAAATGCCAACCACAAAAAAGGAATAGCGCGTGCCACCTAACCAGAGAAACATTCCCATGACGATCCCAACCAATGCCGATGGCCAAATGGTCAAAGGATCAAGCTGTAAGGCGGCATCCTGAATTCTTAATAATAAGTCTAACATTTTTGACTATTTCAATCCTGTTTTCAGGTTAGTCGCAATTCAATGCATTGTATTACAGTCAATCTATTCGCAGAGCTTGCGCAGAGAGACTGTATAAACTATCGGCTGAATGAATGAAATTTGGGTAAATTTGATCGAAATAGCGATGAGAAAAGACGTTACAAGGTCCGGTAATCTTTTTAAATATTGAATTACATATTTATCGGACGAAGATTTATCGAACAGTACTATTCGCTTCAACTATACGTGTAGGAAAGAATAATAAATCCGATGTATATGAGCAGTAATGGTACACCACACCAGCGTTGAAAATGTGTTTTGTTCATCGCGATGAAGATTCTAAAAATCAGTAAAATCAACATCATCGCAGGTAAATGAATTTTTAAAACAATATCAGGAATTGCTAATGGTGTCGCGGCAGCAGCAGCCCCGGTGACAAAAAGAATATTGAGGATATCCGCCCCGACAATATTTCCAATGAGAATTTCAGGATGGCCTTTTTTGATGCTCACCAATGCTGTCACTAATTCCGGCAGAGATGTTCCAAAAGCGATGACTGTCGCCGCGATCACTTCTTCAGGAATGTCAAAATAACGACACACTTCTGTTGCAGAACCAATTAACGCTTCTGCACTCGCGATAACACACACTAATCCAACGACAATAATAAAAAAACAAAACCCAACAGACTTTGACGCTTCCTGCTCATGCTCAGAAGGTGTAGGATGCTGCCTGGCCCACCGTACTGAAATATATAAGTACCACACTAATAACCCAAGCAATCCAAAACCAATCCAACGATTAATCATCGGTTGCTCTTGCATTATATTTAGTCCATAAATGATCCCCAACAATAATACACCCGATCCAAACTGCACCCACCCTTGACGATTCAATATAAATCGATCGATCGGCAACTTGGTAATCAAACAACAAAGTCCAAAGATTAATCCCGTATCACAAATCACTGAACCTATCGCATTACCTAAAGCTAAACCGCTTTCACCTTTAACCGCCGACATCACAGAAACAGCAGCTTCTGGACTCGTAGTGCCCAACGAAACTACAGTTGCGCCTACGACAATTTTTGGTATCCCTAATCGATAGGCTAATTGCGCGGTACCTTCAACAAGCCAATCTGCCCCCTTACCAATGACAGCTAAACTGACAATCATAATCACAAATAAACCAATGATGCCGACTGTACCTGACTCGGCTATTTGTTTAAAGGGTATTAAATGGTCCATAAATGCAAGTGTTGTGATCATCAATTATTCTCAACCAACTAAGGATTAAAAGATCAGTTATAATTTATTTAACTCTTCTTGACACATTTGCCGTTGGCCAGGATCGCGAAGCTTATCCATCGCTTTTTCTAAATTTTCCCGAGCTTGTTTTGGACTCTCGAGGTAGCGACTATAAAGTAACCCAAGCATTAATTGAATCTGCTCAATAAAAGGATAGCGAGGATAACTTTCCAAAAACAACTCATATGCCTGAGCCGCATCGACGTGATATTGATCCTGCATCAACTTATTGGCAACATCCAATTGATTCTGCTCTGCGAGCACTTGCTTAGAATCAATCTGCATAAGCTCAACATAGAGACGAGAGGCCTCATTATAATTTCCCTGCTGCAAGCATACACCAATTTTTCCACGCATATCTGTGATCTGTTGTTCCTGAGCGGAATTGCCTGAATTCTTCACTTTGGAAAAAACGGTTTTCTTCTTGGGCTCAGAGTGCCCAAATGGATCATAGCCGCTATGCACAGCAGTATTATATTGCTGCCGCCTGTGCCAACGTTTTGTCAATGCCCATAAATCAAATTGGCTATGCGGAATGAGTTTAATCATAATCAAAAGCATAGGCACCACCACGCCAAACAGATAACCTGCCAGGTGTGCACCATAGGCTACATTGGTTGGCCCAGACATGCTTGGCATGATCAGGTTATCATAAATGATCAACTTAAAGAGGATAAAATACAATGCAGGTATTTCAAATGTCGTAATAAGAATAAAAAACCAGAAAATATGAATATTGGTTTTGGGAAACAACACCATATAAGCCCCCGTCACGGCCGCCACCGCTCCTGAAGCCCCCACAACTGGCTCTACATTAAAGAGCACATGCCCAATACCGCTAAATATGGCTCCACCTAAATATAACAACACGTAACCGGTATGCCCTAAACGATCGTTAACATTGTTGCCAAAAATCAGCAGAAAAAGCATATTACCCAAAATGTGCATTATGTTGGCATGAAGAAATGCGTAAGTAATAAATTCATACAATCTCGGTTCGGTGGAATGCAGTTTTAAAGAATTAAGTTTTCGTTCAACAGACATGGCCAAAGATTCTGTTCCCCCAGGGGAAATTCCAGAGCGATTATCAATGGCTTGCAAAAAAATCGGAATAATAAAAATAAGAATATTCAGACCGAGCAGTACATAGTTTGCGGTAGGCCTACGCTGCAGTCGGTTATTCGTACCGATAGGAATTATCATAGAGGGCTTTGACCTTCTTGAAATTTATAACTAGTTGTTTCACGAAACATTAAGCAATCAGATTGTAACGATTGCGGTGTCGGAATCAAGCGTATTAGGAAAAATCTTGTCCATGGTATATAGAGTCGGGCCGACCTGAGGTGTTACACAAATTTTAGTTGAAAATGCTATCTATTGCTGGTTTAAGATTAAGATATAGACATCTCTGAGGAGCAAACCAAAGAATATAAAATAAGGAATAAACTGAAAAAATAACATTTAACAGGCGATTCAGGTTGACAATTCTAAGAAGTTCTGATAGGTTCGGCTTTCGTTAAATGCAGTAAACAAAAGCTTTTCCGGGAGTTGTCAGTCATGTCAAAATCTGTGAGAAAAAATTATAAAATCGTATTAACCATTATTTTTACACTACTTTGTGTTTGCCAATTAGAAGCACAAACAGGCGCACCAGCGGGCACAAAACCGGCTGAAACGGCTAAATTTCCTTATGTTGGCATGATCACAGGTGACCAAGTCTATGTCCGTGCCGGACCAGCTCAGGTCTATTATCCATCAGGATATGTGAACAAAGGTGAAAAAGTGGTTGTCCACAAAGAAATGTTTGGCTGGGCAAAGGTAGAACCCACCAAAAATTGCTTTAGCTTTATTGCAAAAGAATATGTGGATCTACTCGAAAACAGCACTGAAGTAACGCCTCCTTCAACGGAAGGCGCTGCCGTACGTCATGTCCTGACAGTTAAAGGAATGGTCAAAACAGATCATGTTCGCGTTCGTGCCGGGAGCATCAAAGTGGCACCTGAAAAAGCGGATGAGCAACAAACGCTTCTCAATCAAGGTGACGTCGTTGAAATCATTGGCGAGCAGGACAACTACTATAAAATTGCTTGCCCACCTAAATGTTATTTTTGGGTTTCACTCGATTTCATCGAACGCTCAAAAGAACCACTTACAGCAGTTACAGAAAAAAACATCACTGCACCAAAACCTGAAGCGACAACCACTGAAACGGTCGCGGCGACAACCGAAACAGCTGTTCAACAAACCCTTGTGGTTGCACCAGAAAAACCTGCTGCTCCTGTTCTTTCAGCCCTCGATATCGATCGTCGAGATTATGACTTGGTTGCAAAAATGATGCAGGATCAAATGAACAAACCCATCCAAGAGCGTGATTTCACAAAAATCAATCAAACACTTGACGCCATTATTAAACGAACTGAATCAAGCTCAATTAAGACAGCGAGTGAATCACTTTCTCGCCAGGTACGACGTGCTGATATGGCACTGCAAATCTGGAAGCAATCTAAAGCTCAAGACGAACAACTTAAAATGACGCTTGCAAAAATCGAAGATAAAGTCCAAACCACCTATGCCGTAAATGCTCCACCAGAAAAACGTTTGCAGGACATTGTCGTCAAAGGTCGTTTAGCGAACTCATCCGTGTTTACATCCAACAATAAGAATCGACGTTTTTTGGTGATGGATGACATGGAACGTATTTCATACTATGCCATTGCAACGCGTCCAGGATTAGACCTACGCCAATGGATCGGTAAACGCGTCTCTCTAATAGGCAAAGCAACTTACGATGCCTACAGTAATATCAGACTGATCCACGTGACCAGCATCGTGGAATTGCCAGCGAGCTTAGATAAATAATCTAAAGCAACATAACTTAAATTTTCAAAAGGCTTCCACTTGGGAGCCTTTTTTTATGGGAACATAAACATGTTAAAAATTCGAACGTATCAAATTCAAGATAAAGACGCCGTCATACAATTATGGAAAAAATGTAATCTTGTCGTTGCCTGGAATGATCCAGAAAAAGATATTCAACGCAAAATTGCGATAGCACCTCAGCTTTTCCTGGTTGGACAAATCGAGCAAAAAATCATTGCTACGGTCATGGGTGGCTACGAAGGCCATCGCGGCTGGATTCACTATTTAGCGGTTGACCCGAATCATCAAGGTCACGGTCATGGCAAAGCCATCATGCAAGCCATCGAGAAAAAATTGCTCGAGCAAGGATGCCCTAAAATCAACCTCCAAGTCCGAGCGTCAAATACTGAAGTGATCGACTTTTACCAATCATTGGGATACAAGCAAGATGAAGTCATTAGCCTTGGAAAACGGTTAATCCCAGATGATTAATGCTCCTCTTTATCTGATTGTTCTAATCACCAAATTAAGCTATAATGGATTGCTTAAAATTTAGTGAGCTCGCATAAGACCTAACCAACTAAATCTGATCCGAACATGAAAAAATTTGAAGTAGTCAGTGATTTTAAATTATCCGGTGATCAACCCAAAGCCGTTGATCAGCTTTGCGCAGGCCTGCAAGACGATCGAAGCTGCCAAACACTCATGGGAGTGACAGGCTCCGGCAAAACGTTCACGATGGCCAACGTTATTCAACGCCTTGGCAGACCCGCCCTGGTCATGAGCCACAATAAAACGCTAGCCGCTCAGCTTTATGAAGAATTCAAAGAACTCTTTCCCAATAATGCCGTCGAGTATTTCGTCAGTTATTACGACTACTATCAACCCGAAGCTTATATACCGCAACGGGATATTTATATTGAAAAAGATGCCTCACGCAATGATGATCTGGAACGTTTACGTTTGAGTTCCACGACCAGCTTGATGTCACGTAAAGATGTGATCATTGTCTCTTCGGTATCCTGCATTTTTGGTCTCGGCTCACCTGAAGAATATAAACGCATGGTAGTCCCGCTACGTGTTGGACTTGAAATAGATCGCGACGATTTACTGCGAGACCTGACAGGTATACTCTACGAACGAAATGATATCGAATTTACTCGCGGTAAATATCGAGCCATAGGCGACGTAGTTGAAATCTGGCCCGCCTACGATGAGATTGCCGTTCGCGTTGAAATGTTTGGCGATGAAATTGAAAAGATTTCACTCATTCACCCTACCAGCGGCGAAGTCCTCAGTGAAGAGCACCAGACATTTATCTATCCGGCACAGCATTACGTCATGCCGGAGGACCGTATCGACTCTGCACTCGAAGGCATAAAAACAGAACTCGACGAACGACTATTGCAACTTCGTGGCAATGGTAAACTCCTTGAAGCTCAACGACTCGCAGCACGAACGCGTTACGACATGGAAATGATTCAAGAAGTGGGCTACTGCAGCGGCATAGAAAACTATGCCCGCCACCTAGGCGGCTTGTCAGCCGGTGACCGCCCATTTACCCTACTCGATTACTTCCCCAAAGATTTCATACTCATGATCGACGAATCGCATGTAACTCTGCCCCAAATCCGTGCCATGTATGGAGGTGACCAGAGTCGAAAACAAGTACTTGTCGATCACGGCTTTCGATTGCCTAGCGCCATGGACAATCGACCTCTACAATTCAGCGAATTTGAAAACATCTGGAATAAGATGGTATTTGTTTCTGCCACACCTGGCCCCTATGAATTAGAATTAACGCAAGGCGAAGTGGTAGAACAGATTATTCGACCCACCGGACTGGTAGATCCAGAAATTTCTGTGGTACCCGCTCGTGGCCAAGTGGCTCACCTGCTGGATGAAATTGAAAAACGTGTAGCCGTTAATGAACGCGTACTCGTAACGACTTTAACCAAACGTCTCGCCGAAGACTTGAGTGGTTTCATCCGTGAAAAAGGATTTCGATGCAGCTATTTACACAGTGAAATTGACACACTGGAACGCGTTGAAATTTTGCGAAATCTACGACTAGGTGAATTCGATGTCCTGGTGGGCATCAATCTGCTTCGTGAAGGATTGGACTTACCGGAAGTCTCTCTGGTGACGATTCTTGATGCAGACAAAGAAGGCTTTCTAAGAAGTGAAACATCACTGATCCAGACGATTGGTCGTGCGGCAAGAAACGTGAATGCGGAAGTGATTTTGTATGCTGATAAGATAACACCTTCGATGCAAAATGCTATGGACGAAACGGAGCGTCGCCGCAAGATCCAACAGGCCTATAACGAAAAACATGGTATCAAACCAGAAACCATTAAAAAAGCAATACGTGCAGGTCTCGAATTAGAATTTAAAGCTCGCAAAAAAGCCCAGGAAGCGATCATGACGGATGGCAAAAATTATGATCGCGAAGAACTCATTGGCATCCTGGAAAAAGAAATGCTCGAAGCGGCAGAAAATTTAGAATTTGAAAAAGCCGCCCAAATTCGCGACCAAGTTAACGAACTCAAAGATGCACCGCAAATCGGCACCCAACCTAAAAGTTCCAAGAAAAAACGCAAAACCAAAACCGTACGATCCAAGATGTTAAAAACGCGAGTCAAAAAATAAATCATGAGCCCTGACATCAAACCACTAAAACGAGAAGACTACATCAGTCTGATTCATCTAGCCAAAGAAGAAGATCTCGGTTGCGGCGATGTCACCAGCGAAGCAACCATCCCAGAAGATCAGAAAGGCCAAGCTCAGATTTGCTTTCGCCAGCCTGGAATTATATGCGGCCTGCCCGTTGCTCAGGCGATCTTAACAGAATATCATCCACAACTAACACTAGAGTCAAACTGCACTGACGGACAATCGATTGATGCGGGACAAAATACTGGCACGATATCCGGTCCTCTGCGACACATGCTCTCTGCAGAACGCGTGGTGTTAAATTTCCTTCAGCATCTCAGTGGGATTGCTACCCAAACGGAAAAATATGTTGAACAAACAAAAGGCTCAAAAACACAAATTTGTGATACACGAAAAACCATCCCAGGTTGGCGACAACTGGAAAAGTATGCCGTACGTTGCGGCGGCGGGACGAACCATCGCATGGGCCTTTATGATGCTGGCCTGATTAAGGACAATCACATCGCGGCATTGAACAAAGAAACCTGGTCCGAAGGTCTGGCAGAAGCTGTCAACCGACTGTATGATAATCATCCAGACCTAAAGTTTATTGAAGCGGAAGTAGATAACCTCGATCAACTCAGCCAAATTTTGAACTTTAAGCATATTCATATAATCTTACTCGACAACATGAACAACGAACAAATTGCAAAGGCTGTAGCAATGCGAAACGAAATGAATCCCAATATTCTCCTAGAAGCATCTGGCGGCATAACGCTCAATCGTATCAAAGAGATTTCCGCTATTGGCGTGGATCGCATTTCAATTGGTGCACTGACACATCATATCGAATCACTTGATATCGGCTTGGATCTGATCGAATAATTCCAGGGGCTCTTAAATATGGCAACAACACTATTAGATCTCCTGCGCCGCCATAGCGATCACTGGCTTAGTATTGAAACGCTAAGCTTGTCACTCAAAACAACACCTCAAGACATACAACAGCAACTCCAATACCTCATAAACTTGGGATACAAAATCGAATCCTCCCCTATCGATGGCTTTAGGTTGATTCAGGCAAAACATACACTTGATTCAGACATCTTGGAATTTAGCCTGAACACCCAACGCATCGGAAAGAAAATACTCGTCTACCAAAGCACACAAAGCACCAACGACATCGCCTGGCAGCATGCTAATGAAGATGGATTCGATGGGCTGGCAGTTTTTGCCGAAAATCAATCCAAAGGTCGCGGTCGCATGGGAAGTGCCTGGCAGAGCGAACCGGGCCAGAGTTTACTTTGCTCGATTCTCCTGCAATCATTTGATACCTATGGCAGTGTTTTATCATTACTCACAGGCTTAGTCACTGCCGAAGCTATCGAACAGGTAGCAAACACCGCCACAAGAATAAAATGGCCAAACGATATTATTATTGATCAAAAAAAATTAGCTGGCACCATGGTCGAAGCAAGACGAATTCAAAACACGTCTGCTTATGTTTTAGGTATCGGTATTAATTGCACACAAGAAGAAAAAGATTACCCCAACGACATCCGGCCAAAAGCTATTTCACTCAAACAACTCACGAATATAAATATCGATCGCGTTCACTTGGCCCAAACACTACTGACCATTCTCGATCAACGCATCAGCCAACTACAACAAGGCCAAACCGATCTCATCCATCAAGCCTGGCTCAACCGCTGCATCAACGTTGGTGAACAACTCGACGTCATCGAAAATGGAAAACCCTTCAGCGGTCGCGTTATTGACATCAGCCTTGAAAACGGCCTGGTCCTACAACTCAATAGCGGTCCAGTAAAAACCTTCGACAGCGCCACGACCAGCATCAAAAAAGAGTAATTACCCAAAAGCCAAAATAATTATTTCTCACTCTTTGGAACAAGTGTAATTTTATGCTCAGCTGTTTTTTCAGATGTTGTTTTTAGAGCACCCCTGTATGTTTCATACCCCTCTTTGGAAATAGTCACCATCACATGTCCCACACGACGCTTCAAATCATTCATCAACGTATAATTAACATTCTTCATTGAAACCTGACTAATAATCACTACTGGTTGATCTACAACAGGCGATGTTCCCAACAAGGTTGATGGCTGCCCAACTGGATGCCCCTGTATGACCTTAGCACCTGCAGGTTCAGTGATAACTGTTATATGATGAGTCTCATGTTTCGTATTAAATTGAGGGTTAGAAGAACAACCTAAACTAAAACAAAAAACTAGCACGCTTACAATAATACCTAATTTATTCATGAAAATATCCCTTCACAGTTATCTCGAAAAAAAGATTAAAACTAAACCTAAGGCTATCCTACACTTAAAATTACCGTCAAGACAACTTCATAGTGAACTGCTATATAACATCGTAGGACGCTTAGCCCCTTGCTCGGCAGGTAATCAATAAAAAATGACAAAACTGGCCAGCCCACTCTATAGTTTTTTTTCAGAAATTCACGCATCTCCTCTAGTAAATTGCTTAATTTCCGCTTATTGGTTGACTTTTAATTGTCCAGAAGCATACAATTAAACAGTCAAAATTGGAAAGGAAACGAATTTCATTGATACTCAGCTCGAGATGGGTCGCTGCGCACCGAGATGGCTACCCCAAATTCAGCGAACCACCATACAGGGAATACTCCACTTCCCCTACTAACATCGGGGTAAACAAGAGGTTTATCCTGATGTTTTAAAACAACGACTCTCTATACCATTTTTGATGACCTTAAACAGCCATAAATTATTGTAAAATTTTATGTTTATCATCTCAAAATGTTCCCTTACAATGTTTATAAATGCACTTACAATATCTTTCTAAGTGCCATTAAGCGATATATCATTTGCATAAAGGAGACCAAGGTATGGGGCTTTTTGACAAAATACGCGGCGAGTTTATCGATATCATCGAGTGGACAGATCCCACCAACGATACACTCGTCTATCGATTTGAACGCTATGACAATGAAATTAAAATGGGCGCCAAGCTAACCGTTCGAGAATCCCAAATGGCGATTTTTATCAATCAAGGTCAAATCGCCGACATCTTTGAACCCGGCATGTACACACTTGAAACAAGCAACCTGCCGATTTTATCCACTCTTCAAGGTTGGAAACATGGGTTCAGTAGCCCATTTAAAGCGGAAGTCTACTTTGTTAGTATGCGTCGTTTTACCGACCTGAAATGGGGAACCAAACATCCAATTACCCTGCGAGATGCTGAATTTGGCCCCGTTCGCTTGCGTGCCTTTGGAACCTATGCCATACGCGTAAAAGACCCAACAACCTTCATCAAAGAAATCGTAGGAACCGATGGGCATTTTACTACTGACGAAATTACTGATCAGTTGCGCAATCTGATCATATCAAGATTTACTGATATTATTGGTGAAAGCAAAATTCCAGTATTAGACCTAGCAGCAAACTATGATGAGCTGGGCGATTTTGTTTCAAAAAACATCCACGATGATTTTAACAACTATGGTATTGAAGTGACTAAAATGTTGGTTGAGAATATTTCACTTCCACCTGAAGTCGAGAAAGCTCTGGACACACGCACAAGCATGGGCGTTATTGGTAACCTGAATCAATATACCCAATTCAAAACGGCCAACGCAATGGAAGATGCCGCGAAGAATCCTGGCGGTATGGCTGCCGGAGGCATGGGCATGGGTATGGGATTTGCCATGGCCAACCAAATGGGACAAGCCATGACACCAGGACAAGGACAAACGCAACCCGCACCAGGCGGACCACCCCCTATTCCGCAAACCGTGATGTTTTACGTCGCGGTTAATGGCCAACAAACCGGCCCCTTTGATATCGCCACTTTAACTCAACAAGCCCAAAGCGGGCAACTAACAAAAGAGTCTTTAGTTTGGCGTGATGGCATGGCAGCATGGACACAAGCTCAGCAAGTGGCAGAATTACAAAACTTGTTTGGTTCTACACCGCCACCCATTCCACAATAATCAATAAAATTATTATTCTGGGGAATAATTATGCAAGAAGATGATCAAGATGTCATTATCGATGACGATGATGATGAAATAATTGATGAGCCAGTCACCGGTGTTTTGCAACAAACCTTTAAATGCAAAAAATGTGGTGCCAAGCTAGAATTCAAACCTGGCAGTGACTCACAATATTGTGGCTATTGTGATTCTGAAATTTTGATTCCAAAATCAGAAGATGACATTCATGAATTAGATTTTAAAACTCATTTAAAAAATCTATCAGACCAAAGCGAATTCGAAGAACACCAAACAGTTAAATGCGAATACTGTGCAGCCGAAACCATTATCAATGAAGAAATTGTTAGCACCGAATGCAGTTTTTGTGGCATGCCCATGGTCACAACAGCAACTTCAAAGCGACACATAAAACCCAAATCGTTACTCCCCTTTAAAGTAACCCGTAAAGAAGGCTGGGCCTCTTTTGAAGATTGGATCAAAACACTCTGGTTTGCTCCCAATGACTTAAAACGCAAAGCTCGACAACAAGATAAACTCACCGGCATGTACGTACCCTATTGGACATACGATAGCGATACAACCAGTTTTTATCGCGGCATGAGAGGTGTCTATTATTATGTCAACCAAAGCTATACAACCATGGTCAATGGCAAATCTGTCAGACGCACACGCCGGGTCAGAAAAACTCGATGGTACCCTGCCAGTGGCACCGTGTGGAATTCTTTTGATGACGTATTAGTCCTAGCAAGTAAATCACTACCCAGAAATTATACCGAAAAATTGGAACCGTGGGATCTCCATGAACTCACCCCATACAAAGATGAATACCTGAGCGGCTTCAGCGCCGAAAGTTATAACATCGATCTTGATGAAGGATTCATATACGCCAATGAAATCATGGATGAAACCATTCGAAAATTAATAAAACGAGATATCGGTGGCGACACTCAAAGAATCACGTCAGTGCAAACAGAACATAGCAACGTCACCTTTAAACACATTTTACTACCCACATGGATCAGTGCTTATAGATATGGCAGCAACGTCTATCGCTTTCTCATCAACGGCCGCACAGGAGAAGTTCAAGGCGAACGCCCTTGGAGCTGGATCAAGATCACATTAGCAGCCGTAGCAGCCATCGCACTCGGTGCTATTATTGTCTATTTGGCAAACCAGACTTAACTACTCAGGACATTTTTTACACGCTATAAATTTATACTGACTGTTGATTTCCCTCTGCGATCTCCGTGAACTCTATGGTAAAAAACTATTATTCCCATTGACATTTCAATCATTTTATAGATAATAATATGTACGGTCAAAGGGCAGAACCGACTTACCAAGTCCCTCCGAAACCCTTTTTAATTTATTAATATTTTTGCGTGCGTCACTGCGCACAAGGAGAGACATAATGCCATCGTTTAATTTTTTGTGAAGCAATCGGGGGAGATTTTAATTATTAACCTATTTTACTTAGGCCAGGCACGTTCATTACGGACATAGTGACCATCAATGAATGAACTAAAAAAATAATCAATCAATGGATGCGTAATAGGTTCATGGCTATTGTCGATAGCCAAGCTTGACTCAGCCGGATAGGTGACTTGTTGCGATTGATGTACCAGCACATGATACCAGGGCTGGTTGCGGTCAGGCTGGGTGTGGTTGGATTGATACCATTTTTCGTCTGCCATACACTGAGAGTCAAAATCCACAATCACACCCCGATAACCATAGCGCACATGCCTGACCAGTTGGCCACACTGAAACATTGGGTTTTTTGCGGGCTTATTATTTTGAAAGGTATTATCGATTGGTAAAATCATACTTGTATTATAGACAATTTTTAAAAAAAGGAAAATGACTTGCTCATTTTTAACAAAGAAGGAAATTTTTAAATAATAAACCACATACAATTTAATTGGAAATCCATGTAAAGTATCTCAAGAATCAGCGCATCTTACAGCTCATTTCAATTGAACAAAAATAGTAGAGCCAACGTACTCTTTTTTGAAACATTGAAGTGATTTTGCTCTGCTTAAGGGCATGATAATTTCGTTGATTCAGAGTGTGGTACAAATTATACTTTCCGTTTAAAGGTGCGTAAAAGCGTATATGATAAGCAGTTCTAATTAGCAAGGGTGCATGACCAACAGAGGGACTTATTTTTATGACCAGTATCAATTCAAACACATCGTCAACCGACATACAAAAAAAGCATATCAGCAGCGAAATCGAAAGTGAAGTACTCGATCGCTATGCCGCAGGTGCCCAGGCGCCTCAAGCAAGTCTATGCTGTCCAACAGATTATGACGATATTGACTTAAAGCTTTTGCCCCAGGAAATCATCGAAAAAGATTATGGCTGCGGCGACCCATCCAAGTATGTCCATGAGGGAGAGACAGCACTCGATCTCGGTAGCGGAGGCGGTAAAATCTGCTACATCCTCTCCCAAAAAGTTGGAAAAACAGGCAACGTCATTGGCGTCGACTTTAATGACACGATGCTCAGCTTAGCACGCAAATACCAAAATGAAATGAGCGAAAAATATGGCTACAGCAACGTTTCATTTCACAAAGGAAAGATCCAGGATCTTGCCCTGTCACTCGATCAGGCACAAAAATGGCTGGAGAAAAACCCAATCAAAAATGTCGAAGATGTTGCTAAATATGAAGCCTATTGCGATGAAATTCGCAAAACAGATCCGCTCATAAAATCTAACAGTATTGATGTAATTGTTTCCAATTGCGTTCTCAATCTGGTCAAACCTCAAGATAAAAAAGAATTATTTAAAGATATGTTTCGCGTCCTCAAACGCGGTGGCCGCTGTGTCATTTCAGATATCGTCTGTGATGAATTTCCCACCGACAAAATATTAGAAGATCCTGAACTTTGGAGCGGCTGCATTTCAGGTGCATTCCGTGAAGATGAATTCCTGGAAATGTTTGCTGAAAATGGATTCTATGGCATTCAAATTTTAGAGCGACAAGCGGAGCCATGGCAAACCATCGATGGCATCGAATTCCGCTCACTTACCGTGCAAGCCTACAAAGGTAAGGAAGGCCCCTGCCTGGAACGCCATCAAGCCGCGATCTACAAAGGCCCCTGGAAAAGCGTTAAAGATGACGATGGGCACACCTATTACCGAGGACAACGCATGGCTGTTTGCGACAAAACATTAAATATCCTGACAGATCCTTCAGGCCCATACAGCAAAGATATCATTGGCCTGGAACCTGCTGAGATTATTTCGCTTGACGATGCTGAACCCATGAATTGTCGAGCCAACCAAAGTCGCAATCCAAAGGAAATGAAAAAGTCTAAAATTAACCAGATAAAAACCATCCAAGGCGACGATTGCAGTTCTCCGAATTGTTGTTAAATGAATGTCGATTCAAATAAGAGATTAAGGTAATTGACCATGAAAAAAATCCTATATTCAGATTTTTCCAAAGGTCTACTAGCTGGCATTTGTTTGATCATCGCGACTTACAAATTAATCAGTTACCAAAATCTTAAAACAGAATACCAAAAAAATATCAAATCGGTTTCAATCGCACAGGTCGCATCTCAATTAGATATCACGCCCTCTTTTGACACAAATTTTTCACATATAAATATCGAAGAAATTAAATCTGGTGGACCAGCCAAAGATGGCATCCCAGCACTAACTAATCCAAAATTTATTAATGTCGCCAATGTAGATTATTTACTCCCTGACGATGAAATCATTGGCGTAACAATTGGCAATAAAGCAAAAGCCTATCCCCTTCGGATTCTGGATTGGCATGAAATCGTAAATGACAATATTAACGACCAACCCATTGTCGTGACGTATTGCCCTCTTTGCAAATCGGCCCTGGTCTTCGACAGGCATGTCGATGGTAAGACTTTAGAATTTGGTGTCAGCGGCCTGCTTTGGAATTCCAACGTCCTTATGTACGATCGGCAAAATGATCCGCACCAGGAAAGCCTCTGGAGCCAAATTCAAATGAAAGCCGTTACTGGACCTGCCGCAGAGAAAAATCATTCACTCGAACTACTGGCTAGCAAAGTTACCACTTGGAAAAAATGGAAAACGATGCACCACAACACAGAAGTACTCTCTTTAGATACCGGATTTCAACGCAGATACAAAAGCAAAGCCTACGTGAGTTATTTCAGTACAGACCAACTCATGTTTCCTGTAACACAACATGGACTCCAACCTAAACGCTTTAAAAACAAAGAACCCATGGTGCTGATCCAATACAATAACATCATGAAGGCATACGCACTGAAAGATATTGAAAATCAGATAAATGAAAACGATTACGTTAAAGACACCATCGCCAACAATGAGATTTGCATTAATTACGATAGAGCTAGTAAGTTCACTACATTTCAGTTGATGGATAACAAAGAACATCCAATTCCTGTCGCAACAATGTTTTGGTTTTCATTAAACGCACTTTTGCCAGAAGTTGAAATTTATTCACCTCCTGGCCACTCATAAATTTACCTATTTGGAATATTTACTTCATGAATGAATTTGACAAAGCCATAGCAGAGACTAGCCCAGAAGGGCTTCATGCCGAAAATTCGATTGATACGATTCAAATTAATATTGGATTGGTATGTAACCTTGCCTGCCTACATTGCCATGTGGAATCTTCTCCCAAACGAACCGAAGCAATGGACTGGGAAGTCTTAGAGGCTGTACTAAAAACAGCCAAAGAAACAAAAGCCAAAACGATCGATATTACTGGCGGTGCACCTGAAATGAATCCTCATTTTAAATCTTTTATTAAAGCTGCCCGGAAGCAAGATCACAAGGTTATGGTCAGAACCAATTTGACTATTCTACTTGAAGAAGATTATAAGGATTATGCCGAATTCATGAAAAATCACCAAGTTGAGCTGGTAGCATCCCTGCCCTGTTATCTTGAAACCAATGTTGACAAACAACGTGGAAAAGGCGTTTACAACAAAAGCATTGACGTCATCAAGAAATTAAATGAATTAGGATATGGCATAGAACCGAACCTACCACTCACGCTTGTCTATAATCCTATTGGGCCATCATTACCGCCAAGCCAGCAAAACTTACAATCAGATTATCAACGTGAATTGAAACGTTTGTTTAATATTTCTTTTACACAACTTTATACCATTACCAATATGCCAATCGGGCGATTCCAACGAGATCTGGCTCGACAAGGTAAAGACAAGGATTACCTGCAACTTCTACGTGAAGCTTACAACCCAGAGACTGTTGATGGCTTAATGTGCCGCCACCAGATTAACGTTTCCTGGGATGGCACGCTCTACGATTGCGACTTCAATTATGCCATGAAGATGCCCATGAATCATGGGGCATCTAATAATATTAAATCTTTGGATTTATCCACCATTTTAAATCGTAGGATTATGACAGGAAACCACTGCTTTGGTTGCACGGCGGGTAGTGGCTCATCTTGCGGTGGAGAACTCACACAAACATCTAATTAATATTCTAGTAATATCATGAAAAATAAAACACTCAAATTAATCCCCAGCATCTCCAGTATCGTCATTATTATTTATCTATCCATTGTAATTCCTAATAATGACATTCAAAAAACAGTCATCGCTAAGCAAGAAAAAATCACAACTTTCAGCAACCATGCCTACACAGAGGTACTTAAGTATGTCAATGATCAAGGTATGGTTAATTACAAAGCATTAAAAAAGAATCCAGAATCTCTGCACAAGTATTTATCCCTGATTACGAATCTGGACGAAGCCGTTTATAAAACATGGAGCGAACCAGATAAAATCGCGTTTTGGTCAAACGCCTATAATGCTTATACTCTATTAGCGATACTTGATCACTATCCGATTAAACCAAACAAACTTAAACAACTAAAGTTTCCCAAAAATAGCATTAGGCATATCCCTGGTGTATGGGACAAATTAAAATTTACCATCATGCATCAAGATTACACATTGAATGCCATGGAGCATGAAGTGCTTCGACAACAATTCTATCAACCTGAAATCCACATGGTATTAGTCTGTGCGGCAATGAGCTGCCCGACTCTTCGAAATGAACCATTCGAAGGAGAAAAACTGACTGAACAATTTAAAGACCAAACCTTATTATTTGTTAATGATGCAAAAAAATTTAAAATTGATCAAAAAAAGAATATCGTTTACCTTTCCAAAATATTTGAATGGTATGGCCAGGATTTCAATAAAGGCTTTACGCCAGCCTCAGGATTTAAAGGCCATGAAGATAAAATCCGCTCCAGCTTGAATTATATTAGCCAGCATCTTCCCCCAAAAGAAGCAACCTATCTCAAAATAGGCCAGTACAAAGTAAAATTCCTGGATTACGACTGGACATTAAATGAACAAAATTGATAATAGATTCGGTCTAAATAAACGATTCATTTAATTCCAGGTCACAACATTTATGACAGAAGATCCAGACAATTCAGCAGCTTCACAAAGCGGGTTTCCGTTAAGCATCTTAAAGAAACATCCTGTTTCAGGCTGGCTTCTATTGGGCCTGCTACTTTTCGGAATATTCCTCACTATCCCGTACATTCCAGATAATATAGAAAAAGAAAGCCTCTCCGAAGGTTGGTTTCTAGTTAAAGTCATTGGCTTACTGCTTATCGCTTGCATGAGCTATTATTTTATTTTTTTATTACTACCTAAAACACCCAGAAAATTTCATAAAATAATATTACTATGGATAGTGCTCATAGGTATTTTATGTAGAGGTTTCCTCTCTTTTACAACCACTCCCATCGAAGATGATTTTTATCGCTACCTGTGGGATGGTGGTGTTCTTGCACACGGCGAAAATCCCTATGCCTTTGCCCCAAAAGAAATTCTGGAAGGTACAGGCGACGAAACAATACTACGACTTACTAATGAACAATCACATATATTACAAAAGATTAACCATCCCCATCTAAGGAGTATTTATCCTCCAGTCACGCAGGCCTTTTTTACGTTTTGCCATTTTATCAAGCCATTTAGCCTTAGTGGTCTTCGAATAGGCTATTTCCTCTTGGAAATAATCACCATCCTGATTCTTTTTATTTTACTAAAGTATTTTAAACGCAACAGTCTCTACCTAAGTGTTTTTATCTGGAATCCACTGTTAATCTATGAGACCTATTACAAATGCCATTTTGATTTCATTGTTGGGACATTTCTTTTAATTTTCCTATTAGGCTTACTACACCAATCAAGATGGCTAATTATTACAGGTTTAACACTCGCAGTTGGTTTTAAATTATGGCCTATTCTGTTGTCGCCCATTCTTCTATTAAACAAACATCAAGCATTGAAAACAAAAATCATAACTTGCCTATTGTGTGCTGGAGCTTTATTACCTATCTTAGTGATCTATTCAAATTCGATGAACCACTCAAATAGCAGTGGTACAGTTAAATACTCTAAAGAATGGCAAGCAAATGAATTTGCTTATCTTCCTTTTCATGGAGCAGGCTGGGCAATTTCGAAGTCGATAGAAGGAAAAATTGATGGTCGAGTTATCGCTCGTTGCACCATCATACTGCTGCTTCTTATAAGTACTTTTATTTTGGCTCGTTTTATCCTATATCATCCTGAAAACATCCTGGTTTACTTTACAACGATTATTCTTCTTATGTTATTGATGAGTCCGACGCTCTATCCATGGTATTACCTTGCACTGATTCCATGCGCCGTTTTATTACCATCAAAACTAAGTTTAGTCTGGACTGGCCTTTTGCCATTAACGTATCTAAAGTGGATCGTACCAGATCAATGGGAAATCATTGTCATGGCAATCATTCACTTACCAGTGTGGATATTCTGGACTATGACCATTAGACAATATTATTTCCAACAACCCACTGAGTCTGCAAATGTATAAAAACCACATCATAAAAGTGATCATCCCAGCCTACAATGAAGAAGACTCTGTGGGCAGAGTTCTCACAGACATACCAGACTGGGTTGACCAAGTCATCCTAGTGGATAATGGTTCCACCGATCAAACAGCGCAGGTTGCGAGCGAACATGGAGCATTAGTGGTTCATGAACCACGCCGTGGATATGGGCAAGCTTGCTTAACGGGCATAGATCATTTGGATTATTGTGATATTGTTGTATTCCTGGATGCAGACTATAGCGATTTTCCAGAAGAAATGCCCTTGCTCGTTGCCCCAATTGCGGACAATAAAACTGATATGGTGATCGGATCTCGCATCGCCAATGATGCTTCTTCAAAAGTATTAACCACGACACAGCGATTTGGAAATTCTTTGGCTTGCTTTTTAATGAAATGCTTTTGGCGAAGTCAATTCACAGATCTGGGCCCCTTTCGTGCCATACGCTTTCATTCATTAAAAAGAATCAAAATGGAAGATCGTAATTTTGGCTGGACCATTGAAATGCAAATTAAAGCATTACGTGCTAAACTACGCGTTATGGAAATCCCCGTTTCGTACAGGCAACGCATCGGGTACTCCAAAATATCTGGCACACTCAAAGGCATGTTTAGTGCCGGGACCATTATTCTCTGGACTATTGCTAAGCAAATAGTCAATCCAACTCGTTTTTATCATTCTAAAAAGAATAAATTAATCATCTTCAGTCGATATCCTTTGCCCGGCCAGGCGAAAACTCGCATGATTCCAAAATTGGGAAATGCCGGAGCAGCACATTTGCAACGTCAACTAACTGAATATACCATTAATAGCATTTCACCTTTATTGAACTCTGAAGATCTCAATATCGAAGTTCAATATCATGGCGGTGATCACAGAAAATTACAACAATGGCTGGGAGCTGACATTGACTATCAACAGCAATCTCCCGGTGATCTGGGCCATAAGTTACATCAAGCATTCCTGCAAAGCTTTGAACAAGGCCATCAAAACATTATAATCATTGGCACCGATTGCACAGACCTAAATGCGATACATATCACAAAAGCAATCAATGCACTTGAACAGAAAGATGTTGTCATAGGTCCGAGTCATGATGGTGGATATTGGCTCATAGGTATGCGTCGCCCTTTAAATCTATTTAAGCAGATGAGATGGGGAACGAATAGTGTATTTCCTGACACGATCAATCAATTAAACCAACAGAAAATTGAGTATGATTTACTTGAAGAATTATCAGACATAGACACACCAGAAGACTTGGTAAAAACTCCACCGAATATAAAAACGAATAAAATATATTTAAGCATTATCATTCCAACGCTGAACGAAGAACGGTTTATCAGAAGAGCTATTGATTCTGCAAGACATCCTGGAACAGAAATTATTGTCGTCGATGGCAATAGCCAAGACAAAACTGTCGAAATTGCTGCCAGCTCAGGAGCAAAAGTTATCAAAACGATGGCAAACCGAGCCATGCAAATGAATGCAGGAGCATCCATCGCACAAGGACATGTATTATTGTTTCTACATGCCGACACCCTCATCCAATCAGATAACTATTTCGAAAATATTTTTGATACGTTTTCGAATCCTAACATCGTGGGCGGTGCGTTTTCCTTTAAAACTACAGTGAATTCCATCGGAATGCAATTATTAGAATGGACGGTTAAATTTCGTTCTAAAGTATCTCAACTTCCATATGGCGATCAGGCACTATTTGTTCGAAAGGATCTGTTTATAACAATGGGTGGGTTCCCAGAAGTCGACTTGGGAGAAGATTATTATTTCATTCAAAAACTCAAAGAACAAGGAAAACTATGCCACCTGCCCATTAATGCAATTACCTCAGCACGAAAATGGGAAAATCAAGGTTTGATAAAAACGACCCTATCCAATATTATCGCTTTAATTGGATTCAAGTTAGGCGTCAGCAATAAATTTCTTTACAAATTAACCAAACAATTCGAGTCATAAATACCAAAGGCGGAATCATGAGGCATCTGTTAAAAACAATGGTTGTATTTCTTATCATGGGATTATCTTTATGTCTCCATGGCTGCTCTTTATCAAAAACTCTCAACCCGAATGTTGCACGCATTTATAAAGATGCTGCAAAAATTGAAACTCGAAATCCTGTTATTGTTATCCATGGAATTTTAGGTGCACAATTAACTCAAAAATCCACCGGAAAAACCATCTGGGGTGCTTTTACATCGGATACCATATCACCGAATACACCAGAGGGCGCACTCGCCATGGCAATGCCATTGTCGATTCCTAAGTCAACCAGTTACAACCCAGCCTCAGAAGATGTCTTCGCATCAGGACCATTGGACAAACTTCAAATTGGATTTTCTTTCCCCATCCTGGCTGTAAATGTCTACAATAGTATTCTCTCCTCACTGGGTGTCGGAGGCTATACAGACAATGTTGTATTAGACCCTGAAACTCCTGAATATTCTGAAGATCATTTCACCTGCTTTACATTTTTTTACGATTGGAGACGTGACAATGTCGCCAACGCCATTCAACTGGATCAATTCATAAAATCTACACGTAAGCATATAAACAAAACCGCACAAAATAAAATACGTAAACTACGAGCAAGTTCTAATCTGGCATTACATAAAAAAGCAGATGAACTTGAAGAATGGCTTAACACAGGCTTTAAGTTTGATATTGTCGCTCATTCTATGGGAGGCTTGGTAAGTCGTTATTATTTACGTTATGGTAATCAGCAACTACCCAATGATGGCACTCACCCTGAATTAAATTGGGCCGGAACAAAAGAAGTTGACCGGTTGATTATTGTCGGCACACCAAATTTTGGCGCGATGGAATCATTACAAACATTATTGCATGGCAGCCAAATGTCTCCAATCCTACCAAGATATCACCCAGCCCTTCTGGGAACAATGCCATCCATTTACCAATTAATGCCGCGAAATCGTCATTTGGTCATCGAAAATGCTGATAATAATTTTGACTTATATGATGTAGATAACTGGAAGAATCTTCAATGGGGATTGCTATCACCTGACAGTCTGGCATTCACTAAAATGTATCTTCCAGACGTCTCTGATGAAGACATTGCAACAAAATCTTATGAATATGTTAAATGGTCCCTAACAAAAGCCAAAGCATTCCATCAAGCTCTGGATCGATATCCGGACAAACCATGTCCTAGTCGCATATATCTTTTTGCAGGTGATGCCGTTAACACATTAACAAAAGCCAGACTTGATGACGATAAAACATATCTCGATTTTAAACAAAACCAACTATATTACCCTGGAGATGGCACCGTGCCTCGCTACAGTGCTGTTGCAGACGACAGATTTGGCCAAGCATTTCAACCTCACCTTAAGAGCCCAGTGCCCTGGACTCATTCGACATTTCTGAACAACGACCATCTGGGTCTTACGATGAACCCAGTATTTACGAACAATGTTCTATTTATACTACTAGAATCAAAATAAATCTATTTCAATTTACTTAGCTCTTGCTTTAAATATTCAAATGCGGTATCCACATCATCTACAAATTTGAATAGATTCAAATCGTCAGCACTAATCGTGCCCCACTTAACCAAGGCATCAAAATTCACAATTTCTTTCCAGAATTTTTCGCCATAAATAACGATAGGTATTTTCTTTTTAATTTTTTGGGTTTGAACCAAAGTTAATAATTCAAACAGTTCATCCAACGTCCCAAAACCACCTGGAAATACAACCATGGCTTTCGCTAGATAGACAAACCAGAACTTACGAATGAAAAAGTAATGAAATTCGAATGAAATGTCTTTATCTTGATAAGGATTGGGCTCTTGTTCGAATGGCAAGCTGATATTTAAACCACTCGATTTACAGTTTGCCTCTTTAGCGCCTCGATTGGTGCCTTCCATAATTCCAGGTCCCCCACCTGAGCAAATGGTAAAATGATGCTTGAGATTTTCAAATTCCTTCGACCACTCAGCAAGTTTAAAAGCTAACTGACGAGATTCTTCATAATACCGTGACATCGCTAAATCGGTTTGAGCTTTATTGAGCTCTGCCTGATACTTAGATTCACCTTCAGATTGCACTTTTTGCTTTATGGCATCGAGGTTTGCTTGTGCCGTTTGAGCATCCAGGGTTCGCGCGGAACCAAAAAAGACGATGGTATTTTTTACATTGTGGTCGCGAAAACGATGTTCTGGCTCAATAAATTCACACAAGACTCTAATGGGCCGTGCTGAGGTGCTATTTAAGAATTCCAGATTTTCATATGATTTTTCTAACGGTTCAACTTTCAGCATCGATATATTCCTCTCATAGTTTAATGTGAGAAGACATTATAGCGATTTTGCCCGCTGAAAAAACCTAAAATCAGGAATTTATAAAGGCTTGTAATTTTTGAATGGCGGTCATTTGACGTCCAAGTGGCGTTGCCAATGGACGAACCTGATCCAAAGCCTCCTTTGTAAAAGGCACTTGGCTATCACGATAAAATAGCAGCAGACCGACTATTTTACTTTTGTTCATAATGGGAATGGCCATGACAGCTAAATCTTGAGTCACATTTTCATCAGAAGTTTTAACGCGTCCTTGTTTTACCAACAGAGGTTTTCTCGTTTTCTTGACTTCATCCACTACCATAAATTTAAGAAAGGATTCAATGCTGTCAACATCGACACTGCTATCACTCCATGCATTTGAGATATGCGCTTCAAACTGTTCATTATCAAAATGGTAGACAGCTCCGCAAGTATTTGTCATATCATTTAGCAACCACTGCATCGCACGATGAAGCATAATATATAGATCATTTTCACCCATTAATTCAGATTGGAATTCACATAGATACTTCAACTCATTGAGCGTCTGAGCCAATTTCTTATTAGATCCAACAAAATCATTACATAACATATCAACCTGCTGACGAAGATGATGACGTTTTTGATTTTGACTCTTGCAAAGTGATTTTAATTTTTTCTGTCGCGTAATCGTCCGCTGTCTTTTTTGACAATTTATTTTAGCAATCGTTATCTGATTCATGATTTGATTTACATCAAATGGCTCTGTAACGATACCATCAAATCCCATTTGGGATACTTTCGTTATCATATCAATGGTTGGATCTGAAATAACTGCCACAACAGCAAATGGTTGATACTGCCAAACCAGTTTTTGCCTGATCAGCAAAGGAGAGCATTCGACCATATCATCTTGAGAGATAGGAAGAAACACGACATCAACGTCTTGAACTGCCAATGATTGCCAAAACTGCTTTTTAGCAATCTCATGAAGTCCTGCATCTATTCCCCCGTTATGACGTAACACAATTGACGATTCACTTGTTAGCACATCACAAAGTTCATGATGCGGCACCGAATCCAACAGGGATAAGATAGACAAATGTTTCTGCTCGTTCAAGCTCAATTTCCTCTCCTAATATATTCTCTCAACACACTTATGAAATGATATGATCTACCGATGCCAATTGCGAAATCGGCAATACGATTCTGGCAGATGTTCCCTTACCAATCTCACTAATTAATCTGAGACGCCCATTATTTTTCTCAACGTGACGAACACTTCGACTCAATCCCAAACCACGATTACGTCCAGCCTGCTTGCTAGAATAAAATGGCGTAAAGGCATTTTCTAATGTGACACTATCCATACCAATACCATCATCTACCACTTCTGCAACAATTTCATCAATATGCTCGTTCATATATGCTTTCAATACGATATGCCCACCTTTCCCTTCATAGGCGGCGATAGCATTAAGTACTATTTCTTTGAAAGCCTGAACAATTTGATCCTCATCAACAAAAACTTCAGGCAAATCTTTTTCAACACTTCGTTCAAATGTAATATTTTGCTTCTTTGCTATAGGCTCACACGCTTGTATTGCTTGATTAAAGATGGATTCCAAATCCACACTATGCGGCTGTGGCTGTTTAGGTTTTGCAAATTCCATTAAGCTGGTAATTATTTTTGTGATTTCGTTGCCTTCACGAGCGATGCTTTCCAAAGACTTTTTCTTCTCCGGATCTTGTTCTGATGACGCCATAAGCTCAGAACGACCAACGATAATGGCTAATGGATTATTGATTTCATGAGCGGCTCCTCCTGCCATCTCACCCAAAGTCGCCATATTACTTTTTTGAACCACTTCCTGGCGAGCATCATGTAACAAACGATTACTTTGAGCTAACTGCTCACATAATGAAGTTAAAGCTTCATGACGTTGTGACTGCTTAATTGCCATAGACGCACTGGAACAGAAGGCCTGCATCTCTTTTAACTGATGCACATAATTGATTTGTTCATTGCGGCACTCCCAAAGAAGTCCACCTAAATCTTGATCACCAATCCGAAGAGGCATATAGTAGGTTCGTGATTTATCAAATGAAATCGAAACCTGCTCAAAGAACCATTCATGCTTTTGGCCAACCAACTCGACTTCAAATGTGACATCATCATTCTCAGATACTGAAACACCGCTGTTCAACTCATCATCAAATTGCTCAATCAGAAAAATAATAGGTTCTGATTGATTCTCGATGCGAGCAGCTCCTTCAATAATACCTGACTCCTGTACATGAACAAATGTACCACAATGAAGCACATCACTTCGGCTCTGCCACAATTCACTGATGATATCACAAACTTCAGCAACCGTCTGCAGCGGTTGCAAACGACTCCCCAATTGACTTAGCAACTCGAAATAACTACTGCGAATCTGTAATTTTTTATTTTGAACCTGTAATTTATGATTATAGACACTTAATTCAGTATTCGCTTCAGTCAAAGCCTCCTGATAAAGCTCTTCTGGTTCAAGATCATCCAAGCCAAGTATAAAAGCACGATCAGATACTTCCTGACGAAGCTCGCGAGCTACTTGTTCAATATCAGCTTGATCAATCCCTAACTCCTGCCCTACAGCAATCGCACTCTCGTGAAAAGAATGATTTCCGGAATACCCAATACGCTGTTCTCGAACCAAAAGATCAGCTAAATAGACTGCTTTGATAATGGATGGGTATTGGATACCTTCTGGCAAAGCATCAGGGTGATGATGGTGCAGCCAGATCGTTTCTATAATCGACTCAGGCAATTGCCATTTTTGAGCCAATCGTTTACCCGCTCGAGTATGATCTATGCCCAATATTTTATTTTCCACATCCGCAATGTTTTCTAACGTCGATTCGGTAATTTGAACAACGCGAGAAACACTTTTCGGCAAACAGCTATCCAAAGCGACCTTACCTAAATCATGAAGAAGACCACACAGAAATGCTTCCTCAGGATCGGCTTTAGCATCAATCAATTTTATGAACTTTTTCGTCGCACAGGCAACGGCCAAACAATGTTTCCAAAATTCATTACGGTCAAATTCTGTTTCGTCACTATCCGTCTTATTCAGCGTCTCAAAAACTTTAATACTCAATACCGCATTACGAACACTTTCAAATCCTAACAGAACAACGGCTTTACTTACCGAAGAAACCTGTTTACGGTTAACATCCTTGGATGCCTGTGTCGACAGCGCAATAATTTTACTCGACAAAGAAGGATCTGACTCAATCAGCTTGATCACCTCGTCTGCCTGGGTCGTACTTTTTACTGTAATTTGCAATAAACGTGCCGCGACTGCTGGTAGAGTAGGCAAGCTACTTAACTGCTGAAGAATCAATTCAACACGTTTACTTTTAATTTGAGACTCTTGCATGGTACTCATGGTAGATAACTATCTTTCCCCAATATGAACCCACAAATATTAGATTTTAAATTAATCAACACTTAATAGTTCCGAAATTTTCCCAACCAACTCATCAATACTAAATGGTTTTTGCATGAACGCATCGGCACCGACTTCCAATAGCGAACTAATCTCATCCTGATCAACCACACCACTGACAATGATAATTTTCATATGTTCAAAAGCATTGTTGTCACGAATGGTCTTACAAACCACACTACCATTTACATCAGGTAGCATATAATCCAGAATAATCAAATCGGGACGATATTCCTGAGTGGTCACACCGGCATCATAACCGCTGCTGGCCGTGCGAACTTCAAACCGGCCATCTCGCTCCAGGACATCAACCATCAATTCAACGATTTCAGGATCATCATCCACCACTAAAACCTTGCGTTTACCAGATTCCAGCAATTCTAGCGGAATGTCGTTATCTTTCATAAACTTGATTAAGCTCTCGCGCGGAATGCGTCGAAAACGAGAACCAGGCACCCTAAACCCTTGCAACCGACCCGAATCGAAACATCGGATGATTGTCTGCTGACTAACCTTGCATATGGCAGCCGCTTCACCTGTCGAAAATACCTTTTTCATAATAACCTCATTTTCCCATCTTCCATAATCCGTCGATATAATGTAAAGATGCACGTATCAACTTTACCTAGTTTTCCTAGACTAACTATCGACGGGAACTTTTGTCAACTTAAATCCACCAATGACCGTAAAATACTACTAGATAGGTGTTTAACAAGAATTGTAACGGTAGTAAGGATTAATCAACCTGTGAGGAGTTTGCCAGTCAGAAAAAACCCCATTATTAGCCCTGAGAATCCATTCTGCTAAAGAATCAGCTCGTTTCACCAACTTCTTAAGAGCCATAACTCGAAAAAAATCCAACTGTGACAAATTTGACCCAAACTAAGATTTTCAAATAATTAGCAGCTTAAGAGAACTTATCGGCCTTCAATTAATCCCAAGCACCAAATGACAGCCTTTCAATTGTTTTCTCTACCATCTTCCTAATATTGGATGGAGATAACAAATTTAATAATTATACAAAAGTTCACTTGAGTTTACTTGCCCCCTTCGACAAGCAAGACTCTGATATCACCATAAGAGGGCATAGCCCTGTTGAAATTTCACATCATCATGGCTTCTAGAACTAATTTTCTATTAAAGATTTATAATTTTTTTATCTTGAGATAAAGCAAGTTGCCATAGAATTTTAAAACAATATCGGAACTGTTATTTAAGTAGAATAGCATCAGATGGTATTTATTTTGCACATTATAGAGAATGTTCATAGTTTTTATGATGTTTTAGTACGCATTCAATAAAGCTTGTGACGCTAAAATGTTATTCTAAAAAGACTTAAAGTGTGAAGGAGTTTACAACAATTTTCTATTGATGTAGGAGAAAATCAACATGAGCAGATTAATAAAACAACAAAGTTTTTTCGCGGCCATTTTACTCTCGTTAACCCTCATGATGGCTCAGTCAGCCTCAGCAGGATTAACCAATGGAGATTTTGAAATTGACTTCATCTCCAATGATGCTGGCTGGGATTATGATGGCGATGTAGACCACGATGAAGATGGCGGAAACAATTTCGGCATCATTTTTGATGGTGTTAACTATGGTGGCGAAATTTGGCAAGAATTTTATCTTCCAAGTAACGCCGTTTGCCTCTCATTTGACTTTGAAATGGATACATACGATGTCGATGATAATGAGCAAGATTACTTTTACGCTTTTCTTATTGATGACAACGATGATCCACTAGTGAACAATCCTGGCTTCGATGATTTTTACTATCAGACTCAAAATGGCTATGTGGAAAATGCCGGCACAAAAGTTGGTGACACCATTAGCATTGACCTAACTGGCATGGGCGGACAGTGGGTTGAATTAATTTTTGCATTGGAAGGCGACGGACCAATCTACGACACCGCTATTTACCTAGACAACGTCGTGGTTAAAACAGGTAACGCTCCTACAGTTCCTGCTCCTGGAGCCTTACTATTAGGCACGATAGGTGTTTCTAGCATTGGATGGCTAAGACGCCGACGCATGCTATAAGCATTATTTGTGATAAAATCGAAAAGCAGGTTTCATCTAGAGACCTGCTTTTTTTATGCCCAAACCAAACACCTTACAACTCCTCTCAACCTAATAATCACAACTAAATTAACCACCGCCCACGCTAAAGCCATACAAGCCTGTATACGCACTTAACTTGATGACTTTTTTGACACTCCAGATAGTTGTCCATCCATAAAGATCATGAGCACGGTAATATCAGCGGGATTGATGCCGCTGATTCGAGAGGCCTGGCCGAGATTGACAGGTTGGAATTTATTGAGCTTTTCCTGAGCTTCGTAGCGGAGCTGGGTAATTTTGTGATAATCAAAATTCTTTGGTAATGGCAAACCTTCCACCTTCTGAAACTTCTCGATCAGTCGTTTTTCGCGGGCGACATAGCCGCTGTAACGCACGTCATTCACCGCCTTGAGGATGACATATTTGTGAATACCAAATTCGTTGATTTCTGGAACTTCATCCATTAGCCAATTTTCATCATGGCCATGCTGCTTGAGACAATCGGCCAGCTTCTTACCTTGATGTTTTTTTGTCTCGAAAAACTCACGGATTTTTTCCAGCTGCGTTAGTTTAGCATTAAACTGATCCATCCGCTGCTGCGTAACCAGGCCAATCTCAAAGCCAATCGGTGTCAAACGCTCATCGGCATTGTCGCTACGCAAAATTAAGCGATGCTCAGCCCGCGAAGTAAACATTCGATAAGGCTCATCCAGCCCCTTGGTCACCAGATCATCAATCATCACGCCAATATAAGCTTGATCACGAGATAAAATGACTGGCTCTTTACCAAGTAGTTTCTGTGCGGCGTTAATGCCTGCCATGAGACCTTGACCGCCTGCTTCTTCATAGCCGCTGGTGCCATTAATTTGACCTGCCAAAAAGAGACCATTGATCTTTTTACATTCCAAGGTCGCTCGAATTTGTTCTGGGGGCACATAATCATATTCGACCGCATAGCCATAACGTAAGAATTTGGCATTCTCCAGGCCAGGTATGCTGTGAACCAATTTCTCCTGCGTTTCTTTCGGCAGTGATGTACTAATGCCATTACAATAAATCGAATTGCTGCCTCGCCCTTCCGGCTCCAGAAAAATCAAGTGCCTCTCTTTATCAGCAAAACGCACCACCTTATCTTCAATACTGGGACAATAGCGAGGGCCAGTCGAATCGATCTGACCATTATACATGGGCGCCTTATCCAAATCTTTGATAATAGCTTCATGCGTCGTTGCATTGGTATAAGTAATCCAGCAAGTAATTTGGTCACATTCCACTTTTTCGTTCAAATAACTAAAGGGCATCGGCTCGTCGTCGCCATACTGCACTTCGGTTTTTTCAAAATCGATTGTTTCAGCATCCAAACGAGGCGGCGTACCTGTTTTCAAACGCTCGAGGGTAAGCCCAGCTTTGGCTAAACTATCTGAAATCCCTTCGGCAGATTGTTCTCCCACACGACCACCTGCCTGCTGTTCAAGCCCGGTATGCATCAACCCACGCATAAAGGTCCCAGTGGTAAGAATAACCGCTTTACCCGTATACCTGGTTCCTGATCCACCGAGCACTCCCGTTGCGATATTATCTTCGACGATCAGATCAGAAATAGTATCTTCAATGATCGTTAAATTATCTAATTCTTTCAGCATCTGCTGAACGGCAGCTTTGTATTGCCATTTATCCGCTTGGGCACGCGGCCCCCACACGGCCGGTCCTTTGCGTCGATTCAATACACGAAACTGAATCCCGGTTTTATCAATCGCCAGTCCCATTAAACCGCCCAACGCATCAATCTCACGAACAATTTGCCCTTTGGCCAAACCACCTATCGCCGGATTGCAACTCATCTGAGCAATGGTCTCTTCGCTCATCGTCATGAGTGCGACCTTACAACCCATCCGCACCGCGGCATGCGCTGCCTCTGATCCAGCATGTCCCCCGCCAACCACAATAATGTCAAAGTTAGTTTCCATCTTCACCGCCTAACGCAATCACAGAAGCCACCGCAAGATCTTTGGTATGCGTAATACTCACACTAATCCGATCAATCCCCAACTCTTTAGCAATCACAGCACACTGACCTGACAATGCTACCAACGGTTTTCCTGCCGGGTCATTTTTCGTCTCAATATCTGTCCACGAAAGACCATCGCGAAGCCCGGTACCTAATAATTTCAGCACCGCTTCTTTGACAGCAAACCGTCCAGACAAACGCTCAATCTGCAACTTCGGCCCAACACAATAAGCCTGTTCAGCCGCAGTAAACACACGATCCAAAAACCGCTCATCATGTTTGGAAAGCATCTGCTCAATGCGACCGCATTCCACCAGATCGATGCCATGATTAATAATACTCATATAAACTCTTTATATTGTCATTCCCGCGTAGGCGGGAATCCATGTCTTTAACGATACTCTGCCACCCCAAAAACCATAACCCTCTACAAAATAAAGGATTACCCTACAACTATATTCCAATCAAACAATTCGAATGTCACATTGTATCCAATTTCCCCCAAATCTCCAAAACCTTTGTTTTTGACCTTTTATCCCCAATCCATTACAATAAAATCTGTAGGAAAAAGATAGTCGGGCCCCAGGTCACTCTTCCCCCGCAAAAGAATGGAATTATCTCAAAACAGAACCAAGCAAGGTCAAAATAAGTAAGCAGGATTAAAATGAATGACATAAAAACAATATTATTCATCATCATCATAGCACTATTAATTAGTAGCCACCAAACCCAAGCCCAATACGGTGGCGGAACTGGTGATCCAAACGAGCCATATTTAATCTACGACCCAAACCAAATGAACTCCATTGGCGTAAACACAAGTGATTGGGATAAACATTTCAAGTTAATGGCTGATATTGATCTCTCGCAATTTACAGGTAATCAATATAATGTTATCGGCGATACTTTTCACAATCCATTTACTGGTACTTTTGATGGCAATCACCACACTATTAGTAATCTAACTTATATTCACCCCGCTATACATTATCATGGCATTGGCTTGTTTGGTAACGTTAAAGCAAATAACAACAGTGAATATACTATAAAAAATTTAGAATTACTGAATCCATCTATCGAAGGATATAATCTTTCAGCCCCATTAGTTGGACACCTCATTTCTGGTCATATTATTAATTGCCATTCAGTTTCTGGTAATATAAATTCAAATGGAAACTTTGGTGATTCCATTGGAGGATTAATCGGTAAAGTAGATTCTTCCTGCACAATAAAATCATGTTCTAACTCATCAAATGTTACTGGCGGGAAAAAAGTTGGTGGCCTTGTCGGTTTAAATCATGGCTTAATAGAAAACTGTACCAGCTCTGGAATAATTACCGGCACAAATCTATCAGTAGGTAATCTCGTAGGTAGTAACCAAAACACTGGTAGAATTATAAATTGCAGTACCAGCGGCACCGTATCAGGCGTACATACTTCAGGTGGATTAACTGGAGGAAATTTAGGTGTCATTCGAATGTGCCATAGCACATCAATAATTAACGCAACATCTTTTAGTTCTGGAGGAATTTCAGGATCAAATTCTGGAACAATCATAAAAAGTTATTGTAATTCAAATATATCAGGTACACATAGCTGCGGTGGATTCGTCGGTAATAATTCAGGCTTAATCTCTGAAGCTTTCAGCCTAGGCCAGGTAAATGGTGACACGAACATTGGTGGATTTGTTGGAGATAATTCAGGAGAAATAAATAATAGCTATAGTAAATGTACCACTATAGGAAATTCAAGCACTGGAGGATTAGTCGGTCGTGCGTTTGGCGGGATTATTATAAATTGTTATAGTAGCGGAATAGTTACGGGAATTTCTAGCACTGGTGGTTTAATTGGATCTGCTACACGATCGCATGGAACATACTCCTCGTTCTGGGACACAGACACAACGGGTATCTTTGTTAGCAGTGGTGGGATTGGTAAAACAACAAATGAATTAAAACAAACTTCAACTTTTTCATCATGGGGATGTCCGGATCACATTTGGACAATAAATGAAAATATTGACACACCAAATCTTTCTTGGGAAAATAATAGCGGAGTCATTATATCAAATTGCCCTCAATTTGCTTCAGGTAACGGAGATCCTAACAATCCATTTTTTATAGAAACAACTGAACAATATATTTTTTTCTCCCAGACACCTGCTTATTGGAACAAACATTTTAAATTACAAGAAAACCTCGATTTATATTTTTTTAGTAATAATATAAATACCGTTGGTTTACCATTGAAACCATTTTCTGGAAATTTCAATGGAAACGGCAACACTCTTTCCAACCTTCATATAAATTCACCTAGCAAAAATCATGTTGGCTTATTTGGATATATTCATAACGCAGATCCAAATCATATCATAATTGAACACCTTACCTTAGATGATCCAAACATCGTTGGAAATAACCATGCAGGTTGCTTAGTTGGAGAAATAGGTCAAGGCACAATAACGAATTGCAATATTGAAAATGGATTTATTCATGGACATGACAATTATACAGGCGGATTAGTTGGCAAAAGCAAAGGGAACATATTACATAGTTATTTCAACGGCACAGTATTTGGCAACTATGCAACAGGAGGTCTTGCAGGCCGAAATTATGAATCGGGAAGAATACAGAATAGTTATTCATCGGGAATGGTAAGTGGAGGTTTTAGTGTAGGAGGTTTAGTTGGGACAAATGAAGATGCCAATATTACATATTGTAAAAGCACAAGCGATACGCATAGTACATCAGAAAATATGGGAGGATTAATCGGAGCTAATTTCCGTGGCATCATTACTCACTGTTATAGTTCAGGCATTGTAAATGGAAACGCCAATCATTACGGCGGATTAATTGGTATAAATGACAATAGCATAATCACAAATTGTTACAGCATTTCAGCCGTAACTGGTAATTCTAAAATAGGTGGATTAATTGGTTATCTAGATGAATACAGTGAGGCAAATTTCAACACGGTGATACAAAACTGCTACAGCTCAGGCCAAGTAATTGGCAACATAGAATATGGAGGATTAATTGGATACAGCCAAACAACAAACAAGACTATCTTCTCTTCCTATTGGGACATAGATCAATCAGGAGTTAATATAAGTCAAGGCGGTGAAGGAAAAACAAACCTTGAAATGACGACCGAATCAACATTTGACACTTGGGGATGTCTTGAATCATGGACTATTGATGCATCTATCTCATTACCTAAATTATTATGGGAGAATCAAATTGGCAATCTAATAACCAATTGCCCTCTTGAAACGAACGGAGGAAATGGTTCAATAGAATCACCATATTTGATAGCGAACGCATCTCAATTAAATAGCATAGGAAAAGCGCACCCTCTTTGGGATAAACATTATCAACTTATTAACAATATTGATTTAAGTTCGATCATCCATGACGATTTTAATTTAATCGGAGAAATAAACATTCCATTCTCAGGTCTATTTAATGGAAACAACTTTTCTATTTCAAATTTTAGTTTTAGTACAAACCTACATAATCATGTAGGTTTATTTAAAATTATCAAGAGCAAATATTTTAATACCGTCAAGGTAAAAGATTTAGACATAATAAATCCTATTGTCAATGGACATAACAACGTTGGTAGCCTCATTGGAGAACTAGCGAATGGAACCATTCAAAACTGCCGAGTGTTTGGTGGTAATATTTCAGGATCTGGTAGTCGTTTAGGAGGCTTAATCGGATCAAATTCTGGCAAGATTATTCATTGCTCAAATACCAGTAATGTTGGGGATTTAATTTTCTCAAACACAAGTATTGGTGGAATCGCGGGAAACAATTCGGGTGAAATAAGTGAATGTAAAAACTCCGGCGAGATTGAAGGCTATGCTTATATTGGTGGAATCACAGGATCAAATTATAGTTCTATTAATAATAGTATAAATACAGGTGATATTTCTGGAACATCTTCTGTAGGTGGAATAAATGGCCAAAATCATGAAATTATAAATAATTGCCATAATTCAGGGATAATAAATGGAGTTAATTATTCTACTTTTACCTCTTCTACTGTTGGAGGCTTAGTTGGAATGAACAGGTATGGTGAAATTATGCTTTGCATAAATAATGGAAATGTTTTTGGAAATACATATGTAGGAGGTTTTGCTGGGGTCAATTGGGGTACAATTAAAAATTCTGGCAACAACGGTAATATCACAGGTGGATCAAATACCGGAGGATTTGCAGCTTCTAATACCAGAACAATTAAACAATGTTATAATACAGGTAATGTTACAGGAGAATCCAGTACTGGTGGATTTGTTGCCACAAACACCAATACGATCGAACAAAGTTATAATTCTGGAAATGTGATTGGCGTAGATAATGTAGGAGGGCTTGTTGGAATAAACACTTCAGATATACTAGAATGTTTTAGCAAATGTACCATTTCGGGAAATATTATTCTAGGTGGTTTAGTGGGAGATAATAATAATGGAACTATTAAAAATTCTTATGTCATTTCTACCATTACGGGCGATTCCCAAATCGGTGGAATTGCAGGTAAAAACAATAATAACTATAACTACCTAAACAACTTTAGTGCAACAGTGGTACATTCTTCTGGATTTTTTATAGGCGGCTTAACAGGCATTGGCTCTCATGGTAATTCAACATCAACAAATTTTTACGACAATGAAATTGACACATTCTTTGGTAGTAGCGGCGGAGGTAAAACCACTGCTGAAATGCAATCTATAAATACCTTTATAAATGCCGGGTGGGATTTTAAAGGTACAAATATAAATGGAACAGAAGATATTTGGGATATTTGCGAAGGAACTAATTACCCGAGACTTTCCTGGGAAATTCTGGATGGAGATATCTCTTGCCCATATGGCGTAAATATTATGGACATATCAACATTAGCTGATGTATGGCTATTACAAAGTCTTAAATATGATTCACACCCTATACAAGGTAATGGTTTTGTCAATATGGCAGACTTTGCATCAATCACTGATGGCGATGAAAATTCATTTAATCAATTTAAAAATGAATGGCTTCAAAGTGGCACTCCCCTACCAGATTTTGCTCCTGTGGGTGGGGATGGGATTTTTAATATGCTGGACTTTGCCGTGCTTTCGGATAATTGGTTGCAAGAATAATAATAGTAACAAAGTGACAAAGAAACAAACTACTAAAGGCTTTGTCAGGCTTGGCCTGACCTACCTGAATTCTTTCGTGTATTTAGTGTTTTTCGTGGTTAAGAAAAGGCATGGATTCCCGCCTTCGCGGGAATGACAAACGATAACATTTTTATTTGGTTAAATTTTACTGAAGCTTGGCCAGGCCCCACCAGCCGGTTATGGATGAAATGAGAACGACAAAAATCACGATCTTGATCATGGTCACTTGATTCATGAATTTTTTTAGTTGGCCTGGCTGGCTAGCAAATTTTGCTAATAAATCGATTCGATTGGCGATACTGGAATGTCGCCATGAACGACTATAGACTGAGATGCCATTGAGTAGTGCCACCCTTTGCAGAGCAGATTTCATTATCCTTGCACCATCTAAGTGGAGAATTTCTGGATGCTGGTCAATGGCTTTTATTGATCCATCTTCTGGATCAGGGGTAACACTTAATGCGGCGTAGGCATCAGCCTGCCACTCGAAGCGGCGAGAGACCCAACCAAACAGCGTAAGCCAGCCTGCTAATATCAACAAAGAAAACCCGCCACTGATCCAATCGCTATAGAGATTGATAAAACTAAACGAATCTGACATCTTTGCCAGCAACATTAAAAAACCTTCAAGCAACAAAAAGGCCAACGACCCAAACCCTATCACAAAAAGAAGTAAAAATAATATGTGATTGTATTTCACGTGCCCTGCTTCATGACCAAAAACGGCTTCTATTTCATCATCATCCATATTCTCAACTAGAGCGTCACTTAAAAGCACATAGCGTACTGGCCAGATCATTCCCATCACCGCCGCATTAGCCACCGCACTGTAGGTATTCCACAAAAGAATATTTTGGTATTTTAATTTTAAACCTTTGCAAAATTTTTCTAATCGTTCTCGCAGCGGCCCATCTGGAAAAGTTCGCGTCGACCAGACCATGCGTAAAATCAAGGGCGACAACAAAAAGATAATTCCCACAACGCATGAAGAAATAATCTCTTTTAGCTGACCAAGGTTATCGACATTTGGAAACCATTGCGGCATGCCCCAATCGAGAATATCTCTCGCGGCAAAAATAAATAGCAATGGCATGATCATTATCAATAAACTATTACGAATCTGAAAAATCAAATATTCTTTTCTCGTCCAGACGGGCCTCGTTGAAATCCCCCCAGCCAGTTGATCTGAGACCACATGACTGCGGATAAAATAATTAATATCGTAAAAGGTAAGCCACTTAAAAATGACTAAGCAGAAAAATGGTAATAATAATAAAATTTCCCAGACTAAAATATACCGACCTAAATCCCACTGCTGAAAGACTAATTTACACCAGCCCCCTACGGTCAATTGGGCCAAATAAAGCATAATGAGAAGAAATTGTATGATCAGATCAATTTTTGCCGGCAACCTCATTGCTGCCCGATTTTTCCAACCTAATCTTTCCAGCCGCTTGAGTAATAGATTTGAAATAAACCGCGAAACTCCCCCAAAAATTAGAATCGAACCGACCAGTAAACAAACAACCTGAATGGGTTGCCACTGGCCTAACCAGAATAAATCTTCTCCAGCATGTTCCTGGACAATCCCAGTAACTAGAAAAGCTATAAAAACGGCTAATAGAACGGATACCTGCACCAATCACCTCAAAAGTTATAGACATAAAGAAACCCACCATGAAGATGATGGGTTTCTTTTAAATAACTATCGGAAAATGTGTCGATTCTAGACAAGTTTATTTCATATCACGGGTAATTCGTGCCACTCTATTTTGAGCCCAAACCAAATTCACAGGATAGGATGATTCCATATTGATGGCCATCTCATAATATTCCAATGCTTTGACGCGATCCTTGAATTGCTCATCGTAAATACGAGCAACCCAGAACCGAACAGGCAAGGTGGTTTGCGGATCCCATTGCCATACGCGTTGATAATACATCAGGGCTGTAGTGTAATCTTTGAGATAGTGATTATAGATTTCAGCGATCTGAAATGCCGCGTCATCTATTTTGTCTGAATCTGGATAATCTGAAATCAATTGATTAAAGGTATTAATCGCACCATATAATTCTTTTTTGTTATAGAATAATTTGCCAATAGTACCAGCACCATTTTTCATTTGAGCAATTCCCTGCTCATATAATTGATCGGCAGAATCATGCATGTTGCTGGCTTTGAGATCAGGCCCGGCAAGTTCAGCGACGACCAGATAAGCTCTTTCAGGACCATTGCTTAAGTTTGCCAACTCTTGAATGGCCCAGTCATGTTTAAGCTGATTTCCCTGACGGTCATAAAATTGTACCATCAAATCAAGATATTGTTTGTATCGGGCACGATAAGCTGCCATCTGTTCGACTAATTGCACTTCAGTATTTCGGTCAAGATCACCTGCGGTATTAACGACGAGAGGGTCTTTATTCACATCAGGCATAATCACTTTTCCAGGCCCCATGGTTTGGTTTGTAGATTGACAACCAGTGAAGGTCGCCGCCAGAAGTGACAAGCTGACAATTAGACTCAGAGAACGTGTAAATGGTTTGGTTGTTGTCATGATCAGACTCCTTTCGCCAATAATTTGGTTCCAACGCAAAATGACTCCGCTGTTAGCAAAACGGTCTCGAATTTCACTCAAGAAATGGCTACAACGGACGATCAAGATATCAATTTATCTTTAAATTTAACTCCTTTGATTGGAACCAGAAATGGTGGTTTTGTCAAGAAAAACACACAAAATGTAGTGAGTTCTCCTCATTTCCAGATGTGAAGGTGTAAATCTAATTTTAAGACCAACTTATAGGGAGATACTCTAAGAAGTAACAGGCTGATCGACCTAAGTAATGATTTCCAACTCAAATTGGCCATTAGATTGGGCATTATTTTTGCCAATTTTGGCAGATTGTATGGCCGTAGCGGCATACAAACCAAAATTGTCGTTGGCCTGAAAATCAACCGCGCCAAACTTCACTTTGGCAATCGTGCCGTTACTGGCTGGATAGTCAAATTGGTAATCCTGAGTCAGCGGCGACAAGGGAAGCGTCCCTGCAGCAACATAACTTCTCGCAAACGATCCTTTGACAGCGAGCGAATCCACGTTCCCACTGCCGCCACTATCCGCCCCTCCAGCCTGAGTGTTACCCAAAGCCCCATCAGACCCCAAATCGAATCCGGCAAAGATATAAGAATCAAGCATGTCCTGTTTTAAGCTAACCTTCCCGATCTTTTCGCCTGCACTTAATATTGCTTGATCCAAGTTCAAGGCTTGTAAAGATACTATTTGCGAACCAGCTCTGGCTGTACCTTTAAAATCTGCTTTGGTCGCAATTTTACTAATGGATGTTTCAGCAATCAATTTACCCGTAATGTTTCCGGTAGCATTGACGCCTTGAATCCCGCCTGTTTTTGCTACAATATCCCCAGAAAAATCATTAGCTGAGGTAATTTTCACCTGGCCAACGCTATCAGCACTTAATACCCCATCTCCAAACTGTGCGGCTTGAAAGCTTTTAACGGCTCCTACTAAATCAAAGTTAACACCATCAGAGATTTCATTCGCTTTCAAACTAAATCCTTTGGCAGCTCCTGCCCCAGTCGTAATAATGACATTTGGGTTAATTTTTTGTAAAGCCACAGAGCCTAAGCTTCCATCCAATTGAATATTATTCGTTAAAATGAGACCTTTACCACTCAGTTTGCCTAAAGCTACTCCGGTAATCCCATCCAGTTCAACCAAGCCATCGCCCCCCTTGGCACTCATAGAGATCGAAGTTTTTTCCGTTGCGTTTTTAATATCAGCTGCGACAGAGGTAACAGATCCAATGACTGTTACGGTACTGCCTTTTGAAATCGTTTTGACATTCTCGCCATCAAAGACAAAATCAATTTCGCCATTACCAACTTTGACACTCACGTCTGAACCATCTTGATCTGAGTATTTGAGTGATTTAAAACCACTGTCACCCCCTAAAGTGACGCTTGCTATCTGAAAAGTTCCCTGGGCAGCAACGGTTTCGCTCCAGGCCCCTTCATCGTCTTGTGCTCTGGCAAAAAAGGAAACGGTTCCCCCAGGAAAGCCAGTGGTTTGTCCGATCCAATCCCAACCATCACTTCCGTCTGTATCTGTTGAGATGAGTTGATCTGAACTTTCATCAAGTAAACCATTTTTATTGGAATCGACATAAAATTCAACGAATGCAATGGTGCCATCAGTATCAACAACATCATTTGCCGTCAATCTTAAGAAACCACCTGGCGAAAGAAAACGTGGCGTATTGATTAATTCATCAATAACAGGCAGTTGATTTGGAGGTTCAACCAGAACGGTCGTACTTACCGCATTGCTCCAAACACCATCATCATCTTGAACACGTGAGAAAAGCAGTAACTGCCCAGTATCAATATTATTTGTAGAAATTTCAAGCGACCAACCTTGCGATTCATCAGAATCACTTCCCAGCAACTCATCCACATTAGGATCGAAAAGCTGATCGCCATCATCGAGATAAAATTCACTATTTACTACTGTTCCATCAGCATCAGTCACGTTATTTGCTGTTAACAATAACATATCAACGGATTGAATCACTGGATCTGGAGAGGCTGTCAAGCTATCGACCGTTGGTGCCATATTGGGTAAAACTTCAACGGTCGTTTCTACGATATCGCTCCAGGCAGCATCCTCATCTTGTGCTCGAACAAAAATTCGATTCAGCCCTATTGGAAACGCACTGGTCGAACCAGACCAACTGTAGTCAGGTCCTGTATTATCTGAATCCAACAAAGTATCCAACTGACTATTAAATAGGTTGTCACCATCATCCAAATAAAACTCAACTTGTGAAACGGTACCATCACTATCGATGACATTATTTGCTGTTAATGTTAGAATTTCATCCACAGTAATAGGATTGGGTTGACCTAACAGAGAATTTATAGTGGGTGGCACATTGGGTATTAGTAAATTCAAGTCCTGACCAACAACTTGACTAACAAAACTTTCATCATCAATCGCCTGTGCCAAAAAGGTATTGTTACCCAAATTGAATGTACTGGTCGACTGAAGAATTGCCCAACCATCCGTTCCATCTGTATCGAAACCAAGAAGTGTATCAACACCTTCATCCAAACTATCATTATTATTTTCATCAAGATAAAAATTAACTCGTATAACTTCGCCATCAGAATCAGATACACTACCCGCTGTGAGCGTAATATCTTGGCCTAATTCAACAATTGTAGGCTGAATGGTCAAGTCATTGATAACTGGCAACTGATTAACATCCACCGTCGTGGTCACTTCAGCACTTTGTCCAGAATCATTATCTAAAGCAATTGCAAGAATACGATTTAAACCACCCGAAAAACTATCAGACGCAATGGTGAGTTCCCAACCATCATTGCCATCCGTATCGCTACCAAGTAAACTATCAATACCAACATCTAAGCTATTATTGTTATTGGCATCTCGGTAGAATTGTACTTCGACGACCTGACCATCAGAATCACTTACGCCTGACGCAGTGATTGTAACATTTTCACCAAACAAAACAGGATCTGGCAGTGCTTGTAAGGAACTAATCGTCGGTAATTGATTTGGAACAAAAACATCCACAGTTGCCGATGCTGTAGAACTTAATGTCACATCTTTACTATCATTGTCATTATCATCGAACGCTTGGATTAAAATTGTATTTTCTCCAACGACAAATCCACTCGTTGATCCAGACCAACTCCATAGATCATTTTGAGATAATGTTGCTGCCCCTAACGCCTGATCAATGCCGTCATCTACTTGCCCATTACCATTTGTGTCTCTAAATAAATTGACAGAGGCAACATCATCTTCATCTGTAATGGTTGATGTGATCGAAAATGACTCTCCGGCCAACACCAAAGCTGGATCAACAGTAATATTTGAAATAACCGGCGACGCATTGACTCGCAAAGATTCATTATCCAGCCCTTTTGCACCATCATCATCAATCGCAAGTGCCCAGATGGAATTTTGACCACCTGGAAAGGAAGTTGTATCGACTTGAAGGCTCCAAACATTATTGGCAAATGTCCCACTTCCTAAAAGGGAATCGTTGTTATTTTCATCCACGAGATAAAATTGCACATCTGCAATGGTGCCATCGGCGTCAGTAGCAGTAACATTAAAGGTTACAACATCGCCCTGCGTAGGTCTATCGCCAGGTGCAAAGGTTAATTTGACATTGTCAGGAACAACGTTACTCGATTCAAATGGACTACTCGCTTGCCAATTGACTGGATCATTACCATAATCGGTATCGACGATTCGCACTAATGAAGCACCTTTACCATCCGCTTGACGAGGCCAGGGATCTTTACCATTTGACGTATTTGGAAAATCACTATCATTATTGCCATCACTGTAACTGATGCGATCTTGTCGAATATAGGCTTGCGGCTGGCCGAAAGGTCGATCATTTCCCGGCTTGGATAATTCTATCTTTTCACTGCTGTTGCCGAAACTGGTGTCTGGATTGACAATGAGAACACCATCTTCATCAACAGGATCCAAGGGGATTTGCAAATAGTCGTAGGCTAAAGGCACATCAAATTCATTTCGCAGATCATTTTCTGCCATGCGTGATAAAATAATAGAACCATTAGCAGCAATGGTTTGATTTGTCGCAAATTGAAAATCAATCCCGCTGGTAAATCGCCATCCAACATCAATATCTTGAGAGTTACCTTCGGAAACTTCTTTACTGACCGTTTCGAATAAATTAACGACCTGATTCGTCGTATTGGTAATCACAATGTATTCCTGCGATTGATCTTCCAGACCAGGATGATACATAATTTCAGAAATAACAATCGGCCCAACTAAGGGACCGTTATTGGCCAACCCTTTTGTTGGCGGCGACTGCAGTGGCGTAAAATTATAAGTGCCTGTACTGGCTTTAAAATATCGCCCCCATGAAATATCCTGATCAGATGCTGGCATAAAGATAGATTCACTGAACAAATCTGTCGTTGCTCCATCTGCACCTGAGGTTAATATGACATCATCTCCATGCTCGCTAATACCAAACCCAAAATTTGATTGCTCAAACACCAACAGACCATTATTTCCAGGTAAAATCGTGTTTGCTGGAATCTCATATTTTGTTAACTCTAATGGATCATCTGATAAAAACCATCCACCAATATTTATATCTGTCGAGGTCGTATTAATCAGTTCGATAAAATCATCACCGATATTGGAATGAGCTAGTATTTCATTAAATTCGATATCGCCCTGTTTTAATCCGGTATCCGCTTGGCCGGGAGTACCACCTATGACACTGCTGGGTGCCCAATTTGATTTTTTCTCCCAATCACTTTTAACACCGGGGAGATCACCATCATAGGTTAATGAGTTACCACCGTTGTCGGTACTGCCATACCATTTATCGTCATAAGTAAAATCAAGAATCTCAACACCGCCAGCATCCACCATTTTTATGCGTTCGCCGCCATTGGACAAAGAGCCGGTATAAGGTTGAGGAAATAAGTTGATTGAATTTCCGTAGACTGCTTGAAAATCATTCACGTCTTCGGCAACAACAACAAAATCACCCGCATTCAAGGTAAAACTGGTAAACGTAAAATTAATTCCATTGGTAAAATTAACACCTTGCAGGTCAATCGATTCACTACCCACATTTTGAAATTCGATAAACTCCAAATCACGACTGGCATCAACTGGATCAGGAGCAGGATTATACATGAGTTCTGTTATGCGCAAACACTGAGTGAGATCCGTTGCGGAAAGCAAAACACGTGTTTCTAATGGCTCGAGTTTTAGTTGGTTTTTTTTACCTTTTTTCGCAGTGTTCATCTGGATGTTTTTCTCATTCAAAGGCATTCGGTCTTTCTCCCAAATTGAAGTATGTATAAATCCCCACACTTTTTTGGATAAGGAGCTATTATAACAGAATCCTAACATTTTAGCAAGTAACCGCAAAAATCCGATCAAACATAACTCATTGTAGTTTTGTGCTTTAGAAGTTTTTTATACAAAAACCAATTAAAGCACGATCACATCGTATCTATTTGTAACTATACGAGTTATGAATTACAATTGCTGAACTTTGCACAATATCCTATAATGCCCCTTTTGCTTATTTGGCAAAAAATTAAACGCTATATATTAAGTATTAATCATTTTGGAGAACTCATGGCAGACGCATTGAATAAATTCAGCAAACGCATTACTCAACCCAAATCACAAGGTATCTCGCAAGCAATGTTACATGCGACCGGACTCACCCGCGAAGACATGGACAAAGCGCAAGTGGGAATCGCCAGCGTTTGGTATGAAGGCAATCCTTGCAATATGCACTTATTGGACCTGGCAGGCAAGGTCAAAGAAGGTGTGGTTGAAGCAGGACTTGTCGGTATGCGATTCAATACGATTGGCGTAAGCGATGGGATTTCCATGGGAACCGATGGCATGAGCTTTTCTTTGCAGTCACGTGATTTAATTGCGGATTCCATTGAAACGATTATGTCAGCGCAATGGTATGATGCCAACATTTCTCTGCCGGGTTGTGATAAAAATATGCCTGGATGTTTGATTGCGATGGGACGATTAAATCGCCCTTCTCTAATGGTCTATGGCGGGACAATTCGTGCAGGTTGCCATGCGGGTGAAAAATTGGATGTTATTTCTGCTTCACAAGCTTACGGTGCTTTTGTTGCTGGTAAAATTGATGAAAAAGAATTTTACGAAGTTGTTCAAAATGCTTGTCCTGGCCCGGGTGCTTGCGGCGGTATGTATACTGCTAACACGATGGCATCCGCAGCCGAAGCCATGGGAATGACGTTGCCTTACAGTTCGTCGACTCCAGCGGAAGATGGTGGAAAACTGCAAGAGTGTGTTGATGCTGGCCATGCGATTAAATATTTGATTGAAAACGATATTAAGCCTCGTGACATCATGACACGAAAAGCATTTGAAAATGCCATCATTACGGCAATGACATTAGGTGGGTCAACCAATATGGTCTTACACCTCTTGGCGATTGCTCGCTCGGTGGACATTGATTTAAACATAGACGATTTCCAATCGTTCAGTGATCGCATTCCACTATTAGCGGATTTAAAGCCTAGTGGAAAGTTTGTTCAAGAAGATTTACATAACGTAGGCGGTATCCCTGCTATCATGAAGTATCTGCTTGGCAAAGGCCTACTTCATGGTGATTGCCTGACAGTAACAGGTAAAACACTCGAAGAAAACCTCAAAGATGTGGATGATCTAAAAGCTGGACAAGAAGTGTTTATGCCGATGGAAAAACCACTCAAAGAAACTGGCCACATTCGAATCCTCAAAGGTAATCTTGCACCGGATGGCGGCGTGGCAAAAATCACGGGTAAAGAAGGTGAGTTCTTCAGCGGTCCGGCTAAAGTGTATGACAGCGAAGAAGAAATGCTCAAAGCCTTGGAAGATAACAAAATTGAAAAAGGTGACATTATTGTCATTCGCTATGAAGGTCCTAAAGGTGGCCCAGGTATGCCGGAAATGTTGACACCCACCTCAGCGATTATGGGGGCAGGATTGGGTAAAGATGTTGCACTCATGACTGATGGACGATTCTCTGGTGGATCTCATGGATTTATTGTTGGGCACATTACCCCTGAAGCACAAGTTGGTGGTCCGATTGCTTTAGTCAAAGAAGGCGATACAATCACCATCGATGCTGTCAAAAATACGATTGATTTTGATGTCACTGACAAAGAAATGGCAAAACGAAAAGCCGCATGGAAAGCTCCAGAGTATCGAGCGAATCGTGGAACGCTTTACAAATATATCAAAACAGTAAAGTCCGCTTCTGAAGGTTGCGTGACAGACGAATAATCATATGAATCGTCTGCAATGAATTACTGACTGTGCACACGGTCATATGTTTTGCGTCGTCGCGATATCATGTAGGCTCCGGCAGCAAGCAATGATAAAGATGCAGGTTCTGGCACTGGATCGAAAGCTGGATCAAAGGCCGGGTCAAACGCCGGATCGAAGGCGGGATCGAACGCCGGGTCAAAGGCGGGGTCAAATTGCCCTACGGCCACATCGACTAAACTGCAAATGATGATTAAAATCACAAAGCAGAATTTCGTTAGCGGGCTCTGTTTTTGGTAGTAACTCAAATCGCACTCCAAGGCACGTTGTCAATTCATAGGTGTCGTAACATTATTTAGTCAGTTACTAAAAGAAATTTCGGGTTTTCCCCTAAACCACTTTAACAAAATCCTCATACCAGCCTCAAAAAGCAGGATAAAGAAGAATCTTTTCTTTTTTTATTAATTTTCTCTACGGATTTACCGACATAATGATTGGTCGAAACATGCCACCGGGAACGTAAAATATACCCAAAAAAGTACTTTTACTTAGGAGTAGAGAGTATGTCTGCAGCTTATATTAAATTAACCAAACCATTTATCGTTCTACTTTGTTTTTTTACTTTGAGCGATAGCTTGCATGCAGTAATTATCTTAGAAGATCAGTTTTCGGGCTCAGAAACACACATTGACTTTGAAAATCTTTCTCTCGCCGAAGAAGTCATTAATCAGTATGCCGCTCAAGGTGTGTCGTTTCAAGGTGGCCTTTTTCAAGATGTATTTACGGCCTCCAAGCTTGGCAACACACAAGAAGTGATGAATTACAATCCATATAACGGTGTTACTACCAATCCGGTCATCGCTGAATTTGCAACGCCACAACATAGAATTGGATTTCGCATTTCCGGAACAAGTTCATCTGGACAATTAATTTTGTTGGAATTATTCGATAACACAGACCTGGTAGAACAACAATTATTTACAACAGAAGACATTCTACCAGGAGGAAATTTACCCTCTGTGTTTGCTGGCATAGAAAATAGTGATGGGTTTAATACACTATCTGTTTCTAATTTGTCAAATAACGGTTTTTTCCAAATGGATGATTTTAGATTTGAGACAACACACACCCCCGAACCAAGTGCATTACTTTTAACTAGTTTAGTTCTGGGATATGCCAAATTAAGACGAAAAGTTTAGACATGACACCCAAACAACATAAAAGAAACTATTATCATTTCTTATTAAACAATTATTAATATTTGAAAACATAACATAAGAACAGCTATTCGCTTTCGTCTTCTTCATATTCTTCATCTTTAATCGGATAGACAGTAACACTGATAGTGCAACCAAGCTTTGCCAAGCGTTGAATATTCTCCTTGTGGATACCCACGTTATATGACTGTGTTTCACCACAATCTATTCCGATATTAAATTCCTTTTTCGTGCATGAATTCCATAATGATTCTAAATGATCATCAAATTGATCTATAACGTCTAATAAACCTGTAATATCTCTATTAAGGTCACCATTGAGAATACAACCAGATTCTTTTTCTTCAACAAATACACACCATTGACCATCATCCCATTTATTACAATAAAGTAAACTTGCGTGCAAATCAAAATAGTTTGCTAAAGGTGTTAAATTAATTGGTGCAACTAATTCAAGATCTGTATTTATATACCTTGACTCTGATTCGTTAAATTCATCTGACATATTTACTAATCGACCTTTCTTATTCTCGATACAATTTACGTCCCTCTGGTTTTGAGATTTCTCCACTTCGTCAACCTACGGTTGACTTCGGTCGAAATGACAAACGAGTCTTCACAACCAAATACATTTCTCAATTACTCAACCTTTTTCAAGACCACTAAAGCGGTATCATCACCTCGAGTTTGTAGGCCGGCAAATTTTCGCATGGTCCAGAGAATGTTTTTTGCAGCTTCAGGGGCAGAAAGGTGTGCGGAATCGAGTGCGGCTTTCATGATTCGGTCGTAACCGAAGCGATCGCCATCGAAATTGCTGGCATCGGCTAAGCCATCGGTAAACATCACCAACATATCGTCCTTTTGCATTTTGACTGTTTCAACTTGATAGTCGCTTTCTGCATCCAAGCCTATGACGGTCCCTCCTTGTGTTAGTTCGATGATTTGTTTGTCACGAACAATAAAAGGTGGATCATGGCCACAGTTGCAATAGGTAAGTGTCGACTCATCCGGATTAACTTCAGCAACAAAGAGCGTCGCAAATTCCCCCAGATCGCTATCATGACAAAACATACGATTGGCTCGTGTCACGAAACGCTGAAGATCTTCATATTGAGCGGCATACGCACGCAAGGCAGAACGAATAGATGCCATAACAAGCGATGCAGGAACGCCTTTGCCCATGACATCCCCTAGCGGTACGAGCCAGCGATCATTGGCGATATCAATGAAGTCGTAAAAATCTCCTCCCACATCATAGCAAGGAACATAAATGCCATGAAGTTGCATGCCGTTTAGCTCAGGAGCTTTTTCTGGTAAAAGATGACGTTGTACCTCACCGGCAAGACGAATTTGTCGTGCCATGCGCTCACCTTCTAAGGCTTCGGCATACAATCGCGCGTTGGTAATGGCCGCGGCGGATTGAGACGCAACAATTCGAGCTGTTGAAATTGCTTCAGAAGAAAAGCGTCGTTTTTTGCGGTTGTATAAACGTAGAATTCCGATACCGATGTCTTTATACATCAAGCCAATCGTCAGGCAACTAACCAGACCTTCACGCTTGATTTCTTCATGATATTTTACGAAGTGCTCATCAGTTCGCATATCTTCAACGACAATGACTTCGCCATTCAATGCTCTTTGATTGAGCGTACTTTCGCCAGCAGTGACAGGTCCTTTACTGATATATTCACCGCTTAGTCCATAGGTGGCTTTTAGGATTAACTGGCCGGTATCTTTATTCAAGAGGCGCAGACCTGCCGCTTCAGCATCAACGGCCTGAGCGATTGTTTCTACGACAATCTCGAGAACCTGTTGAAGCTCCATTGGCCCAGTGAGAAGTGCGGACGCTTTATAAACGCCGGTAAACTCCTGATCGAGCTTTTTGAGTTTTCGTTCTTTTCGCTGAGATTTTCCCCGTTGCACGGTGGGCCTCCTGCGGGTTTTGGGTAATCCTTTCGTCATGCTGCGTTCCTTCCATGGTGCAAAGACATATTATAGTCATAACTTTAATGATTTCAAGGGATTAATTACATTTACAAGTCAACCTAACCCATTGACAGATAAATAGAAAACAGGTATGCTTCGTTGATAGATCAGGCCATGCCTGACGATTTTATATTTATGTCAGGCATGGCCTGACCTACCTGAAAAGAAAGAATACTATGACAGGTCCATCCAAAAGCTGGCAAAGCCGTATGCAGCAATCGCAAGATGAGCTGGCGGTCGAATTTGTGGAATCGATCACCATCGATAATCGACTCTATAAATATGACATCGCCGGGAGTATTGCTCACGCTCAAATGCTCAGCGAGCAAAAGTTGATTACCAAATCGGAATTCCAGGAGATCAAAAAAGCCCTTACTGAAATTTCTGAAGAAATCGATGCGGGTAAATTCAAATTCAAAACTGAATTTGAAGATATTCACATGGTCGTTGAAAACGCACTCATCAAAAAAACAGGTGATGTGGGCAAAAAGCTTCATACTGGCCGAAGCCGAAATGATCAAGTTTGTCTGGACATGCGACTTTGGATGCGAGATGAAATTGCGATTTTGATTCAACTTATTGTTGATCTACAAAAAGCACTGGTCAAGCTGGCTCAAAAACAAGGTCAAATTGTGATGCCTGGTTATACACACCTTCAACGCGCACAACCCATCTTGGCTGGTCACGGGGTTCTAGTATTTGCCGAACAATTGCAACGCGACAAAGAGCGTCTTAATGATTTGCTGGATCGTGTGAATGTATCACCGCTAGGTAGTGGTGCATTAGCCGGATCAAGCTTGGGCTTGGACCGACAACGTACAGCGGAAATTCTTGGTTTTGCGGGTGTCACTCGAAACAGTATCGACAGCATTAGTGATCGAGATTTTTGCGTGGAATTTATTTTCTGCAATAGCATGATTGCCACCCATCTTTCACGACTGGCGGAAGATTGGATCATATATATGTCGCAGGAATTCAGCTTCATTACGATTGCAGATGCCTATGTGACTGGCAGCAGCATGATGCCGCAAAAGAAAAATCCAGACATGCTGGAACTCATTCGCGGCAAATGTAGCCAACAATATGGCAACCTCATGGCGATGCTGGCAATGATCAAAGGACAGCCACTGGCTTACAACCGTGACATGCAGGAAGATAAAAAACAATTGTTTGATAGTTCTGATACCATTGAAGCTTGCCTGGCAATGACAACGGCGATTGTGGCCAATACAACGTTTAATAAGAAAGAGATCGCCAAAGATCTGGACAAAGGATTCCTGGATGCTACCGCTCTGGCGGAATACCTGGTACGTAAAGGCGTCCCCTTCCGACAGGCTCACCAGATTGTTGGCAAAATTGTGAATCAATGTGAAGATCAAAACATTGCTCTTAGTGAGCTGGAATTGGATAAATACCAGAAGGTTTGCGATAAAATTGAGAGTGATGTTTTTGATTCACTTTCTCCAGAGAATGTGGTTAAGAATTATAATGTTGAAGGTTCAGCTGGCTTAGACCAGTTGAATCAGCAACTTGAATTTTGGAAAGACGAATTGAAATAAACGCGTGGGGCATAGCTCCACCCTACAAATCATGAAACAAATTAAATCTGAATTTGAATTGATTGACTGGATACGTCAGCAACAAGAGAACTTGCCTGGCCATGTGGACACCGGTATTGGTGATGACATGGCTATCTTAAAATTGGGCAGTGAGAATGTGCTTGTGACGACTGATCTTCTTTTAGAAGGTGTGCATTTTGATAGTTCATCTGCAAGTCTTGAACAAATTGGTCGTAAAGCGATGTGCTGCAGTTTGAGCGATTGCGCAGCGATGGCATCCAAGCCTATAGGTGCCGTGGTATCTGTATCATTACCAAATGATTTTTCGATGGAGCAAGCCCAGCAATTGCATGCGGGACTGCAATCCGCTGGTGATGAATTTCAGTGCCCCATTATTGGTGGCGATACGACCAGTTGGGATAAAGATCTTACGATTAATGTGACAATGCTTTCGACAACCCCAAATCCCATCAAACGCACTGGCGCTGTATCGGGAGATGCCATCCTTGTTACTGGAGAATTAGGTGGTTCACTTAAGGGAAAACATTTAGACTTCACACCGCGACTGAAAGAAGCACACCTATTAAAAGATCATGTCAATCTTCATGCCATGATTGATGTCAGTGATGGCTTATTAGCGGATCTAAAACACATTTGTGACGAGAATAATTTAGTGGCGATTATCGATGAAGTGGCGATTCCACTCAGTAATGCTGCACGACAAAGCGAAGATCCCATCAAATCCGCGATGAATGATGGCGAAGACTTTGAACTTCTCTTCTGCATCAGTCCAGCGGATGGTGACAAGCTTATGGTCGACTGGAAAGAAATCTCAAAAACACGACTCAATAATATTGGCCACTTAACAACACCCGATTCCGAGTTAATTGATGGATCAAGCCAACTCTATTTACGAAAGATTGACGGATCCCTTTCACCCCTTGAGGTCAAAGGATGGGAACATTTCAAAGCATGAGTGAAACATTTCAAATCAGCAGCAATAGTGTAGAACAAACATTAGACATAGGCAAAACCATTGGCCAACATCTACAAGGCGGCGAAGTTATTGCACTCATCGGTCAATTGGCTGCAGGCAAAACACATTTAACCAAAGGCATTGCCATGGGACTTGAGGTGCCAACTGAAGAAGTCAACAGCCCAACCTTTACATTGATCAATGAGTATGAAGGCAAACTTCCCCTCTATCATATTGATGCTTATCGCCTTGATACCCCACAACAACTTGCTAATATCGGTTTTGATGAACTTTGCAGTCCTCCCAACATCGTCCTGGTCGAATGGGCAGACATCGTTTGGTCTATTGTCGAAGCATTTAATCCTATTATTATCAAATTGCAACACGAAGAAGAAAATCAGCGAAACATTCAGTTTGAAAATACGCCAAACTCTCTCGCTTCAGCATTAAAATAATACCCTACAAATTCACTAAAATAAAAAAAGCGTGGCAGTGTGTGAGTGCCACGCTCGAAAGTGGTGTATCTATATCTCAAGATACATTGTTTTTTAATATAAGGTAAGGTCCTAAAGAGATAGAACCTTACCAAAGTCATTTTATTTTAAAATTCTCATAACGAATTTTAATTCGAAAGTCGTACGTTATCAGCCACAAACCAAGTATCAAACGAACCTGAATTTGTAAATCGAACGTTCAAAGTTTGACCAATCGCAGGATCACCACCATTAACGGTTACATTTAATGTTTTTGTGGCGAAAGTTCCATTGAGCGTATAGGTTTGAGAACCAATCACTGTGGTTCCGTAACGCAACTCAATAGTTAGCTGTGCTCCGCCATCGGCTTTGGCATCCACTTGAACTTGGTAAGTACTTGCAACAATCGTATGTGATGTTACCTGGCTTGCCTCATCAGAATCACTGACAGAAAGAGCCCAACTACCAAGACTGGCACCATCAAACGTGGTCACACCTGATTCATTATTGTTCGTACCATCCCAACCAGGAATTGTTGAGAAACCAAGAATTTCACTCCCAGTACCTGGCTGTTCGAAACTGTGGTTAACAACCGTAATCGGGCCACCGCCGCCACCTGCCTGAGTGGTTGCACATGAGGCGCCTGAAGTGGATCCTGTATTACCCAAACTGTCACGAGACTGAACGGTGTAGCAATATTGCGTGCTGGCAGCCAGTCCACTATCCGTGTAACTAGTCGAGGTCTGCCAACCACTATCCGTACCACCAGGTGTTCCACTGGTATGGTTGAAATTGTATTCAACTGGACCAGAAGCATCACTTGCCGTGGTTGCTGTCATGCTAATAGCGATATCGCTATCGGCACTAGGTGCAGATGCAAATGTTGCTGGATTTGGCGTTGGAGGATCGGTATCACCACCGCCACCAGTTCCGCAACCTGAAATTGTTATCTGATCGAGATAGACATCATCTGCATTACCTGACGCATCACATCGGAAACGTACTTGCGTATTGCTGGTCAAGCTAATCCCAGACGTCGTTACAGAGTCACTCACGATGGTATTATTGGTAAATTCATCATTCAGGTTGTATTCATCACCAATCGTCGTCCAACTTGAACCACCATTCGTAGAGACTTCTAAGAAGAAACCTTCATTGGAATTATCCATACTAATACATTGATAAGTCCAATCGATCTGCAGATCTTGATAAGATGAAGCATTGAAGCTATCGGTAAAACTCGTTGATGCTGGCGGAGCAGTATTATCTTGCAAGTTAATAGAAAAACTGCCTTGAGGAGAATTTGCTCCATTATGGAACAGGCAATCAGTACCACCATCATTCCAGTTACTAGAACCAAAGCTTCCACCTTCAAAATCATCACTCAATAATACATCACATCCACCACCAGAATCTGTAGTTGCAGAAAGTGACGTTGAATAAGACCCCGTATTACCAGCACTGTCGCGAGTGCGTTGACGATAGGTATACTGGGTATTTGCAGACAAACCTAAATCAGTGTAACTTGATGATGTTTGCCATCCACTGTCTGTTCCACCAGCATTACCGGAAGTTTCATCAAATTGATATTCAACCGGAGTAGATGGGTCACTTGCTGTGGTTGCAGTCATACTTATCGAGCTGGTACCACCTGATGTAGGCACTGAAGCCCATGTCGATGGATTCGGTGATGGCGGTGTCGTATCTGGCAACGCATCGGTTGTCGCACAAGACGAACTTGAAGCGGTACCGACATTACCCAAACTGTCACGCATCGTTACAGTATAACAATACTGGGTACTTGGCGATAAACCACCATCATTATAGCTGGTGGATGTTTGCCATGAGCTATTGCTACCACCAGGATTACCACTCTGTTCTGTAAAGAAATACTCAACAGGAGGACTCGCATCACTACCTGTTGTTGCGGTCATGGATATATTTGTTGAACTAGTGGCTGAAGGTGCTGAAGCAAAAGTTGCAGGATTTGGCGTTGGAGGTGAAGTGTCACCACCGCCACCACTACCAGCATTAACGACAAGACCAATTACCACCTGTCGATTGGCATTGCTATGTGTAATGCTAGGCGTCTCATTGGCACCCGTCGCTAGTTTCTGTCCAACAACACCATCACCTGAAGTCACGGTAATTTCTGTACCTTCAGTGAATCCATTATTGACCGTATAACTACCAGTATTACCACAAGTACCTGCCACAATTGCTAAATCTCCATTATTGGTTGACAGAGCAGCAGAAGAAACAGTTGCTGTTGAAGTATTACCATTCCCACTGGTCGCTCCAGTTAAGCTTGCTTGATTAACATTACCTAAGAAGATACTTGCAAAACCTGGAGTACGCGATGGTGTTTGCGCCCAAGAGACACTAAAAGTATTATTAGATGCAGCAGCAATATCTGCTTCATTTAATATAAAGGCCGCGGCATACGCACGATAGCCAGTACCAACATTTTGCTCAACGACTTTGGTCATCGATTGACCGCCATATGTAACAGAGGCATTCATATTGGTATTATCGTCTTCAGCATGCACAGTAAAGACCAAAGCTCGATTAGAACCAGCCGGATCAGCATGCGATGTACCTGTCACCCAACCGGTTAATAAAAGTACATCACTAGGAACATCTGGTGTCGTAGCACAGGACGCACCTGAAGCGGTTCCAGTATTACCAGCACTATCACGAGATTGAACGGTATAACAATATTGTGTTAATGGGCTTAATCCACCATCAGAATAACTGGTCGACGTTTGCCATCCACTATCTGTACCGCCTGCACCACCTGTTGTTTCATCGAAATTATATTCAACTGGACCGCTAGCATCGCTGGCTGTTGTTGCAGTCATTGCTATTGACGTTGAACTGGTCGCATTAGGCGCCGATGCAAAGGTTGCTGGATTTGGTGTTGGAGGATCATTATCTGCACCACCTAAAACAGTAATCGTACCATCATGTAATCCAGTACCATGAATATGACAATGATAGTTATAAGCATCTGGCCCAAGATCACCCGTCGAAGCATCAAGTAAAGCCTGATCAAATGTCACTAAGAACTTAGTACCCGCAGGATTGATCACAAGAGGATCATTGGTTGAACTAAAGATCATAGTACCACCTTGTTCCCATGGTAATTCACCATCCAGAACAGTATGGCCACCCGAAACACCAGACCAAACATTATGATCGAGTTCGGCAAATTCCCATTCAACGGTGTCGCCAACGTTAATCACTATATGCTGTGGATCAAACACAACCCCTGGCCCAACGATTACATCAACATAACCATCTTCTGCATCGGTTGTTGCAGACAAGGTGGTTGAATAACTACCAGCATTACCCAAACTATCGCGAGCACGAACACGATAGCTATAAGTCGTTGAAGGATCCAAACCGGCATCTAAATAACGAGGCAAGGGCTGCCATCCGCTATCCGTACCACCAGGATTACCTGAGGTTTCATCAAAATCATATTGTACAGGGATGTTACCTTCCGGATCATCTGCACTCGTGGCATCCATGATAATCGCCGCATCACCAAATGCCGCTGGAGGTGATGCCCAGGTCATTGGATTAGGTGTTGGAGGATTGGTATCCGGTGCAGCCTGAGTTGTTTGGCAAGTTGCACTGGACCAACCGGTTTGATTTCCTTGAGAATCACGAGCACGAACGCGATAGCAATATTGCGTAACAGGATTCAAACCAGTATCGATATGAATCTGAGAAAGCTGCCATGGGCTGTCACTACCACCGGCATTGCCTGTAGTTTCATCGAAGTCGTATTCAATCGGATTGCTACCTTCAGGATCGGTAGAAGTCGTAGAGGTTGCGGTAAGCTGCGTATCACTATCAGAAGTCACAGAAGCAATGGCTGGACTGCTAGGAGGATTGGTATCTGGAGGAGGTCCACTACCTGAGATTTGAATCCAACTACCCTCAGACGGTATGCGATTAGATGCTCCGCCTCGACTGATAATAAGATAATAATATCCTGGAGGCACTAAGTTAGGATTCGATGGAATCGTCACTGTTAAAGAAGAACCTCCATCTGAAAAACTACATGGCACACCAATCATATTATAGGTAAAACCGTGCGTTGAACTACCTGGACGACGAAGGAGAACTTCGGTAATCGCACCGCCGGTGGAGGTATAATTCACAACAATATTACTGCCATAACCTGCAGAGGTCGGTGCGGAAGTAATGGAGGGACGATTGGCTGTCATATAATCGGGTGAATAAATTTGCACTTGGTTTGTTTCACCAAAACCACCTTGACCACCTGGGTTGGAACCACCAGATACACAGATACGTCCATCGACTAGCAACACGCCACCGGTGTGATATCCACGCTGCAATGAGGCAGATGCCCCCGCACTCCATGAGTTAGAAGAAGGATTATAAATTTCGACTGAAGTATCTGGGCCATAGACGCAAACCTTTCCATCAGACATCACGGTAGATAAAAAGTAGGATCGATCGGAGCTATCTTGCATGGAAGCAACGGTCGACCAACTAGGACTTCCCGCTTCTGGATCAATTATGGTAACCGTTGAAGTCGAACCATCTTCTAATCCAAAACGAAAGCCCCCCATCGCCATGACGCGGCCATCATACAAACGACAATAGGTACCTTGCAGACGCCCCTCCTGACTTCCTGAACCTGGTGCTCCGGGATCAGTAGGACCTGAAGATACTGATGCGGAATTATTGTCGGTATTGATGGTATAAAACTGTGATTGCGAATCAGGCCCGGCTTGAAAGACTTCAAAAATATTTGGATTCGCATTGGTTGTTGACAAGAGAAATAAACGTGGATAGGCATCTGGATCTTGTGATGGCAACAAATTGCTACCATTATTAATATCTGTTCTCGCGTTGGTATCAGGATCATACAGTTCGGCAGATAAAACATTACCCCCATCACCATTATTGGCAATACCACCAATGGTAAATAGTTTACCATTACCCAGTATGATCGTTGAAGGATACCAACGTCCTTGATTCTCTGCCAAATTACCTAGATTGGTCATTTGTTCAGTCACAGAGTTAAATCGACTGATGGTGCCATCCGCCTGACCATCGGTCATGATGAAATCACCATTTTCCAATACCGAATGCCCTGCACAAAAATAGTTCTTAGGAGCATTGACAACATTAGCACTTCCCAAACTATTAGGATTAAATGTTGCCCAGGGGAATTGCGTTGCCCCATCTCCCTGATCTCGGAATGAAAATACAAAGACACGCCCCGTATTCAAACTGGTCATATGAATCGCTTCGACCCCGGTAGCCACTGGCGAAGTCCAGGAATCGGCTTGAACCATCGTCTGTGAATTTAATAAAACAATCATCCCCATACATAAGTGACTTCTCCACCACCAACACATACTCCATTTCTTTTTTTTACTCATAACTTTTGTTTCCTTTCTTGATTTAAATCTTTCTTACACCGTCACACACACACAAACATGGCTTCAAACAAAATAGAAACCTCGTTTTAGAACTGAAAGGCAAGCAAAGGCATCTTCAGTAAGCGCGCGGAAACATGGTGCATAGATCATTCGGCTTGTACAACAAAAGATATGACGAGCTGCGTAACACTGGTTACATTGGGTACATGGCCTATATTGCTTGCCAGGTAGTCCAACGGAAGCGATCAAACATCATTTGAACTACCTTTTATATCTTGGCGTTTTTATTATAGACGATCTCGCATTGCCAAATAGGCGACATCATCTTCGGTCAACATACAATTATAAAGTGATAATCCTGAAACAAAAAAACCGTCAATAGAATTCTTTATTACAGGTTTAAAATTATTTTGACGAGGTCGAATATTACCAAAAATAAATTCTTCAGAGGTATCACCAATAATATTAAAACCTTGAGGAGAAAACTGGGTATCTACCAAAAGGCCATTAACATACAGTCGCAGGCAATGATTATTTTCAATAGTCAAAGCAATATGAGTCCACTTATTATCATGATCAGAAAGTTGGCAAAGCAACGTCCTGGTTTGATCTTTTAGTTGTTTTTTCTCAACCTTAAAATCATATTTCAAAAATATTGCAGTGTCATTTTTCTTTTGGACATACAAACGGTTAACTGGTTCGAAATAGGACTCATAAAATTCACGCAGATCAACGGGAGTATGGAATATCGTCTGAGTTTCTAACTCATCCAGCTTGACCCATAATGCTAATGATCGGCTACTATTCTCATCTATATCAAGAGACGACTGTTTGGGGTTAATCACTAAATAACTCTCATTATCACTAAAATAAGCGGAAGAATCTTGCGACAAATGCGGCGATGGAGGTGTGTCTTGTTCAAACGAGACCTGCCGATGATCAACAAAAGTGATATTATTGATTGACTCTATAGCAAATGGAAGATCTAATTTCAATTCCTGCTGTTTCAAACAGAAAGAACAACTCCCCCATTTCTTTTCGGTGATTTCCTGAATAATAGGCTGAGGAATCTTCGCGATATAGTTTTCCTCATCTATAGCGATATCTGTCATGATCGCTCCTTCTCGACTTATCCTCTTAGCTTGTCCAGTAATCAAATAAGGATATGCCGTATGCTGAAAACCCGCTGGGAGCAACTTGACTTTACCTTCAAAGACATGACATTCACTGTCCCCATTAGCCTTAACTTCTACACCAAACTCTGTACCATGATCAACAATCGTCACATGGGGCGTATGAATTGTAAATCCTGTTGCTCCCGGCGGGATAGTTGCATGCAATTTACCCTGTACTAAATCCGCTTCATTATCTGATCGAATCTTCAATTCGGCAGGTGCTTGCAACTGAACTTTTGCACCACGTAGAAATTCTAACTCTACCACGCCACTTAAAATTTTAATTGGTTCTGTGGTTACCGGTATCCCTTCAGTTTGTGTTTTCAATGTTCTATCCCACACCGTGTCATAACTGCTGACGATTTTTGCAACAGTAAGCGAAGGCTTCGAATTGTAAGACAGCCACAGACATAATGACACCAACAACACAGCTGCAATACCTTTATAAAATATTCCCGGAATATGCCATTTCCACTTTAATGAAGCAGCGGGCATCGAATTGTAAGACCATTCATCTTTTCGCTGCTCTGCGAGAAAATCGTCCCATTTCTTTCTGGCAGCAGCCTCAATCTTTTGACTTTTTTGCTTATTTTCTTCAGCAATTTTTGCAGATTTTAATTTTTGATCGGCCTCTAATTTTTCACGGAATATTTCGACTGTACTAGGCAGAAGGTCTTCTTCAGGACTGATATGCTCTTTTATTTTATTAAGTATTTGTCGTTTTCGAACAGCATCTAATTTCAATTCTCGAGGCACCGAATGATAAAGCACCTTGATATTGTTATCTAACCAATCTTTATTCATCACATATCCCTCCAGACAGCTCAATCACACCTAAAGAGGTTGCCAATTGCGTATAGGATTCTTTAAAAGCTTTTCTGGCTCGAAATAATAATGATTTAGCGGCCCCTTCAGTGACACCTGATTTAATAGAAATCTCTTTAAGGCTTTTTTGTTTATAATAAAATTCGTCCAACACTTCCTTGTAATTACCAGGAATACTAATCAGAGTCATCTGTACCAACTCTGCTGTCTCACGCCTCTCTAAAACTTCGTCTGGCAATGGCTCTGTTGCAATGCGTTCATAAATGTTTAATAACTTATCATCAAGGGTTTCTGCCTGAGGACTCGAACTCCCTGACAAACTTCGTGATTTATCTAATAATGCTTTTCGAATTATGTTTTTTGACAAACAGGTCAACCAAACAAACATCCTACCGCGATCTGGATCAAATTGATCAATTTGATCCAAGGCTTTTAGAAAAACATCTTGCACAATATCCCCTGCCAAATCCTTATCTTTGCCAACACGATAATAAATATATGTATAAACACTATCCGAATACGCCAAAAACCATCGTTCGACTTCAAGCGCATCATGTGACTGAAGTTTTTTGATATTAACGCAAAATTCCAAGATGAGACCTGCTTAAGGTTAAAGGCTTACCTATTAAAACATGTCATTTAAACAATGAAAGGTTACGGAAAAACTCTAAAAAACATAATTAATTGTTTTTCTAAGAGTTACACCGCTTACAATAGATCACACATTCTTATGAAATGATTTTTACAGTGTTTTTCTCTATTGCTTAATCAAGGAGGTGTTGGGACACTATCTCTAGCCATTATGCTAGCATATCTACTATCAAAATGCAATGCCCCCTGTTGACAGATGATAAATTAAATCGCTTTATGAAAATTGACAACCGCCGCGACCGCAACGCCCATCCGGGCCCATACCACATCCACCTTCAAATGGTTGCGATGTCTTTTCAGCAGCTCTAGCAGAAAACACACTCATCCGCTTGTGAGTATTTTTACTTTGACATTTGGGACACTCTGGAGCCCCTTTGTAATTCATCGATGGAACCAGTTTCTCAAAATCACTTCCACACTCATCGCATGTAAATTCATATATTGGCATAAATTATTAATCCTTTTAATCTTAAGTAACCGATGGCTATGCATATACATAAAGTGTCGTTATATGTCATATGACCATGAAATCTAAGGATATTATCAGTTTTTACTAGACAAATATCAAGTTTTTTGAGATAAAGTGTTAACAAATCATTTTTCTTTCTTTAGAGATAGCAACAAGACATTTCTACTAGGTGTAAAGGACTCTAAATAGCATTTCGTTCTGATGTACGGAGACCAAAAAATGAGCGATCACTTACCCGATAGCCGCGTGGACGTACCCTTACATCGGTTTATAGCCGAGGCCATCACACAAAAAGTCACCAATGGCGAATTAAAGCCTGGTCAGAAGCTACCTTCTGAACGAAAAATCGCTATGGACTACCAAGCTTCAAGAGCGACGGTACGCACCGCTTTGAATCACCTTGAACAAACCGGATTGATCTCCCGTCGCGAGCGACGTAGCGCTGTCGTTGCTCTTAGGCGAGATATTACGCCATCGATTCGAATTGCATGTGGAAATACACAGTGGCTAAATCTTTTTAGGCGATTGGGAGAATTACAAAAATTACCTGCGAGATATCAACTCCAATACATTGATCTACATCAACCTGATGCAGTAAATCATATGATATCAAAACCCGCAGAATCCGTGGATATTGTCATTTGTGACCTAGAAGATAGTAGCTGCTTCACAAACGATTCTCGATGTTACAGCCCAATCCCCAAAACACAATTTCCGGATATCAAATTTTCAAAAACGATTTCTCATTGGTTTGAAAATGAAAAAGCCTACCAAGTCATTCCTTTGGGAATATGGCCGATGCTCTTATATGTAAATTCAGATATTCTACAACGCTACAACGTAGCTATGCCAACACCACCTTTATGGCAATGGCACACATTTGAACATACCATCAAATACATGGCTACCCATGGCATGTATGGTTTGCAACTGCGTCCAACATTAAAACACATGGGCAGTTTGGCGCATCTCTTTAACACCAGTCTATTTTCAAACCATTGCAACCAGCAACAAGATCAATTTCTTAAATTGTTCTACGACTTATTGCATACGAACAAAACAATTCCTGCCATTACAAAATCTGAACAAATTAATTTGTTCACTCAAGGTAAATGTATGGCCAGCCTGGATGGATTCGACAAATACCAAGATTACAAAGACAAATTAGGTGACAAGCTACAAATTTTCCATATCCCCTATAGCCAAAGTGTCCCAACGATGATTGCCAGTGGATTAGTCGCTGTCATTCTGCCAAACCAGGATAGTTGTCAGCCAGCGATTGATTTTGCCAGATCACTTCTCAATTTGACCACCCAAAAGATCATTTATCAACTTTCCGGGGCATTGCCTGTTAGAAACGACCTGCTAACGACCGATACCATGCAGGAATTCAATATTTCTGAAGATATTGCCAAGTTTATTCTCAATCAACTACCCCACTGTAAACTCATACAACCCCCTAAAAATAGTCAACAAAAAGTCAATTTCGATAATTTATTACTCGAATATTGGCTAGGACTTGATACATTAGATTCCTGCCAAACCCGCCTTCAACAATTATTGGCAAATTAATTTATTATCAGACTTTAAGTATCCGCTACATTTAGTCGATAATGAAATTGAACAGTTATAGGGTGTTCGTACGGAAACTTACCCTCAAGAAGGGAGAAAACTAAGATTCCCACACTCTATATGGAATTGTAACCCCTGTTGTATACAAGATATAGACGGAGAAGACTGTGTTGAATCGAAACATTCCCACTATTGTCTTATTTGTGATTATTCTGGCATTTTCAAAAACGCTCTTTGGGCAGACCACGATTGTCAGATTTGAAACAAATTTCGGCAATATAGACATGGCATTGGATGGAGCCGCTGCCCCGAATACCGTGGCGAATCTACTCGATTATATTCAAGACGATTTTTATGATGACACCATTTTTCATCGCGTCGTCAATGAGCCCAATCCTTTTGTGATTCAAGCCGGGGCATATGATCCTAATTTATATATTTTAGGTACCGACCCCAACTTCACTTCAGACCCACTTTGGACCAGAGATCCAAATGTCTTTAATGAGCCTAATGACCCAATCAATAGTGAAGCAGGTAATGGCTTAAGTAATATCAGAGGTACCGTTGCTATGGCATTGCAGGGATGCGATGAAAACTCAGCCACATCACAGTTTTATATAAATTTGGATGATAACTCGAGTCTTGATAATTTCTCAGCAACAGGATGTCCGGGCAAAGGGACCAGTGATCCACGTTTTACAGTATTTGGTGAAGTCGTCGATGGCCTAGAATCTGTTGTCGATGAAATCGCTATGGTCAACGTTGTTTCATTAGGCGATCCAAATGGCACACAGCTTGATGATGTTCCTGAACCAAACACGCCAGTAATTATCAACGACGCACTCTTCACACCGTTTGCTTTCGGAAGTAACAGCGGTGACTTTTCAAATGTAGATTTCATCAGAGCTTCTGCAGGTGATCGAAGAATTTTTATCGGGCAAAATCAATTTGCTGGCAATCGTTTCACCCATACGTTCAGCAGCCGCTCATTTACGGGTGATCTAAGTGGCTTGCGATGGCAGCAAACAGGGGTTCCTGATCTGGGAATCGATAGTTTTGATATCACACTAACCAAAGATAGTGAAGGTGATATCTGGGTTTTGGAATATGAAAAAAACAGCCAGGTTCTTGTTTCAAAAAACAATATCTTTGATGCTCAACCACTGAGTAACTTTACCAGTGATAATTTCTTTTTCAAGCTCATTGATGATGACTTTACTCTCGATCCTAACGACCCCAATACTTTCAATGACCCCAACAATATTATTAATTTTGATATAGGCGGCGATGCTTTTCAGTCCGAGCTAACCAGTGTCACTGAAGTTTTCCCTGGTTTTCTAGATCTTGATCCAAATCTTGATGGCCAAGCCCATCTTGTAAGTACGGTTGAAGTTCCAAATCAAACAAACATGGCAGACTGGGCCTGGTACCATCCAACACTTGGATTAGCTTTAGAAGTATTTAATACATCAACAGACCCAAATAACATTGATACACTTGCTAATGGCTGGCGATTATTTAATGATCCGAACCAGCTGATTAAATTAGAAATTACCATCAAAGCAAGTAAAGATCGCACCAATCCGCAAGATCGCTTGAATCTAACAGGAGATTTCCCCTTAACGAAGGATGAAACAACCGGTGAAACCATCTCTATTTTCATAGGCCCACATCAATTTGCGATGGAATTCGACTCTTTTACTACGAATAAAAAAATGACCATCTATTCGTTCCAGGGCACTACATCCGATGGCGGCACTGTTACGATGCGAATAGATTTTAACAAAGGTACTTTCAGATATAATGCGAGAGACATTAACCTAACAGGATTAGATCCAACAGTCGTTGTCGATATGTCAATAGGAACATTTATTGCTTCAGGAACAGCCCTCAATAATAAATCATTCCCGCTGACACTGCAAGCAAACCAAGAAGATATTTTAAGGGTTGAACGGTTTAGTTATGTCAGCGATGACCGCCCAACCTCTTTTACCAACCGCAATCTTACCGTCCGAGGCTCTATCACAACCGATATGGCTGATGTAGATCTGACAGGAGTGGCCATGACCATCAATTGGGGCTCAAGAACCCTTAATGTCACTGATGATCCAAATAACCCACTCTTTGAACGACGTGGCGATACAAATCGTTTTATTTTCCGTGACAGAAGTAACCCATTGCGACGTGTGTCGATCGATTTTGATAAAGCAGAATTTGAAGTCATGATACGCCGAACCAACTTAAATGCACCGCCGCAAGACTTTAGTATTCAATTTAATAAAGACCCAAATAGTCCATTTGACGAAACCGTTACCGACATTGGCATAAGTGCTTTACCCAAACTTTCTGACTAAAGGTAACGATTGATGAGTGTATTTTATCGAAAGGAGACTCTTATCAAAGCTTCGACGAACAACAAAGCGAATGGCAACTCGCATCTGAATAAATGCAAAATAACGTTAAGTGTTATGCTCATAACGTTGTTTACTGCTGCCAATCTATTCGCTAAAGATAACAATAAAACAAAATACATCGGTGCTGATTACGCTCAACGTTTATCACAACCGCTTATGGAAAATTCTAATGTGAGAAAGGTTGAGTTGGGACTTGAAGAATGCATTCAACGCGCCCTCAAAAACAATCTGGACTTAAAAATTGGTCAATACGACCCAGCCATCCAGATGACCGATGTCGTCCAAGCTGAGGCCGTTTTCGATGCCGTTCTCTTTGGATCCGCGACTCACGACAGTGATGATCGAGGCAATGTTGTTTCAGACTTTTTCACACAAACCGTGACAACTCAAAATGGTGTAGAAACCCGAAAAGTAGCTATTGACCCATACGTTAGAACCCATGACACCAATTATGCTATGGGGCTAAGAAAACTGCTCCCTACGGGGGCAACCGTTTCAATCGCTCAAACTCTCCGGCGTTTTCGAGATTTGGTAGATGGCGACCAGGTTTTCTTCGATCCATTCTATGAATATTCGCTCAATGTCGAACTACGTCAACCTTTATTGCGAGATTTCGGTATTGATTTAAATCGAGCAGCTATTAATGCGGCTCAAAATAATTTCCGTATATCTCAACTGCAATTTCAAATTCTGGTGATCAATACCGTCACTGAAGTTGAAAATAATTACTGGACATTATCTCAAGCACGCCAGCAAGTGATGATCTTCCAGGATATGATTCAACAGGCAGAAGAAAACCTAAAGCGTCTGGAAGAACGTCAAAACTATGATGTTAGAGTAACCATCATTGCTCGAAATGCATCCACCCTTAACCGTTTTCGTGCTCAATTAGTATCGGCAACCAACGCATACCTTCAACGCCAAGACCGATTATTAGAAAGTCTCAATGACCCAGAATTACCACTGGATGAACAAATTGAACTTTTGTTGATAGATTCACCATCATCAGAAAAATTTGAACTGGATCGCGACAAAGCAATACATACTGGCTTAAAAATGAGACCAGAGCTTGCCGCACAAAAAATCCAGTTAAACACAGCAGACCTTCAAATTGGGGTCGCTGAAAACCAGGTCTTACCCAGATTGGATCTTTTGCTGTCAAATGAATTCAACGGAGCAGATACTACCACAGGCGGTGCATGGGATGAACAGAATCGCCTTAATACGATGAACTTTAGAGCAGGTATCAGTTTTGAAGTGCCTTTAGGCGGCAATCGTGCCGCGAAGGCAAACTTAAAATCTGCAAAATTACAAAAATTGCAAGAATCACTTCGCCTTCAAGGGTTAAGAGACCAAGTAATTACAGATGTAAACATTACACTTCATAACCTAAATAGTGCATTTGATGAATTAAAAGCGAGAAAAGATGTTGTTCTATCTGAACAAGACACGTTAAATTCTTATCTGATTCAAGAAAAAGCTAATGCCGTGATAAGTGCTGATTTCCTTAATCGAAAGATTGATACCATTGAAAGACTTTCAACGGCATTACTCAGTGCGATAGCATCGCAAACCAATTACAACCGAGCCATTATCGATGCAAATCGGGCACAAGGTGTATTGCTTCGATATAACAATATCAAATTAGCTGAATTGGAAGAATAATTAGAATTTGTCAAAACAGAGAGCTGCAGAACCCAATACTCCGGCATGATCATCTAATTCAGTAATAGCAAATTCCATTGTCGCCGGATTTAAATCCCACATCATATCATGATAATGTTCACGTACCTGAGAAAGTAAAAACTCCCCTGATTTAGAAACACCTCCACCTAATACGCACAACTCAGGTTCAAAGATATGATCAAGGTTAACCGCCGTCTGTGCCAGTGTTCGTGCAACACTGTTAACAATATCTACAGCCACATCGTCGCCATCCTCGGCATGTTCAAAAATAGCTTCACATGTTAAATGATGATTCTCATTTATGACCTCTTTTAAAGTAGAATCTAAACCTAAATCTAACTTCTCTTTAGTTCGTTTAACCACATGTGAAGCCGAAGCATAACTTTCCAGACAACCTTGCTGACCACATTTACATTCGCGTCCCTGATCTACGACGATCATATGCCCTAATTCAGCACCATTTCCTTTAGCCCCCTGTATCAATTCACTCTGATAAATAATTCCGCCACCAACACCTGTTCCTAATGCAAGCATCACCATTGTTTCGACATCACGGCCAGCCCCAAATTTAAATTCAGCCCAGCAAATGGCATTAACATCATTTTCCAAAACTCCAGGACGTTCAAGAAGTTGAGCCAGTCGATCTCGAATAGGATAGTTTTCAAACCCAGGTAAATTGCCAGGATCCAGCAAGGTACCTTTGTTTTGAGACATCGGCCCAGGCGATCCTACCCCAAAAGCTCGAACCATATCCGAAGGAATTTTTTCAGTTAGAAGCAGCCCTTTACAAGTTTGCGCAATACGATCAACTAAATCATCAGGGCCATTTTCAACCAAGGTGTCTATGACGGAGCTGACTAAAACATCACCATCTGTATTTACCAGTCCTAACTTAACACGTGTACCACCAATATCAATTCCCCAATAATAGTTGCTTGACATGAACCGCCTCCAAACAATTAAGATAAACTAATTCCCAGATAATTGCCGCTGAAGATGCTCCATAATATCGACTTCCAGGTCATAATCACGACGCAAAGTCATCCATTCATCTGGAATTTTTTTCTTGGTAAACCGAGATTGCAATGTCGGCATACGATTCGATGTACTTGCAAACATATCTTCACCACGTGTAATCAATCTTGCTGCCTCCGGCTTGGAAACCATGCGTTGCACTTCCGCATAACAATCCAACGACAAGGTCTCGTCTTCAGAATCAATAAAAAATTGGGCAACCACTTTACGACGGATGTTCTGCATACTCGCTTCAGCAATAGCATTCTCACCCACAACATCGCGACGCCAAAATTCAAACCACTGACGACTCGACAATGGATAGGTTTCAATCACACCATCACGTTTGTTTAAATGGGCAATAGTGAAACCACGAGCCTTTAATTCATTTTTTGTTGCCAGCCAAGCTGTTTCAAATGGGGTATCAATCAAGAGAGGACGTTCAAATTCCATGGCCTTTTCTGGCTGGCTCGCACACCCCACAAACAATCCTTGCAAAATAATAAAAAATAAAAACAAAACAGAGTATTTAGAAATTTGTTTCATAACCATTCACTTTTTTTTGTAATATCTAAATGTACACGCACCAATTAACGAGCATTTTCATATTCTTTTTCTAATTGTTTCAATTTTTTCCGACAGGCCATCTTGTCCAATGAACCAATGCGGTCAATAATGAGTCGACCATCCAGATGATCCGTCTCATGTTGGACATTATGAGATTCCAATTCTTCTGCTTTAATCTCAAACAGTTTGCCCTCTAAATTTTGAGCCTTGACGACACAACTGGCAGGTCGCTTAACTTTCACATGGATTCCAGGAAGCGACAAACACCCTTCCTCCATAACCGACTCACCCTCGAAATCACTCAATTCTGGATTGATAAAAACAAGTGCATCATCCCGACTACAAGTAAGACTATTCACAAAAAGTCGCAGCCCAACACCCACCTGTGGTGCAGCCAATCCAATACCTGAAGCTTCGATCATTAGATCAATCATTTTATCGGACAAAGCCCGAATTTCATCATTAATCATCTCAACAGGCTTAGCAGGAACCAGTAATCGCGGGTCAGGATAATTGATGATTCTTAACTTATTTATATTCATATACTTAAAATCTCTTTACAAATCACTCATTACGGAATATGCTACTTGGCTTGAATTGTCCAAATAAAGGCAATTTCAACTAGCATAAACATTACAAGCGATTTATTTAATATGCAACCCCTGATCTCACAAATAAATGAGATCTTAATCGTTGCAAACAAGCAAATTAAGTAGATTTTCTGACGACCCTGGGCTATAATTATAGTGGAATAAAAGTAATAACGGGGTCTATATAGAGAATAACTACTATGAGCAAAACAGCAACAAACAGCCGAAATATGTCTTTAGAATTTCCAGATGAATTAAAAAATAAGGCGAGAGAATACTTTAAAACCGCCGCCGAGAAAGCCTACTCGTTAAACTATGATTATGCCATAGATATGTATTTGTATGGCATCACTTTCTGGCCAGAAGCCGTGGAAGAAGGTCATATGAAACTACGTGAAGTCGCGATGCGTCGCGCTTTGGATGGCGGAAAAAAATCTGGTTTTGGCGATGGGTCTAAATATAAAAAAGCATCTGGAAAAATCCCCAAAGATGCTATGCTGAAAGCTGAATACCTGCTCAGTAAAGATCCAAAAAATACGTCACACATGGCCGATATGCTCAAAGCATGTGCCAATGGTGATTTCAAAGAAACAGGCAAATGGATTGGTGATATCTTATTTGGTATGCATATCGAAAACCCAAAAGCTTCTGCCAATGATTATCATTTTCTATTAAAACAATATGAAAAATTGGGCTATTACACCACAGCCCTAAAAGCATGCCAAATGGCACTGCAAAAGAAAAAAGATGACAAAAACCTTCAAGAACTCCTGAACGAACTCACCGTTAAATCAACGATGGAGCAGGGAAACTATGAAGGTGATGGCGATTTCCGTGAAAGCATTAAAGATGCTGAAGAGCAATCAAAACTACAAAGCCAAGAAAACATCGTCAAGTCAGAAGAAGTTGTAGCGGACATGATTCAAACAGCACGAGAGGAATATGAAAAGAATCCTAATGTGCCTGGAAAAATCAATGCCTATGTTGACATTTTAGTTGAAACGGACGATCCTGAAAATGAATTGGAAGCGATTAAAATTCTTGATGAAGCTTTCGAAAATCTTGATCAGTTTCGATTCAAACAACGATCGAATGAAACTAAAATGAAACAACATAACCGCCGATTACGTAATCTGCGGGCAAGAATTAAACAGAATCCTGATGATAAGGATTTGAAAGTTAAATACAAAGAAGCGGACAAACGCTTGTTAGCTACTGAAATCGATCATTACCTACTTTGTGCGGATAATTATCCCACTGAAATGATCTACAAATATGAGCTAGCCTGTCGTTATTTCAAAGCTCAAAAGTATGAAGATGCAATCCCGCTCTTCCAGCAGTCCCGTGGCGACATCAAATTCCGTGCCCGATCAAATGACTACATCGGACGCTGTTTTTACCATACAGAATGGTACCCTGAAGCCATTTCATCTTTTTCTGATGCATTGGAAGCTGCTGAAGATAAAGAGGGTGACTTCGCGAAAAAATTAATGTATAATCTGGGTCGCGCTTACGAGGCGGATGGTAAAATCCCTGAAGCTTTGGAGCAATATCGTAAAGTCGCCCAGATTGATTTTAACTATTTTGACGTCAGAACTCGGGTCGACGCTTTAAGAAAAAAGAGTAAAGACTCGGAATAATTATTTATAAGAGCTTGTATTACAAGGAGTAATAATGGCACACTCGCTATCAGCCAAAAAGAGAGTTCGGCAAAATGCGAAAAGACGCGTCCTCAATCGCCAAAGGACCAGCGCAACAAAAACACAAATTAAGAAATTCCTGTCCACTGCCAAAGAGGGCAAAGATTTGAACCAAATTGATCAGGAATTACGAGAAGCTCAAAGAAAAATTCAGCGACTCGTCGTCAAAGGTGTTATTCACAGAAATACCGCTGGTCGCAAAATTTCGCAATTGTCTCGCCATTACAATACGGTCAAAGCCAAAATCGGCTAATTTCCGTAAACTAATTGCCTAAAATTAATCAAACACCTTTCTGGTCTCGAATCAGATGGGTGTTTGTTTTTGCGCTTAATTTCCTCCTTTACGGCATACCCACACCATTATTTATTGAAAAAATGGATTATAATATTTTTCAGCCGCGATCGTTGAAATCGGTCCATGCCCGGGGTAAACCAGGGTCTGATCTGGCAATGTAAATAAATGCTCTTTGACCTGACGAACCTGGAGCTGAGCTTTTTCAATCGCATCTGTCCCCCCCATCGACCCACAAAATAGCGTATCTCCAGGAAACAAATTCCCCTGGCAATAAAATGATATCCCTCCCGGCGTATGCCCTGGCGTACTGAAAGTTTCAAATTTTAACTTTCCGACCTCCAGGGTTTCACCGCCATTTAAAATGTAACTCGCGGCACGAACTTCATCTTTACCAGCATAACATTGTAGAGAATATCGCCTGGAAAATTCTTCCAATCCTTCAACATGATCCCAATGACCATGAGTAAAAAAGATATCTCGAAGTTGAATTTTCTGATCATCAATAAACTGACCTATTATATCATGATAGCCACCAGGATCAATAAACACACCAATATGAGTTTCTGGGTCTGCTAACAGGTAACCATTAATCGGATAACGCCCTACTGTAAACCGACGAAATATTAACTGCTTTGTTCTCATAACGCCAGCCCCTTTGCTCCTTCAAGATTTGCGGCTTCACTAAGATCAGTTGACACAAACGTAGTTTTATAAAATTCAGCATTGTGAAATACACTATCAGTCACATCGCACTCCTTAAAGCGACACTCATAAAATCGAGCTTTTCGAAAGATCGCCTTTTTCAACGTACATCCATCAAAAACGACATTGTAAAAAACCGAAGATGGAAATCGTACGAAGTTGTAATTTTCATTTTTAAACACGCAGTCATACCAGACGGAACCATGAAAGGACACTTCACTTAACTTAGAATTCTCCCATTGGCAATCCTGAAAACCACATAAACCAAAATCACTCAACTCACTTTTTGTATTCTCAAATTGACAACTGGCAAAGTTCGAACCTGCATGAGAGCTGCTATCTGAATTTAATTTTTCAAAACGAGAATTAATATACGAACAACTCGATATTTGAGATTGAACCAAGTGTAATGTGTCAAATTGACATTTTTTGGCCCGGCAATGGTTAAATTGACAATCCATAATCGTAGCTTGCTCTAATCCCGATTCGAGCATCTGCCAACCGGATAAATCGCCTCCAACGGCATGTAATCCAGTGATTTTCTGCTGAAATAGCGACTGGCTGGGTAGATCCTGCTGATATAGTTGCTGATGATCTGCTAACGTCATGTTCACCTCGTTTTTTCAAGATTGGCAATTGAACTTTACTATAGACTATACTATTATTTACGAATGAATCAAGAGACGACACAACCCTGGGACAGGATAAATTTACAAAATCCTCACCAGCTGGAAGATAAAAAACAACGTGTACAGACCATGTTTTCGAGCGTGGCCAAAACGTACGATATGGTAAACCGCGTTTTAAGCCTAAATATGGATGTTAGCTGGCGTAAAAAAGCGGTACAAATTGCCGAAATCCAACCAAACTTTGAAATAGTCGACATTTGTTGTGGCACAGGCGACATGGCACTGACCTTTGCAGAAAGCACACCAAGGCCTGCCAGAATCGTTGGAGTTGATTTTGTTCAACCCATGCTGGATATAGCCCACCAAAAACAAACGGCCCCTACAAGAAGTAACACACAAAATATCGAATGGATTTGTAGCGATGCAGAAAACATCCATATGCTTGAGGGAAATCAATTCGATCGCAGTAGCTGCGTGTTCGGCCTGAGAAATTTACAGAATCCACAAAAAGGATTAGACGAAATGTATCGCCTGGTAAAACCAGGCGGCAAAAGCTTAATCCTGGAATTTGATATGCCCAGAAATCGTTTTTTACGATTTGGTTATGAATGTTATTTTCGCTTGATATTACCTATTGTCGGGTCCCTTCTCAGCCAGGACAGTGGTGGTGCATATTATTATCTGCCCCAATCGGTTCGTAGTTTTGATACCCGAAAATTTGTTGAAAGTGGTTTATATCAGGCTGGTTTTTCTCGTGTACAAATTATTGAATTAAATCTAGGTTCTGTTTTATTATTTGTCGCAGAAAAAAATGATTGAATATCCATCTGAACAATTCCCTAAACAGTGGTTTACGGATGGTGCAACAATGCGATATCATCCGCGTAAGCGCACCATCTACTGGATGATCAATATGGGACTATTTGTCCTGTTGAATATGTTTTACTTACGTATTCGAATAGGTGAGTGGACTAATATTGATCCGCCCTATGTAACAGGAAAATTGATCCCCACCCTTCTTTCACCACTGAATATTTTTGAATACCCATCACAAATTTTTACCATCGGTATCACCATGGCTCTGCTCTGTACGATTCCGATATTAACGGCGTTATTATATAACTTCCTCCATTCAATCCCTTTCATTTTAATTGTGATCATTTTCGGTCATAATTTTGAATTAAGTATGTGTCTACTTGCCAGCTGTATTGCTGTTAGCTTTGAACCAATGCGGTTTAAATCTAAATTTGTTGCTGCGGTATTATGGCTGCTACCTGAAGTCATGTATTGGGGGCTATACAGCGGCGAAAACCCCGAACAAGATGCCTTGCGATGGGCGATGTTATATGCCCCCTGGGGAATTGCCTTTCTATCGAGTGTAATGATTTTTGGTATCGTCATTGGTATTGGACATTTTATTCGATACAAACCAGGAGTGATCATGCCCATTTTTGGTCTATACCTTGGAGGCACTGTTACATTCTTCTTAGTCAATATTGGCATGAATGAACACAATTTTCAGGCATACGTAGACCGTTTTCGCCCGAGCCGTAATCCGGCTTTTCAAGATCGCAGCATTCTACCTCTTATCGAAAAAGAAATGGCAGAACGCAAGGCCATGGAACCTTATCTGACCAATGAAATAATTAAAAAAGAATTAAGACTACAATGGCGATGGGCATTTAATAGTATTAGTTTTGAAACCCCTTCCAACGCAGCAAATGAAGCGGTTTTTAAATTTTATTCTGAAAAATATATTTCGCTTGATGCGATAAAATATTTTCTGGATAAAGTAAATCCGCAACACCATCGCGTTGCAGACGCTCTTTACTACATGGGTCTACTTAAAGATTTAAAAATTGATCCAATTGCCCTGCGTGATGAAGACACATTGCGCTATCGGCATGATTTTCCAGCACTTCAATCTAAATCAACCTGGAAACAACTTATTGATTTGCACAGAACATCTGACCCTGCCATTGAAGCTAGATGGCGTCTGGCCAGAATTCTCGCAAGCCATCAGCCAGAAGGAGAAAATGAACGTTTTCAATTTGATCAAGCCCAGCAACTTTTAAATGAAGCATATATCAACTGTAAAGAAACTATTGCAAAACGCTCTAAGGTGACAGCCCCTGAACCTTTTATGTCTGAAAAACTTGGGTCATTATTTAATGTTTCCCTTCCAACCATAACAAATGAACGATTAAGTTATCTCAAAAACCGAATCAGCCTGGATGCATTATTGCTGGGCACTGAAAACCGAACGGGTCACCTTGAGCACGAAAAACGTTTGGCAAAGTTTATGTCACTCGACCCACATCAATTAAATTATGAACAGGATCTACAAGAGTTAAAAATTAATTCTCCACAGCCTGATCCATTGCTCGACAATATCGAAATGGCTCAAACACTGTTAGTAAAAGACATCGACGAACGGATATTCCGACTAAGTGATATTACAAAAAAACATGATGGCAAAGATGGCGGTATTCACGCCATGCTTGAACTAGCCTTGCTTTTCTTAAGTGAGCGAGAACGTACCGATAGTTTTGCCGACAAACAAGAACAACTCACTCAAGCCAGAAATTATCTGCAACGTATAATCAAACTCAGATCTGGAACCTACATCGCTGAATTATCTCAGGAACTCTTAAATAATAATCCAATTGAATAACCAGAACATCACGAACTATGACTAAGGAAAATTCAACTCAAAATAAATGGTATGAGTGCGGCTTAGCATTTGAATGCCACCAATGCGGTGACTGCTGCAGCGGCCCCGGAGAGGGTTATGTTTGGGTTACTCGAAAAGACATTTCTTTGATCGCCAAACATCAAGGATATACGCCTGATGAATTTGAAAAAAAATTCGTTCGAAAAGTAGGAAAACGTTATAGTCTCATTGAGAAAAAACCTAGCCATGATTGTATTTTTCTATCACGCAATAATGGAAAAATCAGTTGTGATATTTACTCTGTTCGCCCAATCCAATGCCGCACCTGGCCCTTCTGGCCTGAAAATCTTCACTGCCCAGATAGCTGGAATCTGGCCGCGCAGGATTGCCAGGGAATGAACAAAGGACGACTCTATGATTTTGAATCCATCCAAGCCATTCGTAAAGGCAAACTGGAAACAGGCCAATTCCTGGAAGATCCTTGCAAAGAAGCTCTGCAATGGATTCAAAAAAATCTTACCAACAGACAATGTATTAAAGCCATTGAAAATATTTATAAAAACCTGGATGAAACCGTTGCGCAATCAGGTGGACTTTGTGAAAACAGTGGTAAATGTTGCCAGTTTAAGCAATATGGCCATAGGCTTTATATTACCACATTGGAAATGCTTTATTTCGTCAAAGGCCTGCAAAAAGAACAAAAAACAAGAAAACTGCCATACATCAAGACATCCGAAGATGGGTCATGCCCTTACCAAATCAATCAACTATGTTCAACACGCAGTTATCGCCCTGCGGGTTGTCGCATTTATTTCTGCCAAGGATGTCCAGATGATAAACAAAATGAAATGACCGAAGACGTTCTTGAAAACCTTCGTCAGCTCCATCTCTCTTTTGACGTCCCCTATTTTTATGGGGACTGGCTCAACTGGCTAAAAAACTACCAAACACTTTAGCCAGAAACTTTACCTGCAATACCCTTAAATGTTTCAGCATCAAACGCTGGTAAGGTTTGAGTACTAACATTACATAATGACCCCAAGGCAAGCATAGCAGCAGCAGCAGATTCATCACTGTCTGCTTCATAGACCAATACGCCATCAAATGCCCCTAAAGTCCAGTAGATATCCTTGACCGCTACACCATATTTTTTTGCACTTGCAGCAAAGTCTTGTGCGCGACGAGGTGAATCACCAAAATTCTTAACACCATTTTCTGTTAAATTCAAAAGTGATACATAGGTTGCCATAACTATCTCTCCAAAAAGTTTTACATGTACATTTTTATCACAATTAAATGTCATGATAATTTCATGTCATAAACAGGCAAGAGAAAATTATGTAAATAAAAAAAAGTCTCTGAGCGATTATTCAATCCAGAGACTTCATATTTATAATTAAAATATTTTATTTTAATCAATTAAGGATTCACGCCAAATAATCAGACTTTAATAATATTAGTTATCCAATTAAAAGCCATGCACCCGACACATATTTCTATTTACTCCGTGAGCCATTGCGATGCAAAAATAGCATAATCTATAAAATCAATTATCCCATTTTGGTCATAATCACAACTTGGCATCAAAGTATACAGTTGAAATTGATCGGCATTGTTAAATTTATTAAGCATGAGATTTTCCGAAAGCATACCAAAGACACTTTCACTCGAACGAGTATCAGCAATAACATCAAACCCAAGAACATGACCAACAAACAAGTCAGTATACTGATTTTCTTGCCCTACAATACCGCCATAATTATCAAATTGAGTAATACACGCTTCGTAATGTATCCAATTGCCATCAACAACGGCGGCGTAATCAAAACCAGCATCAGCATTAATGAGTTCACCATCTCCCCAAGAAGACCACGAGCCACCTGAGGAATTAGGTGCAACCATATATTGCTGAGCGGCATCCCATTCACTTCCATTGGAATACCAGAATCCTCCACCACCAGCGGCATCACCTTGACTGTAAATTTCAATACGATCTCCAGCATCCCAATTTACATATGTATCTGTAAAATAATGAGAGTTATCAAGAACTTTTACCGCCAAATAAAGTTTTCCATTAGGATTCCAGCGTACCGAAAATTTTGCCTGTTGAATATCCACAGGCTGCCCAAAATAGGTTTGATCTAAATCGATCCAATGCGCATTCTGCCATTCAGATAGATCTCCATCAACAATCGCATAACCATGATTTATAAAGTATGATTCCTGCATCAACCAATAACTGGAAAACAATAGAATATCATCCGTATCCACTTGTCCATCTAGATTTAAATCTGAAGGAGAAAACGTTTTCCCCTTACTCGCGAATTGCGTACCACCAAACGCCCCCATATTGATTCGACCTCCATGAGGGAATGGTTCCATGGCATAATTCGATGCGTCAGATCCAGCATCTACTGAAGGACTTGTCACAGAATCTATTATCCAATTTTGGTTATTAGGATCCCAATGCCCTTGCGTCGATGAAAGATAATAACCAGACACAAAGAGTGGATCAGCATTAATATTGCCATTCTGACCAAGGCACAAACCATTGGATAAATTATTAAATTGAACATTATTACAATTCATACCAACGACAGCATCAGCTCCTTCTTCCCATACAATACTATTTATTAATTCTGTGAGTTGAGTACCATAAATCCCCTTCCCTAAACCAGGAGAACCAGGTTCGCCACCAGCTGTTCCATGATGGCCTCCTACGCCTGTTTGATTTTGAGTAATCGTGCAATTAATTATAATCGCATCTGAGCAGTAAATGCCTCCACCATTGCCTCCGTCCCCGCCATCTGTCGGTGATGGAAAATCATCGCAATTTCCACCGCCACCATCTCCAGAGGCATTGTTAGTTATAACACTGTGACTAATCAGAAGTGTTGATGAGGAATAGATACCACCCCCTCGGCCACCACTGCTGCCTTTAATACAATCACCGCTACTTCCACCTAAGCCTGCACTGTTTCCTATGATAGAGCAGCGGTCAATGATCAAATTTGTTTGATCTGAATAAATCCCACCACCATCAGCACCATCTACAGAACGCCATTCTTCAAGCGTCCAAGGACCATTATCACCTGTTGTATTTTCTCTAATCATACTATCTAAAATGGTCACATTAGAATTTATGGCAAAAAGCCCTGCTCCCCTACCACCTCTTAACGGAACGGCATGAGCTCCACTTCCAGTTGTATTTTGAATGATATTGCATCTATCAATGAACACGGAAGACGTATCAATATAAAGGCCTGCTCCATCACCACCATCATCCCAGATTTCGTAATCAAGATCTTCCACCGTTGCATCGATCGTTTGGTTTTGGGTAATCACACATCGACGGATTGTCGGACTGGCGTTTTCAATTAAGATTCCACCTCCTTTTTCAGCATAGCCATTCTTAATGGTTAATCCATCCAAGATAGCATTTCCATTTTCATTTTGATGAAAATAAAATCCACGATGATGCTCATCTGAACTGCCTAAACAATTAATAATGGTCGACGCAACAATATTAGGATCTTCAGGATCTGCACTCCGCAAAGTTATTTCTTTACCAAGAAAATCAATATCATGATTCCCTTGCCCAATGTATTCATAAGATAGAAGTTCAATCACGTCAGAATTCTGGGCAAGGTTTATCGCAATTTGTATACTTGGATGCCAGGTATCCTGAGTTATATTATGTATTGTTGTCGCAGTTTCGTAAGCACCCATATCGACAATACCATCTAAAATTCTTTCGTTACCTAAAAAGTCTCCGATGCCAACAATCGCATTATTATTACCTAAATCGATACAAGGCGATTGAATTGTCAACTGAAGATTATCATCTTCCGTACCCGGTAAATTATCTTGACCATCAGCATCAATAAACAATGGAGCAACATCAACATTTCCACCCAAATCAGACCCAGAATTAGGATCCCAATTTATTCCACTGCCGTAGCTGCCAGCGACATTACAGTGGCTGACAACGGCTGTTCCATTTAGCAATAGCGAAATATTATCATGAAATGCATTAGCAGAATTCCCCCAAACGATGTTATTGTTTAAAATCACATTACCATTATTCGAAGAACTAATCCCCCCCCCTACGCTTGCATGATTTTGGGTGACGGTGCAATTTACGATGGTAGGCTCATCAAACTGATTAAATATCCCCCCACCAGTATGAGCTGAATTACCATTGAAAATTGAATTTGAAATAACCGTATCAGAAGCATTATAAATAGCACCACCATCCGTATCTGCAGCATTATCTACGAACTCACATTGATGGATCATTACATTGTTTGTGAATGTATAGATAGCACCACCGGAATAAGCAATATTGTTCACAAATCGACATTTTGTAATAATTGGATCACCACTCGAGTTGTATAAAGCACCTCCAAATAGAGTACTATTACCACTAAAAAAGCAATTTGTAATTTCCGGACTGCTATTGAAGCTATTTGCAATCGCTCCACCGCCTCCGCCAGCATCATCTGATAAAACATTATTGTTAACAAATTGACATTTAAAAATAATCGGATTGCTATTAAAATTACATATCCCACCGCCAACATTGCCTAGCCCTGCCGTATTATTCTCAAAAATACAATTCCCAACTCTAGGACTACTATGATCATTAAACATCCCTGCTCCTGAACCATGGTCTCCGCTCCCTGTCGCGTAACCATCTCTCACAGTAAATCCATCTAACAAAGCCGTGGAATTTAAAGCTGTCCCATTGGGATGATAAAAGATATGATAACAATTATCATTTGGATGTCCTATAAATCCAATATCAGCGGAAAGGATGGTTTCGTTGTTTTCAACATCACGCTGATTTAACTCTGTTTCGGTACCAGTAAACCCACCATACACTTTTACATCATTTAAAAGTTTAAAATGTTTACCTCGATCACCTAGTCCTAACCCATGATCTGATGTTGGATAATAGGTCCCCCGCGCCACCCAAATTTGATCTCCCGGCGTAGCGGCAGTTAAAGCATCTTGAAAATTAACAAACGCATCATCCCAACTAAATCCATTATTGTCGCCGGTTGCATTTTTATCGACATAAATTGTTTCTAAAAAATCACAACCATCAATACATTCATGCCCCCATAATTTTAAATTAAAATCCCAAGGATGTGGATACCAATCAGACCATTGATCAATATGATCCTCCATACTTTCTGCAAAATACCCAGTACTATTTGGAATCAAATCTGACCCACTCCATCCTGTAACTCCGGATGTAAGCATGTTGGTTGAACCATATTTCAAATAACATGTAAATATATAAGTTGTGTCAGCATGAAAATAACGATTTAAATTAAACCGGACCCAACTCCCAGAAATAGGTAAAGTAACGACTGACGTTTCTACTTCATCAAGGATCGTTCCATCATCCAAGCGGACTTGCAATACAAGAATCACCGGATGTAATAAATAATCTGGGTTTTGAAAAAAATTAAACCTTTGATCAAATCGAAATGACAAATGATATAGATAGCTTGGCTCGTCAAAGTAATATGATTGCCCAACTCCAACATTTCTACCTATAAATCCTGGCCTGTCATCGCCACCAAACCAATGAGACGCATTTGTATCATCATAGGTTGGTCTTAAAAAAGTATCTTTACTACTGTATTGTGCAGTAACAAATGAAACATTACCACATATGACCAACATCAAAATAGATGCCAATAGCATGCAGGCTCTATGTGATTTTAAATTAAATACATCCCGATTAATTCCTATTCCGTGCTTTTGATACAATTTTTTCACCCAACATTTTTATTAATGATTATTATGATACACCAAAACCCGACAAAATATTGACAAGTGTAACATACTTGATCCCTATTCAAAAATCAAACAACGAGACTGTCACCTAACGTTTTATCTCTATCTGATCCAATACCGCAATCAATGCTGCATTATTTCGACCTTGATCGTAAACACAAATAACCTTGCAATGCTCATTTGGCCAAGGATCTTTCCACCGATTAACGTAAAATGGGCCATGAGTACTATGCCCCTGTGTATGCTCCCACAAACAAATAGGCATATCAATTACCTGAGACCACTGCTTTGCATATTTTACCGCAGTGGTAAAAGATTCAGGTCCGATAAACTGCCTGATTTTGTAGGATGGTTTAAATAAACCAACGACCACGGTCTTCTTACCTTACTTATTTAAAACCCACCACTTACAATGGATTTTGTTGTAGTTTTCGTTTTCTGCTCCGATGCTGATTACATTATATCACTCGCTCAAAATAGTAAAAAGATTATTTTCTGTGTTTTTATCATCTACAGACATAAAACCCATGAATAAATCTCACCAAATGATCAGGAGATATATTCTTTAATGACAACACATTACGACACCTTATCCCTCTAAAAGCTTTATATGTCCGCCTAGTCGATTTGGGCAAAATTAGCTTCAACTTGACAAATCGATATGATTGGTTTAAGATATTAATAAGCAAGATATAAAGAAGAAACACCCCTAAATCCTGCCCTACTGATTTTTTTAATCAGGCAATGAATAATAAAGGACACAGAATGTTAAGAACCATCACTTTAAGTTTACTATTATCTGTAGGTATCTTCCTGGTTGGCTGCGAAACTCCAGCTCTGGATAAAGAACAACAATACAGAAAGTATAGCCGTATTGCTGATATTAACCGTCGCATGATGGGCCATGACATTGATGCATTGTTGTTATTGGACAAGCCTAGTTCTTTAACACACTACCATATTTATTTAGACTGATTGTCCAACCTTAACCGTAAAGACCATTCGTAATTATGCTACCTGAATGGTTTAAAAATCTCCCCGACGATATTCGCTCGAATTTCTGGCGGGAACTTATTGCCATCATTCCTTTTAGTGTCGTGACCGGCGTTCTTGCGCATAACTATTGTGGATTTGTCGCTAGAAAAGCGTTACACATGCCAGATTATTTGCTGGCCTGGTTAATGTCTTGTCATATGCTGGGGCTCCTGCTGGCAGGGCCTGTTATTTCATATATTCATCATCTCAACAAAATTCGTATCCTTTCATTATTCTATACGATCATATCGACTCTTTTATTAACTGTCGCCTTAACACCCACGCATAAATTATCGAATGAAACCGTTTCCTATTTATATTTAATCCAAATCTTTTTGATTCAAGTTGGCGCAGCACAAGTATCTACGCTCCGCTCCAGTGTTTGGCGAAATAATTACCCGATTGAACACCGTGGTAAATTGGTGGTCGCTCTCACATTAACAATGACCTTATTTAATACATTAACCATTTTTATATTTTCCAGAGCCATGGATATCTGGAATATTTCATACCAAATTCCATTTGGACTAAGTGCGATTTTCGGGTTCATAGCAGCCATATTGATACTCAGAGTCCAAGAACAAAAAATCTCAGGTACAATCATTAAAATTTCTAACTGGTCATCAGGTTTTTTTCAAAGTTTTTCGATTCTTAAAACAGATAAGCGGTTTAGAATTTTCATGTCATGGCAAATGATGCATGGCCTTGCAACAATGATGGTCGAAGTAGTGATAATTATCATAATCGCTGATGAATTCAATCTAAACTGGACAGAAGGCGGTGCGGCCTTAGCGGCAATCCCATTATTTGTAACAGGAATTTCAAGCATACTCTGGGCTCGTTATTTTGACAAACACACCATATTTAAAATCAGAACCATTTCCGCAGGCATCTGGGCACTGGCAAGATTTACTCTTGTCGCCGCGATTATACTAAATAGCCTGGAAATCGTACTAGTGAGTCGAATTATTTCAGGAATAGCAATGGGAGGCGGGCAACTTGCTTGGCGTCTTGGGCACATGGAATTTGCCCCAAAAAATCAAGATGCACTCTACATGGGGGCTCATGTTAGTTTAACAGGTCTTAGAGGTGTTATTGCTCCATTTATTGGAATTATGGCTTACCATGTCATAGGCAGCCTATGGCTATTTATTTTGACCGGTACTCTCCAATTCATCGCAGCGATTGGATTTTGGTATATGCCTAAACTATTCCAAAAACTGGACACTTCTAAGCCTCCTCTTCAGCCTCTAGATCACTAAAATTCAAAAAGACGATTGCCTTCTTAAGTGAAACAAGTATAATCAATTAAGTATAATATGCCTAAGACACGGAGGTTCTTACAATGAAATATTATATTTTAGCGGTCGTAGGTTGCTTACTTTTATTTTCAGAAGTTTCTCAAGCTGCAATACAAATCAACGTCGCTAGTAATGACACAAAAGCAAATTACACACCCGGTGAAGTCATTACACTTGAAATGACTTCCGTTGAATTATTGAGCGCATTAAGCTTTACACTAAATTCAAGTGAAGGTGGAACCGCCAGTAGCCCTCAAATTCAAAATATAAATTTCCAAAATGCTTTTCAGGCGAACGGATCAGTCGAGAACAATGGAACGATATTAATCTCAAATGTCGTAGGCATTATTTCAACGGTTGGCGAAGTACCTGCAGCTGGCCTGCAATGGACTGTTGAATACCAAGTTCCCACCCTCCCTCCCCTAACAACCATCAGACTTTTTGTAACTAATAATAATTCACTTGATGACACATCAACATTAGTTACCATTGAAGATTTAGAAATTACCATAGAAGATGCCTCCGCACCAACCCCCAATCCTGCGACGTTTGATACGTCACCCACTGCTAACGACAGTAGTTCCATTTCGATGACGGCAACCACAGGTACTGACATCTCTACCCCAGTGGAATATAATTTCGACGAAACATCTGATAATTCAGGTAGCACGGATAGCGGTTGGCAAACATCTACAGACTATACTGATGATGGTTTATCCAGCAGTACACAATATTGCTATACGGTACAATTGCGAGACGCCCTGGCTAATACGGGAACAGCTTCTAGTCAGGCATGTGCGACGACGGCGGCACCAGATTTGACCCCACCATCACCTAACCCTGCGACATTTTCTATCCCTCCAACGGCCGATTCCGTATCTGCGATTAGTATGACAGCCACGACAGCAACCGATCCTGCAACCCCAATTGAATATGATTTCAATGAAACATCAGGTAACTCTGGTGCATCCAATAGTGGCTGGTCAACATCAACAAGTTTCGTTGATGATGGCTTAACGAACAGCACCCAATATTGTTACACACTTCAAAGCAGAGATGGTTTAGGTAATACAGGAACCGCTTCAAACCCAGCTTGTGCTACCACACTAACTCCTGATACGACCCCTCCAACACCGAACCCTGCAACTTTTTCGATTCCGCCTTCAGCAGATAGTGATACTGCAATTAGTATGACTGCAACAACAGCTACGGACGCCTCTGGACCAGTGGAATATTTATTTACTGAAACAACTGGAAATAGTGGTGGATCAAGCAGTTCATGGAGTACCGCTTTTAGCTTTGGGGATGATGGCCTATCTAACGGCACGGAATATTGCTATACGGTACAATTTAGAGATTCCGAAGGTAATACCACCACTCCGTCCAGTCAAGCTTGTGCAACAACAACATCCATTGATCTAGATCCACCCACACCCGATCCAGCTGAATTTACAACAGCCCCATTCGCCAATAGTGACAGCTCTATCAGCATGGTTTCTTTAGGTACAGACATATCTGGACCTGTTGAATATAATTTTGTCGAAACAACAGGTAATCCAGGAGCAACCAACAGTGACTGGACAACTTTTTCGAATTATTCAGATAATGGACTTAGTAGCAGCACAACTTATTGTTATACGGTACAAACACGAGATGCCACAGGTAACACTGGCACAGCCTCTGCAGCAGCATGCGCAACGACTGATGATCCACCAGACACGACTGCACCAACGCCCAATCCTGCGACATTTGAGACGGCTCCAAATGCCATCAGCGAAACAACCATCAGCATGACCGCAACAACAGCATCGGATGATTCAGGTCCATTACAATATTTCTTCACAGAAACATCAGGAAATACAGGTGGAAGCAATAGCTCATGGCAAACATCAACCAATTATCTTGATCAGGGATTGGAGAGTTTAACACAATATTGCTATACCGTCCAATCCAGAGATTCCGAAGGAAATGCGACAACCGCTTCATCCACATCTTGTGCGACAACTCAGGCACCATCAGACACCACCCCACCTACCCCCAATCCAATGACATTTGACACGCCTACTGTGATCAGTCATGATGCCATTGCCATCATGGCAACCACGGCCAACGATTTATCCGGGCCCGTGGAATACGAATTTATTGAAGTATCAGGTAATCCAGGTGGTAGCAACAGTGATTGGCAAACATCAACCGTATATACAGATATCGAGTTAGATGAATTAACGGAATATTGTTACCAAGTACGAGCGCGCGATAGCGCAGGTGTACCCAACATTGGCGATTATTCCGAAAGTTTATGCTTAACAACGATTGAATTTATAGACCCAAACAATCCTGACCCTAATGCCCCCAACGAAGAACCCAACGAGCCCGAAATCATTCCTCAAAATATCACTATCACCAAATTATCTATTAAAGCAGGGAAAGATCGAACCTCTCAAAACCCTGGTGATGATATTTCGATCTCAGGTCAACTTTACGATAACATCAATGACTCAAGTCCGTCAGACCTACTGCCTGCAGACACCATTTCCATTCGAATTACAACCCTGGATGAATTTGACAATGAAGTATCGGTCATCTTCTTTGAAGAATTTGATATCACCCTTGATCTGGGCAAGCTAACCAAAACATTTAAGTTTAGTTATAAAAGCCCCGACTTACTCACCAGCAATGTCGCTACATTAACATTGGATTTCAAGAAAAACAGTTACGACATATCTATCAAAGATATCAACCTTGCAGGGTTTCAACTGCCCTTTAAGTTGGAATTGGATTTTGGCACCTACGCTGGCATTATGATTTACGATAGCCTTGAAGATATTAATGCAAAAAACCTATTACCACTATGCTTACTTTCAGGTGTTTTTGATGCTTTAGACATCACAAACGCTAAAGTAAAATCGAGCAAAAAAGGCGATTCATTAAATGCAAAAGGTGAGATCACCTCTTCATTGGCAAACCTGGATTTGACCACAGAAGAAATCACCATTAGCTGGATTGGCAATAACACTTTTTCTGAAACACTACCAGCAGGCTCTTTCACTACAAAAAAAACAGGTATATTCAACTATAAAAAACCGAAAAAATCTAATGGCGACATCCAATCAATCACAATTGATTTAAACAAATGTACGTTTAAACTGACTATCAAAAATGCAGATCAATTAGATGCAATTGGTACGATAACACTACGTTTAAATACAACATCAAATAACTTTGATGCAAGCGATTCTATTACCCTTGACTAGACATACAAATCCAATCGAAAATTCACTTCCAGCAGATTCGAGTCATTTTGCCTCATAAATCCTCTGGCTAGACCGACTTGGTTGTACAAAAAGGATCACACGAGCAACACCTTTTGACAAATATCGCATGTAACCTTTTGATATATCTCAACATAAATTAAACACACTATAAATTTCAAATCACCATAATTGCGATTGAATAGAATTGCAGGTTTAAATACAATGATTTAGAGTGAAAAAGGGAAATCACATTTTATAAACATATAATTGTTTAATCAAACCAGGAGGCAGGTATGGTTGAGATCCAGAGATATTTAAAATTTATTTTACTATTCTCATTAATTTCACTAAACATCACAACAACTCAGGCACAAACCTACTGCTCTGCGTCAGGGGGGTGTGATGAATATATTTATACAGTCCAACTAAACACCCTTAACAACTCAGCAACCCCTTGCAATAATTATTCGGATTATACAGGGTTATCTACCACCTTGGAAGTAGGGCAATCCTACACCCATTCCGTCACGACTGCCACACCTGGAGGACAACCGCTTACCGGATATCAAGGGGATAAACTTATGGCTTGGATTGACTGGAATCAGGATGGTGATTTTAACGATCTCGATGAACTCATCCATGAACAAAGTTTTTATGGATTCTTTCAAAGCAACTTTACTGTTCCAAATCATGCGTTAAGCGGGTCCACTCGTTTACGTGTCCGGCTTTTCTGGTCAACCAGTGACCCATTCGCTACATCATGCGGAACGACCAGTTATGGTGAAGTCGAAGATTACACCATTAATGTCATTGGCACAGGCGGCACCATTGAAGGAACTAAATTCAACGATTTAAACAAAAATCACACCAAAGATATTGGCGAGCCCGGTCTAGCTGACTGGAATATCTACCTTGACCTAAACAATAATGGGGCTCATGATTTAAACGAACCGAATACCGTTACAGATATAAACGGAGATTACCAGTTTCAAAATATTGCTCCCGGCAATTATACTATTGCAGAATCAAATGTGACCGGTTGGACACAAACCATGCCAGGCGGTGTCGGAACATATAACGTCACACTCGCTGCTCAACAAACGGTAGCAAACATTGATTTTGGTAACGCCCAATTTGCCACTGGTGGCCTAAGTTATTTATTTCCCATTGCTGATGCTTATACCGACACGGGAAACCCATCTCAAAATTTTGGTTCATCAACTCTTCTCAAATTCGGAAAAAGCAGCTCGAGTGAATTTTTTCCTGTCTTAAAATTTGATTTATCTTCACTACCTGCAGGCAAAGCTATCGTTCGTGCGAGATTAAGATTAAATTGTTCATCATTAACTGGAACATTAGCAACTATTGTCAATGACCGAAACAATGACGATTGGCTGGAATTAGAGATCAATGCAGGTAATTTCTTTGTGCCAACGGAACTTTCACCCGGCGATACCGACATCATACTTGGAGATAACTTTTTTGACATCCCAGAAGAATCTGATAAAGCTTATGTTCAAGATCAAATCCTAACGGTTTACATGACACGCTTTCGATTGGCAAGTAATAACGGCATAGCAGAATTTTACAGTCGAGAATTCAACACCGAACAACTCAGACCCTATCTGGAGATAGAATATGCCGAAGGCTTTACTGGCGACGGCTCAAAAGACAACCCCTATCAAGTTACATCAGGATCAGAAATGGCTCTCATCGGAACCTTACCTTCGAGATGGGATAAACATTTCATCCTAATGAACAACATCTCGCTTTCGCAATATACGAATCAAGAATTTCCTATAATAGGTTTTACAGATAACCCGTTTAATTTCCCGAATAACAATATGCCCTTTACTGGAAGTTTCAACGGAAATGGTTTTGCGATCTCAGATTTTTCCTATTCTGACAATGGGCCTAGAACATCACTTATTGGCTTATTTGGATATGTCGCTGATGGCACTATCAAAAATTTAGAATTAGTTTCTCCAAATATTACTTATAGTTTTTCACAGGAATTTAGAAACGTGGGCGCGTTAGTTGGCTATCTAGACTCTTTTGCAAAAATATATGATTGCCATGTCACAGGTGGAACTGTAGAAGGTGAGGTCAACGTTGGTGGCTTTATCGGCTTCATTGAAAGTGGACACATTAGTAATTGTAGCAGTAGCGCCGATACGACTGGATTTAGTTCTACGGGTGGTTTCATGGGTAATAGTGGTTCATTTCTTGGTGGCGGAGGTATCATCTCTAACTGTTTTGCAAGAGGAAATGTTTCAGGAGAAGAAACCATTGGCGGCTTTGCTGGCGATTTATCCCCACTTCAAATAAAAAATTGCTACAGCACCGGTAGCGTTTTAGGCTCTCAGGATGTTGGTGGTTTTGCTGGAGTAACTTTTACACTCCCTCTCAATAACATATCTCCCATCATTAGTTGTTTTTGGGATACACAAACCAGCGGTTTACTAAATAGTGCCGCAGGGATAGGATTAACAACACAACAGCTGCAACAAGAAAACACGTTTATAAATGAAGGATGGGACTTTATCAATGAACTATCAAATGGCGGAAGTGACGACTGGGCAATGCCTAATGGCGGAGGATACCCAATTCATTGGTATACGCTTCAGACGCCACCGGCATTACCTATATTCGCAGGCGGAACAGGCGATATCAATTCTCCTTACCAAATTGCAAATGAATCCCAACTGAATAGTATTGGCCATAACCCACGACTCATTGATAAACATTTCATCATCACTAATGATTTAAATATGCATGGCATAGATTACAAAGTGATTGCAGACTTACCCTATAGTTTTACAGGAACTATCGATGGCAACAACCACACTATTAAAAATATCGAGATAAGTGATCCACATTTTACACAAGGACATGGACTCATTGGACAACTTGAATGCAGTGATGCCCTATTGAAAAATATTTATCTCGAGAAAACGACTATTGATACCTATTGGTCCTTTTTTGTTGGGTCAATCGCAGGTATTAACAAGGGTGGAAGAATTGATAATTGCCATGTTAAAAATTGCAATATACGATCATTTAGTTTTACTGGTGGATTAGTTGGCACCAATACAGAAAGCGCTCTGATTGAAAATTGTTCTGCAACAGGGTTTATACAAGTAAACCCAGCAACCTTCTTATTTTCAGGTATTGGGGGTTTGGTCGGTGATAACATTTTCTCTTCAACAATCGATCAATCTTATGCTGATGTTGACATACAAGGTCAAAATACATGTGGCGGTCTTGTTGGCCAACAGTATATCTTTGCGAGTATCAGTAATTGTTTTGCATTGGGTGATGTCAATATTACTTCGGATTATGCTGGAGGATTAGCTGGTCGAAGCGAGGGAGGTACTTCTATCATAAACTCATATGCCAGTGGAAAAGTGACAGGTATACCCACGAGTAGATTTTTAGGTGGTTTCCTTGGACGATACAGAGAACATGACATCCAAGCATGCTTCTGGGATAAAAGTGTCAATCAAGACCTAAATGGCGTTGGCAGCAGTGATACAGGAGAAGACCCAGACGAGTTATTTGATGAAACAACTGACAATCTTTTAAAAACGTCAACTTTTGCCGACAAAGGATGGGACTTTAGTTCGATATGGCGACTACAAAAGAATATGAGCCGGCCAAGGCTGCAATGGATGCCTTATATAGGGGATTTTCAAGCCAATGGCGTAAGCATAGAAGACCTGACGATATTATCTGAACATTGGCTTTCTCGGCACTTGAAATATGATCATTATCCTTTATGCGGCGATAACATTGTTAACATGCGTGACTGGGCAACATTATTGTCCAATACACCAAATAGCTACCAAATTAAAAATTTTATTCTAGAGTGGATACAACCAGGAACGTCAACACCTGATTTTGCTCCACTAGGCGGCGATAATATTTTTAATCTAATCGATTTCGCGGCTATGGCTTGTAATTGGATGGTTGAATAAGAAACAATAACACGACATATTTTAATCACCAAAACACATAATTGGTTTTGCCGAATTGAGATACATTCGATGCCCCAGTAATATCATTTTATAATTGATATTACTGTGACATTAGATATATTAGATTATTCAATTCACTACACTATATGTTTATAGTATATTTCCACTCTAACAAATAAGTGTCTGTATGATTATAAAATCAAAATTTTTAGTGTTGTTATCGTTTTTACTTTTTTCTGCCCACTATAACTTAAATAGCTTTGGACAAATTCCTCCCGGCTTAAATGATACTGAATCTAAGGATAAGTATTCACTCTCTGCAAAAGAGTCACTTAACAAAATGACTTTGCCTGAGGGATTCGAGATTTCATTATTTGCCCATGAACCGGACATACTACAGCCGATCGCCATGACGTTTGATGATCGTGGTCGCCTATGGGTCATCGAAAATTTTTCATATCCCTATTGGCATAAAGCAAAAGATGTGGATCGCGTTTCGATTTATGAGGATAAGGATAATGACGGTCAGTTTGATACAAAGAAAGTCTTTCTGGAAAATGGCTGCAACTTAACCAGTATCGAACTTGGCTTTGGCGGTGTATGGCTGATCTCCTTGCCTCATTTGATTTTCATACCCGACCGTGATCAAGATGATAAACCAGACGGCCCTGCTCAAATTCTCTTAGATGGTTTCAATGAAGAAGATTCCATGCACAATTGTGCCAACGGCTTAACCTGGTCTCCAGACGGCTGGCTTTGGGGACGGCATGGCGTCATGGGAACATCATATGCCGGTAAACCTGGAACCCCCAAAGATCAACGCATGAAAATGAACGCTGGCATCTGGCGATATCACCCAACCAAACATATTCTAGAAGATGTGGCTCATGGCACTGTCAATCCCTGGGCGATTGATTTTGATGATCATGGACAAGCCTTCATGGCGAATAACGTCATAGAGCACCTCTGGCACTTAATTCCTGGTGGACGATACAAACGACAATGGGGAGAAGACAACAATCCTTATACGTACGACTTAATGCAAACCGCCGCAGACCATATTCATTGGGGTGGTGGGGATTGGATGTCCTCTCGCGGTGCCCAAGGCGTACACTCTACCGCTGGCGGTGGACACTCACATTCCGGTGCTGTTGTTTACTTAGGAGATAATTTTCCAGATAAATATCGAGGCGATTTCTTCGTCCTGAACATTCATGGCAATCGAATGAATCGCGATACATTAAGGCGTCATAAATCCGGCTATATCGGTTCGCATGCACCTGACTTTTTACTCACGAATCACAATTGGTTCCGCCCTTCAGCAATGACAACGGGACCTGATGGTGGCCTCATTATTACCGATTGGCACGACACAGGTGAATGTCATGATTTTGATGAGATTAGTCGATCAACGGGACGAATTTATAAAATCACGTATGGCAAGTCAAAGCCTCTAGAGCCTTTCAACTTAGCAAAATTATCTAATCAGCAATTAATTGACATGATGTTTCATAAAAATGATTTTTATGTTCGACATGCACGAAGAATCCTTCAAGAACGATCCTCTGCCAGAACGAATTTAGATTCAACCAGGAAAACTCTTCTGGATCATTATAAAAAGCAAACTGACATCACACGCAAACTCCGGTTCATGTGGGCACTTTATGCCGTAGATGGCTTGACAGAATCCTTTTTATTGCAACAACTCGATCACTCGAATGAACATATCCGATGCTGGGCTGTGCGTTATCTTACAGAAGAGATTTTCGCTTCGAAAGAAACGCTTGATAAATTAGCAAAACACGCTAAAGAAGACACTTCTGCTTTGGTATGCCTCCATATTGCTTCAGGGCTCCAAAGATATCAACCAAATCAATACTGGCCCATTGCAGAGAATCTAGCTGCGAATTCGTTTCTTGAAGATGATCACAACTTGACAATGATGTGCTGGTATGCCATCGAGCCGCTGATCAAAACGGATGCAAACAAAAGCTTATATCTTCTGTCGCAATCAACATCTTCAACCATTCGACAATTCATAACGCGTCGCTTTGCCAGCGAATTATCTTCAAACACATTCGAAACAACATTGGAACCTCTCATTCGCTTATTATCAGAAACAAAAAAAGAGACTGTTCAATTGGACATATTACATGGTTTGCAGATTGCTCTAGCCGACTACCAAAAACCTCGCCCGCCTCAATCCTGGAATAGTGTTTATAATAATTGTTTAAAGTCTAATAATTTGGAAATTCAATTAGCCGCCCTGCAAGTGGCCAGAGGTTTTGGTGATCTCAACACGATTGAACGCCTTACAACAATTGCTGAAGACCACACAATTGCATTAGACTTTCGCCAAAAAGCTCTAAGCTCTCTTATCGATAATAAAACAAAAAATCTTTCACCAATACTTCATGGCTTTTTGACAGATCAGGATTTATGTGGCCTGGCACTTAGAGGCCTGGCGAGTTATGACGACGACAGCACGGCAAAAGCGATTCTTGATAAATATGAAACGTTTGATTCTCTACAAAAACAAGATGCCATCAATACGCTAGCCACAAGAAAAACATATGCATTAGCGTTACTTCAACAGGTCGATGCTGGAAAAATCAGCCCAAGAGATCTTGATACATTTAACGTGCAGAAAATACAAAAATTCTATGACAAAGAGATCAACAGACTCTTAAAGAAAAATTGGGGCTCTATTCGTCCCAAAGCCTCGGCCAAAAAACATCTCCAGGAAAAATATGAAAACCTACTTACTGAAGATGCTTTAGAAAATGCAGATAGATCTAATGGCCGAGTGCTTTATAATGCTCGCTGTTTTGCCTGTCATAAGCTCTTTGGCGAAGGTAGCGTAAGTGGCCCAGAACTAACAGGTTCTGATCGCAAGGATGTAAACTATATGATTGAAAACATCCTCTATCCGAACGCCTTGATCCCAGACGATTACCAACTATGCATGGTTCGCACTAAATCAGGGAGCATCTTGGCAGGTTCGATCAAAAAAGAAAGTGAAAAATCGATTACCCTGCAAACTCCTAATGATCAAATTGTGATCAACCAGGAAGATATCGAAAAAATCGATACCTTCCCCAATTCGATGATGCCTGACGGTCTATTACTCAATCTAACCGATCAGGAAATCATTGATCTGTTCAGCTATCTCGCCAGTGACTATCAAGTACCACTCCCCAAAGATTAATTTTGTTTGGTTTGCACCTGGTTTTTTTACGATACTTTATCAATTTTTACATACTAAGATAACTAAAGAAATCATGACCTACTCTACTGAAAGTCTCAACATCAAAAATACTCTCCGAAAAATCATGGACAAACACGTTGAAAATCTCTGCAACAATATCATCCGATCTGTTTACCGAATGAAACTTCCATCCTAAACACTTTTTATTATTTATTTGAAAATTTAAATTTAAAATTCTTATATTTTAATAACATCAACGAGCCTAATTGTTTGCGTACGAAATAAGTGAAAATAAACTTCCGTAAACCCTTAGATTGATTCCCCTGACAATTCTCTAACTTGACTTTGAACAAATTTGTTATAAAATTTTATTAGGCGTAGGGGAAATAAGTAAGAAAATGCTGGGAATAGTCATGGAATGCGGGAGTTCTCACTATTCAATTCATGTTTTAGTTCGTGTACGTATGAAAGTTCAAGAAGGTTTTTATAGATTTAAAAAAATAGACTAAACAACATGTCATAACTACTAAATCTATGAAAACAGGCATACACGATAGACGTTTTTTGTAACACTTGTCTAAATTCATTTAACTCAATAGCGAAAAATGTGCGCGCATAGATACTATTGAATATGTTTTAAATGTTACTTAAAAAAACTTAAAGACCTTTACAAATCGAAAGGGGTATTAGACGATGTATGACTTAGCCAAGCAATCAAAACATGATCAGAACCTAAGAAAAAATCAAAACGTATATTCAAAAATCCTACTTTCCATTTATGTCATATTAGTATTATCAACACCCGCTTTGGCAACGGGAACGTATGCTGGAGGCGCCGGAACATCTGGTGATCCATATCAAATTTCCAACAGTACGCAATTAGTCGAATTGAGTAATCATTCAGAAGACTGGGGGAAATATTTTGTTGTAACAGCCGATATTGATTTAACTAGCACTTCCATTAATCCCATTGGTTCGTCTACAACAGCATTTAGCGGTGAATTTGACGGTGATTCATATACCATTTCCAATTATTCTTATACGACCAATACCGGCGTTAATAATGGTTTATTTGGCTATGTAACCGGCACAATCAAAGAAGTCTTGCTGGAAGATGCGACATTAACATTGGCCAAAACCGTGACCAGCCACAGCGGAACATTGGTGGGTCAATTGGTGGGCGGCGATGTCATTCAGTGTGGTACGATCAGTCCTACGACAACGGGTGGCTGTTTAAATACAGGTGGTTTAGTTGGCCGTATGGATAGTTCAGCTTCGGTTGAAAAATCATTTGCGATCGATGTGGATATTTCAGATGCTGTAACACATGCTGGTGGTTTAATAGCATATATTCAAAGCGGAACTGTCGATCTCAGCTTTTCTACGGGTAGCGTCGTTTTATCGAATACGCTGCCAGGAGGTGCCTGCGGAGATCTTGGCGATGCCGCGGGACTCGTAGCAGTCAATAAAGGAACCATTACAAACTGTTATTCACGTGCCAGTGCAAGTGTGGGAACTCATGTTGATGCCTATGGGGCTGGCGGGCTGGTCGCAGATCGGTTTGGTACAATTGTAGATTGTTATTCAACCGGAGTTGTTTCTGGAACCAATGATCGTTTAGGGGGATTTACTGGCTGGCGACTTCCGAATGATCCCAACGCTTGTTTTTGGGATTCAGATGTCAATTCTTCATTAAATGGGCATGGCGAAAACCCTCAACCAACAACAGGCCTCACGGGTGAAACAACAGCGAACATGAAAAAGAAAGTAACCTTCACTGATGATGGCTGGGATTTTAAAGGCGAAACGACCAATGGCAGTAACGATTACTGGACGATCGATGAAGATAGCGATTATCCAGTATTGGTCGATATAGGTGTTCTCTTGACAGGTGATATGAATAATGACTGGCTTGTTGATCCAAATGACATCGATATATTTTTTGAATCATTTAAACGCTATCAAACCAGCACGACCGATTCGGTGATAGACTGGGATGCCGATCTGGATAGTGACGGTGATATCGACCGCAAAGATTTTAATCTCTTCAGCAGTGCATTGACCAGCAACAATGTCATTACATTTGCCGACTTGAATGGTTACGTAGGTAATGTCAGCAACTTTACCTATAATGACAACTGGTTAAGAATTAACCACACAACCTCAACAACAGCCTCGGATGTAACTTTCCAAAGTAGCGCACGCGTTTTTGAGATTCGCCCAGGTGCCAATACAGAAATTACAATCCTGGATGATGTCATTGGTAATATAGCTGCTGGCAATGATGCCAAAGTCACCATTGATGACACCGGAGGTAATGGACCGGATATCATGGGCTCAACCGTTTTGAACGATAGTTCTAATGAGCTATATATCAAAGGTGGTAATGTCGGTTTTGTTCGTGCCAATTCAGGATCTTCGATTGAAATTTCTGATGGCACCATTCATGATGACGTTGAGCTACGTAATGATTCGACGGCAATCATTAGCGGCGGTACCTTGAAAGATATTGCTCGGGCTTTCAATGATAGTACCATGATAATTACCGGAGGTACGCTTGAAAAAACAGTCCTGGCAGATGAATTTGATGACAACGGCGGCGTAGGTAAAGTCATGATCTCAGGCGGCACACTGCCAGGCAGCGGTTCTGCTGTGGATATTCGTGACGATGGTTCCGTTTGGGTATTTGGGTCGAGCTTTAAAATTGATAATGTCGATTCAGATCCTAACATCTACACCTACTCGACAGCATCTCGTTCAACACCTAAAATTATCACGCTAAAAGGCACGCTGTCTGATTCAACGGCATTAGGCACTGGAACACCTGCTGGCGGTGTAACAGTCTATCTCTGGTTAAATACGGCACGCTTAATTCTAGTGCAAAGCAGTTGGGCAACATCCTGGACGGCATTACCGCATGCAACAGGTGACGCCGACGGAGATGACGATGTGGATTGTGACGACAAAACCATTTTGGATGATGCGATGGATACATCCAAAGGTGATGCAAGCTATGACCATCGTGCTGACTTTGATCATGATTTTGATGTCGACTCGGCCGATGAAACAATTTGGGATGACACCTACACAGGTACCTGTCCATAAATTAATTTTTTGTTTTGTTTGTAATAAAAACAAAAAATCACAAAGAAGTAAGCGGTTGGCATAATCAGGCCAACCGCTTATATTTAAATAAAGTCACAATCAAATGCAGAGAATTTTTTAACTGCGTAATATAATATATTAAATTTCAATAAAGAATTGAACTTTTCCCGTTCCCTTATACGTAAACACCCTGAATTCACTTCAAGATATAAAACCACCACTCATGGTTTTTAAAGAACCCTACCTTTTGATCTCGAGAATACCCTAATATTTCTTCAGCAGACCAATACCGCTGATCATCCAATTCTGATAAATGAACTAAACTGCCATCAATCTCTTCTTCACTGCATATTAAATAAATCTCTTTGTCAATGTTTCTATCTCTTAAAAACTCAAATATTTCCTTCTCTGATTCAACCTCAGTAATCTTCTTTTGATTAAAATAAGAGGTGTCCCGCAAGTCGCCAAAGATTCTATCTCGTCTTTTTTCATTTTCTAAATGCCACAAATAACGATCGATACGATTTGAAGCAATGAATTGTCTAAATAATTCCCTTTCTATTTCTAAATTAACTTCCCCCATCGAAACACCTCCTATTCTCTATTTTATATAATGATGCACCAGATCCCAGGCTCGCTGCAAGCTAATGCCATTTTTTTGATCGAGTGAGAGTGGATGATCTGTCGGTTCAAGATCGATTTCCGGCCGCATATTGTTTCCCAGATAATGTGCCATGGTTTTTAAACAATAGGTCTTTTCTTCATAGCAGGACAACTCATTCGAGAGCCACCCAAAAAAGGGACCTATCTCAGATGAATCTGGATTTTTGATATAAGTCATATAATTTTCTTCGCTATGTGACACCCAAACACCAATGCCTAGATCACGCTCAAGATCATGGATAGGAATCTTAATCACGCCACGAACAAAAAAATGTTCTTCATCCACCACACATAAGTCTTCAGTCAAAAACAAACGTTCTTCATGCTCACGCTCTGGTATTTCCAATACGATATCAGGGCGATCACATCCAATATCAGGTAATGAGTCATGCCCCTGACCATATTGATGACTTTGATTATTCATAAAATCCTTTTCTCTTCTAATCGACAACATCATGAAACACTAAACTTACTTAGCAATCACTTATACGCCAGTTCTATACATCTAACAAGAATATTATAGCCTGCGCCATTAATGACTCCCTTCTCCAATGAGATAAAAGATAAATTGCATTAATGTAAGGTGGGCAGATTCCTGCCCACCTTTATTACGGGTAACACACTGACTGACCTGCAATTATCCCATCAAATGTGTACTTAAAGAAACCTATTCCCTACAAATAACCTACAAAACATTTTGCGACTTTATCTCAGGTGTCACTTTATCTATACGACCGGCCAATTCATCTAAGTGACATGTTGGGACACCAGGAAACAAATGATGTTCGGCATGTAAGAACATATTAAACGTTAATATATTTTGCCATTTACCACGTTGTGTACGACCGAAATTATGACTATCTGGTGTATCATGATGCACCGTCCAAACGGCAAAAAGAGCGGTTAAGCAATGCCCGACCAGCATAGCTAAGTAATGATACTGCAGCCAAAATATCTCGCTATAGCCGAAAACCCACACTAACACGACGGCATTCAATAAGATTTCAAATACAATCCATCGATACTGACGCCCTTTCGCATGGCGTAATGCATTTACATGTTGTTCAATCGGAAAAAATGGACCAAACAAAAGTACTTGCAGCAGGTTCATACGACCGCATTTACCTTCAACATCATTCTCTGTCAGACAATGTTTATGATGCTCGAGATGATTGTATTTTACCGCATGCATCGACCCAAGCATCAATTGGCTCATCACAAATAAAAACCATTCAGTATCTGGCTTACTCAATCCGAGTGTATAGTGATACGCATTATGAACTTGCCGCAAGCCTGTTAAAAAAAACACAAATGAACATAATAAAGCGAAAAGATACCAGCCCAGATAAGCAAACACCAAAGAACCGGCAAACCATGGCAAGGACAAAAACACTTCCCGTAACGTTTCAAAACGTGTCAATCGTACCAAGTCCTTCCAGGGAACCTGCTGAAATAAACGATGTGTATCAAATGGTATTGTTGCCATGACGAGCTCCTTCTTCTATGAATGTATCAAATAACAAACTATCTTTATTTTCAGTATATACTGAAAATATTATATATCAAATATTATTTTCAGTATTTTGTGAAAATTTATTCCCTCATCGACACCTGACATGGTATAATAGGTCTATAACCTTTTAATAAAGGAGCATGTTATGTTAAACAACCCCCTGACACAGGCACGACAAAAATTTATCGCACAATGGGGCGCTCTAGGCAGCGACTGGGGCATCAATCGCACCCAGGCACAGATTCACGCCCTTCTGATGATATCTGAAGAACCGCTATCAACCGATCAAATCATGGAAGAATTACAAATCTCCCGCGGCAATGCCAATCAGTCATTGCGAGAATTAATCAATTGGGGAGTCGCCAGCAAAGTAGTAGTCCCAGGAGAACGCAAAGATCTGTTCGAAGGATTGAAAGATCCTTGGAAAATTTTTGCAACCGTCTCACAACAGCGTAAACGCCGTGAAATTGACCCTGCCCTATCAGCACTCCACGACTGCTACGATACGACCAAATCACTAAAGGGAAAAGAAGTAAAAACCTTTAATGACCAAATGAAAACCCTGATCGACTTCACAGAAATGGCATCCAAAATCATGCAAAAAGTATCCCATTCCGAATCCAATACCCTATTAAAATGGCTTATGAAAATGATGCCATAAACAAAACTTCAGATTAGATATGAAGATATGTAGGATAGTCAGATTTCTGTCCAACAAATCTAGCTAGTGTGTTTTATATACTGAAAAGAACTAATATTTAACAATGAGCGAAAAACTAACTTATAAATTTTTTATAAAAAAATACTTACCTTTAATTAGCACGCTATGTAATAAAGAAATAACGGAAGACGAGCTTGTTTCACTAGAGGAAAACAAAAACCTATTTTCAGCATTCAAAGATATACCTTATAACAATATATATAAATTTATAATTGGTTATGAATTATTAAAAACAAACGAATTTAATGATTACATAAAGTCTTTACATCAATTAAATGCAAATCCCGTATATGTGTCCTGTGAATACACGCGTGAATGCGGTTTATATTTATTAGATTCAATTTTTAATTTCAACTATAATGTAAAGTTTGAACAGGTTACAGGAGGAGTAATTGGTTTCATTACGCAAAACATCGAAAATGCATTATTATTAGATTTTGATATTGATGAACTTGGAAACAAGATAATCGAAATATCTGTGAGCGGTTTAAAATGGCCAACACGATCTTGCTTGTGTAAAAGAGAAGAATTTTAAAGATCAACTTGGTGGTAATCAAAAGCAATAGCGATCTTTAGTTACTTCTGGTCTAACAATCGGGTTCACTAAGTTTAGGGTATTCACATAATCGCTTTTCCCAGTAATTAAATGCGATTTTCGTTTCTTCAATATCATTTGGATCTTCAAGCAAATAATTTAGAAATTGCACGATGGCGTTAACCTGATCCTTGGTGAAATTCCCAAACCTATCAAGGAAATATTTGTACTCTCCTCTGGATTTTGATCTGGGGGGTGTTAATGTATAAATGAGATCGTCAACATAACCATACTCTGAATTTTCTTCCTGCTCGTTAAATTTCAATTCATTTGTCATAAAAGCTGGAAGATAAAATCGCATTCCTTTTTCATCCAGAAATGATAAACCACCTATGCTACCAATATGATATTTGTCGATCTTTTCTTTAGCTATTTGCGTCCAGGATTCTTCCGTATCTTTAGCTCGTGCCTTTGCCAGACTTTTCTTATCAGTGACATACTCATCGTAGAGTTCTGATTGTGACAGCGAGATACCATCTTCCAACTTGACGTCACCAAATGCTTGTTCGATTAATTCAATTAAAGCCAGTCGTCTTTCTTCATTATCGCTCATGTTTTAAAAACCTTATCATTAACCTTACAGCATTACAGGTTTAATCGTTTGGTTTGTAGTACCAATTAAAGGTACCAGGCATCTTTAATCATTCCCGTCCCCTACCAGAACCTATCAATCGATTTTTCAGAAAACAACAAGCGGGCTAAATCTTTTTTCCCTTAGCTTTCATTTTCATAAAGTGTATGACAATATCGATCAGTCATCCCGGCCAGATAATCACAGACTACTTTATGAATACCCTGCTCGGCCACTCGACTCTCATAGCGACTCGGTAAATGATTTGGATCATCGACAAAATAATTGAATAAAAAACCCAATTCTTTTTTTGCACGTTCAGTTGCTGCGGCAACATCTGGGTGCATGTAAACTTTCTTATAAAGAAAATCGCTTAATTGATCTAAACGTTGCTTTGCATCTTCGGATAAACTAATTAACTTAATCTCGCAATTGCGAACATTTTCTATGGTTTTAGGCCGATACTTTCCGATAAGACGATTCGACTCTTCCAAGGTATCACTGACCAACAAATCAATCAGACGCTTGGCACATCGCAAACGCCTCGTATAACGATTCGAGTCTGGATAGGATTTGTCAAATTCGCTTTTGAATTGCTGATAGAGTGAAATATCTTTCAAATCCTCTTCATCAATCAACCCAAAAAATAAGGCATCATCCAAATCATGTGAATTGTAAGCAATGCTATCTGCCAAATCAGCGATCTGCCCTTCCAAGGGGGCTTGATCTGTGCCATAAAGATCTTTTAAATCGGGCCGATCGTAACGACTTTCATGTTTGGCTAAACACTCCAAAACTTCATACGATAAATTCAAACCACGAAACTCTGGATAAGGATGCTCCAAATACTCGACAACTCTTAGCGACTGAGCATTATGCTCAAACCCGCCATGACCTTCCATTAAATCATCCAACACATATTCGCCGCAATGACCATAAGGTGGATGCCCTAAATCATGCGCCAAACTCGCTGTCTCCGCCAGATCTTCATTCAATGATAATATCCGAGCCAGCGTCCGAGCAATCTGCGTCACTTCAATCGTATGCGTCAATCGCGTACGAGTATAATCACTTTTGGAATCATAAAAGACCTGCGTTTTCGCATCCAAGCGTCTAAACCCACTGCAATGAATCACACGATCCCGATCCCGCTGAAAACAGGTGCGATAATCATGCTCTTTTTCATCGAACTTGCGCCCTTTGCTCTCTGTTGCCTTTACGGCATAAGGAGCTAAATCTCGATCTTGAGCTTGCTCTAGTGATTCCCTGGATTGTAACATGTTAAATCTGACCTAAGCATCTGTGCCATGAAGCTGTTCCCATTTTTCCACCGCTTCAGGTCGACGCAAATAAATCGGTATCAAATCTTCTGGCACTGTAAATTGCTCATCTTCAGCGAGCAATAATCCGCACTGCAACACATTCTCCGGCCTCGGCTGCCAAAATGGATCTTCCTCTAAATGAACGATACCATCCGCCTCTAAGGACGAACCATGCCAACGCAATCCTTCTCCCAAAATAACCGCAGGCCCATCCAATTTTTCCAACAACTCGCTGGGAGTTAATACAGACGCAGGCAGTACCACATCAAATCCTGGTACATGGCTGCCAGCAGAATTATCACTTCCACCAGTTCGCTGATATATCGCGGCATAAACCTGCTGACGTTTCGCATCCATGACCACAACGAATGTCTCAATCCTTTCCGCCTCTTCTGGTAAGTCCTGATTCATATTAAGAACCAATGCATCCATACTAGGCACAGACACCACATCCATTTCACTCGCGTAGGCTAAAACTTTCGCCGCGGTAATACCCACCCGAAGCCCGGTAAAGCTGCCAGGTCCTGACGAAACAAAGATTTGCTCTATTTGATCAGGCTGCCAGCCAGCATCTTTACAAAGCGCCTCAATGGTAGGAAAAAGCTGAGAGGTGTGCTTCTGAGACCCCGTAAACTCCTTACTACCAATTATTTGAGGCCCAATAGATATTGCGGCCCCGCCAATACGCCCGGACGTTTCAATCGTTAAAATATGCTTATCGTTTTTCATCGCACCTATCATACGAACTCAAACAAATTTTGCAATGTTTGATGTAAATTACCTAAATCCACATTCTGCAGGTATTCCATTTCTTTTCCAGAAAAAATAAAGTTTTTGCCAAAGGCCAGCCCTAACCTCAATAAGCACGACACAACAGTTTTACGCTCGTCAAGAGGCGTCGTAAACAATTATTTTATAATATCTTAACCTGTTTAACACGATTGATTCACACCCCCGGATTCTCAAAAGTACTTATTTGACATACCGATACGACTATGGTATCATTGATTTTTTGATTGCAACTCAGCGCAATCTTATTTAAACTAAAGATCACTAAAAGCCTCAGAATTTGTGATTTACTTGCCAAAAGGCCCAACCGTAAAGCGATGTGTCACCACAGTATGTTGTTGGATTAGAAATAGAGTGTCTTTTGCCACCGAGGCGGGCAAAACTACGGGCAGAAGTTCCGGGAGAACATCCAACAGTATCCCTTATATGTAAAAGGAGTTAGAATCTTGCAGAATAACATGAGGATCAACGGCCAAACACCCCCTTTGGACTCTAACAAGATAAAATTTGGCCCGATTTTGCTAACCCTGGTGGCTCTGGCATTGGTTGTTTCATTTTTTGCCACCCACGTAGCTTTAGCACAAGATTCTGATGACTCGATGAAAGTTTCGCAGCAACGCAAAGCTGCCGATCTCATCAAAACAGCTGAAATACAATTAAAACGAAATCAATACTTCCTGGCACAGAAAACCATTGCCCAACTAAAGAGCCTCAATGGAAACCTTAACGCCGACCAGGCCGCCAAACGGGATGAGTTATCTGCCAAAGCAAATGAAGGGCTTGAAGTACAAACTCAAGTAAATACCCTGATTGCTAAAGGTGAACAACTATTCAAAGACGGTGACGTTGGCCAGGCATCAAATAATTTTGACAAAGCCCAGAAATACAAAGACTTCCTGCCTGAAACCACCCAAAAACGTATCAAGCGTCACCAAGAAAGTATTAAAGCGTATCTAGCAAAAAATAAAAAAGAAATGAAAGCCCTTTACGTTGCCAGCAAGAAGCAATTTAAAAATGGCGAACTTGATGCAGCTCGTGATGGTTTTCTTAAAATTCAAAGAAGTGGCGTAAAGCTTTCCCTTATTGATCGCGGCGGTGATTTTACAACCCCACAATCTTATCTCAAAAAGATTGAAGGCCAAAAATTACAACAGCCTGACCAAGATTCATCTAGCACTGAAATGCCAAAAAAAGAATCAATGGACGCTGAAACAGAGCCAGTCGAAATGATTGAGCCAACGGTCGTAGAAACAATACAAACGCCTCAACCAGCTATCACAATGGCAGAAGAAGAGTCAGAATCTTCAGCAGAAGTTATGGAAGTGCTTGATGCGGTGGAAACTCCTGAACAATCTGAAACAGAAACTACGACACCTTCTGAAGAAACCGCACCTGCGTCGACTTCAACCCCTGAAAGCGAAACAAATAATGGATTGTCATTATGGCCATTCAAAAAATCTGAAGATAAGTTAGACAAAAAAGAAATCGAACATATTAACTTATTGGTTCAACAAGGAAATACCGCTTTAGAAAATCATGAATTTGGTAAAGCGAAAGACTATTTCAACCAGATCTTAAGTATTGATCCTGAGAATTCAGCAGCCAAAACGGGCTTGAAAAACACGGCATCAATCCAGTATGAATCTCATCAGCAACAAAGCACAAAACAATCTTCGATTCTTGATCGAGTACGTGCAGCCAACAAAGTTCAAACAGATTTCATTTACACCTCATTCCAAGCAACCAGCGACAAAGTTTTCAACTTTATCAAACAGCAACAATTTGATGAAGCACAAGCCGAAGTAAGCCAAATGATTGCAATCCTCGAAAACAACAAGCAATTGTTGGGCGCACAAAAATTCTTGGAAATGAAAAACCAAACATCACTATTGTTTGACAGAATCTCTAAGGAAGAAAAAACATACTTAGAGAATGAATCCTTAAAACAAATTGAAGCTGCCCGCAAAGAAGAAATTAATCGACAAATCAAAGTTGAAGCTGCTCGTCAGAAAAAAATCGATGAACTATTTGCTCAAGCTTTGGAATTCAAACGCGAAAGAAATTACAACCTAGCTGCATCAACTTTGGGACGTTTGCTTGAACTAGACCCAAAACACCAGCAAGCTCAATGGATGAAAGAAGACATGGAGCTCTGGAAACTAACGACAGAACAACTAAAATTTGAGCGAGAAGCACTTAAAGAAGAAAAGAAAGTTCTGATCGATGCTCGTCGATCGGCCAAACCTGAATCAGATCATATTAATTATCCAACCGATTGGGAAGAATTGACTGAACGCCGATTAAAGGGCCAGCAATTATATGGATCTGCTCAAGATCAGGTTATTTACGAACAACTCGTCACAGGATTATGGTCCCCTGATTTTCAAGATCTTGAATTATCCCAAATACTAGATCAATTCGAAGCTGAAAGTGGAATCAATACCGTTCCATTATGGGGGTCACTTGAGTTTAGTGGTATCACACGAGATGAGTTAATCTCTCTTCAATTAACGAATGTTACATTTGAAACCGCTTTAGAAAAAATCTTAGAAGTTGTTTCTGCTGGAAAAGGTGTTAAAGCAGGCTATGTCATTGATCGTGGCGTACTTACCATTGCGATCGACAGCGAATTACCCGTCAACCTAGTCCCTGAAGTTTATTATGTAGCTGACCTACTTACCGAAAGATCCGATTCAGAAAATAGCCAATTCGGTGGCGGCGGTGGTGGCGGCGGCTTCGGCGGCGGTGGCCAAGGCGGTGGTGGCTTCGGCGGCGGTGGCACCGGCGGCGGCGGTGGCGGCTTTGGTGGCGGCGGCGGCGGTGGCGGCTTCGGTGGCGGCGGCGGTGGTGGCGGCACCGGTGGCGGCGGCGGTGGCGGCGGCGGCCAAGGCGATCAAGATATCGAACAGCGAATCACAAATTTATCGAGCTTAATTATTGAATCCGTCGGATTTGACCAGTGGAACCAAGCTGCTCTACAACAAGCTGGCGGTGGCGGCTCTGGAGGTGGTGGCGGTATCGGCGGCGGTGGCGGCGGTGGCCTAAGCTTCGGCGGCGGTGCTGGTGCAAACACTGAAAGCAATGTTCAAGGTACTATTGAAGTATATGGCGGAACCAACTTATTTGTAAAACAAACACCAAAAAACCATCGTGTTATTCGTGATCTTTTAAAAGAACTTCGCAAAACACTAGGCGAGCAGGTTTCTATTGAATCAAGATTTTTATTGATCAATAGCAACTTCCTTGAAGATATTGGTGTAGATTTTGATATTTTCTTAAATCTTGGAAATGCTGGGTTCGACCAAACGGGGACCGTTGATAATATTACAGGTCGCCAAATTTTACAACAACGTGCAAACCCAGGACCCAATAATCGTTCTACCCCATTCCCAATCAACCAAGGATCATTTGATGTAGCTGGATCTGAGTCTTCCAGAATACCAGGTTCTTTTGGTGGTTCAGGTGCCCCTGTAGCATTTTCATTATCAGGATCATTTCTCGATAATGTTCAAGTTGATTTTCTAATTCGAGCAACAAATGCTAACAGAAGAAGTCGAACAAACCAAGCTCCACACGTTACCGTATTTAACGGTGAAGACGCTTTGGTAAGCTTTGGTACGAGCCAAAACTTTGTTTCAAGTTTATCAGCTCAAACAGCTAACCGAGTCGGTTTATTTAATCCACAAATCAGCTCAGCATTCTCTGGGATCCAACTTGTGATTACTCCGACCATTTCTGCAGATAAAAGGTATGTTATTCTTAACACAAGCGTTAGCCAATCAAACGTATTAAGAATTGATGAATTTACTTTTAACACAGCAGGCGCTGGCGGTGGAACAGCAACCACAGATGGCGGTGGCTTAGATGTGGGTGCTGGAGGTACTAACTCAAGCACAGCATCAACTGGTACCATTCAGCAACCTGTTGTAGAGCAAAACTTAATTCAAACACACGTATCAATACCTGATGGCGGCACACTTCTACTAGGTGGACAAAAAGTCACAGCTGAAATCGAAAAAGAAGTTGGCGTACCAGCATTGAGTAAAATCCCTATCGTCAACCGATTGTTTACCAACCGCTCAAAAACAGTTGATGAAAGCGTATTGCTGATTTTAATTAAACCTAAGATTATTCTGCAAGACGAAGAAGAAGAGTTACGTTTTAATATAACCAAACGAAACTAATACATTTTCAATTCGATTATTAAAGCCTGTTGAACTCGTTCAGCAGGCTTTTTTTATTCTACAATGAACATTTGGCTAACATCAACACGCGGTGCGACAGCAACATTTATTGTTTCTGCCACACACGCTTGCATCGTCTCTAATGCAATCGTTGGATCATTGTTATTTTCGCTAAGATGTGACAAGGCTAAAAACTGCAAATCGGGTTGACACTCTTCAATGAGATCTGCCGCTTGTTGATTTGATATATGCCCACCATCGCCTATAATACGACGCTTTAGCCAATTAGGATAATCACTATTCTCAAGCATATCTGGATCATAATTACTTTCCAAATACAATCCGTCCATTCTTGATATCCATTCCGATAGTCCATCAAAACAGTGACCCAAGTCAGTAAATATTCCTAAATATTTCCCAAAATGTTCGACCACAAAAATAACACTATCAACAGCATCATGTGGCGTTGGTATGGTCAGGATTTTCGTTTCCCCAAAAACAATGGTTTCACCTGGCCTAAAATAATTAACATCCGTTAATGGACCTAGTTTAGAACGACCAGCATTCAAACCTTTAGATGTAATATAAACGGGGATACCAAACTTTCGATGAAAAACCCCTGCCCCTTTAATATGATCACTATGAGAATGGCTAATTATCAACGCATCAACATCATGAATATCATAGCCATATTGCATCATCCTTTGCTGTGCTGTTTTTCCTGTCAATCCAGCATCAATTAGCAAACGAACATCTTCGGTTTCAACAAAATAGCAATTGCCATTTGAACCACTTTGTAATGAAAAACTTCGAATCACACCACGATCCGTTGAGTTCCAGTTAAAAAGAGAGGACATATAAATAGTTACTTATAGATTAGGGATATTTATGAGCTAATTTTTGCGATAATGTCTTCTGGTATATCAAAATTACCACAAACATTCTGCACATCATCTTGATCTTCAAGTTCTTCCATCAGATTTAAGATTTTTTTTGAACCTGCTTCATCAAGCGTAACAGTATTCGAAGGTATTTGTGTGAATTCAGACACTTCTGTTTCGATGCTATTTTCTGAAAAGGCTTGCTTGACATCATTAAAGGCTTCTACACTGCAAGTAACTTCAAAGGTATCACCCATTTGTTCAACATCATCCGCTCCCGCTTCCAATGCTACTTCCATAATGCGATCTTCAGTAATCCCATCGACTTCCTTAATCGTAAATAGCCCTTTTTTTGTAAACATCCATGCAACACAACCGCTGCTACCTAGCGAACCACCCTTCTTGTCAAATATCTTACGCAATTCACTAGCAGTACGATTTCGATTATCTGTTAAGACTTCACACATTATTGCAACGCCATCGTTGCCATAACCTTCATACAGGACTTCTTCGTAATTGACACCCTCAAGATCACCCGTTCCTTTTTTAACCGCTTTCTCAATAGTATCTTTAGGCATATTTGCATCTTTGGCCTTATCAATCGCATAACGCAAAGCTAAATTCGTATCAGGGTCTCCACCACCATTTTTCGCTGCCATGATAATATTTCGTGCCAGTTTACTCCAAAGCTTACCCCTTTTAGCATCTAATGCCGCTTTTTTATGTTTGATACCCGCCCAATGGGAATGACCTGCCATAGTGAAACTCTTCCTTTTACTTTATTAAATCAACTTACCAGAACCAAAGTCCTATTCTAGTCGAAATTATCTATAACTTCAACTGCAAGATCTGCCATGCCATTTTCTATCTTTTCCAATATCAAAGAGTTGCGTCGCTCATCAATTTTCCCAAAATTTGCCTTATTTTTAAGATCCTTCATTGCATCCTGCCAGTACTTCTTCGCCAATTCTTCCTGGCCCAATTGATAGGCAGTATCACCTAAATGATCAAGAATCTCATAATCAACCTGCCCTAACACAGCGGCGGATTGACATAAATATTCATACGCGAGCTCGTAGTCTCCCAATTGATAATAATACCATCCCAGACTATCTAAAGTAGGACCAGAATCAGGCTTCATTTCATAAGACCGTTTTAGTAAATCATATACACGCTGGGATGGGCCTTTATTTACCAGTAAAATATACCCTAAATTATTTGAAAATGATGCATCCAGTGGTTTATTATCCAACATTTTTTCCATAAGCGAAATTGATTCGTCAACTTTTCCGGCCCTTTCAAGATAATAACCGTATGACAACATCAATGATTCACTTTCGCCTAATTGCTCTATTGCTTTAGACAGCATCGTCATCGCACTTTCATAATCCATAAATGAAGCGTAGACTTGCGCCTTAAGCTGAAAAACGGCTGGGGCCTCTTTGTTAACAACAAATTCATCGATCAATTCAATGGCTGCTTGAAGTTGGTCGCGTGAAAATTCAATTTTCAACATTAATTCACGATAAACGGATGATAATTTTTCAATCCATTGTGAATTATTCAGCAATTCTATAGCAGCGTCATATTCCTTTAATGCAATAAGTGTATCAATATACCTCTGCTCTAGTGCTTTATCAAAATAGTCCAAACGCCACTGATCAATAACATCACGAGCTTCTTGAAAACGTTCAACCTGATGCAGCAAAGATACATGAAAACGTTTTGGGATCAGCTGGTCAGGAAACAACATTATCTGTTCCAAGCTCAAATTGATAGCTCTATCAACCTGACCATCTTCTATTAACGCTTCATAATATTGCTGACGCACTAATAAATCATTTTTTTCATTCGCCAACAATGATTCTGCTAATGTCATAATTTCACTATATTGCTTACGAACATTTAACATACGCATAAGGTAATAGGTAGAATATTTATAGTCAGGCTTGAATTTTTGGTAATAAGCTAAAGATAGCTCAATAGCTTTAGCATAATTCTGGGCTTGTGTTTGAAACCAAATCATATAACTAGCCAACAGCATCATTTCATCTGACAAAGGTATCTGATTTTCTAGAGAAACAGCTTCGCTCTCATCTGACGACGACACAGGATCCTCTTTTTCTAAAAAGCTTATCCAATCTTGTAATACAAGAATTGCATCATCATACCGACGTGTAATTTTAAAATTCAACATCGCTTCTCTGGTAAGCAAACGTATTGATTTTTTATTTTGCAAAAATGGCTTTTGGTAGTTATTCGTGACTAGATCAACCGCTTCATTGGCTTTAAATGCTAAACGCAAATCAGTTACAACACGTAAAAAGGCACTGCCGTTCGCGGGATCCAGCTGCCATACTTTATGACGAAATTCGTATCCCTGGGTAAATATTTTTTTTCGCTCATACATTTCAGCAACTAAAGAAAGCATCTTTTCATCATCTTGAATAAACGGAACAATTGGCTCCAAAACAGAAATAGCTTCATCCAATTGGTCTTGACTTGCATAGATTTCACTGAGTAACATGGCCGTTAATTTTCCCTGCGGACCAGGGATATGCATCTTTTCCAGCAAAGCTTGTAATGCAAGCCAATCAAAGGGCTCGGATAACTCGCGTGTAACATATTCAACCCATCGCAAATAGGTTTTACGAATTTGCTGTTCGGTCATTTCGCGAACGGATTCATTTTCCCCCTCATGAATATTCCAATAACAATATAAAGTAAATAGCTGCTTGAACACATCTTCACGTTTTAGTGAATCCCACGCCTGATCTTCCAGCGAAGAAGAAGCATCAATATGAAAACTATGATTACTTAGTAAATCTAATAAGATTTTTTCAGCGATTGAAAATCGACCTTGCAGCTGATACACGTCTGCCAATGATAGATATACTTTTTTTTCAGACGAGCTGTTATTTAATATATATTGATAATAAGCCTCGGCTTCATCATAATAACCTAATTCTTTACATGCCCGTGCGATATACCCATTTAGTTTCAAATCCTTGACATCTTCAGGGGGCGGCAATAAATCTATTTGAGTCATGTCTTTTGACTTCAAGAATTCTGTCGCAGGCTCTATATCTTGAGATTGACTCCACAAATGAATCACCTGTATAACATTATTATATTTCTCTCCTATCAATAATAGTTCTAGCAAACGATCTCTTGCCGGTTGAAATTTTTTATTCGAGGAGAGACTTTGGCGAAAATAGGTTTCCGCTAATACATCCTGTTCAGCTTCCTGCGCAATAATTCCATAAAAGTAGCTTCCTAAATAAGGTGGTTGCATAGCTGGAACATCTAGAAGATCTAAAACAACTTGAAATTGAGTCGTTGAATTAATGGCTTGTTTTATTTCATTAACAACTTTGTCATATTGAAAATAAGGAACCATTTCAAGATAAAGACAATAATATTGCAAAGCTTCCTGCCAGGATTCCATTTGAACATAATAGTTAGCTATATCGCGATACAATAATGGGTCAGGATCATAGAACCCTAATGATTTTTCAATAACTTCAATGGCCTCGTTGACTTCTCCACCTAAGCTTAGTCCATATGAATATAAACGGATATCAATTAATGATCTTTGTTGATTTATAGAATACCATTCATCTAAAGATTTAAAATAAGCCTGTGACATTGAAAGTTTTTCACTTGCGTTCCAGAATAAACTCAATAAATACTCAGGATCATTATCTTGTGATAATAAATAAGCAATAAAATGCTTTAGTGAATCAAATCGTTGAAATAATGGTATTCGTCTTTCTATAAGAGCTGCCACAAAAGGCTGAATTAAATCAATGTCTAAGCCTAATTTTTGAAAATAGTTCAAAGTATCAACAGACTTATCAATTTGGCCTAACTCCAAATGCAGATGCGCAATGATTAAAAGATTTTCATAATACTGAAATGTTAACCTCTTCAATATTGGATCTGATTGCGAAAACCCTCTCTGATAATCCATTAATCGGAACGTCTTCCAATATTCACCAATGGCAGCTTCGTAATAATTCATCTCGTATAAAACGGATGCCAAATTCAACTGCAAGAGTGGCGTTAAAGGACTGTCGACTGTGGCTTTGGGGCTCTTTAATCCTTGCTGCGAAATAACTGCCGCCAATTCATTATTGGCATTCTTTGTTTCAATCATTCCCCAATAATGATATGCAAGAATATTGCCAGGAGACAACCCAATCAGCCGCTTACATATTTGGCTACAACTAAGATATCGACGGGTTTGAAAAGTCACCTTAGCCATGAGTTCATTTAAAGGAACATGGTCTGGTTGACAATCCAAACCTGATTGAATCACTTTACCAGCTTGATACCACTTCTTCTGATTCGTCAACCAGCGACTTTGAAGATATATTTTATTAATATCTTTTTCACAAGATGGATCTGTTATCTTTTCATCGCCGAGAGCATCATTAACCTGTTGTTGCATGAGTGAAATATCAAATTCAATCTCATCCAATGGCAGAGTCATTCTGACTAACTCATTTTCCGTTAATGCAACATTCAGTTTAAGAGGAGATATCTTACCATAATCTGGCTGGGTCTGAACTGGTTCTAGTGGCTTGACCGCAGGCTCACTTGACGGATTTTCTGGTTGCGGTACCTGAGGGATTTGACACCCTACAGAAATTATTGCCAACAAGGTTAGATATAGCCATCGATCTATCATACGTTTATATAAGGTTTCCATGAATTATATGAAATTCTTATCAAATGGATTTTTATATTATATACGATCAACCCTAGATTTTGATCACTCCCTTATTTTATCCAAAATAGACTGACTGTGCTATTAATAAGCTGGGCAATCTAGCGAGGCAAAATCAAACCCAGAAACCTATTTCCATGATGATAAACGATAATTTTGCTTGATAATCATAACCCAAGCCATAAAATAAATCGTTTTAATACAAAACGTATTTATGTTAGAAGGAGAATCATTTTGGCAGATAACCTGCAAACTCTAGCACAACAAGATCCAGAAGTTTATAAAATCATCAAAAACGAAGAAAATCGTCAGCAATTAATGCTTGAGATGATTGCTTCAGAAAATCATACTTCCCCTGCCGTTATGGAAGCTCAGGGTAGCTGTCTAACGAATAAATACGCAGAAGGATTACCTAGAAAACGTTATTATGGTGGCTGCGACCATGTAGACGAAGCTGAAGAATTAGCAATAGATCGCTGCAAAGCACTTTTTGGCTGCGAGCATGTTAATGTCCAACCGCATTCAGGAAGCCAAGCAAATATGGCGGTCTATTTTTCATGCCTACAACCTGGGGATACCATCCTTGCCATGGATTTATCTCATGGCGGTCATCTGACACATGGCTCAAAAGTCAATTTCAGTGGTAAACTTTATAATATTGTAAGCTATGGGGTCAAAGAAGACACTAAAATGATCGATTATGATCAAGTCGCTGAATTGGCAAAACAACACAATCCTAAACTAATTATTGCCGGTGCCAGTGCTTACCCACGAAAAATTGATTTTGAAAAATTTGCTCAAATCGCTAAAGATAATGACGCCAAACTTCTCGCTGACATAGCCCACATCGCAGGGTTGGTTTGTACCCAATTGCACCCAGATCCTATCCCTGTATGTGATTTTGTCACAACGACAACGCATAAAACTCTCCGAGGCCCTCGCTCTGGTATTACCATGTGCAAAGAAGAATATGCCAAAAGCATCAATTCCTGTGTATTTCCCAGAATGCAAGGTGGCCCGCTTTGTCATGTCATAGCAGCTAAGGCCATTGCTTTCGCTGAAGCTCTTAAACCTGATTTTAAAAGCTACAGCGAACAAGTCATTAAAAATAGCAAATCGCTAGCAGACGCATTATTAAGCAAAGGTTTTGATCTGTGCTCAGGTGGCACTGATAACCACTTAAATCTTGTCGATTTACGACCATATGATGCTAATGTAACTGGGGCAGACGCAGAGAACTGGCTTCACGACGCAGGAATCGTTGTTAACAAAAATTTAATTCCATTCGATACACGAAAAGCCACCGAAACCAGTGGTATCAGAATTGGAACACCAGCGTTAACAACACGTGGCTTGACTGAAGAGCATATGCCACTTATTGCCAACTGGTTTGATACAGCTTTATCTAGCAAAGGTGACTCAACTGCGATTGAAAACATACGCAAAGAAACCGAAGAATTATGTAAGAGCTTCCCTGTCCCCCATTAATAAATACACTAAATTTTTTTACAAGTTCATAAACCTATTAATAGATATAAAAAAACGAGGCATGTTAGTCACTAACATGCCTCGCTCTATAATCATAACGAATGGATAATTTAGTTTCCTAAGTATGTATCCAACTCATCTCTAGCACCATTTTGGTTATTGGTACCGGCTGTACCAAAAGAATTACCACCATTTTTCCAAAAACCTCTAGTCTTGTATAACAATTTTGAGGTAGCATCACTTTGCAATGCATTGGGAGTCCACTGAGTATAGATATTATCACCACCAACACCTGCTAAAGGAGTCTCATGCTTTTCAACGTGAGAATCACCATATAAGACGTTTTGCATCTCAGCCTGGTGAAGATTTGAATTACCATGACCTAACTTTGTATTTCTCTGTGCATCACCAGGGAACTCTTCAGAATCATCCCAAACACATAAATCAATATCCGAGAGTTGACTCAAGCCATTTTGAGGAACATATGGACCAAGAGCTGGACTTGGATGTTGTTCTGTTCCTGATCCTGATAAATCAGTAGAATCCCATGAAAATTCAATAACACCTTCTTCAAAATTGGATGTATCATTTGCTGGATTCATATCAGCGGCAAGAACACGTGAACCCCATTCTGAAGTTGTTGCTAAATAATTAAACATATCCCAATAAGAATAACTTAAAGATTTACGACCTGAAAAGGCATTGAGATCTTCCCAACGTTCAATATTTTCATTCGTAGCAGAAAACTCCTGCAAATCCATTTCTAAATACTTTTGATCACTAGGACACTGAAAGACTTGCGGAGGCTGATTTTCTAGTCGAACCAACAAGTATATCGCAGCAGGCACATAAGTAAGGTGATTTCTAGAAGATCTTGAATAAGGCCCCTCGATGTTATATACATTTGGTGTATCTACCATAATGTTCAACCAATTGTCTGTACCATCATTAATAGGTGAAAAACCAAAAGTACTTCTTTTACCTTGATTACGAAGACCAACAACAGGGAATTTATCATCATAGTTGTTAGCATAAATGTTCATAGCCTGACCTTGACTACGCAGGTTTGCAGAACATTTAACACGCTTGGCCATTTCGCGAGCACGGCCCAATGCTGGCATCAAAATTGATACCAATAACGCGATGATCGCAATTACGACCAACAGTTCTACCAATGTAAAACCTTTTCTTTGCTGTTTCATTACTCGAACTCCTTTCATAAAACCAGTTTACTACTCTTACCTGGCTTACAAATTTGATAATTCTAAAGATATAAGTGCAGTTTTAGTCTTCATCCGGAAAACATCTAACCAGGTAATCGCCCAGGAACAGACCTGAGTCATTAATTTCATTATGTTTGAATGTACACAAATTCTTTAATTAAGCATGAAGCTTTGGATTCATTTGTAGTTCACAAATTGTAAGAAAATATAACTACGAACTACATGTATCCGGCAGGCATTTAGGTATGATTTATGAAGAATGAGAATATAAGAATATAAAAGATATAATTGCGATTTAAATATAGAGTTATAATATCATAAACCTCATCACTTCCTACCAGTATTCACTAAATTCTATCACGTTTTGCTAAATAGTCAAGCAAAATCAATAGATTATAACGATTGCAAGCTGCTTATAACCATCGGCACATAAGAACATATCGCTTTATAATTCAACATCTTAGGGTGTTTCTTGCCTAAATTATCAGACGAAAGTCCAAATAATTTCCAGATTTATATGGCCCAGCATACCCTTACGGCCTATACCTCACACTTTGCTTGTTCAGGAGGCGCTTCCAAGTATTCATAGTAATAGTTTCTTTTCACAGGAATATAGCCAGTCGTTGTGATCAAATCCCTTAATTCCTGCAGCTGCATATCGAACGTGGTACCCGCGGCAGAAACGACGTTTTCCTCCATCATCAGAGATCCCATATCGTTACAGCCCACCATCAGGCTCAGCTGGCCAATTTTAGGGCCCTGAGTTACCCATGACGCCTGGATATTTGGGATATTATCAAGATAGATACGCGACAACGCTGTCATTTTAAGCTGTTCAAATGGACCACAGAGCAAGACTTCTTCAGGCCCCTTTTCTTTCCCGCTCAGCGGGTCAAATCGTTCCATTTTGCTCAAAGGAGTCCTTCCAGGCTGGAATGGCCAACAGATAAATGCAGTAAAATAAGCCGCATCAGGATCTTTTTCGCGACGCTCAAGAGATTCATCTTGAAGCTGACGAACGCGATCCAAATGCTCAATTCGCTCGGCGACAGATTCAACATGACCAAACATCATGGTTGCAGTCGTAAACATGCCAATAGTATGGGCTTCTCGCATGACACCAAGCCATTCTTCGGTATTGCACTTTTTGGGTGCGATGATATTACGCACACGATCAACGAGAATTTCGCCCCCTGCACCTGGTATGGAATCCAAACCCGCATCACGAAATCTCTCAAGTACTTTTCTAACAGGCAGTTCAAACAAATCAGCAAAAAAGCAGATTTCCTCAGGAGAAAAGCCATGAATATGCAAATCAGGAAAATGCTCTTTGATATTTTTGAGCATATCTTCATACCAACCGATGGGCAATTCTGGATTCAGACCGCCTTGGAGTAGAATTTGTGTACCGCCCTGTTCAAGTAATGCTTGTATTTTCTCACCAATCACTTCATCACTGAGAGTGTAAGCTGATTTACTTCGAGGCGCCTTCTGAAACGCACAAAATTTACATCCCGTAAGACAAACATTGGTATAGTTGATATTTCTCTCTACAACATACGTTCGTACACGCGAAGGATGCATCTGATCGGCAGCGTTTTTGCCCATTTGGAATAAATCATGCGGGCTGCTATTGGTGTAGAGATCCAGAGCATTTTGAGCGTCGATTCGAGGTAAGGTCAAATTCATTATCATGTGTTGATTTCCAGTAAATTACATTTTTTCAGCTATTGGCCGTTTAGAGGGCTTTGTTACCGTTTTCTGATAAAAGCTCAGCGGTTTATGTTTTTTAACAAGACCACATTCGTATGCCAATTCGTAAAATTTAGCAAGTCCTTTCTGATGATCTTGTGTAAATTCAAAGGTCAGATTTTCTGTAAGATACTGTCGGGCAATATCTGGCTCAAAACCATGATTATGAGCATTCTCAACGATTATCTTGTCGATATTTTTCAATCCTTCATCGCAGGTTTTCAGCAACTTGCTAGCCAGCCAATCTAAATTTTGCCTGGCTTTCGCTGCCCAGAACGCATAAACGAAAGGTAAGCCAGTAAGTTTTTGCCAATATTCTCCCAAATCAACGCTGTATGGCCATTGATTGAGATGCTTAAGTACTTTATCACCGATGAGAAGAACCGCTTGCTTGCTAGAGGGTGAATCATGCAGAGGCTCCATCTTCAGCTTTTGACCGAAACAATGTTTAAATATAATCTGAGATAACACAATCGACGTGTGAGAATCTAAATCACAGGCAACAGACTCAACTTCCTCAGGAGGACATTTTGAAAAAACCTGCACAGTCAATACTGGTCCATCAGACCCAATGGCCGCGAAAGGTAAAATAATCCAATCTTCATCTGTTTTTTGATAATCGATACTTGGCACAAGCCCTGCCAGAAAGCTGCCATCGTCAATTCCGACGGCTAACTGGGCTGGTGGTGCTTCGTAGAGGTCAATCTGGGAATCATCCTCCAGGCCGAAGAGTATGGGTCTGGCATTAAAAAAACTAACGCCACCGATTTTACAGGCTGATTGATTGTTTTTTGTGTGATTCATTAATTTAAGTTCTGTTTTCTAGGCTTAAGATTATATGAATCCATGATTTGGATTGCAAGGTTGATTCGGCAAGAGAATCAAGATCAAAAATTGAATCGATTTATTTTAAATATCGAGGGATCCAACGACCGATAATGATTTTGCAAGATTGTGTGGTTTATATTACAATAGAAGTAGGCTGGACTTATCCAAAATTACACTGAATGACAGAAAGGTTGCCATGTCAGATAAACTGATAACTCAAACAAAAACCAATGACAGCTTAGAGACGGTCAAAGTAGATCGCTCAGCAGGTCAATCCAATATCATTATCGAAAACTACAAGCGCGTGCAAGGCAATATCGCTGACGCTTGTGGCCGAGTAAATCGTGATCCAAATGAAGTTACAACGATTGCCGTCAGTAAGACGTTTGAAGTGGAAGCGATTGAAACGCTATTGGATTTGGGGCATCAGGATTTTGGCGAATCAAAAGCTCAGGAATTAGTTGCCAAACATGATGAGTTGAGTTTGCGCATCAGTCAGAAAATTGAACCACCTAGTGTGAACCCAAAACCGGCACCGACCCGTCCTCGCTGGCACATGATTGGTCATCTTCAACGCAATAAGGTGAAGCCTATTTTAAAATTTGTTAATATTGTTCATTCTGTTGATTCATTACGATTGGCAGAAGAAATTAATACCGCCGCAGCACGTCAAGGAATCGAACACCGCGTCAAAGTTTTTATGCAGGTCAACACCAGCAAAGAGAAAAGTAAATTTGGCTTAGCGGTTGGCGCCTTGACACCCCTCACTGAGCAAGTGGCCACTTTACCCAACATTGAAATCGTTGGCTTAATGACGATGGCCCCACTGACGGATGATAAAGATAAAATTCGTTTTTGCTTTGGTCGCTGCCAGGAGATCTTCGAAGAAATGAAAGGTGAAAAAGTCGCCGGTCCAGGCTTCAAACATTTATCGATGGGCATGAGCCAGGATTATGAAATCGCCGTTGAATGCGGTGCGACTATGGTACGCGTCGGCACAGGCATTTTTGGCCAACGCGTGGTAACTGGCTAAACCAATTCAACCAACTATTTCATACATTTTTACAAATTGCCTGCCAGGGGCTGGCAGGCCGACTTGATTAAATAAATAGTTAACCCGTACTTTTCATGCCAAAACAGATACCGTTCATGGTCATCAGTAGCACATCTATTATTTTGCGTTTTTCTTCTTCATGATGACTATCATCTGGTAAGTGTCGCAATTTTTCCAGATATTCGACCTGGATTACATGCAATGGATCGACAAAAGGATTACGTCTTTGTATTGAATTGAGCAGAACCTTATCATGGCTAAGGATTGATTTTTGCCCGGTAATTTTCTTAATGCATTTAATTGTCCGGGTATGTTCTCGACGCACCTGATCTGTAATTTTAGTTCTTAACTCTTCTGAGGTCACCAGGCCAGCATACTGACTGGAAATATGAAGATCCGTTTTTGCCAGTGACGCCTGGGCATTATCTAATAGCGATGTAAAAAATGGCCATCGCTGATACATGACCTGAAGGACTTTTAAGTTCTTCTGCGTATCTTTTTTGAGAAACTGTTCAAAGGCATATCCTATTCCATACCAAGATGAAAGAATAAATCGGGATTGTATCCAGCTAAAGACCCAGGGAATCGCCCGCAGGTCTTCAACGCTACCCGATTTTCGTCGCTTGGCTGGTCTAGAACTAAACTTGGCCATCGACACCACATCAATGGGCGTGGCCTGTTCATAAAAACTGGCAAAATCCGGTGTCTCAAAAACCAACTTTCGATAATAACCACAGGCAGACTGTGAGAGTTCTTCCATCACGGTTTCCCATTTCGGTAGCTTACTTTCGTTTTCAATCTGTTTTTTACTAATAAGGTTCGTCCAGGTCACCGCCGTCACCAACTGCTCAAGGTTACGTTTGGCAACAATGAAATTAGAATATTTCATAGAAATGACTTCACCTTGTTCCGTAATTTTTATCTTGCCATCCATTGCGGCGTAAGGTCTGGCCAGCAATGCCCGATGGGACATGCCACCACCACGATCAATGGTTCCCCCTTTTCCATGAAACAGTTGAAATTGTATACCTTGTGGACGCTTCAAATTGGCAAAATACTTTTGAATTCTATGTAATTTCCAGTTTGCCGTTAAGTAGCCACCATTTTTATTACTATCAGAGTATCCCAGCATGATTTCCTGCACGCCATCTCGCTCTAATATTAATGAACGGTAGGTTTTATTCGCCAGGAGTGTTTTCATGATCTCTGGAGCTGCTTCCAATGTTTCAATGGTTTCAAATAGTGGCGTAATAGATAATCGACTCTCGATGACTTTACCATTGGATATTTTTACGAGTCCAGCATGAATCGCTAAGTATAGCAGGCCTAAAAGATCGCTCGCTTTCTCTGTCATACTGATCAAATAATTACCCGTACAATCCGGATCACGATCTGTCAGCTCTTTCATAAGGCTTAGCTGCTGCATGACATCACGGGCATCTTTTGATTTTAATTTTGACATACTTCGTTTTTTGCCGAGCTTGATTTGTTTCGCCAGTTCCTTTTCGTCTGGATCACACCCTAGTATTTCTCGAACAGCCGCCCGAATTTTTCCACTATGATCTCTAAACTCTAAAGGGGTTAAACAAAATTTAAAAATCTTAACTTGATCAATACATTGTTGCAATGAACCACATGCCAGGGAGGATGATTTATGAGAGATAATACTCTCCTGGATCAACTGGAGATCATGCAGGAAATCTTCGTAGGATTGATAACCATTTGACTTTTCTGAAGAGGTCAACTTTAAACGCTGAAGCATATAACTTAATTTGCAACGATAAGGTTCACGATCCTCATAATGCCTGAGTTTTTGGGCCAGTTGTGGAAAAGCTTTTTCATCTTGAACCAATGACTTATTCAATGCATGAGTTACCTGGATGTATTTTGCTGAATGACTAAAATCCTGAATCAGTTTTTGTGTCATTTCCTGGTAATGCTGGAGTATCAATTGTCTCTGATAATTAATCGTTTTCTGGGTAATCGCTGGTGTCACATTGGGATTGCCATCACGATCACCACCCACCCATGACCCATACTGAATAAATGGATTAACATTGAACTTATGCCGCTTGAAAACATCATTAAATTCCATGGCGATTTTAGCATGCATCGTAGGAACTAAGGAGAGTATCGTCTGTTTAAAATAAAAGAGTGTTTGCTTAACTTCATTGAACACCGTCATTTTGCGTTCGCGCAATTCAGATGTTTGCCAGATGATTTCAATGGTTTCACGAATCCGACGCATATGCGACTCGTGCTCCCATCGCGTTAGATCGTCATGGTCAAGAAAATCTATTTCAGAAGCGATCTGAATTAAATGTTCTAGAATTGACCGACGTTTTGTTTCTGTCGGGTGCGCTGTTAAAACAAGCTGAAGATCCATATGTTTGAAAAAATTAAGAATGGTTGTTCCGGACTTGCCTTCTGCTTTGAGATCCTGGAACAATTTACGCAAAGACATATTTTGAAATTTATAATGACCTTTTTCTCTTTCACGAATCCGTCGTACCCGATGACGCTCTTCGGCCAAATTAACTAATTGAAAATAAAATGAAAATGCCCTGGTAATCTTGTAGGCCTCTTCAGCAGACAGAGCTGCGATAAGCCTTCTTTTTGTCTTGATTAATTGCGGAGTTGGCTTGACACGAATCTCTTGCGAAATATTCTGAATTTTTATTAATCGATTAAAAAATTCTTTCCCCTCAATATCTTGAATGACATCTTCTAGAATGGAGGTCAGAAAATGTATGTCCCGCTCAAGATATTCTAATTGTGAATGATCTAGAGTATTCTGTCTATTACGCTGCTGTTTCAAAACGTTTCCTCAATTTCAGGTAATGTATATTGTTCGCACCAGACGCGAACTGTAAGCATCATAAATCATGAAATCTTAATTTTCAAATATTTGGTCATGAAAAAGTTAAGATTATAGATTAATCCTACATCATCACACATAGTTGACCTAGAGGTATGTTTTGACGCTATTATTTAGTTTTATTTTGGGATGGTTAGTGCAAATAGTATTTTAAAAATGTCCGTGTTATCGATTTTGTACTTGAAGCTTTTAGCACCAGGGCCTGTGACGTAAACAGGAACTGGAGCAGAAGTGTGTTCAAAAGAACTCCAGCTGTGGCTGGGGTAATGTTTTTTTCCGTTGTTTTTTAGGACCTTTAGGCCGCCGGTTTCATGATCTGATGTTGCGATAATAAGTGTATCACTTCTATCCTTGGCCCAGTTGGCAGCAACTTTGACAGCCTCATCAAATTCAATCATATCGTGTACGTTACGTTTGAAGTCGTTATCGTGTCCGGCCCAGTCGATTTTGCCGCCTTCTACCATGAGGAAAAATCCTTTTGGATTTTGAGATAGGATTTCTAGAGACTTTTGGGTCATTTCACTTAAGTGAGGTAAATCACCAACACCATCAAATTCATAAGGGTATTCGGCAACTTCTTCTTCATCCTCTTCTTCGCCCTCATTCTCATCATCCATCTCTTCATCCTCTTCGGGCTCATGATCATAAGGCTCGGACTCATCATTCATCTCTTCCTCTTCGTCTTCTTCCTTTGTCTCGGTTTCTTTACCGACATAATAGCCGTAGATTTTTTGAGCCTTTTTAGGATCAATCGCCATGAGCTCTTTTCGGTTTAAGACGATCTTGTAGCCAAGTTTTTCTAATTGAGCTGGCTTTGGCGAACCGGTCGCACTGCCCATTAAGACATCGGCAACTTGGTTCTTAATATAATCTTTATGAATTACATCATCGTCATACCGACTTTTTGCATGAGCCGCAAAACTAGCAGGGGTCGCATGCGTTGCTGGTACGGTTGTAATCAAACCAATGCTTTTATTCAATTCTTTGTAATATTCTGCGATCGTTTTTAAGGGTTTGCCATCACCTGGAATCGCACGGCTTAGCACGCCATTATTGACTTTTTGGCCGGTCGCAATGGCGGTTCCGGACGCGGCAGAGTCGGTGATTTCGGCATCGGCAGAATGGGTTGTCATTTCAGTATGAACAGGAAAACTCTCCATAAACAAGGCGTTTTCTTTGCCATACTTATAAAAACTTGCCGCTTTGACCTGTTCAAACCCCATGCCATCGGCAATAAGCAGGATGACATTTTTGATCTTATCATTCTTCTCAATCGTTTGATTTTTAGCAGAAAGAACTGGAACAAAGAAGATCAACGCAAGTGTAACAATTAGACTAGATACTTTCTGGTGCATGTCATAACTCTCTATTTAAGTAAGGTTAATTCTTGGGTAGGTTATTATCGCAATTATAGGCAAATTGCTTAGAAAAAGCAAGGAGCAGTTATTTCATATAGAATCCGAGTATTTAAATCTCTTTTACTTCAAGATGGCCTAGACAATACTCAAGGGTCCCTCCTGGACACCAGATATCCACTTCCGTTATATTTAATTTATATATTCCAGTGAAAAACGTGTACCAATAATGACTAAGATTTGCTTTGACATTACCTATCAGCCTACCACGAAAGTCACCTTCGACTGATTTTGGTAGCACATCTTTGAGCCACCCTTTTTCAAGGACTACAGGCTTGTGCTCTAATCTTTTGGTCAAATCTTCTTTGAATTCAAAAAGATTGCCCTCTATTCTTTCCATCAAGTATTTATCATAGTTTGGATTGCCAACATAACCATTCTCGTGGACAAGGTCCATTCCCCACATTGCCATCAGTATCCCCAGGACCACATAAAGCCCAGAGAGTTTGATGGCAGAGGCTAGTTTATTCATACCTAAAACAAATATCCCAGCGCAAAGTGGCATTAAATAAAATGGGGCAATAGAACCACCTCGCCTACAGCCATGCACAGGAGTCAGATTCACAATGAGTCCAAAGCAAATCCCAACAGCTAATATCGCAAAGAGGCCCCTAACCAAATCAGGCCGTTTGCCTAACTTGATGGTTATCACAATACAAACAATAATCGCTACGATAAGAAGAATTGCAAATATGTTTCCCTGTACCATATTTATATTATAGCTCAAGCATCAACCATTTTCAATGCTTTGTGAGATACGATCATCTTTATGGTTATCGACGATCCCGTCTTTGGTGGGTTCAGGCTCTAGTCGAATCATCACGACAATGGTTGCCGCCAATATAGCTAGAGCAATCATGCCCCAAGCAGACTTTGTCATGAGTGTAATGCAACCCAATAAAATCATTAAACTGGCAAGGCATCGCCTCAGCATCTCTGGTTTTTCATCATTGGATCTGGACATTAATTGAAATAAAGCGATTAGAGCGATAATCCCTGGAATAGCTTTCATAAAAATTAATGTAATGATCGCCGTAAAGTGAATAAATCCGTTATTAGTCGATAACATCTGCATTGTATCCATCTTAGACCTTTCATATGATTCTCGACGGTGATGTGATTTTGTCCCAATTACTTTTAACATTTTATTGTTTATATAAAATAGTGTCAAGATTACAGATATTACTCCATAGGTCAATATAACATTTTCGTAATATCTAGTTGTAAAGACATGGATTCCCGCCTTCGTGGGAATGACAATGGTCAGCTGACTATTTTTTTGTCAGGCATGGCCTGACCTATCCGTTAATGTAATTGCAGGATGGCCGCTTGAAGGGCGGTTGTGACGGCTTTGACGGAATCAGCTAAGGGTTGATCCAGGCTGGCTCCGGCGGCGTGGATGTGGCCACCGCCGTTGAATTGATTGGCAACTTTATTGACGTCCATGCTGTTTTTGCTGCGAAAACTACAGCGGCAACTACCGTTGTCTTGCTCGACAATTAAGGCAACCGCCAGAACGGTTGAAATTTGTTGGGGAATATTGACCATATTTTCAATATGGCTTCGTTTGGCACCCGTTTCTTTGAGCATGTCGTTACTGATTTGCATGATCGCTAGACGATTATCGCAGTGAAGCTCTAATGTTTCCAGCACGCGAATCATCAGGTGCAAGCGTTCAGGTGGATCGTTTTGATATAGATGCTGGTAAAGCTCACTGGGACAGGCGCCGGCTTCGGCCAAATCGGCACTATACTTAATCGTTTTGGGTGTACAACTCTCAAAGCGAAACCAACCGGTGTCTGTGACAATCGCCGTGAATAATGCTTTCGCGGCAGTTTCGCAGATCTCTACATTGGCTTGTAAAAATAATTCTGTAATCAATTCACCAGCGGCAGCAGCTGTGGTATCCACACAATGCTCATGCCCTTCGATATCACCAGAAACATGGTGATCGATGACCAAAACGTTTTTGGCTTTTTTCTGAATATATTCTCCAACACCCGGCAACTGCCTGGTAGCACTGGTATCTACAACGATAATTAAATCAAATTCATCCAACTGGGCAGAATCAATGTCTTCTGGATTGGCTTGTTGATCTACTTGCCAAACATCTTCGGGTAATAAAAACTCATAGAGTTCGGACGGATTGCTCAGTACCAAAGTGGTAACTTTGCAAGATCGATTTTCTTTTTTGGCGAGTCCTTCGATCATCAGACGTGTGCCCATAAGCGAACCTAAAGCATCGCCGTCTGGTCTCACGTGACTGGTGACCAAGATGTTTTCCCCCTGCCGAATCATCTCTATTGCTTTGGTAAAATCGATCAAGCATCGACTCCTTTATTAATCAGTGCTAAACGAACTTGTTTGCAATCATTATCAATGGCGGCAATCAGTTCTTCCGCCGAATTATATTTTTCCTGACGTCGCATGTGCTGGACCAACCCAACAAGCATGTGTTTGCCATAGAGTGCATCTTGAGGCAAATCGACATCAAGTAAGTGAGCCTCAATTTGCCACTGACCATCGGTAAAAGTTTGACACTCACCAATACTAATGGCCGCCGGATGAATCTCATCACTGGCGATGGCCGCTTCGACAGTCTCACCCATTCGTACCGTCCCGGCATAAACGCCGTTAGCCGGGATGAGCTGGTCCTCGTCATACAATTGAAGATTTGCCGTGGGAAAACCTATTTTATGGCCACGACCAAATCCACGCACAACAAAGCCCGGTAATTCATAAAATCGACCTAAACATTGTTTTACTTGAACAAATTCACACGCGGTGATCTGTTGACGGATAAAGGTTGAACTGACAGCAATTGCGGGGCAATTTTCTTCCAGAACCTGGGTTTGCGATGGCACTTTATGGGCCTGAAAATCATATTTTTCGCCTAGAACTTTAAGGTTCTCAAGCGAACCTCTACGTTTTCGGCCAAAAGCAAAAGTTTCCCCTTCGACGATGTGTTTGACCTTCAGTTTCTTGACCGCGATATTTTCGACAAATTCTTCAGCTTCCTGAGAAAGAAATTCCGCATCCGTTTGTACGATAATACATTGATCAACGGCCAACTTTTCAATAAGTGGTGCCTTAACATTAGAGGGCGTCAAAATCCTGGGTGCTAATTCAGGACGCAACACCTTGACCGGAGCAGGATCAAAGGTCATGACAAAAAGAGGCAAATCATTATCAATAGCAAGTTTTTTGGCTGTTGAAATAATCACTTGATGGCCTATGTGCAACCCATCAAAGTTTCCAATGGCAAGAACGCTTCCTTTTTGAGGTGTTTGAATTTGATCTATGGATGTAATAATTCGCATGAATGGTTGAATTCTTTAATATTGTTTTTTCCCTACACGATCAATGGCTAATTCGACATCAATAGAATATTCGATATCCTGCGAACGCTGATAAAAACCCTGTGCCCGATGAGGTTGCCCCAGTAGTTCACACATAAGTCCAGCATTGTATAACGAATGAGGATCTTTAGGTGTAGCATCTATCGCTTTGAGAAAATATTGCAAGGCTAACTCGTTGTTACCTTTTTTAACTTCCTGACGACCTTTTTTATCAAATTTATGTTTTCCCTTAAACAGATTTATCGTTGCAATGGTTCGAGGAGGGTATAATGTATTGATAAATTCATTAATCCAACCATTCAAACAATCCTGTAATGTCGTCGGGTTTTTCTCATCTAAATAATAATTGAATCCCACTGTTCGAGCCGTCACTTTGGGATAGATTTTTTTAAGGGTAAATTTAATACTGACCTGATCCTGCTTTTCCAGAAATTGTTCGAGTGGTATACTCCTTGAAGATTCGATATGACACTCCAAGTGATAAGGTTGCTCATAGCCCTGAACAGGATAAACCATATCAAAATGTTCTTTAAGGGCTTGCTCAACCCGATGCTTGACCGACGCACCTAAACCATTGACAGTGACTTTAAGGTCCTGGACATCCACTTTTTTAAGCTCAGCAGGATTCGTTTTTAAAGGGATCTGTATCTGAGCTGGTTTCATAAAGTCAGGTTTAAAATTCTGACAGCCGGCGATACAACCAATGAGCATAAACAGCTTGATTGTATACAGATATGAATTATTTTCCAAAAAGTTCACCCTAGAGATCCTTTTATTAATCCTTTAATCATAAGTAGGTTAGCATAAAAGCGAGCTGGTCGATCAGCAAGCAAAAAATTCGCCATCTTGACGCCACATGCCGAAAAGGATACTATAATAATCTTATATTTAAACTTTATTTAGGAAGATTTCATGGAACCAGCGATCAAAGTGACTGTACGACGAGATACAAGAAGCGTCCCTGTGGGTCCGACCGGCATTGGGGGCGAATTCCCTATCACCGTTCAGAGTATGACCACTGAATATACCTATGAAATCGACAAAACTGTCAAGCAAATCAATGACCTGGCAGATGCCGGCTGTGAATTGGTTCGCGTAACAGTACCAACCCCCAAAGATACCGCGGCATTGAAAGAAATCCTGGCGCAATCCCCCATTCCTGTGATTGCCGATGTTCACTTTCAATACAAACGCGCTTTAGCAGCGATTGAAGCTGGCGTTCCCAAAATTCGTTTGAATCCAGGTAACATCAATGATCGCAAACAGGTGGAAGAAGTCATTGCCGCGTGTAAGGCCAATGGTGTTGCGATTCGCGTGGGTGTCAATGAAGGCAGCATCGTAGAACGCAAAGATTTGAACTTGCGAGCTCACGAAAAGGAAGAAAACCTTCTAAAATTGATGATGGAAAAACTAGACGAATATATCAATATTTTCCATGATAATAATTTTGACAATTTAGTGCTCGCGGCGAAATGCACCGATGCCGCTCGATGCATTATCTTAAACCGCATGATTAGCCAGGAATACAATTACCCCCTCCATTTGGGTGTCACCCACTCAGGCACCGTGGAAACAGGAGCGATTCGCTCTGCCGCGGCAATTGGTACCTTACTCGCTGAAGGGATTGGTGATACGGTACGTATTTCTTTGGCTGGTGACCCGGTAAAAGAAGTTGAAACGGCTTGGGAGATTTTGAATAGCCTCTACCTTCGTCCTCGTACCAAACCAGAATTGATTGCCTGCCCAACCTGTGGTCGCGTAGAAGTTGATCTATTTGAAATGGTAGATGAAGTCAAAGCGGCGGTCGCAGAAATTGATTACCCTGTCAAAATCGCAGTGATGGGCTGCATCGTTAATGGGCCAGGTGAAGCAGAAGGCAGCGATGTGGGTATCAGTGCTGGCAAGAGCAAAGTTATGATTTATCGAGATGGCCAAGTGGTTGAAACCGTACCTACCGAACAAGGCGTTGAATGCATGCTCAAACATGTCAAAGAATTCATCGCCGACGACAAAGCCAGAAAAGCCAAAGAAGAATCTGAATTGGTCGAAGCCAACTAATTGCTTCACTATGGTTTAACATTCCCTGAATATTTCTTTTCAATAGTAAATAATTGTAAACTTGCAAATATCTTGCTTGATAGAAAGTTAATACCTATAATCGCCATAAGCGTCAGAAAAGAATAAAATTTAGCGTTTTCACAAATCAAAGTAGAGGAACCTAAAAATGGAAAAGAATTTATTAAATCGTCGCAATGTATTGGCAAGTGCTGGAGCATTAGCTGTTGCAGCCAGTACAAACAACTTCCTAACATCCACGGCCCAAGCCGAATCCAACAAAAGCAAAGGTGTAATTGATGCCGCATTGGACTGCATCAAAACGGGCGAAGCATGTATCGAACACTGCATGGCGTTATTTAAAAAAGGTGATACGGGTACTGCTGGCTGTGCCGATTTAGTCATTGAATCTGTGGCCATGTGCAAAGCATTGATTAGCTTGGCGTCTTACAAATCAAAACACCTTGAAGCTTTTTGCGAAGTGTGTGCAAAAATCTGCAGCGACTGCGAAAAAGAATGCCGCCGCCATGAAAACCATCACGAAGAATGTAAAGCCTGCGCAGACTCCTGCAAAGCTTGCGTTGAAGCGTGCAAAGCCTTGATCGGTTAATGAACTCGTACCAAGGATCTTTTAAAGATCATTTTTCAAATCATGCCAATGATTATGCCGCAAAGCGTCCGACATACCCGGATGCTTTGTTTGCATATTTAGCTTCACTTTGCAATGAAACGACTGTCGCTTGGGATTGCGCATGCGGAAATGGCCAGGCTTCCATCGGATTAGCAAACTATTTTGACTCCATTATCGCAACGGATGCCAGCCAAGAACAAATCGAGCACACAGAACCCCATCCTAACATTTCTTACCAAGTCTACCTGGCAGACAATACAACCATTCCTGATAACAGTATTGATTTAATTACGATTGCACAAGGTTTACATTGGTTTAATTTTGAAACATTTTATCAAGAAGTAAAACGCGTTAGTAAGCCAAACACCGTTATTGCTGCCTGGTGCTATGAACTCCAAACGGTAAGCCCTGAAATCGATAAAGTGATTCGTTATTTTTATGATGATATCATCGGAAATTACTGGCCCCCTGAACGTCAATATATCGAAGAAGCTTACGCAACGCTGCCCTTTCCATTTCACGAAATAAAATCACCACCTTTTACGATGACACAAGAATGGACTCTCAACCAAATACTAGAGTATTTGGACACTTGGTCTGCTGTTCAAAAATACAAATCAATACATAGAAAAAATCCCATCGAAACAGTAAAAGAAGAATTAATTAGCACATGGCAAAAACCAGAATACGCCAAAACGGTCATTTGGCCACTTCATTGCCGTATTGGATATGTGCATGAACCTGCACAAGAGTAGAGACCATCACCCCATTTTTTGACATTGCAACCCTAACACCAATTGGACATACCAAATCTGACATTTTTTTATAAAAAATTTACCTTAAAAGAGTAATACTATTTTATTGTCTTCACTACCGCCAACAAACTCAGTAAAAACAAGTTAGCTTAGATTCATCCATCTCGCCTTGTTTAATTGCAAAGTACTCAATAATTATTTCTCAAAAATTATAAAATATAAGTAATATTCTTACTTGACTTGAGAGTGGAATAATCATAGATTACCGGCCTTGCTAGTTCGGAACGTCAAGAAATTGACACGAGATAATACTGCTATTTACATAACGTAAAAACCTACCTCAGTATTGCCCGCCAACTAACGACGTTGACCTGAATATTGACCTAAAACTATCCAGGGCTAACAGACGTACTAACGAATAAAGTTGTGACCAGAAAGACACCCATTGAGATTCATCCCGCAACGAATTTAGATTTGCACCCAAGCCCGTAATGCACCCGGTGTAGTTTCTACGGTGCATTACACCCTACGATTTGGCCAGGACTATAGTTTCCCATTGTGCTCGCAACACGAGAAGGTCCTGGCCAAACATTTTATGAAAATTCATAAAATAAGGGTTGGTATACTAATTAACGTTATTACTTAGGTCTTATTACTTAATTATTTTCTTTTTTTTACATAATCTTGATAAGCCGCATATATTACGAACATATCTATCCTGATCCACTTTGGCATGGGCCGCTTTTCACATTTTATCTGCATGTTTGATATAAGACTTATCGATCCAACCCAATTATCTTCGAGTGAGTGAGGAAAAGTTAGACATGCGAATCATATGAGACTCCTTTAATTTTCTTAAGCAGAATTGAGCTTCAACACACCAATATACGTACACGTACCACATGCCGTTTTTACTTATTTTTCAAGAGTTAATACGCTTTACCCAGCAAAGATAAATAGATTCATCAAGTTTGGCCTAGAATTTCATGAACCAAGACGAATATGATCGATAATATATTGTTAGACAGTGAATAATGAATATAATTGCCCCTAAAAAGGTTGAAGATACCCACGCTTATGAGCGATTTCGATACACCACCCAAAAAGGAAAAATCTGTTAAGCATTCGCTTTTTGTTAAATGTCGACGGATTTGCATCCTGCTCATACTAATGATTTTGATAGCTCTCATCAGCGTCTATGGATATTTCACCAATAGCGATTATATCCGCAATACATCAATTGCAGCATTGGAGGGCATGACTGGAGGCAATGTTGAACTTGTTGAGGCCAAATTTTCTCAGTTCCGACAAATCCACTTAAAGGGTGTAAAAATCAAAACGCCAGCAAAAGGGGAATTTGAAGAAAATCCTATTTTTATTGCCGATGAGATGATTATCCGACTAGACTCTTTAAAGCTTCTCAGGGGAGAATTTAAAATTGATGAAGTGGTCTTTTCGAATGGCAACTTAAAAATCTGGTACGACCGTGACCAGGAAATTGGCAATCTTGATCTTTTAGATTTTGCCTCTGATCCAAATGGCACCCCTCAATATTCCGCGATTTATTTTCGTAATTGCATGATGGAATATACCGAAATCGTCGACGATGTACGCGGCCCAAAGGTACGACAGGAATTAACAGGAAAATTACGCCCGATTCCCAACCAATCGGTTCCTAGCTATTTTGAATTTGATCTGAAAAGTGCCCAGAGAAGCACCATCAAAAATTTACATCTTCAAGGAAAACTTGACTTGATGGGACAACTGGATAGCCAGGCCCATCTCAACTTTAAACTGGAAGATATTGATATTACAACATTGCCTGAAAGCTGGCAGCAACCGATGATCAACCATGTACAATATCCCCATGGCAATATAGATCTTATCTGGAAAAGCAATCCGCAAGATCACTCTCTAACATTTTCGATAGAAAATGGACATTTCCAAATAAATCGTTTTCATGCAATGATCGAAAATTTCAACACGCAAATTATTTACAAAAATAATACATTCGATATCAAAATGTTTGAAGGCCGCCTAAAAAACCATTGTGATTTTTATGCCAAAGGGCTTTTTGATGATCTTTCCATTAGCAATATTTTTAACTATCTCAATGATTCAGAAAACATCCCACACCCACTAAGCTTAAGTCGATTTAAGTTTGACATGGGAACCTCTGGGCTCAATATTCCAACAAACCAATGGGATTTTTCCAATCCACATGACACTCAATCTAAAGTACTCACAGAGCTCGTTAAACAGGTTTTACCCTGGGGACCAAAGCGCATGATAGAAGTGCTAACCCCTAGCGGACAAATTGACATGGTCATGACCTTGCAACGAGACATCTATGGGCCAAATCCTGTTCAATTTAATGGGCAAGTGGATTGTCATTCAGCAAATTTCACCTACGCTAAATTCCCCTATCCACTTACTGGTGTTGCAGGAAAAGCCACCTTCAATTCCAAAGAAGTCATAGTCGGTCCACTTAGTATCGAACAAGATGACATGAAATTAACCTACGATGGTAAATGGACAAAACTTAAACAACGTAAACCTGATTATGAAATGACCGTCAATGTCAATAACGGCCTTCTTGATGAAACGTTATATAACGCCCTGAACCCCATGCAGCAATCGATATGGGATTTATTTAATCCGACAAATCGTATTAATGCCGTATATTATACATCTCGGGTTGATGGACAACGCTCACAGTGGGACTTGAATGTTGATCTTTTAAATGTGGATGCAACCTATACTGGTTTTAAACTGCCTATGACCGACATCCAGGGCCATTTAACCATTACGCGTGATCATACAGATATTCGAGTGGATCGAGCCAAGGCCTCCACAGGCGAATTATCTATTGTAGGTGATTACAGTTATCGATCAATGGCAGATAAAAACTTTCAATGTAAAATCAACTATAAAGATATGCTCATTAATGAAACACTGTCAAACTATTTGCCTCAAAAGCACCAAGACTTCTATGAGCGAGTTCGTTTAAATGGGCGAAGTGATGGTATTGTTACAGTACAATCTAAACCGACATCAAAAGATAGAATTAAAATGGATTATGATGTTGACATAGAAGCCACCTACCGAAATGGTCCTATTCTATACAAAGCATTTCCATACCCTGTCGAAAATGCAACTGCAAACGTTAAAATTAATCGTAATGGAATTTCTATAAATTCTTTAAAAGGGTTTCATAATGGCGGAGAAATTAACCTTAATGGTTTTTATAAAAATCAAGAGGATTATAAAATTCATATTGAAGCTGAATCGATTATTGCGGACCAGGCGCTTTATGGAGCCATGGGGTATGCTGGCAGCCAACTCTGTGAACGTCTTAATCCACGCGGTTCATTTAATGCCATTCTCGACATTGAGCGAACCGACACATCACAGCAACAGGTAATTACAGGTCTAATCGAAGCTGTCAATAGTGGTTTTAAGTTTAAAGACCTTAATTATACGTTTGAGAATGTCACAGGTGTTTTCTTGATCGATGAAAATAAAATCAACTTCCAGGATATTCTCAGCAAAGAAAATAATACTGAAATTCGTCTCAACGGCGAATTAAAACGAGATTTTATGCAACTGAGCGAAATGAATTTTAACATTAAAAATGGCATTTTGCATCGCAAACTCTTTGAAGCATTCCCACAAGAATTACAAGCACACATTGATTACATCAAACCAACAGGAAACTGGAATGGTAATGTTAAAATACTTTACCAACAAGACAAAGAGCAACATGCCCAATGGATCGTTTCTGGCGACCTGTATTTTAATGAGGTCGCACTGGTCAACCCGATGCCAACCACAGAGCTTAGCGGCTCTTTTACAGGGAAATCTACATTCAATGCACACTCTGACCTTTTCACATTGAATGGGGATTTCCTTGGACAAACTTTAAAAATAAAACAACGCCCCCTCGAAAATCTAAAATCATATATCAGTTATGACAGTCGAAAAAAAGAACTACTTTTCTCTGATATTAACGGTCGACTTTGCAATGGAAACTTATTTGGTCAGTCAAAAATCACCTTCACAAAAGAGGGTTCAGGCTACGAATTACAAATCAAATGTCGTGATGTTGAACTCCCTCAATTTCTTATGATGACTAATAGTGACAACAAAAAGAAAAAAAAGCTGCAAGGTCAAATAATGGGAAATTACAATATTAGCAAAGCCAATAGCCTCTCGCCACGCATAGGAAGCTTTAAAGCATTCGTCAATAATGCGGTTTTAGGTGAACTACCCATTGCGGCACAATTTTTACATATCCCCAATCTTTCGTGGCCAAGGGAAGGTGCTTTCAATGAAGTCACTCTGGAAGGAAATATTCATAACGAAAAAATTCTATTTAATGTCATATTCATGAGAGGCAGTGCCCTATCCCTTAATGGCGTTGGGGAAATGGTTGGTGATGACAATAAACTGGATCTTATTTTCCTAGTTGGGAGTCCACACGATATCCCGCCTGTCCCAGGATTTACCGACCTACTGACAGTTATCAAGCCTGCCCTGATTCATCTTCATGTCTCAGGAACTTTCGAAAACCCCATCGTAAAAACCATCGCCTTTGGTTCGTTTCAAAAACTGTTAAATTATTTTTCGGGTGCCAAGTTAGGATCTACTAATAAAAATAAAAACTAGCATCACTGATTAACCTCAAACACCGATTATATCGGACCTATATAATTCTTAGACCACGCCTGATCAAGTTAATCTATTCTTAGGGTTTTTACCGATATATGGAGCTAGGTATGTCTAACGAAACGATAAAATATTCTAAGTTCCTTACAATCTTCCTGGTCACCTGCCTCGTCGTGATTTTAGGATCTACAGTCTATGTCTTCAGCCTGGCATATCAACAATCACAATCAGGTGACAACTATCGCATTTGGGAAAAAGAATTCAGCCATGTCATCTCGCAAGCTCGTAAAGCCGTTGTCGCAATAAAAACAACCCAGCATACAAACAATAGCAACATCGAATTAAATAATGCTGGTAGCGGATTTGTTTTTGATGCGAATGGATACATTCTCACAAATGAACATGTTATTCATGACGTTGAAACCATCCGTGTTACACTCGCAGATCAGAGGCAATTTTTTGCTAGCGTCATTTCATCTGATCCCCGAAGTGATTTAGCTATTATTAAAATTGAAGCCACCGACCTACCTAAGCTTGAATTGGCCTTATCTGGCTCCATCTCTATAGGCCAACCTGTCGCAGCATTGGGCAATCCACTCGGTAGCGGTTCCGATGGTCGAGCGGTAGCAACATTTGGCCAGGTTATTCGAATGAACCAAACGCTCGAAGAACCGGTCGATACGCAAAATGATCGATTTTACAACAACCTGATACAAACAGACGTTTTCATTTTACCCGGCAGTAGCGGCGGTCCACTTATCGACATGCAAGCTCGAGCCATTGGTATCAATACGGCAACAGGAACCGGCCTGCAAACAGGAAAACATTTTGGCTTTGCGATACCATTTGATGTCTCTGTCGTGAATAAATTAGTCGCTTTAAAAAAAGGCGAACCGGTTCAACATGCCTTTCTTGGAGTGGAAACCACACCCATCGACCAAACCACTGCAAATAAGTATCAACTAAAACAGCTATCTGGCATCATTGTGAAATCAACCCTCATTGGTTTTCCCGCTCAAAAAGCAAACCTTCTACCCGGTGATATCATCACTCACATTAATGGCAATGCCATTACATCACCTAGCGAATTGATTACCATTGTCGGAAAATATCAACCACATGACATCATCAATATTACCTACCAACGTCCAACAGCCCCATCCAGTTCAACATTAACTCAACAGGTAACAACTGCGAAGCTGATGCCTCGACGTACTAAAGACATTCATGGCAGCATTGAAGAAGCCAACTTAAAGTCCCTGCTACACCGATCCTGGGGGCTGGAACTTAAACCCCTCTCAAACTGGCGTAAAAGCCAACTACAACTACCCACAAAACAAAAAGGCGTACTGGTATATCATGTCACTCCAGGCCTGCCAGCAGACCAACAACTCATCAAACCCGGATATGTGATCACCCAATTAGGCAGTAAAAAAATTAATAATTTGAAAGAATTTTACCAGACAGCCAAAGAATTGCCCGGCTTACCTAGAGTCACATATATTCGGCCACAAGCATTCGTCGAAAATTAATTTTAAAAATCAGCAACCTATCATTTTTCATCCATTTCGCCTACGGGATTAAAACTTGACAACTGGCTCAATTTGTTGATGATGTCCAATTTGGCGCTATTCCAGAGCCATTTCCGATTACCAGAGTTTAGATGCTTAAGAAGGAATTGTCATGCTGACATCGAAACAGATTCGACAGGATTTTATTGAGTTTTTTGAAAAACAACAGCACACCTATGTGCCCAGTAGCCGCGTCTTCCCAGAAGATGATCCAACATTACTCTTTATCAATGCGGGCATGAATCAGTTCAAAGATGTCTTCCTGGGAATCAGCAAACGAGATTATGTTCGGGCTGCGAATAGTCAAAAATGTATTCGCGTTAGCGGTAAACACAATGACCTGGAAGAAGTCGGTAAAGATACTTACCACCACACTTTTTTTGAGATGCTCGGGAACTGGTCCTTTGGTGATTATTTCAAATCAGAAGCCATCACTTGGGCCTGGCAGCTTTTTACCGAAATCTGGAAGATCGATGAAAACAAATTGTGGGCATCAGTCTTTGGCGGTGATGCAGCTGATGGCGTCTCCCCCGATACCGAAGCAGAAAAACTCTGGGTCGAAAATACCTCGATACCCAAAGAACGTGTTTTACGTTTTGGACGAAAAGATAATTTCTGGGAAATGGGAGATGTAGGCCCTTGTGGACCTTGCAGTGAAATCCATATCGATCTAGGAGAAGATCGCTGCAACATGAAAGATGATCCAAATCACGTTTGCCAGGTCAATGGCGACTGCGAACGTTTTATGGAATTATGGAACCTTGTTTTCATCCAGTACAATCGTGACGACACAGGTAAATTACATGAACTTCCAAACAAACATGTGGATACAGGTGCCGGCCTTGAACGCATAGTCGCTGTTCTACAAAATAAAAGTAGCAATTACGACACAGATCTATTCATCCCGATCATTGAGCATCTGGAAAAATTATCTGGTAAAAAATATACTAGTAAACTGGGTAACGATACAGACAACGCATTCCGAGTCATCGCAGACCATGTTCGCACGCTCTCATTTTCCATTGCCGATGGGGCAACGCCCAGCAGTGATGGCAGAGGCTATGTCCTTCGTCGCATATTAAGAAGAGCAACACGCTACGGCCTGATCCTTGACCTCCATGAGCCTTTTATGTACCAACTTGTACCAACACTGCTGGACATCATGGGCAACAGCTATCCAGAACTGAATGAACGAAAAGAACATGTTATGAATGTCATCAAAGCTGAGGAAACCAGTTTTGCAAAAACCCTGGAACGTGGCATTGAAATTTTCGATTCCTTTATCACAAGCATGAAAAATGAAAATCAAACCGTTCTCTCTGGCGACAAAGCATTCCAGCTCTATGACACCTACGGCTTTCCGTTAGATTTAACTCAACTCATGGCAGAAGAACGTGACCTTACAGTCGACGTCAAAGGCTTTGAAAAATGCATGGATCAACAAAAAGCACAATCTCAGGCCGGTTCTAAAAAAGCCACATATCAAGCTGATGGTCTCGGGGACAAATTACCTGCAACAGATGACAGCCATAAGTATGAAAACCTCAAACTTGAAACAACACTAATCGGTTATGTTTCCAATCAAGATTATATAAACGAAGGAACCATCCCAGCAAATACCAACATAGGCATTCTCCTGGACAAAACATGCGCATATGCTGAATCAGGTGGACAAGTAGGAGATACTGGACAAATTGAAAGCAATGGCGAAATATTTAATATAACCGACACCCAAAAAGTTGGCGATGCCATCGTACATTATGGCAACACCACTTCAAGTCAATTTAAAATTGGCGATTCGGTTCAAATCAATATAAACAACTCATCTAGAAATGACACAGCTAGGAACCACACAGCAACTCATTTATTGCAATGGGCATTACAAAAAGTTTTAGGACCTCACGTTAAACAGCAAGGCTCCCTTGTTAACCCTGAATACTTACGCTTTGACTTCACCTATACAAAACCAATGACGCCACAAGAAATAACTGATGTAGAAACATTAGTCACTGAAAAAATTATCGATAATCAATCAGTTGGTTATAAAGTATTACCAATCGATCAGGCAAACCAACTCGGTGCTATGTCACTCTTTTCAGAAAAGTATGGTGATGAAGTACGCGTCGTTGCAATCGGAACAAATGGCGAGAGTATTGAAGACGCTTTTAGTCGTGAATTTTGTGGAGGTACCCACGTCAAAAACACCAGTGAAATCTCTGGGTTTAAAATCACGCGTGAAGAGTCTAATGCCACGGGCGTAAGACGTATTACGGCTATGACAGGCCAGGGATTAAATCAGCTACTAACTCAACGCAGCCAAATTGTGGATCAATTAACCAATGCATTAAATGCAACACCCGAAGAATTGGAAATACGTGTCCATAAACTCATTGAAGAAAACAAAAAACTAAAATCACAACTCAAAAAAGGGACTGGTACAGACCTGAAATCGGCCTCACAAAAATTGTTAGACGACGCCCAGACTTTTGGCGATTCTAAAGTGATTGTCGGTGAATTTCCAACAGCACCTGTTGATATGATTCGCACGCAAATTGATTGGCTGCGACAAAAATCACAATCTATGGCAGCCGCATTTGCCAGCAAAACCGACGATGGCAAAGTCCTGCTCTTCACTGCAGTCACTGATGACTTGATTAAAAGCAAAGGGTTAAAAGCAGGCGATATCGTTAAAGAAATAGCTCCGATTGTTGGCGGTGGCGGTGGCGGAAAACCACAACTCGCACAAGCAGGCGGAAAAATCCCCGAAAAGATCGAAGAAGCCCTCAACCAGGCTCAAAAACACATTGAAGCAAAATTAAACTAACAAAATATATCTCCAGTGCCCAGTGCCATGCTCACATTTGTGTGAGCATGTAATCAAACCCATAAAAATACCATGCCCACGAATTCGCAGACATGGCATTAATTTAAATCAAACATACTATCTATATATTCAAGTCTTATGCTTCCATACTAAATGAAAACTTAAATCCTTCGTAGATTGCAATAGCATAAAATAATAAATCCATCGGATTAAAAGTGGATTTCATAAGTTCTATCGCCATGGGTAATGTCATCATATTAAACACTTCCATAAGCTTTATTCCTTCATGCTCTGCCCCAATAATGCAAACACTCAGAAAGTTACCAACGAAACAACCCAAAAACGCATATATCGCACCAATCATACCAAAAACAGGACTCGTCCCCTTACCGAAAAACTTTACTGTCAAGCCGACCAAAAAACCAACGCCAACGGCAATCCAACCAATTTGATACCCCGTCGCGACAGTAATCCCTGCCCATACCCCCGCACTAATCGCTGCAGCTACTGCACCAAATATTATGGCCATGGGTAAGTTTTGTTTTGTACCTGTTTGTTCTGAAAAATCACCTAATTGACTAGAATCCAATGGTGATACCTGAGGGGCAACGCCTCCAGCTGATGATTCCGAATAATCATTCCCTATTGATTGCATAATATCTCCTTCACTTCTTGCTAGATGTAAGAAATTTCCCAAAATTATCTCAAGACACAAATAACTTATAGGTATTAGCTATACCAATGTCAAAGAGTTTTTTAAATGTTTTCTTGCCCCAAATGCTCCAATCTATTATGTATGAGGCATGCCATCGGATCAGGAACTTATCAAATTAATCAACCAGGGCGATTCCAATGCCTTTGAAACACTCTATTTGCGTTATCGCGATTGGGTCTTTAACCTGGCCTGGCGGTTTACGGCAAACCATGAAGATTCCGGGGATGTATTGCAAGAAACCTTCTCCTATTTATTACGCAAATTCCCAGGTTTCACATTAACGGCAAATTTGAAAACGTTTCTATACCCAGTAGTGAAGCATTTGGCCATCAATATCCAAACCAAAAATAAGCGTTTTACAGGAAATGAACAGCTCCTCGATTCTCTACCCGCGGCAACAGAAACAATTATCGATGAGGCCCGAACCGAACTGGCCCGAGGTCTTAAGAAATTATCCGACCAACAAAAGGAAATTGTTCTACTAAGATTTGTTGACAATTTCAGCTTGGAAGAAATTGCTCAAACACTGGATATCGCCATAGGAACAGTTAAATCAAGACTACACAGAGCTTTGGAGACTCTACGAAATGATCCAAACACAAAAAAATATTTTAAAAAATAAATAATATTTCTCATTTTTTGGGAACTTTACCGCCTCGAACATGGCTAAACACATAGGAATGAAGACATGGAAAACAACAATAAAAATACCGATCAACTGGACAATCAAGATTTACCAGAATTGTCCGAGGACTTACAAGCTTTATTCACATCGAATAAATTGCCACCTAGCCAAATTGATCAAACGATCCTCCACCGAGCAGAGCAACATCTTCATCCACTGGGCCGTTCGAGAACCAATACAAAACTGCTTCGCTGGTCGGGCGTTGCAGTGGCTATTGCAGCCTGCCTCATGATAATGTTTTGGATGAACATAAGCGACACTGCCAAACAAATACAACCACCTAACATGATTGCGGTCAATCCCAAAGACATTAACAACAATGGTAAAGTAGATATCATGGATGCATTTACGCTCGCTAAAGCCATCGAAAATAACAAAACGCCACAGGCAACCTGGGACATTAACAAAGATCATAAGATCAACCAACAAGATGTAGACGCAATTGCATTAGCAGCGGTTCAACTATCACAAGGAGTTTTATAATGAAATATTTTTATATATTTTTAATCTTGTGTGGCCTTTGCATTTCTCCCTTGCTCGCAGACAAATCTGAAACAATCAAGTTCATCCCACTCCATGTCTATATCGACTCTGGCAGCCAACCATTAGCAGCCTATCAATTTGAACTAAATGCTTCTGACAATGTAAAAATTGTTGGTATTGAAGGCGGACAACACCCATCTTTCAATTCACCACCCTACTACGATACCAAAGCAATCATGAATCAAAGAATTATTATTGCTGATTACAGTACGAATCAAGATTTACCCACGGGCAAGTCTCGTATTGCTACGTTACACCTACAAGTAAGCGACACTCAAACCCCTTACTTCGAAACCCAACTAACTATCGCTGGAAACGAAAACGGTCAACCTATCGATGGTATCATTTCTACTGAACGAGGAGAATAAGAATGAATCATATCGGCCTAATAAATAAAACTTTCATGGGAACCACTGTGGCATTACTTTACATGCTCATTCTTTTACTCACTTCATGTAGCCATAACCCTACCCCCCCGCACAAACGAACAATAACAAAAAAAAATTCAGAACCTATTAAAAACACTATTAGCCAGGAAGAACTCCAGAAACATATCCAAGAGTTAGATAACAAAACTCGCTATAAACTAGTAACACAAAAATGGTCGCCTGATTTTCACGAAACGAAGCTAGAGGAAATCTTGAATCAAATGCAGAGTGAGAGTAATATTAATCTTAATGCACTCTGGGGCTCTTTAGAATTTGCAGGCATTCTTAAAGAAGAATTAGTAACACTAAAATTAAATGATGTATCATATGAAACCACACTAAATACTCTTCTTCAAAAAGTTTCAGTTGGCAAAGGCATCATGGCAGCATATACCATCCATCGAGGAATCGTAACCATTGCAATTGATTCGGAATTACCGACGTATGCCACAGAAAAAGATTATCCTCCAAGAGGCGAAGGTTTTGGCGGTGGCGGTGGTGGCCCCATTATCGAACAAAAAGATAATATTGAGAAAGGTCTTTCAGGAAATAAACCTCGCAAAAAAAAACTAGGTGATATTCCCATTACAGGAAGAAACAATCTTTCTTTATTCGGTCTCACCAAAAGACCTTCGGCTTCATCTAGCCCAAACGATAATTTCCTAAAGAATATTCTTCATATCTCTGCTGACGAAATCTGGGTTATTACACGCCCTACATCAAATCAACTAACACCACTAGATGATAATTTAAAATGTGGTACCATTCTTGCCACCATTCCCAAAATCACCGAAGAAATCCCACTACCACTAAAACATACAAACGTTAATGCACAAGTATCCGGCTACATTGGCTCAGTTAATGTTCAGCAGCAATTTCATAATCCATACAATGTCAAAATCGAAGCAAAATATGTTTTTCCTTTACCACAAAATGCTGCCGTAAATGAATTTATCATGACCATAGGTGACCGGAAAATCCGAGGTATTATACGCGAAAAAGAGGAAGCTGAAAAAATATATAAAGAAGCAAAAATCCAAGGCTACACAGCTTCTCTTCTCACACAACAACGCCCCAATATATTCACACAGAAAGTAGCAAATATCGAACCTAACAAAGATATTGATATCGATATAAAATACTTTAATACACTCGCATATAATGACGGATGGTATGAATTTGTATTCCCCATGGTCGTCGGGCCTCGCTACAACCCACCCAATTCTACCAATGGCATTGGTGCTGTAAGCCAGGACCAACAGGCAGGTTCAGGCCAAACAACGGAAGTGGCCTATCTTAAACCCAATCAGCGTAGCGGCCATGATATTTCACTAACACTCAACATCGACGCAGGTGTCAAAATCGAAGCATCAAAATGTCATAGCCATGTCATAGAAAAAGAAGTAATCTCTGACAAACAAATATTAGTCAAATTGAGCCCCAATGATACAATTCCCAACAAAGATTTTATCTTCCGCTATAAAGTGGCTGGTGACAAATTAAAACCCTCTATCATTACCCATAACAATGACACTGGAAATTACTTTACAATGATGCTCTATCCACCCGAAAACCTCTCATCGCTCAAACGCGCGCCAGTAGAAATGATTTTTGTTCTCGACTGCTCTGGCAGCATGAATGGATTTCCTTTACAAAAATCGAAAGAAGCTATCACGCGTGCATTAAAAAAACTACAACCTCAAGATACGTTTCAAGTAATTCGCTTTTCTAGTGATACGTCACAACTTGGAAACAAACCTGTAATAGCAACAAAAGAAAACATCGACCATGCCTTGGAATTTGTTAACAATCTACATGGCTCAGGTGGCACACACATGATTGAAGGAATTAAAGCAGCCTTGGATTTTGAGCATGACGCTAGCCGCATGCGAATTGTCACATTCATGACAGATGGTTATATTGGCAATGAAGTTGAAATTCTTGGCGAAATCCATAAACGTTTAGGAGAGGCAAAAATATTTAGTTTCGGAATTGGCGATAGCGTCAATCGCTACCTTTTGGACCGCATGGCAAAGCTTGGTAAAGGCGCCGTTGCCTACATCGGATTAAATGAAAATGCTATTGATACTGTTGATCTATTCTATGATCGTATCAGCCATCCTGCTCTAACAAATATCAATATTGATTGGGGGAATCTCAAAGTCACTGATGTCTATCCACGCCAGGTACCTGATCTCTTTGTGGGTCGTCCAGTCATTCTCACAGGTCGGATTAATGGTAAAATAGACGAAACAATTAAAATCTCAGGAAATGTTGGCCCACTAGATCATGAGATACTTCTCGATGTTGATTTAAATAACAATTCACATAAAGCAGTCTCATCGATTTGGGCACGTAAAAAAATTGAAGATCTCTCAAATCAGGCCACCTATGACAAAAACAATACTCTCCCCGAAGAAATTAAAAACGTCGCATTATCCCATGGCTTAATGAGTAATTACACCGCATTCATCGCCGTAGACTCCTTAACCAAAACAGCAGGAACTCAGGGCATTACCGTCAATGTCCCTGTCCCTGTTCCCAGCGGCGTAAACTATGAAACCACAGTAAACAATTAGTAAAAGACTGGGTGGCAGCCTCATTCCTGATTTATCAGGAATGGGGATAGCGAATCGTAATATCACCCAATAACAAAAACATAACTACCAGGTAATATCAAGTGTCGACACTTGCTTGCTTTCCAGATCAATCACTCTAACCAAATGATTATTCGTATCAGCAACGTAAAGCCTCTGATTCGATATTGAAAGACCAGCAGGCTCATCAAAAGTCGCTTCTAAACAATCACCATCACTCTTTCCTTCATCACCACTTCCGGCAAGCGTCGTGACTTTTTCCATCTTTAAATCAATGTGCTTAATTTTATTATTATAAGTATCGGTCAAATACAATTGCCCTTCACCCCCGTAAACAACTCCCAAGGGATGCTGAAGCAAAGCTTTCCCACCTGGGCCATCCACATCACCAAAATCAAACAATCCGCTGCCCACCAATGTCTGCACCCGCCCCATCTTCCTAAATTCTGCGCTTCGAATTGCTGAAATTTCACTATCGGCAAAGTACAACTTCTTGTCATTTTTCGTTAAGCCAGACGGCTGAGCCAACGCCGCCGCCATCAATGGACCATCCACAAGATTCTCGTGCGAACTGCCAGCAAATGGCTTAATAAAATGACTTTCCAAATCCATTTGCCAAATCTGATGACACCCCGCCATAGCAACAAACAAGACGCCTTCATGAATTTCCAAATCCCAAGGTGAATTCAGGCCCGTCTTTAATCCTTCCCCCTCAACATTAAATACGCGAGCCTGATACCCCGTACCAGCTATCGTTGTAACTTTTTTTTCCTCAAGATCAACCAGCCGGATTGTGTGGTTTTCTGTATCAGCAACATATAGATTTTTTCCATCACAAGCCATTCCCTGAGGATGATTAAATTCAGCACTGACAAAATCACCATCACATCGTCCTTCTTTTCCACTCCCAATAATGGATTGAACTTTACCATCATTCAAATTAACAACGACAATTCGGTTATGATTTGAATCTGAAATAAACAATTGATTTGTCGATTCAACCGCCAATACTTTGCCTGGAAAATTAAGCGTCTGGCGGGTCTTATCCTTTTTTTCAATCTTCAACACCAAAGGTGTACGCTGCACTAATTGCTGATCATCAAAATGTTTGATAATATCTACAATAGCTCGCTTAAGCGTGACATAATGCCCTTCTCCCGATAAGTTCCCAATCACTCTCCCCTTTGGATTAATAATTGAAAGCGTCGGCCAAGCTCTAACACCATACTCTTGCCACATCCGCATCGTGTGATCATTAACAACAGCATGCTCGATTTCATATCGCATCACAGCCTGTCGAACATTCTCGCTAACTTTTTCCCCTTCAAATTTGGGACTATGTACCCCCACCACAACCAGTTCCTCAGGAAAATCTCTTTCAAGCTTTTTCAGATCTGACAATATATGAATACAATTTATGCAACAATAGGTCCAGAAATCCAGAATAACAACTTTTCCCCGCAGCCCCTCCATCGTCAATGGCTGGTCAACATTGATCCAATCCAATCCCTCCGGAAAATCCGGGGCATGCACACTGCCATCATATGGAGAGGCCAAATCTCACTCCTTTTCGTATGGTAAATCATCTTTAAATAATTATAGAAACAAGCAAACCCTGTAACGCATAAATCAAATCCCATTATATGTAATTTCTTTTGTTTGATATATTGGAACCTTTTAATTTTTCATACTATTTATACGTTCACATAATAAACAAATTTCTTATGATGCCCCATTTTTACGCTTAAACGCCCCTTTAAAAAAATTACCAATCGAATTTCCTGTTTCATCCAAAACACTAGCAACCTTATCGTAAGTATCTTTTGAAGTATGAGCCACGCGACCTAAAATCATTGGCAGAAAATCTTTTTTGAACAAATCCTTCACGTCACCATAAAAATCAGAAATATTATCGCGTAACCTCTCTTTTGCTTCCTTCTCATTCCAACCACGAAAGGCCCGACAACGCTCAATCGCGGCATGCCCACAAATACTCGTCATGAATCCAGCCCCAGTACCTTGGGCAATGTCATCAACAAAATTACCAATACCAGGAACTTTTGAACCAAGTCCTTCGAGCAAATTTCGCCCCATCGCAAAATAATTCACCGTCGCCACCACTTTGAGCGTATCCACCAAAATACGACCTTGTTCTCGAAATCTTGGCTGAGCATTGTAAATTTTCACAATACGTACCAACATTGAAAAATTACGATACAACACAATGAACAAATCAATTGATTTATACGGTATAAAGGTAACGCTCGCCATCACATCACGCACACATTTGCGTACTTCTTTTTCTGCCGCTTCGTCTAATTCTTTAAGCAAAGGACGCACCACTTCTTTTTCGACCTGCTCGATCGCTTCTTGCAATGATTGTGTATCCTTCTTTGAATTTAATGTCTGATTTAATTTTTCAATCGTCTCCTTGTGCTCACCAGAATGCTCCAAAGAAGGATTGTTATCTAATCGCTCCACATAATGAAGTAAATATTTCCCATAACGCTGCAATTCTGCTAGAGTAGGTTTTTTGACATTTTTAAATCCAGGCGGACGCAAAACGCGTGGCCGTGCAAAAATTTCTTTAAAAACATAAACAAAAAACCAGACAATTCCAGCCAATAAAATTAAAACAAAAACATATCCCGCCCAAGGATGAATCGCATAAAGCGTTTGAAACGCTCGAATCACTTCAATGAATGCAAAAAAGCCTAGCAGGACACCAATGGCTATAATAAGTCGTTTAACTACAATCCAGTTTTCTTTTAACATATCTTCCTCAGAACTACAACTTCATTAAAAAATCACATACAACCTTATAACAATCATAGGGATTTGATTGTAAAATAAAATGCGGCCCTTCAACTTCGTAAAGTTGAATCGTACGAACATTTTCTACAAATGGTTTAAGGGATTTTTTTAATACTAAATCATCCTTTTTAGCTTGAATATAACAACAAGGCACCTCAATATTTTTTAATAATTCAGATACATCACAATCACGTATACTCTTTAAACGATACGCAATAACATTATAATCCATTTCTCTATGCGCTTCTTGCAATAATTCCCGAACATAATCTGGTGCACTGTAACGTCTATGCCAATATTTGATCACAGTTTGAGCCAGAATCGTTTTAAACAAATATGCAATCGGTAAAACCTTGGTTAGACTTAATAAAAATGGTCTAGGTGGCTTAGCAAATGTCGCACAAAATATAATCCCCTTTAGTCGATTTCCTAATTTACCAGCAATTTTTATGCCAATGGGACCAGAAAAAGACTCTGCTAAAATAACAAGATTATCTACTCCTGTTAATTTACTTAATACCAGCTCCACCAGTTGGTCATAATTTAGCTTATCATGTATAGGATAATCAATAACCGTTATGTTGACTTGTACATAAAATTCATTGATAAATGGAGGAAATAATGTTTTTGTCCCATGTAAACCTGGTAACAAAACTAAGTTTAATTCATTAGACATCAGATGCTTACTCAATAATACTACCCGATCTTTCCATCGCCGTCGAGGTCTTCGCCTAAACGCTGTTCGAGTCGTTGCATAAGCGTTTCTAATAAACTTCTTGTTGTGTATAACTCTGACTCTAGAGATTGTACACGTTGTTCGAGCGACTTAACTTCATTGTGGCGATTTGAAATTTGGCACTGTTGAATTAAATCCCAAAGCATCATAGTCTCCTATTTAATTTACAATTCTTCCCAACCGAGGCCTTCGTGGCTGTAGCCAAATTCGTCAGGATAAAATATTTCAGATAATATTTCTAACGATTCGACCAAACGCGGTCCTGGACGATTGAAATATTGATTGCCATCCGTAATAAATACTTTGTCATTTTTCACGGCAGATAATTTTTCCCAGCTCGGATGATCGATAATCGATTTTATTTCTTTACGAGTGCGATCTAATCCGAAACCGCAGGGCATCGCAATAATAATATCTGGATCCGCTTCCAAAAGCTCATTAAATTCCATCCAATCAGAATGTTTTCCAGCTTGGCCAAATAAATTTTCACCACCTGCCATTTCCACAAGTTCCGGTACCCAGTTTCCAGCTGCCATGAGTGGCTCGATCCATTCAATGCATGCTACAGTAGGACGATTTTTAATATTTTTTACTTTTTGAGCGACATGTCCCATTCGTTCAGACAAATCTGCTACCAGTTGCGCCCCTTGCCCAACGACATCAAGAGCCTGTGAGACAGTACCAATATCTTCCCAAATATCCATGAGCGTATTTGGCTGTAATGAAATAATTTTCGTTTCTTTACGGCACCATTCACTGACGGCTTTTTCTACATCGTTCAGACTAACAGCACAGACTTCACATTGTGACTGCGTAATAATGATATCCGGATCAAGTTTTTTGAGTTTATCATCAAAAACTTGGTACAAACTTAGGCCATCTTGTAATAAATTTTTAACAGAATTGTCGATTTCACGACTGCTAAATGACGAATCAAGCTTGGCTTCTGTACAAATCTCGGCTTGCGTCGCATCTACAGGAAAATCACATTCGTGGGATCGTCCCACCAGCTGATCTGTAAATCCTAGCGCACAAACAATTTCGGTACTGCTGGGTAATAAACTTACTATTCGCATATTTTACTCATACTTAATTAGTCGTTGATATCAATCATTTGTTACACAAATTATTTATTTGTAATTTCACTTTCTTTAATTTCCATATCTATTTTCCATATTTTCTTTTGGCTACGATAAACCACAAAGCATAATCCAAAAGCAAATATAGCCATTAGCCATGGAATTACTAACAAAAGAACTTTGACTCCCCAAAAGATTATGGCAATATTTAAAAGAATAAATCCTAGCCGAATCTCTGTAGGACCTAGATTTAAATATGTAATTTGAAATTCATTGGTCACCGAAAAATCCAGAAAAGAATGTACCATTAAAGCAAGATAAAAAAATGCTAAAGTAAATAACCAAAAAACATTACTCCCCTCTAGCAGAAATGCATATCCTGCAAAGACAGTCCACATAAAAACAAAATCGAGGAAATGATCCATATAATATCCCCATTTAATTAAGCCCGTATTTCGTTTTCTACCCACAGCCCCATCAAAGCAATCGGTGAACCATTGTAAAAATAACATCAAGGACGAGCCCCACAGCCAATGAAGATTATTTTTTGCTAAATATCCAAAACCAAGCATACCCATACTCCACAGCAGGGTCATCCAGGTTAAATGGTAGGTTTGTAGCCAGGATGGAATTTTATCAACATTTTTTTCGATAAAACGCTTTTCGATTCTCGCTAACGGTGACACCATGGGTGCTTTTTTATCACCAGCAAACTTTTGCTTACTCATTCTGCGACCCCTTGCTTTATTTATTTTTCATCGAATTTATTAGTTCACGCTGAAGATGACAAACATAATTGACGGGTGCGTGATCAGAAAAAGGTTCGGGTGGATCAAATAATTGCCAGGAATCAATTTTGTCATCATAATTACGTTCAGTCGTTAATCGATCATCTAATATTTTTAATTCATCTGGATCAATTAACAACTTATTATCGTGGGTAATATAGATTGTTTTTCCGACATGTTTATAATTAAATGGTTTATCTTCAGGCGGAACGTTGGTAACCATATCTAGATGATTTTCAATTCTAAAAATTGTTAGATTATTTAATGATTTTGCAAAGTCACCATTTCCTACTCTTGGACAGCCATAGATGTATGCGGCTTGTGGTTGGACGCTGAGTCGACTGGCTGTCACAATTGCTAAAGCGCCGCCTAAGCTATGCCCACAAATAAATAATGGCGCCTCAAGCCCTTTGATGTTATTTTCAATGTCTTCCAGGATCAGATCGATAGCCTCGTTGAATCCTTTGTGAACTTTACCTGATTTTTCGTGATCAATTAAAATGGCATCAAAATTTGTGATCCAATTTTGGATATCTTGCGAACCACGAAAGGCGACAATGGTAAATGGATTTTCTTTATCCTGAGAAACAATAACATGATAGAAAAGTCCTTTAGTTTCCAGGAAATGGATTTCTTTGAGTTTTGCTTTTTTCAGGTAGTAATTTCTATATGGCCCGGCACCCATTTTGTAACTGATGCGTGAGACTTCAGCGAGACGCCATGCGTTGGCTATTGAAAATTCTTTTGTTTTCGTTTCCATTTTGGGCATCGATTCGATATCAAAATATATTTCTCCGACGCCTGGAGAGACCAGTGCTGGCCAGGTGTTGTCAAATTGCAACATATCTTTTCCTAGTGCAATTGTTTGAAATGTTCCAATGATTAGTAAGCATAATATCACTCGCGGCATTATTTTAGTCCTAGTTTTTTCCGTAATTCTTGATGTTCGACATTGTGTTTGTTCCAGTAATCAATTTGCAGGCTATGCGTTTTTGTCACTTTTGTGGTTTGCCATTGGCCTCGCTCTTTGATTTTTTCCTGCCAAGCAACAATATGATACGGGAAGGTTGATTCAAATTTTATTTCCAATTTTCGGTCGATGGTTTTGTATTCAATGGTATAAACGTTGAGCATTTGTTTGGATAAGCTATCGTCTTTTTCTGAGGACATTTTTACCGTTGCTTTTTCAATTCGCAAAGGTTTATGCCTCAAGCGAATATATTGGAAAGCTGGAATGATTTCAATTTCGCCTAAGGGCAAGGCAAAAGGATTGATGCGGATTTTTGTCCAGACTTCGTCTTCGAGCAAAACGGCATTGAAGTTGAATTTCTGATCGGCTTCGTTCATAAAATAAGAATGGCTCTTAATGTCATATTTTCCTTTTCGGTGGTTGAGTTGCATGTAGGTATGGCCGCACCATTCCTGACTGGAAGAGGTGGCTTTATAGGCATGCTTTTTGGTTTGGCTGATTGGATGAAAGACCGAGGTCATCATCGAATATGGATATAATCCGGTATTGAATTTTTTATTAAAGTTCATGTGCATCACTGACTCTTTGTTTTTGGTTGGGCCGCCTTCGTATTTGACCTGCTTGTCGGGCAGAAAATCTTCGGTGACAAAGATCAGCACGGCATCGCCTGGGTGTGTTTGACCATAGCGGGCCTGCTCAAGTTTGTAGCGGGTGATTTCCCCTGTGCCCTGATACCAATAGCTGCCAAACTGTTTATAATCGAACGCTGTGGCATGCTGCTGGGCAGAAACGTTGGAGGCGATCGTTAATAGACTTATAAAACATAGACTCGAGACAACGTTTTGAATCTTCATGAGCGAATCTCCAATATCGGGGCGTATAAATATTTTCCGATATTTTATAAGATCCTCACTGATAAGTCAAAAGATGCCTAGCGTCTGTTTTTCAGGTATATTTGTATGTGAACATAGAATTTCCCTTTGCGTTAAATAGTTTTAATTTAAGAAAGGGTTTTGGAGGGACTTTAATAAGTCGGTTCTGCCCTTTGACCGTGAATATATTGTATGCTAATGGGTTGAAATGTCAACGAAAATTACAAGATTTTTAACCACTGATCCGCCGCCGCTAAAGCTATGGCGGGACAGGTTTCGCAGATTTAAATAGCAGATTTTGAATACAAAATTTAAATAGTAACACCAATGAATTGAAATTCGAGGAAAGTGTTTTTAGCGGAATATATTCTGTCACGAAATAATCACATCATCTATGTAGCCTGTTTTAGGTTTACGCAACTCATATTCGTCACATAAATGTGTTTCTTGCATGTTGCATATCGCATGATTAAACAAAGGAAAATATTCATCCTTTGATTTCATATTTATATATTCAGACTTCACCTTACGAAAACAGAACATACACCCAAACAATCCATTACCAAGTGGATGATAGCCAGCAAATTGGCATATAAGACATAATTTTAAATATACACTTGCAGGCAAGTTCTTTTGAATTTCCAATAATTCATTTTCAAAATGCCCTGTATTACCAGAAGAATAATATTCTTCATCTCCATATCTCAATATAATTCTGAGTCTTTCAGAACACCCTTTTTGTTTTGGATCTGGAAAGCCAAGATTGAGTCGACAAAAAATAGTTCCATTGATATTCATTTCATTATTTATGATTACAACTTTCATATTTCATTCTAATTGATATGAAGTAAGCTCCCCCCTGTCTATCGTAAATTGTTGTAAGAGATTAGGGTCTGTTTCTTTTACAGGCTCAAAGGAATCGAACATGAGATCTTCAAACGTTACGCCACGAATCGTCATGCGAAGTATTTCACCATTATCATAAATAATGGTTTTTTCTGTTCCATTTTTATCAGAATATTCAGCAGGATATTGTTTATTCATCATTTTGTTTTTGGATTAGATTCCGGGATTTTTTGTGTTTGGGTATTAATCGATTTCTTTCTATATCCTATTTTTTCAGCTTCTCCTTGTGAGACCAAGGGAAAGACATCATCTGTTGTATCCTTAATCTGGTCAGGGCCTCTTGAATAAAGATAATAGTTATTCCCTTCATTAATCAGTTCATAGCAGAAATAGGGTAAATCCATGTTACCAAATTCAAAATAGGGTTCACGAAGCAAAGGCTGGTTGATTGTTGGTTTACCTTGCCTTAATTCGCTGAGTTTTTCAGGGTAACTGCCATGCTGTACTTTGTAGTATTCCAGTTCTTTGATTGCCAACAATAAGTTGCTTTGCGCCATTTGAGTTTTCAAGTCTTCGAACATGCCACCATCTTTTTTAAATAAATTATAAAAGAGTGTGCCATAGAGAACGATGGTAAAACAGATGCCTCCCAAACCAATCAGTGCCAACTTACCACCGCTCTGGCTCCATTTGATCAGGCCATAAATGATCATAATGATTCCTACTGGAACACCCAATAAAGGTATGAAAGATAAACATGCTATAATATAAGGAAAGCATCCTAACCCTTTTTGAGGGTTTGTTTCATTATCCATCTCGTTTCCTTTCGTTTAAACAACGTTTTATCTCAAACCATTAAATGCTATTTGTAATCTGCTTAGAATTCCCTAAGACATTACTATCAGCGAAAATATGTATGAATACAACTATAAAATTTGGAGGGATTAATTGACGAATAGAAAGTTTAAAGGCATCTGTGACATACATTTCTTTTTGACCAGATATTAATTAATATCGGATGGTTCCATTATTGGATGCAACTGTTTGACCCAAGGCCAGCCTAAGTTGCCCTTTTTAATTTCTACAATGCATAAGTTGGTCATTATTGTTTCCACAAACTTATCATTTGTGCGGATTTTATATGTCTCATCTGATCCTGCAATAACATATTCGATTAGATAATCATGAATTGCCAAACGATGATCAATCCTCTTCACAGATGTGATTTCACCATTTTTATATTTTGATTCTGAACGGTCTGCTAAGGTATTCAGATAAAAACAACTGCATAACCCAATATAGCTCCCTAGCAATGGCATACCTATTAACATAAGCATTTTAATTAACCAATCTGAGCCGCTTTTAGGGTTTACAAAACTATTTGGAAGAAGTTCTATTTCCCCTCCATCTTGGAGAGCTTTTTTGTTTTTCTCTTGAATTACCTTTTTTGTTTTCCGGTAATTCCAATAAAAATAGCCATTAAAAAGAGCGCCAAATAATACCCCGCCGATGATCATTGGCCAAATAGTATCTTTCAAATTGTATTCTAAAGGACGACAGTATTCTAAAGAAATTAAACATCCTACCAAAGCACCCATAAACATAACAATTGCTGTAATGCCTAAAATAATGGCAAATAAAGTTTTTTTATCAAATATTTTTTTCCGCTGGATAACACTGGCTTCTGGGTTGAGACCCAAAAAGCCATAGAGTGTTAGTGTTGCTTGGAGCTTACCAGGTAAATATATACCCGTGAGATATTGCCCCCGCAGCAATGAGGTGCTATAATTATCCTTAACTGCAGCAGAAAACTCATCAGATCTTACTGTCATATAATTTACTTTTTCATTTTGTGGATTTATAAATTCGATTTCGACATGGTAAACATAATGGGATGTTTCTCCATTCACAGTAGATGAAGGAGCTTTAACAACACTAAATACACGGACAGCAATCGGAACACCTTCTTTAATGTATCTAAAAGGTCCTAAAAAAAATACAATATTAGTCAAAGGCAATAATGATATCAAACAAAACACACTCCCTATCCATGCTAATAAAGATGATACCTGGATGGTATTACCCCATCCACTCATACTTGGAAAATAGGCAGAACAGATGATTACAATCCCTATGCTAAATATCCATATAAACATTTTCTTTTGCGATTGATAATACTTTCCGGATTTGACAATTTCTGGTATTGGCCTCGGAATCGGGCTTTCTAATTCCGATTCAATACAAAAGCTATCGGGTGGATTGAATTCGGGTAAATCTTCTAACTCATTCATCAGTAACACCTATTCTTCTGACTGGATTATGCAAGCCCTTGGAATTTTTAATTCTCTCAACCACATGGACATTTTATATGACCAGAATACCCCAAGGCAAGAAAATTTCAGACCTAATAAGGGAATGGGGCCCCACCTTCGTGAGGATGACACATTTGTGGTTAAATATATAGTGAAGGTTTTTAGATTCCTCCATGCGTCTGCGACGAACTGAGGCTACCACCCAGGCGTTCGCCTGCTGAAGTACGCCGCGAACGTTTTACTGTAACTCGCTCTCGCTGCTTTTGTGAGGAGACATGGGTGATTAGATGCAACGCATGGGGCATCGCCCTGTCCTACTAAAGTGTTGTTATTTTTGGGTAATTTTGTTATGACATGGGTATGTCGGAAAACGTTGATATGATTTATAGCGCTGACTCGGGCTCGCAGGTTGAGCGGCCGCTGTTTGTAACGCAGGTGTCTGCAGGGTTTCCTTCGCCAGCGGATGACTATATTGAATTGCAGTTGGATCTGAATAAGCATCTGATTCAACATCCTGCGGCGACCTATTTTGTGCGCGTCACGGGCGACTCGATGATCCATGCTGGCATTCATGATGGTGACCTTCTCATTGTGGACCGCAGCCTGGAAGCTCGCGATAAGAACGTTATTATCGCCAATGTGGATGGCGAATTAACCGTCAAACGGATGAAAATGGCAGATGGCAAAGTGTACCTGGTACCGGAAAATGATCGATATCAGCCTCAAGAAATTACGTCTGACATGTCGTTTGAAGTTTGGGGCGTTGTGACCAACGTTATCCATTCTCTTTAAAATTTTTCCTGACAATGTTCTGGAATGCAGGATTGCCATGAAACTTTTTGCCCTGATCGATTGTAATAATTTCTATGTCTCTTGCGAGAGAGTCTTTAAACCGCAGCTCAACCAAAAGCCGGTCGTGGTGCTATCCAATAATGATGGATGCATTATTGCCCGATCGAATGAAGCCAAGCAGCTCGGTATCGGGATGGGCGAACCTTTTTTTAAAGTAAAAGAGATTATTGACAAACATCAAGTGAGTGTCTTTTCATCAAACTATACATTGTATGGTGATATGTCGCGACGCGTGATGGAGACGCTCTGTGAATTTACCCCGGATATGGAAATATATTCCATTGATGAGGCCTTCTTAGATTTGAGCGGCTATGCCAACATTGACCTTGACGATTATGGCCGCAAGATTCAATCGACCGTGAAACAATGGACCGGTATGCCGGTATCGATCGGTATTGCCCGCACCAAGACACTGGCTAAGATTGCGAATCATCTGGCGAAGAAATCTCAGCGGGCTTGCGGCGTCTTAAACCTGGCATATTCCCCCTGGCTGGAGAAGGCACTCAAAGCCGTTCCGGTAGAAAAAATCTGGGGAGTGGGCAAAAGCTTTGCCAAATTGTGTGCCAGCCGAAATATTGAAACAGCGTTTGATCTTCGCAATGCGGATCTGGATTGGGTCAAAAAACATCGTGGCGTAATGGGACTTCGCACCGTTTTAGAATTACGTGGCGAAAGCTGCATCGACCTTGAGCAGACGGCACCAGCCAAAAAGGGAATTTGCGTATCACAATCCTTTTGTCGCAAAGTAACAAGCCTGGATGAAATGAAAGAAGCAGTGGCAACCTATACAACACGAGCAGCTGAGAAACTGCGAAAAGAGAAAAAATGTGCGGGTGCGATTTCCGTTTTTGTGAAGACCAATCTATTTAAGACCAACGAGCAGCGTTATGTGAATTCGCATACAATAGAACTACCGACGCACACGCAAGACACCTCGACATTAATCGAGCATGGTTTCGCAGCGTTGCATCTGGTTTACCGAGACAAATGCAACTACAAAAAAGCGGGTGTGATTTTATCTCAACTAGCCAACAATGAAAATGTACAATTGAACCTGTTTGACACGAACGACCACACCAAAAGTAAGCACCTGATGGAAGCGATTGATTCGATTAATCAACAACATGCGTCCAATACGATTGGGTATGCCAGCAGCGGAATTGAGAAACCCTGGATTGCAAAATTTAACCATCGATCACAGCGATACACCACTCGATGGGATGAGTTGCTGTGTGTAAAATAAGAAAAGAAAAAATTGTATGTGTGGACGATTTGCGTTAAAGACCCATGCTCAGCAACTTAGAAAGTTATTTGGGCTGATCGACATTCCGGATATTATTGAGCGGTTTAATATTGCACCAAGCCAGAAGATTCTGGCCATCGTTGAGAATAACAAAGCAAAGATCCCTAAATGGTTTCAATGGGGACTGATCCCGCACTGGGCCAAACCAGGTTTTAAACCCTTGATTAATGCACGGGCAGAAACGATTGACGAAAAGCCCTCCTTTCGTGATGCCTTCAAGACACAACGATGCTTAATACCTGCGAGTGGATTTTATGAGTGGAAAAAAATGAGAGATGGCAAGCACCCCTATTATATACACATGAAACACGAGGAACCTTTTGCCTTTGCTGGGATCATTTCGAATGAAACTGCAGCAATTATTACCACAACTCCCAACGAGGTAATGAAACCAATTCACCAACGCATGCCTGCCATTATACCGATGAAACAGTATGACGCCTGGCTGGCCCAGCCAATCAAAAGCCTGCTAACTCCTTTCGATGCAGAGGCAATGCAAGCAAAAGCTGTAAGTCATACCGTTAATAACCCAAGAAATGACGGACCGGACTGCCTGGCACCCGATACCTTTAAATTAGAGGGGTGATTTTAGATCGTAGAGAACATAGTCTTTGGCATCAACAAGAACGGTATAATGAGTATCCAGATACTGCTTCAACGCGGTTCGTTTCTGATAATCACTTAAACGAGTAAATAAAAAGTATTTAAAATCCCGAATCGATAATATGTGATTCATCTTCTCTTCAACCTCCTGAGTCGTCGTTAAAATACGGGCAGGATGAGAATATCTCCACTGGCCAGCTAGCACCTCCATATGATACATTAATGGTCGATAGTATCCCCCGGAATATATGATCACAGGGTATTTGTTATCCATATGCTGTTTCATCTCATTTGCTAATGCAATAAATTCAGAACTGCCAGACAACCATTGTTTAATATCTGGATGGCCAACAAACAGACTTCCGGCAAACCATATTTTTTCTTTATGTTTTGAATAAAAAGGCTTCCATTGATCCGTTGCCACTAAGTATGTCAAGGGTAGTGCAATGCACATGATGATACAGACCAATGCAATAATAAGATAACGTAACTTTAGCACTGAAAAATATGGTAAAAACCATTTTGTGACAAAATAACTTACTGCCAGGATCATAAAAGGTAAATATGGCAATTGATAATAATTGTGGGTATGCATCGCCTGATTAAAGACTAAACCTAATGCCAGGTAACCCAGGCTAGCCCCAAGGCACAATGATTTCGCCAAGCTTTTAGGCATAACCATTAATCCAATTAATCCCAAAGCAAATGGAATATAACCTGTTACATATCCTATTTGATGTAACCACCCTATCCAAAATTTCGAATGCAATAATAGTTCAGGTCTAAATTGCAAACCAGGTTGGCCTTGAATACTTTGCATTTGCATCATGCCAAACAAATAATAAATCAACGCTGGAACCAGACTAAAAATCAGATAAACAATATGCTTAGGCTGTAATAGTTGCCGAGTTAAACCATATTTTCTCAACGCCATGAATAATAATGTTGGCCAAAGCATAAATAACGCGACCGGCTTAATTAATATGGCAAGCCCAGCTGTCATCGTTGCCAAAAACCAAAATTTTGTGTTCTCATTTTGAATATATTGAATTGAATAATAAACACTGATGAGTATCATCATCATCAATAATGGCTCAGGCTGGAAACTTCGACTGGTGATGATCAAATAAGGTAAAAACAAATAGAAAAAACTAGCGAACAACACGGCAATGTCAGTGAATAATAACCTGGCGATCCGAAAGAAAAATATCGCCCCAATTGTCCAATAAAATACTGATAACAGTCGTGCGATTCCGACATGTGGATTATCCAACAGCCAATAAAAACCTGCTGCGACCGCTTCCACAATTGGTGGTTCCAAGATGGGTGGATGATGCGTGCGAAAAACATCCATTAAAACGGCATCGTCTGTCGGGGATAGTTCATAATAAAACCAGTTGGCGATGAGTACCGAACGATACTGGCGTATTTTGTGATGACCTAGAGGTGGATCCATAATATGGTACATGCGTATACTTATAGCCAGCAACAGCATCACGACAAACACCATGAGTGTTTTTTTCGAAGAGCCCCCCTTATTATCTGATGTTAAAAGGATAGACTGATTACTCAAACTTCCACACACCTACATAATAACGTTTAAAAAAGATTTTATTTTCGTAAACTGGCGGGCCTAAATAATGCTTCAACACGGCAGGTGTCACAGCCCATAAATGTTCTTTCTCCCAAGTTAAAAATCTAGCCAGGGTAAAGAAGGGCTCATACGGCACCGTAATAATCAGCTGTTTTTTCGCTACACGCTTTAGTTCTTTAATCGCAGCAACAGGGTCAGGCACATGCTCAAGGACCTGTTGACATAATGCAATATCAAACGAGTTATCTTCAAAACTCAAGTTCTGTACATCTTCCTGTTTAATCACATCCAGTTTCGGCATATAATCAGCTAGAGTGATATCGTAATCTTTTTTAAGCTGATCATAAAAATACAACTCCTGACAACCAATATCAAGCATGGTCTTGCAGGCAGTATCTAATTGCCTTTTAATCACATTGCAACGATAAATACGAATCGTTTTATAAATCCTAACTTTGATCGGTCTTAAAATGGACATATCACTTCTACTCCAATGTTTATAGCTCAAATACTTTCTGCTGTATTATTATTAAATCGATTCGGGCCGAATAAGAAATAAAGGCCACACACACCTGGCAACACAATGACAAACAACCGATACAACAAGGCGCTTGCCAGAATGGTCTCCAGGGACGCACCAGCCTGTTTGAATAATATTACCATGACAGTCTCGTCGCTACCGACACCACTGAATGTAAATGGAAATAATCGAGCAACAGTGATAATAGGTGCAACGGAAAAGATATAAACCCAATCCATATTAGCATGAGTCATTTCAAAACAAAAATACAATTGTAAATAAGTCAACCCCCACCCAACAATCGACAAGAGGATGACCCATGGTATGATTTTAATTTCGACTTTTGACTCATTAAACAATTTGATAAAATTTATTTTGTTTCGCACCAGCGATGTCATTTTTTCTGCTATTTTAACAATCAATGCCCTTTGTACTTTTATTGTGGGAAACAATATAAAAAGAATGCATGGCACAAAGATCGCACAGGCAACTAAACCATATTGCCAAAGCCCTTTGTAAAAGGAAAAATATGCTCCCAACAGACACACCGCCGCGATGGCGACTATTTTATCTATCAAACTTACGGACAGCATACGTTCTTTAACACCAGACCACTTATAACCAACATAACTCTTAACCACATCACCGGAACTAGCAGGTAATATTAAATTGAATGCCAACCCCACCATCAACAAGCGTATTGAGTTGGCCATAGCAATTCCCTGCTGAGGTTGGTCAAATAATAGTTTCCAACGAAACGCCCTTATCCATATACTGGGCAGCAATAGTAAAAATATCCAAATGGCATTACTATAAGACAATTGATAAAACTGCTGCGTAAAGTCAGATAAATTTAACTGATAGAACAACAGAACAATAATTGCAATAGACACAAAGACCTGAATAAAATAACGGGTCTGTTTTTTTTTATCCATAGGTCTCACCTAACCGCTAATTATTTAGGGACATCAGACCTTTTATAATTTTGCTTAAATATCTCTTTTCTTAAATCTTTAATTTGATAGGAAAGAAAGCAAAACAGAAAGCTGGAAAAACCAACAAGCACCAAAAACACGGTCGTCAAAATAAGTGCAACTCTATCCCCTATCGTTTGCCCTTTAATGAAATACAGAAAAGATAGGTACAAACCAAACATAACACCTACAATCCATGCTAACACACCGAGACTTCCAAACAAGAATATGGGAGCTTCATTAAAACCAAACAGCAAATGACTACGAATGAGTTTGCCTGGATTAAATTTAGATTTACGTTGTGGTTTATTTTTATCAGGTGGCTCCCAACGTAATATCGCAGGGATTTCACTAAAATCACAATTCAACATAATGGCCTTGGAAACAATCTCCAGATGAATTTCTTTTCGATCTTCTTCCAATGGCAAGCTACGTATAAAATTTCCGATGTAACCACGGGTCATTCCGCTTAACATGGTGATATTTGATGGAACAGTTTTTCTAAGAATTTGATTTCCCAACCAACTAAGCAGCGCACGTTTAAATGGGACATTTTCTAGCTTCCCACCTTCTTTATATGGAGAGGCTATCACAACATCCGCTTGAGAACTTTGTAGTTCATCGTAAAGCTCTTTGATGATGTTTTCACCCCAGGTCAAATCAGATTCTGTTGAGACAACATATTTGCCACGGCTATGATTGAAACCCTGACGCAGAGCATACCCTCTGCCTCGATTCTTTTTATAGGTAATCAAAGTCACTCTGGGATCATCTTTGACCAGGGCATGTGCTAACTCATATGATTTATCAATGCTCCCATCATTGATTAATATTAATTCCCATGAATCCTGAATCGTTTCTTCCATCCGAGCAAGAAGCTTGACGATGGTCTTTTCGATTACCAATTCTTCATTATAAAAGGGAGATACAACAGATAAACAGATATCGTTATTCACAGAATTATCGGACATAGATTACTCTCAAAGTGTAAATTGATTAACATACTATTTTATCGGCATTTCCACTGTAAGTAAATACCCAAAAAGAACTTCCCTAAGCTCTTTGATTTGACATAAAGGGTAAAAAGCTTTCAAAAAGCAACTTATGACGATGCCATAACCGACCCAGAAACGAATATCATTCGAGTCATTCTTGTTTGCGCGGAAGCTAATGATCAACGTAAGCGAATATTAAGAATGTTTGCTCGGAGCTCTAAAATGGCTCAGGTATCTAAGCAGATTCTTTTTGCATGAGGCTGTCGAGTGGTAAATCGAGTTTCTTTCTGATTTCGATTTGTACATCTTTGACTGGCTTTGTGCCATCGACGTGAACGACCAATTCTTTGCGTTCGAGTAGTTCAAGAACAGGTTCCGTCTTGTTGTGATATTCTTCGATGCGTTTGCCAACGGCTTGTTCGTTATCGTCTTCTCGTGTGATTAGAGAACCCCCACAGACATCGCAGGTGTTTTCTTCTTCCGGTCGGTGAGAAATTAAATTGTAGTCAAGGCCACAAACACTGCATAATCGCCGGCTCAACACACGATCGTAAACAAGTTTATCTGGAACCTTAATATGGATGACAGCATCAATATCATAACTTTCAAGGAAGAATTCGGTTTGCGGCCGGCTTCTTGGAAAACCGTCGAGTATAAAACCATAATTCCAGTCATGCTCTTTTAAGCGACTGCTAATGATTTCTTCAACGATTTCGTCCGAGACGAGCTTGCCTTCATTAATGATACGATTAATACGAGCACCGAGTTTGGTATGGCGTTGGATGTTCCAGCGGAAAATATCGCCGACACTGATGTGAACAAGATCGAAGTCATCTTCCAACATTTTTCCCTGTGTGCCTTTGCCACAGCCCTGTATTCCCATAATAATGTATTTATGCATCTTTAACTCTTACCTTTTGCGATTGACTGTTTAATTTTGCCCCCAAAATTAAACCGCTACTCTATTATAGCACTACTTTCTTACTCTATGGACTCCAATAACTATTATCGGTCAATTTATGTCCCAACTCAATGAGAATACCACTTGTTGACCAAAAGGTAAACTATAATTCAGGAAATTTCTTTCCTATATTATCATATTATTAATCGATTATTCTGCTTCTAGACTTTTAATTCCACATCACAGGCCTGGGCATACTTTTTGTATTGCCGCTTAACGGGATTGACGGTGTCGCGAAGAAAATCATCGACCTGCTGTGGTGCTCGGCCAATGTAGTGCTTTGGATTCATGAGATTATTGAAATCGATCCCGGCAAAGTCAGGATCTTTTTTCAATCGATCGATTAAATCATTAGGCAACCCTTTTTCCTTTACTTCACGCCCGGCATCGATGGAATGTTTTCGAATTGATTCATGAAGTTCTTGTCGGTCACCCCCTGCTTGTACGGCTGCCATGAGTATATTTTCTGAGGCGATAAATGGAAGCTCAGCTTGAATCGCCGCATGAATGACTTTGGGATAAACAACCATGCCATCGGTGACATTTGCCATAATTGATAAAATAGCATCGATTGCTAGAAAAGCTTCAGGTACAGACAAACGTTTATTCGCAGAATCATCCAGTGTACGTTCAAACCATTGTTCGGATGCGGTCATCGCAGGCGAACTTGCCAAAGAGACAACGTAACGTGCTAATGACGTTATACGTTCGGTTCGCATAGGATTTCGTTTATAAGCCATGGCGGATGAGCCAATTTGCCCTTTAGCGAAAGGTTCCTCCAATTGCTTCAAATGGGACAATAGACGCACATCGTTGGAAAACTTGTGCGATGATTGCGCGATGGATGATAACGTCCCCAGGACATTCGCATCAATTTTTCGGTTATAGGTTTGGCCAGCAACAGGAGCAACGTTGGTAAAGCCCATTTTCTTTGCTACACGTTTTTCGAGTTCGAGTACTTTTTTATGATTGCCTTCAAATAATTTTAAAAATGAGGCTTGGGTTCCAGTCGTTCCTTTGACACCACGAAATGTAATGGTTTCCAATCGAAATGCAGCTTCTTGAATATCGAGCACAAAATCATAAAGCCAAAGCGTTGCCCTTTTACCCACGGTGGTTAACTGAGCGGGTTGAAAATGTGTATAGCCCAAGGTTGGCTGCGATTTGTGCTTACGGGCAAATTGACTCAGCAATTCAATCACACGATAGACACGAGCAATGACCAATTCCAAAGCAACTTTAAGCTGGATCAGATCCGTATTATCGCCAACATAAGCACTGGTCGCACCCAAATGAATAATAGGAGCTGCTTTGGGAGCAACATCACCGAAGGCATGGACGTGTGCCATGACGTCGTGTCGGAATTTTTTCTCGTATTTAGCAGCTTTTTTCAGGTCGATATTTTCGAGATTATCCCGCATTTGCTTGAGCTGCGTTTTAGTGACTGGCAGGCCCATTTCATGCTGACTTTCGGCCAGAGCCAGCCAGAGCTTTCGCCAGGTGCTGAACTTAAAATGAGGTGAAAATATTTCTAACATTTCGGCCGAACTGTAGCGTTCGACCAACGGATTTTCGTATATTTTAGGTGCATTTTTCATGCGAGTAGTTTACCCAAGAGGGAAAAACGGGTCAATGGCAAGATCGATAAATCAGTGCTATATTTTAATTTAAGTCGTAATCAATTGACTTAAAGTCCTTTTTGTGAGATAATTGCGTCCGATAATCAGATTTATAGTAGTAACCAATCCGCAGAATGCCCCAGAAAATAAAAAATGGGAAAAAAGTCAAAAAACCAGCGAACTAACGGAACATACGAGCCAGTTAATGGTCAAAATATTAACATCAGCCAGAATAACATTATGAGTAGAAGTGAAGATGAAACACTGATTGCCCAATGCCAAAGCGGACAAATGGCTGCTTTTGGCGAGCTGGCTGAGAAATATCAGCATCGATTGTACAATGCATTACACCGGATTCTGGGAAATCCAGATGATGCCTTGGAGCTCACACAAGAAGCATTTTTTCGATCGATGCAAAGTATTAGTAAGTTTCGTGGAAAATCGTCATTTTACACCTGGCTGTATCGCATCGGTGTAAACCTGGCGTTAAACCACCGTCAACGGCAACAGAAGATACAATTTAACTCGTATCAACATGATGCTGAGATGACAGGAACCCAGGCAGATGGCCTTGCGGCACTCATGGATAGCGGTGATGAAACACCTCACTATCATGCGGAACTGAAAGAACAACATCAGTTGGTGTTATCCGCTCTGGAAAAATTGGATATGAATGCTCGAGCAATCGTTATTTTGCGAGATATTGAGCAATTAAGTTATGCAGAAATTGCTGAAATACTGGATATAGAAACCGGCACCGTCAAAAGTCGATTATCTAGAGCACGTATGGCATTGCGAAATGATATTTTGGCAAAAGAACAACGAACAGAATAAGTTTGATTATTGAATACCTTAACACTTTTTCAGGTATAAAATTATGGAAAACAATTTCCAGCAACCGATTATTGAAACGCTTAGTGCTTACCTGGATGGCGAATTATCTCCTCAGGAAGCTGCCAAACTAGAAGCCTATCTTGATCAAGATGATGAAGCTCGACAGTTGCTTTTACAACTGCAGCAGATTTCTGGCATGGTATCTAATTTGCCAACGGAAAAAGCCCCAATCAATGTTGCGGAAAACATCCTGTTTGAAGTGGAACGCGATCAACTTTTAGGCCACTCCCCTGGTTTGACTGAAATCAAAGGGGCAAAACAATTGCGGTTTCGCCGCTTGATTGCCGCGGCAAGTTTAATTTTCCTATTAGGCGGGATTGGCACCATTACCTATAAAGTACTGGACAACCCAAACAGTAATTCCAATAACACAGTTGAACCAACTGTCGCAATAGCACCTCCAACGGTTCAACCAGAAACTCCAGTACCAATAGCAATTGAACCAGACGTCACTGAAACGCCAGAACCAGCAACAATAACGGTTGTCAAAGCAAATAAGCCACTTCCGAAACCCCAACTGGGTCATATCGAGCTTGAAATTCTTGACAACACCTTATTATCTAAAGAAACCATTGAAGCAACTTTAGCAAAAGAAGAGATTAAAAACTACATGCCGATTCTTATCGATGAAACAATAGAGCAATATGCGTTTCTCTGTACCGCTTCACAGCTTGGGTCTATATATGATTCATTAAACTCTATCGACGACAACAAAATTCATTTGGTTCTTAATAATGAGCAAGACCAGCGTACAATTAAACTTCAAAAGATTAATCAACAGCAGCTTTTGGCTTTAGCCTCTATTACAAACTCTGAAATGCAATTCCAAACAGCATCTGGCTTAGGTGATCATATTTACCATGAACCAATTACTGAAGAACCAACATCTTTAATGGCTAGTCATAGCTTAATTGAGTCATCAGACACAATGACCAATCTACCAGATTGGCTAAATGAATTTATGGCAAATGAAGAACCTGCGTTTGCAGAGCTTCAACTACTAGGCCCTGCTATAATACCAGAGTCCCCTGAGAAAACGAGTCAACCAACAGCCACTCCACTTATTGCGAATGTACCTATCTCAGAACAACCCGAGACTGATGTTGAAGCGTTAACCCATGACGAACCTGACACGACTGCAAATGTTTCAATCGAACTGGACACATCTGCAATTGACCCTGACCAAAAAATTGCGGTAATCCTTACTTATAAATCAGCAAGGGTTATTGAAAAAGCAAGCCCACAAATTGAAATAATACCCGAAGAGGTTAAGGCCGTCGAACTGACACCCAACATCCCAATTCTACCAGCCAACTAATTTGTTAAATTCCCAGAAATGAAACGGAGAGTGCGGGATTCGAACCCGCGGTACGAATAAACGCACACTGGTTTTCGAAACCAGCTCCTTCAGCCGCTCGGACAACTCTCCAAGATATTTATTTCCAAAAAGTTATAATTTATCAAGGACAATAATAAAAACCAATACTACACCCTTGACGACACCTATAATACAAAATATATCCCAAATTTTAAGCATTTGAAAGGCTTAAAACCCAAAAATTAACTTGTAGCGAAATTTGAATATGTAAATTAAACCAATCCCGAAACTCCACCTGGGTCAATTTTATTACTTGTCTTTCCGTAAAACAAAAAAGCGGATTAGAAAATTTACTAACTATAAGAGATGAATTTTGAAGTCTCGATTAAATTGTGAATCAGAAGAAATTGACAATTTAATAGATTTCAATTAAATTTCACCTATTATTTCAAGCTCCGCAATTTTTTGAACACTACGAGAGACATACTACATGCCAATTGACAATTTAATCTCACGAGCAGTTTGTGCGACCCTAGTTTTACTGTTACATTCAACATTATATTCTGAAACAAACTTTAGCGGGATAATGCCTTTTCCTATACAAGGAAAAAATAACCAGACAATTCAGATTGAAACAAAATTACCACGTGCTGGAATAATCTGGGCATTGGATTGGAGCCCGAACGGAAAGTATATTGCAGTAGGCAGTAGAGCAGGACACATTCGAGTTTATGATAGCCAATCACTTCGTCTATTAAAAATTCTTCCGGAACTCAAGGGGGATATCAATGGTATTCATTGGAGTCCGGATAGTCAAATGATTGCGGCTTCAGGTTCATGGCAGGATCCAAGAGTTATTGTGTGGGATTATGAAGCTGGCTCTATATTATCTATCGGAAAACATCAACAGCAAGTTCGGTCAGTAAGATGGAGTCCTAGCGGGCATCGTCTAGCTTCTACCAGTCACGACGGAAAAATCATTATTTGGAACAAAGAAGGTGGGATTGTCAAAAGCCTTGATGGAGCTAACTTTGGTTGTGTCGGGATTGATTGGTACGACGATGATACCATCATTTCATCATGTTGGGATAATACGATACGTCTATATTCGATCAAAGGAAATGATTCAAAAATTTATGCAAATGGTGATTTAGGCAAAAAAGCGGTACTGTCTATCGATTGGCATCCTTCTGGAAAAAAGTTTGCCACGGGTGATTATGGGAATAACCATGATCCTGAACACAATGTAAAAATATGGTCTAAAGAGGGACGTGTCCTGAAGGTTTTAAAAGGTCATCAAAAAGAAATCAGAGCACTTGCATGGCATCCGGAAGGACAATTATTGGCTACCGGCGGCGAAACGGTTCGCCTTTGGAATCTTGAGGGCTCACCTGTAGAAGTTTTTGATCATCACGGTGGACCGATTTGGTCTCTCGATTGGAGTCCGGATGGGAACAATATTGTCACAGGTGATAATGATGGACAAATGATTGTTTGGGATATTTCGGGTAAAAAACGAGCTGTTCTAAAAGCACATTCAAGTGCATTGATCTCTACTGATTATTATGCAAAAGAATCCCGGATGCTATTGGGATTTTCTAATGGCCAAATCCGATTGTATGATTTTGATCATACAAAATCTTTGTCATATCAAGCACATGATAGAAGTATAAATGATATAGCCTGGAGCCCCAACGGAAACTATGTGGCAATAGCGAGTAATGATGGTTTGGCATCTATTTGGACAGTAAATAGTGATCGTTTGAAAAAACTGACTTTACTTAATGGACATAATTCAAGCGGCGTTTATTCAGTTGCATGGAGTCCAGATGATCGCTATCTGGCAACAGGCGGTTATCGATCCCCCGTGATTGTTTGGGATAATACAGGCAAGAAAATAAAGACATACAAAACAGATATTGATCGTGTTTCGGAAATCCAGTGGAAAAAAGGGCAACCGATATTTAAAGAGAAAGAACCTTATGATTATGGTGTTAAAGGTGTGCCAATAAGAATAAAAGGAGAAGATTTATTTTTAGTACCACTGGTCAATAATCAATTTGCTTTATTTAATAATTCTGGGAAATTAATAGAGGGAAACCCAGACGATTTTATTCTCATAACTCAATCAGAACAAGGTATTTTTTCACTCATTCCTTTACAAAACAACATATAAATTCTTAAGATGTTACGTGACGGAGCGAAAATGAAAATTTATTTTAAGAATATTTGTACTAAAGAACTTTAGTCTGTTTGGTTATAAAAAAACAATGTAAAAGAAAGTGGAGTATGTATGCGTTATTTTAAATTAATTCTGTGCCTGTCAATTCTATCGGTTTTTTCGATTGGGTGTCAGTCTGCCCCCACCATGGATGATGATGGTTTTACCATTTTATTTAACGGTAAAGATAAGTCCGGTTGGTATGATGAATTTAATATTTGGCGTATTGAAAATGGCTGCCTGGTTGCCGGGGATTTGAAGACATTATATTCCGCTCCCAGCTGGCTTTATTCAGAAAAAACCTACAGAAATTTCGAGCTGCATGTTGAAGTAAAACTGCTTGGGGGCAGCAATAAAAATTCCGGTATCTGGTATCGCTGTCGCCCCTATGATATGCCAGACGAAGAAGAAGAGATCGAGGAAGAGGAAATGGAAGAAGAGCCAGACGAAGAAGGCCATGACGAAGAGGAACAGGATAGGTCTGAATTCGTAGAAGTCGAACTGGTGAGTAAAAATGATTCCGGGCTACTACTGTGCACTGGATATGAAAGCGATTTATTTTACGAAGATGATCCGAAAGAGCCCCTGCTGAATTACTGGGGAACACTGCATGATTCCTATCGACGCGACTTACGTGTCGTGGGCGATCAAAGTCGTATGGATGACGTGATTAATTATGAGGGCTGGAATCATTTTGTGATTCGCGCTGAGGGAAACCGTTTGCAGCATTGGATCAATGGTTATCAGGTTATCGACTATGTTGACAATGATCCTACCGGCCCACGGGAAGGCAAAATTGGTTTGCAGGTTTACTGGGGAGGACCACAGCAAGTATTTTATCGCAATATTCGAATCAAGGAGCTTTAACTACTCCGCAGCAAGTTGCCTAAGCACCTCGCCAAATTTTAGATAGAGATTGTCTGAAGGAAATAATTCAATCGGACGTTGTGGAGGAATCCCTACCACCTCATAAAGCCTACCTTCTGCGTCCAAAACCTTTTGATAAGCGATTGTGACAAGAAAATCGTTCGGTAAGGGCTTAGGTAACAAAGAAGACAATCCCCCGCGCGTGCTCTGACCAACATGCGTAATGCGTGGGAAAGCTCTCATCATAAGTACGAAACTCTCGGCAGCGCTTGCTGTAACCTCACTGGTAAGCAGATAAATCGCTCCTGGATAGACTGATTTGGCTGGTGAAATATGAAGCCATTGTACAGGGCCGCCGGGAACCTGGTAACCAACGACTCTCCGTGGCGTATCGGTAAAGCGAGAAGCAACCAACAACGCAGCCGCGTCAGAACCGCCACCATTCAAGGAGACATCAACGACCACTCGCTTCGTATCTGCCAAATCTCTGATCATCTCATCAAGCGCCTGCTGCAAGACAACATATTGTTTAGGACGAGACACGGACTTCTGCGTGAATCCTCCAAATCGATTTATACGCAAGTAACCAACCGTTTTCCCGATTGTCCCCCATTCCAATGCTCCGGCAGCGCCGGACTTCAGCGAACCAGGATCGAGAACGTCATAGACTGATTCATTGACTCTACGATGCCAATCGGATACAAACTCCCTTTCGGAAATCTTAAAATGACCATTTTCCCAGATATCGCCCAGCCTGGCCCGTAATTGTCCACCACCAGCATTAAACGAACGGTCTTTAAGATACAGATTGACATGACTATCTTCTAGAGAACTCAACATTTTGGACAATATCACAAACAATTCATCTTCGTTTTTTGATTTGCTTGCCTTGGGTCTGTACTCCTCTCGCAAAGCATTCCAATCAATTTGACGTTCATTAAAAAACGCATAGTATCGATCAAAAGATCGCCAAAGAAGATCAAAAATTTGTGATGGCGAAACCCTTTCGAATTTCGGCAAGGACGTTATACACAATGGTATCTCCGAGACACGGCGAAACGCCAGCGGTTTCTGCAGTAACATACTGTTGTCTCGATAATCGAAATACTGCAACAAAAGTTCATCAGGTTCGGCACCAAATGCAAACAATGCATAAGAAGGTACAACCCCCGGATCAGATACGCAGTAATCATCCAAATGATGAATAACAGTGTAACCATTGGGATCAAACTGGATCACATGTCCCAGATCGATATTCTCCCAGACACCTTCGATTCGAGAATCAATATTTTCTGCATTGATAGGCATCCAGTATTCGGTTGCTTGTTCAGAATGACTGCATCCGGGCAATCCTTTCAAAGCAATAATCATCAAAAGAAAACGAAATAATCTATGTTGTGTCGTATAGGGGTAGATGAGCACGTCCTTTAAATTTCATCATTCGACTATATAATAAATTTGCCTTCTTATACTTTAAAACAAGAAAAACCGTGTGCCATGAAAACTATTCTAAGGTTAATGAATGGCGATTTCAAGAGTTGCGTGTCAAAATTTGATTGGTAAAAAACAGAGATAGATTGTTTTCATTGTAAAAATGAAACAAACAATTATTTATTTGGGCATTCATTGCCAATCGACCGTGTGTGCAAAAATCAACAGACAACAACGTCATGCTATAAAAAAAGCGTGGCATTGGTGAATGCCACGCAAAAGGAATAGAGTATCTAAGTTTAGATACAACGTATATCGTTTAGTTGTTAAGCAGAGCCCTAAATGAATAGAGCCCTGCTTAAACAAGGAAGTGGACATAAAATTAAGGAACCAGGTTAAACTGCACTTCTGCTAAACTATGAGAGAAACTGCCGCCATGGTTCGTGTTGCTGGTGATAATCACATAGCGTGCACACACGCCACCGAAATCAGGTCCAGCAAAGCCTGTGTAACCACCGGTACCCGGCGCTTGTGGGAAAGTAAAGTTTCCTAAAGCCGTCCAGTTGATACCATCTTGTGAGTAATCAATGGAAACACTGTTGAAACCACGGTTGGTAAAACCAGATTCATTATGATTCCAGACTTGCATAGCACCTAATGAATAGAGGTGACCTAAGTCATATTGAACCCAGAAGCTATTGCCACGTGCCGGATTTGGATTCGCCGAAGCACTCGGTGCTTGCAATGCGTTATTCCAAACGCCGTCATGTGCACCACCGGATAAACCAGAACCATCAACCGTTTTGGCTGCCGTCGCTGTTTCATCGGCACTACTTGCGGTCGCAACAACATCCTGGTTTTGCCCTGCACCAACGAAATTGGTGTAAGGTTGACCACTACCACATCCACCGCCACCACTTTGCGTGGTCGCACAAGCTGCAGCCGAAGCCGCTCCTGTGTTACCAACACTGTCACGTGATTGAACGGTGTAGCAGTATTGCGTCGAAGCAGCCAAACCAACATCGGTATAACTGGTTGACGTTTGCCAACCACTATCCGTACCGCCAGGTGTACCACTCGTATTATCAAAGTTGTATTCAACTGGACCAGATGGATCGCTTGCCGTCGTTGCTGTCATGCTAATTGCACTAGCACTATCAGCACTTGGCGCCGAAGCGAACGTTGCCGGGTTCGGCGTTGGTGGTGTGGTATCCGGAGCCGCTTGTGTGGTTGCACAAGAGGCGCCCGAAGCTGTGCCGGTATTACCAACACTGTCACGTGATTGCACCGTGTAGCAATATTGCGTACTAGCTGCCAACCCGCTATCGGTATAACTGGTCGACGTCTGCCAACTACTATCGGTACCGCCCGGTGTACCACTGGTGTGATTGAAGAAATACTCAACCGGACCTGAGGGATCACTCGCAGTCGTTGCCGTCATGCTAATCACAGTGTCGCTGCTGGCTGAAGGAGCGGAAGCAAACGTAGCAGGATTCGGCGTTGGAGGCGTTGTGTCTGGGCCACCACCGCCACCACCAGCATTAACAACAAAACCAATAACCACTTGTCGATTGGCATTGCTATGAGTAAGGCTTGGCGTTTCATTGGCGCCAGTTGCAAGTTTATGACCCGCCACACCATCACCAGATACAACCGTCACTTCGGTTCCTTCTGTAAAACCATTATTCACGGTGTAGGTGCCTGTGTTACCACACGTACCAGAAACAATCACCAAATCACCACTGTCCGTTGTCAACGCAGCCGAAGAAATAGTGGCGGTTGACGTATTACCGTTACCGCTGCTCGCACCCGTTAAGGATGCCTGATCGACACCGGCCAGGAAGACACTGGCAAAACCAGGCGTACGTGACGGTGTTTGCGCCCAGGTAACATTAAACGTACTGCTAGTCGCTGCAGCAATACCAGCATCATTGAGAATAAATGCAGCGGTATAAGCACGGAAGCCTGTACCGACATTTTGTTCAACCACTTTGGTCATCGCTTGACCGCCATAGGTGACCGAGGCATTCATGTTGGTGTTATCATCTTCGGCATGCACAGTAAAGACCAACGCACGATCCGTACCTGCCGGATCCGCATGTGTGGTGCCAGTGACCCAACCGGTCAGTAGCGTCACATCACTTGGCGGATCCTGGGTCGTTGCAGATGCCGCTGCAGATGCTGCGGTTGTGTTACCCACACTGTCACGTGCGGCGACCGTATAAGTATACTGCGTCGATGGATTCAAACCACCATCGGTGTAACTCGTGGATGTTTGCCATGCGCTATCACTACCGCCCGGATTGAGTGACGTTTCATCAAAGAAGTATTCCACCGGACCGGATGGATCAGACGCCGTGGTGGCCGTCATACTGATCGAACTGCTACTGGTCGCAGACGGCACTGAGGCAAAGGTCATCGGATTCGGTGTCGGTGGATCAACATCAGGTAAGGCATCGGTTGTTGCACAGGATTGAGCGGAAGATGCGCCCGTATTACCGACACTATCACGCGAGGTTACAGTATAACAATACTGCGTATTTGGAGTCAGCAACGTATCGGTGTAACTGGTCGAGGTTTGCCAGACACTGTTACTACCACCCGGATTCGCTGTGGTTTCAGTAAAGAAGTATTCTACCGGACCAGATGGGTCACTTGCTGTCGTCGCCGTCATGCTGATCGAACTGGTGCCAGTTGAAGCCGGAGCTGATGCAAAAGTTGCTGGATTTGGCGTCGGGGGTGTGGTATCCGGCGTCGCTTGTGTCGTTGCACAAGATTGAGCCGAAGCCGTTCCTGTATTACCAACACTGTCACGCGATTGAACGGTGTAACAATATTGAGTACTACCGGCCAAACCTGAGTCCGTATAGTTTGTCGACGTTTGCCAACCACTATCGGTACCACCAGGTGTTCCACTCACATGATTGAAATTATATTCAACCGGACCAGACGGATCGCTTGCTGTGGTAGCGGTCATATTAATCACCGTGTCACTGCTAGCCGAAGGTGGCGAAGCAAACGTCGCTGGATTCGGTGTCGGTGGCGTGGTATCTGGAGCCGCTTGCGTTGTTGCACAAGATTGTGCGGAAGCGGTACCCGTGTTACCAACACTATCACGCGACTGAACGGTATAACAGTATTGTGTTGACGCACTCAAACCAAGATCAGTGTAACTGGTTGAGGTTTGCCAACCGCTATCGGTGCCACCAGGTGTTCCACTGACATGATCAAAGTTGTATTCAACCGGACCACTAGGATCGCTTGCCGTGGTGGCCGTCATACTAATCGCAGTATCGCTAACGGCACTTGGAGCTGATGCAAAGGTCGCAGGATTCGGTGTCGGAGGTGTGACATCGCCGCCGCCCGTGGTCGTTGCCGACAAACGAGCTGATACGGCAGTCGTATTACCGATACTGTCACGCATTTGTACACTATAGGTATATTCCGTTGCTGACGATAGACCGGTATCAGAATAACTGGCTGACGTCTGCCAACTACTGCTGGTGCCACCGGCATTACCGGATGATTCTTCGAAGAGATATTCAACCGGACCACTGGCATCAGTACCTGTCGTTGCCGTCATTGTAATCACACTGCTAGACGTTGCTGCAGGAGCAGAAGCAAAGGTTGCCGGATCTGGTGTCGGTGGATCGACATCAGCACCGCAGCTGCCGCCGCCAGCTTGAACTTCAAAGGCATCAAAGTGTGCTTCATTGGAGACAGAAGAAACAACAATCGTATGCGAACCACTGCTCAAAGAAGTCGTTTCAAATACCTGTACCGATCCTAGATTTACACCGGCATTAAAAGTACCTTGATTGACGGAATCAATCGAAATACTGACGCTATGATCTTCGTCAAAGCTCCATAGATAAACACGAATACCGGTACCGTTAAAGGTATAGGTAGCTGTTCCAGTACCTACAACCGAGTTCCACTGTACGGTACCGTTAATAGCGCTTGGATAAATGGTCAGATTCGACCATGAACCGCCGCCGCCATATACAATACCGCTATCAGTATTATCCACGATGGTCCAGTTGCCACCACCGGCTGCTTGTGTCGTTGCCGAAGCATTGGAGGACGCTGTACCGGCATTTCCAGTCGCATCACGGGCACGAACGTTATAGGTATACTGTGTACTTGCGGCTAAACCGTTATCCACATAGGTGGTCGATAACTGCCAGTTACTATCCGTAGCACCAGCACCACCGGTCGTTTCTGTAAAGAGATATTCTACAGGCGTATTCGCTGACGTCGCTGTTGTGGCTGTCATCGTAATGCTGCTACAACTGGTGGCTGCAGGAGCAGACGCAAACGTCATCGGATTCGGTGATGGCGGCGGTGTACCACCGGTAACGGTAATCGTACCGGAATGCAGACCTGTACCATGAATATGACAGTGATAATTATAAGCATCGAAACCTAAGTCACCCGTGGAGGCATCCAGGAAGGCCTGATCAAACGTTGCGGCATAGTTAGTACCCGCAGGATTGGTCACCAACGGATCATTCGTTGACTGGAACAGCATCGTACCACCAGAAGGTGTGCCATCCCATGGCGGATCACCGTCAAAGACCGTATGGCCACCGGTGACACCGGACCAGACATTATGATCTGAGTCTGTCACAAATGTCCATTGAACCGTTGAGCCAACGGGAATCGTAATATTCTCTGGGAAGAAAACGGTACCCGGTCCGACCATCACGTTCACAAAACCATCGTCTGCTGATGTGATGACAGACTGAGAACTCGACCAGCCACCGATATTACCCAAAAAGTCACGGGCACGCACGCGATAGATATATTGCGTTGAGGCCTGTAACTCGTAATCATAATATTCGCGATTGGGTACCCACCCAGAATCGGTTGCACCAGGATTAGCTGTTGTTTCATCAAATTGATATTCAACATTACCCGCCGGATCCGTTGCCAATGTTGCCGTCATTACAACAACACTATCATTAACAGCACTCGGCACGGATTCCCAAGTTAATGGATTCGGTGTCGGAGGATCGGTATCCGGTGTTGGCTGCGTGGTGGCACATTGAGCACCTGAATAACCGGTGGTGTTTTGATTACCCGAACTATCACGAGCGCGAACACGATAGCAATATTGTGTTGAAGCACTCAAACCGGTATCGGTATAACTTGTTGACGTTTGCCAACCACTATCCGTTGCACCAGGACCAGCGGTCGTTTCATCAAATTGATATTCAACCGGATTACTACCTTCG
>JANQJS010000034.1 GCA_028281535.1 Sedimentisphaerales bacterium | reverse complement strand
GCGGGGATGGCTTGGAAAAAATTTCAACAAGAAGGCTACGAGAATGTCTTTGTTGTTGAAGGAGGGACGGAAGGCTGGCAAAAAAATGGTCTGTCAGTCGTAGAGGGAAAGCCCACAATGTCTCTGGAGCGTCAAGTTCGTATTGCAGCGGGCAGTTTAATATTACTCGGTTGCATTCTGAGTCTCATTGTAAATACGACGTTTATTGCACTCTCTATTTTTGTCGGGGCAGGTTTGGTCTTTGCGGGTCTTACAGATACCTGCGGCATGGCGATGCTACTGGCTAAAATGCCATGGAATCAAACGAAGCAGCCATTTTTTTGTGATCAACGAAGTTGATATTCAACTGTATTAAATTATTTTTGATACTATCAAAGTTGTCACAGGATGGATGCACCATTTGATCGCAATATCATGATGTCGAGCCAGGCTTCAAATACCAGATTAGAATCGTATTTTCTTTAGATCTTTATGTGCACCAAGAAACCTGACATGATGATGATTGTTTTTTTTACAGTTGTTATAATTTTAATCTAACCCAGATACTCAATTTAAATCTACAATAGGGATGATAAAAAATAATTGACTTTTTAGACGATTCGTATATAGTGAAAGACATACGCAAACGGAAGGATTTTTTCACAGGGTAGTTTGGTTCGTAATTAGTAACGCTTACGAAAAGGGTCGTGAAAATGAGGCAGTCGAGATTCGGGAATTGTGTCCATAAAAATAAATACTTCAACTTAATATTTATCTTATATTTAATTATTACAACAAACTACGCACAGGCCCAATTCGGCGGCGGCAGCGGCGAACCAAGTGATCCCTACTTAATTTACGATCCCAATCAAATGAACGCCATCGGGGCCGATCCCAACACTTGGGATAAACACTTCAAACTCATGGCCGACATAGATCTATCACAATTCACCGGAACAGAATTTAATCTGATTGGAATTGATTGGAATTCACCCTTTAAAGGTATGTTTGACGGTAATGGTCATACTATTTCAAGTTTTAATTATAGTTCAACGGGTATAAACAATATTGGTTTGTTTAGTTATGTTGAATCGGAAAGTGCTGTGATCAAGAACACCATTATGAAGGCACCAAACATAAATGCCGTTCAAGGTTTCGCTACAGGAGCATTGGTTGGAGCTTTCAATGATGGAAAAATTTTAAACTGTGGTATCGACGGTGGTACGGTTTCAGGGCATGATGGTGTTGGGGGCTTAGCCGGTATGGTTGGATGGAGTGGGGGGTATCTGATTAATTGCTATTCATCCGCAGATATTATTGGTACTGGTGAATATATTGGTGGTTTGGTTGGATATTGCGATATTGAATTGTTTGGTGAAATAAATAATTGCTTTGCACTTGGTAGCGTTTCAGGGGATCGGTTTGTAGGGGGCTTGTTTGGTTTTTTTGCTTGGGGATTGCTTGAGAATTCTTTTGCAAGAGGTTCTGTATTTGGTAATAGTGACGTGGGTGGTTTAGTAGGGGCAGGAAGAAGTGTACAAATAAATCATAGTTTCAGCACGGGTGCTATAAGTGGTGGTAATTATGTGGGTGGTTTAATAGGAAGTGAATTTTTTGGGCCCATTCAAGGTTCAGGTAACTTTTGGGACATACTAACTTCCGGAATTTCAACGAGTGTATATGGCCAAGGTAAAACAACCATTGAAATGGTTACCCAAAGCACTTTTACTAACGCAGGTTGGGATTTTGTTTATGAGAGTACCAATGGATCAGAAGACATTTGGTATATTTGTGAAAATAATTATCCGAAGCTAGCGAGTCATAGATTGCCTGGTGATCTTGTTTGTCCAGATGGTGTTAATGTCATTGATTTAATGGTGATGGTTGATGAATGGTTAAATCCCAATCCAATGTTCAATGATTTTGCTCCTGATGGCGGTGATGATTTTTTCGACCTGATCGATTTTGCTGTTTTGTCACAGAATTGGCTTGAAACAGGACCAACACCTTAGAGCATTTGGGTGGGTATTTTAACTTGCTAGAGAAATTGAACAATGAAATAATTCAGTTAATGAGAATTGATTGCTAATTTTTTAATTCTTTCTCCCAGGCCATGAAGGCAAATTTTGATACATCTGGACGAAATAGTGACCATTCACCAAGTGATTTTGGTATAGAAAATTCTTGCCAGGCTTGCTCTGGAGATAGTTCTTTCTTAATGGCTTTTCGGGCAGCTTCTTCAACATGTCCAAGTAATCCAAGGTATTTCTTGATGTCATCTTTATTTGCGATAGGGCCATGACCTGGTACGATGGTTTTATTGGTGTCATTTAGGAGTGATTGGCAAGTCGTTCCCAGGATGGATGGGGTCGCATCACCATAGTAGGGGAACATTCGGTTGAAAAATAAATCGCCACAAAAAGTAATCGCAGGATCAATCAGTTCAATCGTTAGGTCACTTTTTGTGTGCCCATGACGGCAAGTAAATTCTACGACTTTACCACCCAGATCTAAGGTAAATGATTTCGCTCCATCGGGTATGATCATATCAGGTAATAGAATTTTATTCTCCAAGTGGATTGCGGATTCACCTTCTTCAAGTTCGCCAATGTTGTTTTTATGGAATGAGATGAGTTCGTTGCGTGTTGTTTGCGTTGCGATTATTTTGGGGCCCTTACCTTGATTCATATAGCCGCTCAGTCCATTACTGTGATCAAAGTGGTAATGAGTAATGACTGCATGGGTTGGGTTTTTTCCGGTCAATTCCTTGGCCATGCGATGTTGCCAAGCTGCTCCTTCAGCTGAGACAAATCCTTCAATCAGTAGCACGCCATCTTTTCCCGCAATGATACCGCCATTGGACATGGTTTGCGGGCCGTTTTGAGGTGTTGAAATAATCGCCCAAATGCCATCACTTATTTTTTCAATCCGGGCAAAAGGTTCTGTGTGAACCACTTGTTTGGTTTGCGGTTTGGCAAATGCATTACGATCAAATGAGCTTAACCCGGCAAGAAATAATGAGGTATAGGCTCCACAACCCAGTGACGTTTTTAGAAAATCACGGCGACAGCAAGACATATGAAAACTCCTTTTTAAATCATTGATCGTTTAACTTTATTTTTACCAAATCGGCGATTAATATCATCTACAACTGAATCAAGTGTTTCCAGCTTTTTTTCCTGTTCATCTTCAAAAAGTGTTAATTGTTGGCCATGGGTCATATCAATAAATTGTGAAACCCCAAAGCCAAGTAGACGTAAAGCAAAAGGGCGAGATTTACGCCAGATCTCAAAAAGTGTTTTAGCATGGTCCCAGAGAATATCGGTTGAAGCTGTAGGTGTTTCAAGCGTTGCGCTACGTGTAAATGTTTCAAAATTACCGCTTCGAAATTTCAACTGGATCGTTTTGGCTTTGAAATGATATGCCCTGAGCCTGCATGCGACTTCCTGGACTTGGTCCAAAAGCAGTTGTTTGAGGTGTTCCTGATCGCTTTCATCATCACTAAATGTATGTTCACTGGAGATGCTTTTACGCTGCGACAGCGTTTGTACAGGACGATTGTCGATTCCTTGTGCTAATCGGTGAAGAGATTCAGCGGAATTCCCAACGATTTTTACTAATTGCTCAATGGGCGTAACACGTAAATCTTTGATCGTTCTTATGTGAAACTGTTTTAAATGAGCAAATGATTGTTTTCCAATGCCCCATATTTTATTGACCGCTAGGGGGTCAAGAATAGATTGCATGTTTTCATGTGTGATTTTAACAAAACCATCTGGTTTATCCAGGTCGCTAGCAAGCTTAGCTAAAAATTTATTTGGAGCAATTCCAACAGAAGCCGTTAAGCCTGTTTCATTTTTAATCCGATCTTTGATGGTATGGCCAATGGTTTCTGCATCACCAAATAAACCCGTTGAGCCTGTTACATCGAGAAAGGCTTCATCCACGCTTAAGGGTTCAATGAGTGGGGTGTAATCCTTAAAGATCCTATGAATTTCTCGAGAGAGTTCACTATAGCGTTGCATACGGTGGGGCATCACAATAAGTGTATTGCATTGTCGTAAGGCTGTCGACATAGGCATGGCACTATGGATGCCATACTTTCTCGCTTCATAAGAGGCTGCACTAACCACACTGCGTTTTGAGCGGCCGCCAACCACGATTGGCTTACCTTTTAAGTGTGGATGATCCATTTGCTCTACAGATGCAAAAAATGCATCCATATCAATGTGTAAAATGTGTCGAGATGCCTTCATAAGTATTTCCACAATCCTGAACCTGTAAAATGCAGCTAATATTTTAGCTTGTAATAGGCTCAATGTGCAATTAGGCAGTTGCAAATAGGAGGAAATTTTCTAAAAAATCACTTATAAACCTCTAAAAAATAAGAAAATATTAAAAAATTTCATTTTTCGACTTGTCTAATGATAGACTTATGATTATTATTTCCCATCTCACATGAAGAAACGATCTAAGTCGTTGATGTGTGGGGCTGTAGCTCAATTGGTTAGAGCATCGGACTGTCGATCCGAAGGTTGCGAGTTCGAGTCTCGTCAGCCTCGTTCAATTAAAAAAGCTGGGTAATAAATTATATCTGTTTCCCAGCTTTTTTTATGCGCTTACTCAGCAATAAATATTCATTATGCTAGATCTTCAGATTTTGGAAAAAAAAGGGCGGAAAAGTTGTTAATTGACCATTGACAAATAACTGGGTTTACCTATAATTTACGCTGTAACCTTGGGTAGAGAGAGGGTACGGATAAGCGAGTTTTGCTTGTTACCGACCCTGAAAAGGTTGTGCATTTCTCATGTCATTATCCCATACATATGTAAAATCTTTGTTTTTAGCTATTTAAATGAATGTTTATCACGTGTGGTGTTAGGCGTTTTAGCTGAAAATAAGTTTTTAATAAGGAAAATGTTTTATTGGTAGATTTAAAACTGTTTGGATCTGCCATGATGTTTTGTGTAGCAATAAGTGAAAATTGCTATCTACTTTCTACTGTTGTTCGTGCTTGGCTCAGCTGAAAGTAAAATCGAGAGTAAGATTTAATTAGGTTTATTTATAATCTATGTAATTTTCCTCTAGATAACTTTTGATAGTAAGTTAAGTGGGCAAGTGTGATTTGAGTTTAAGCAAGACTCAAAAAATGGTATGAGATAAGTAGATGCAGGCGGCAGGAGAAAACGATCGCCTTTTTCATTTCTTCTATGAGTTGCTTTCTTGATGAGTATTGCCTGAAGTGCCAAAAGAAGATGATATTATTCGTCTTCGAGGCATGACTGCAGAATAGCGTTTTTCGGTAGAGAGATTGGGAAGCGCGCAAATAGCTTTTTTAAAGCTGCGAACCGAATGAAAGCTAGAAAAGTTCCGCTCTTCCAAGTTAGTAAAGAAATAACGTTCTTAGAGTCCAGAGAAAAAATATGACCATGATAAAGTCAGTAGAGTTCGGCAGATGTAATACATGACAAATGTAAAGTAAATATAGAGATTAACCTATTAACTTATATATTTTTATTTTTATGAAATCAATTAATCGAGTTTAGATGAAAATCTAAAACTAAAAGGAGCGAAGAAATGAAATTGTCCCTAATCTTAACAACGGTCTTATCTGTAATATTATCTTCCGTTGCAATTGCTGCACCTTCTGGTGATGGCGATACCAGTCCTGCTTCATATCGTGGACTTCCTGGAAGTACTTATTCACATTGGACCTACGATGCCCAAGCTCCCGTTCCTGCGGTTGACGGACCGTTCCCAAGATTAGATGCACCTGAATTTTCTTCGTATGTTCCGCACCCAAATTTCGGTAATCCTGCAACTTTGCAACAGGAATACTTAAATGATTGGGCTGGCGATTATCCTGGTCTGGATTTTACGAATCAATTCAGCTGGCAGCAATATGCATTGAGCGAATGGTATGGCCATGGTGCGATGCATACAACCGATTCTGGTTATGGCACAAATAACATGTGGATGGGGCGTGAAGGCGTATTGCGTGATGTTGCTGAATTGTCATGGGATATCAATAACTTTATTGATGAAGAGCCACTAAAGAAGATCAAATTACAAATTGTCTGGAAAGAAGATGATACTGAAGATATCACCGCCAGTAAATTTAAGTTTGAAATTGAAACCTTCGATCCTACCGGTGACGATTTCGTTGTCTTTAATGAAGATCCATTTGAAAACTATACCGATCTGGGTGATGGCTGGTATCACTCAGTCTTTGAATTTGAAGTCGAACCAAATCCTGATTATGAATACATTACCTTGATCTCAAAGAATCCTGCTTCAACGGGGCAAAATGGCGGCACAAACAATATTGCTTCAATCGCTGTCGACGAAGTGGTTATCGACACGATCAGTATCCCAGAGCCAGCAACCATATCTGTTCTTGGGCTGGGAAGTCTTCTTCTGGCAAGACGTAAAAGACGTCAGGAAAACTAAAAAATAAAAATATATAATAGGTTAATATATTTCGCTCCTAAACCTCTCTGCTAAGCACATCGCAGAGAGGTTTTTTTTATGTCTGAAATTGTAAAATAATGCTTTACGTCGGTCGGTTTTTGACCTGAAATTCTATAAGATGCTTATTTTAAAGTAGATATGCCCAGAATGAAAAAGTTGTTACAGGTTGATTAAAGCTTGCATTTAATCGGATAATACCTATAATAATATATAGGGTAGAGAGAGGTGGAGGCTGTTCTAAGTGACAGCTTAAACCGCCCTGAAAGACAGTTTAAGCAAATCACAATACATCTTCCAAATGTTGAGTATAACTTATTGCCACAAGTTAATTATACTCGCACAAAACTTACATAACTAAACTTACTAGACTTGCGTTTTTTCATTCCTACAAATGAAAAGACACCTTGATTCGCAACAATGAAAATTTGGAGGTTCTGATGAAACACTGCATAGTGGCAATGATTGTATTGTGTCTGTCTCTTCCTACCCTGGCAGATGATATTAACATTCCTTCCTGGCGTTCGCTTCCTGGAAGCACATTCTCTGTCTGGTCCTATGACGACGATGCACCTGATGATGATATTTTTCCTCGTTTAGATGTTCCCGATTATTCTAGCTTTGTTTGGGGGACAGGTTTGGAGATTCCAGAGTTCAAATATGCTGAAGGGGAGTTGGATCCGGAAGATCCTACCGACTTCGCTTCGCAGCTGTTTGCTGAGGATGCTTATCATTTTGATACCGTAGACGCAAGTGGTCGCGATGGCATCATGGAGTTCAACGGGGCATTTTCCTATGATTTAAATAATTTTAGCGATTTTGATTCATCTAAAATTATACAGGTTCAAATGACCTGGAAATCTGCCGATGAAGAATTGGAATCAATTTTTGCAGAAGTCGATATCATTAAAGATGATCATCCTCATCCCATTGAAGATCTATTTGAGTTTGAATTTGACCTTTTTGAGGATCACATCGATCTAGGCGATGGTTGGAATTTGACAACCATGGAAATGATCATAGATCCCAGCCCAGACTTTGAAGCCATTACCTTTGAGTCGATTTTTGATTATGAATTAGTCGAAGTTGAACCGGGTGAATTTGAGGAGGTTCCTCTGTTTTCAAATATTCTTGTGGATGAAATAATTATCGAGACGTTTCTCGATCAAGAAGGACTTCTTGAGATTGTCGTGCCTGAACCTGCAACCTTAAGCATGCTTGGTTTGGGGAGTCTTTTCCTGATGATACGTAAGAAAAAACTTAACTAAGATAAATTATACGTAAATCGATAAACCTCCCAAAAGCTTTCATCGCTTTTGGGAGGTTTTTTTATGTTTGTAGTTTCTAAATCATTCTTTTTTAGTGTGTTATGTCGAGGAAAGACTACATTTTGCGTTAGCGTTTAATAAATATTAGACAGGGTAATTAAAATGAGTTAGGCTAACGGTTCGTATGTACAAAAAAATGTGTTGTATAGAATTATAGAATTAAGCATGTCTTGAATGCCCATATCATTCTTGACGAAAAGGAGAAATTGTATGTTGAAAAAATGGTTAATATTTTGTGTTGCCATTGCGCTAAGCTTTTCTCAAATCAGCTCAGCAGCGGATCCGGTAGCACATTGGTCATTTGATGAGGTTGAAGTAGAGAATCGCAAGGTTGAGATGTTTCGTGGTGAAACATTTATTCCCAAAGAGAAATTTTCTTTTATCAAAGAAGAAGTTTCAGGGAGCAGTGTCGAATTACAAGGTAAATATTATAAAATTGTTGATGGTGTAAAAAATAAAGCTGTACTTTTAGATGGTTATACCGCCTTTGTTCAAGTGGAAGTTGATGAAGTTCCTCGTACGACAGGTGATTTTTCCGTTGAAGCATGGGTGGCTTTAGGAGCCTATCCCAAACATTGGTGTCCTATTGTGGATCATCAGCGTGCCGTTGAAGATGGCTACTTTAATGGTTTCTTTTTTGGTTTAGATGCCAATGGTCGTTTACTGCTTAAAGTGGCTACTGAAGGTAAATACGAACAAGTCGTTTCCAAAGAACATCTGCCATTAAGAGAATGGAAGCATTTAGCAGGTGTCCATGAAGATGGTGTTTTGAAAGTCTATATTAATGGTGAATTGGCTGGTACGACTAAATTGACACAGCCATTTAAACCAATGGATGAAGAAGAATATTTCAGCGATACATTGCTTATAGGTAAAAGTCGTATGAAGCATCGTCCTTATGGTACGATTCGTCCTGAAGGTACCATGGAGGTGAATACGCACTTGGATGGTATTATCGATGAAGTAAAGCTATATCATGATGCTTTAAGCAGTAGCGATATTTCTAAAGCTTACAAAGCAGCTAAACCATCAGCTAAGCCGCAATTACCTGTGCGTAAATTGCCTATCGGTCCTCCAAGTAGCGGTAAATTTGGTGTGATTCCAACGACATTAAAATATTACCCTTCCTGGGATGCCCCTTGGCATGTTGGTGATAATGCTGATTTGGTTGTGCTATTTGATCAAACGCCTTGTCGATTTATTCTATGGCGTGGCACTAGCTATATTCCACACTGGGTAACCGAAAATGGTATTTGGTATAATAACGGTTTCAATGAAGGTTGGAACGAACGGGGTAGCTGCGAACCTATGTCAGATAAAAGAACATTGTATTCACGTGTTCAGATCGTTGAAAATAATGATGCCCGTGTCGTTGTGATGTGGCGTTATGGCCTGATCGATAATTGGGGCACATTTGCTTTTCAAGATCCAACGACCGGATGGGGTGATTGGGTAGAAGAGACCTTTACCATTTATCCTGATATGGTGGGTGTGCGTTCTGATACCATTTACAGTAATGCTCCAAGAGCTGAACATGAGTGGCAAGAAAGTATGATGGTTCTAAGTCCAGGTCAGCGTCCTGAAGATATTTTAGAGTATGGTGCATTGTCTGTTGCGAATATTGATGGTGATGAGCATACCTATTCCTGGGAACATGCTCCTCCACCACTTTGGCCCAAAGATCCAAAAAATATTTCACTCCAATTGGTGAACACGAAATCGAAATATCGCCCATTTTCCATTGTGCGTCCTCAGGATATCACTGAAGATAAAATCCCTCATGGTAAGCCACAATCCATGGATATCTATGCTGGTGAAATTCGCAGAGAGTTTTCTGTCTTTCCATGGTGGAATCACTGGCCTGTAGCACCTCGTCCAACGGATGGTCGTTGGTGTATGCATGATGACCGTGCAGCACATGCTTCGCTAGCTCACTGGTTCTGGGGTGAATATCAAATGACGGATAATTCTGCTACCAAAATTCATCTGCATGGTATGACGGATAAGTCTGTTACGGAACTGATCCCATTATCTAAGAGTTGGTCTTATCCTGCTACATTATCTGTTAAAAAAGGCGATGTTCTTAGCCATGGTTATGACCCACGTGACATGGCGTTTCATTTAACGGCGAAGAAGCCTGGTGAAAGCATGACATTTGAAATTAATGGTAGCGCTAAGTCTCCTGTTGTGAATCCTGGTATGGTGATCAAAGGGTATGGTGACCGTGAATTTGAAATCAAAATAGATGGCAAAGAAGCCGAGTATGGTGAACATTACAGAAGTGGACATCGTTTAGCATTTGGTGAAGATGATTTGATTTTATGGCTTAAAATCGAAAGCGAGAAGAAAGTCACTGTCACGATTACTGCCGAAGCGGAAGATGATGATGACTGATTTTGCTTAAGTTAAGTTGAGCATTTTATTTTAAAAAATTAGTAGCCTGGTCATTTAATAGCCAGGCTACTTTTCTATCTATAAATCTATTATTAAGTAAGAAAGTGTGATAATGAATAATAAAGATTTAAAAAATGGTGGGGTAAGCGTTGCAATTGGTTTTGGTTTATTCCTCATGATAATGTCTGGTTGTTCAGACTCATTGCGAAAGGATAAACCGCTATATTTTAAACGTTACTGCATGACGGCCGATTTAGAAAAATCGCCTCAGGCCAAAGAGAAAATGAAAGCCTCTTTTCAATCTCAAGCTTGGCAAGAAGTGGTTGAATATTTGCAAAGTCTTGGTGTTTATGATTTAGAGGTATATATATACCGCCAACGGTTACTGGCGGTCTTAGAAACATCACTCGAGTTTGATTTTACATCGACACAAAATGCGTTGGAAACTAATGTTTCTTATCAAGCTTGGGAAGCTGAAACAAACATTAATTATGCGCCATTGACTCCATCGACAAAAGATATGCCATGGTTTCTCTTAGAACGAGTTTACGAGATCGATCAGGATCAGATAGCAAATAATAAGCTGGATGGGTATGAAAAACGTGTCTTGAGTCAGCCTACGCGTCGAATTATTGAATCAAGGGAGTTAGTTCAAGATCCAAAAGAAATCCAACGGTACAAAGATTTGCATGCCATGGGAGTGGCGTGGCCTGAAATTACTCATGGCTTGAAAGAAATCGGTATTGTGGATTTAGAAATTTATTGTGTTGAAAATCGAACCTTTGAATTTTACCAAGTTTCTGATGAATTTGATTGGGATTCCAGTTGGGATGTGATAGATATTAGGCCCATATTTCAAAAATGGGGAAAAATAGTTGGTCCCATTGATGTACCCTATACAGATAAACAGGGGAACCCAGTTATTCAAATTATGGAGAAAATATATGATTTATCACAATAGAATTTATGGTATTTGTATGGATCTCCAGGCTATAGGTATTTTCCTGATAGTATTGCATGATTCGTTAAAAAGTGGGTTTCTGGGTAGAATCAAATCCTTGCATTAGGGATAAAAAAATGCTAAAATAGTGAAAAAGATGTGTATTAATATACAGAATTTTTGTAAGATTTTTTTCACAGTGGAGTCTTATGAAGATAGTCACCTATTGCATGACCTATGCAATATCTATTCACGCATAAATTAATACTGACTCAGAGTGCGCACTTCGTGTTTTGCTCTTTGTAGTACTAGCCAAAATTAAAGTAAAGTTATTGTCCGATAATATATTTACCCGAACAAATTATCCAAATTGGATCCTCGATGTGAGTCCTTATAATGCTCATATCTATTGAATTAGCTGTGGTTTAAAAATTAGTAGTGTAGTTTCAAGGTCACGATGTCGAAAAAACATATGTCACGGTTTTCATGTACATTTCGCAATAAGGGCATGAAAGCTGACCTTAGGATTTGGAGAAGTGTGTTGATGTTTAATGTCTTAATGTTTGATTATAAGGGTCGAATTCTGAAAATAAGCCAAATGAAAATTTCAGAAAAATTAATTGTATTGTCATTCTTGTTTGTCAGTTTGTCTGTTGGGCAAGCTTTGCAAGCTCAAAGTCCAGCGTATTATGATAAGAAGGATAGTTTTCTTGAAACGTTGATTGTTTCACGTGAAACACGGATGCGGCAAAATGGTGTAAATATCCCAAAAATGCAGTTGCCAGATTTTGGTGCTTCAGAATTTACCATAGAAACCTGGATCAAGACAACTTCGGACTATGGTGTTATATTTAACAAAGCACCTGAAAGATGGGATATCCAGGGGAAATGCTTTTTTATTTTCGAAGGCAAATTAACCTATGATGTTGGTTGGGTAGGGAACATTATCACTGACCAGGATATTAATGATGGTCAATGGCATCATGTTGCTTTGACAGGTATAGAGCCTTATGATTTTTTTCTTGATGGAGAAAAGATTGGTTCTGGGTCATTTAATAACATGGCAAAACCAGATATTAAAGGTCATATCCCAAAAATAGGTGATGGTACCCTGGATTTTCCAGAAAATGCTATGACCAGCGATATGATATTAGATGAACTTGGGATTTATAATCGGAGGCTGACAGATCAGGAAATTTTAGAGCTCTCTCAATTATCGAGCAGGCCGACGAAGGGGCTTGTGGGGTATTGGAAATTTGATTCTGATGTTTTTGATTTTTCTGGTAATGAAAATCATGGCAGCTTAAAAGGAGCGCCCTATGTCGATGGTAAAAAAGGAAAAGCATTAAATTTTGATCAGGTCTTTGATTATGTTTCATTAAATCATTTAGAATTTAATCAGGATGATTCAAGCTTAATCTTTTCTCTGATTCAAAATGATTTTAATACCCCGGCCATACAACGACAAATCGCCCGTGAAATCAATAGTAAAATTTGGCAAGATGATTGGGAGCCTGGCAGATTTGATGAACTGGGGAGTCGGTATCAACCATTTATCAAAAATATTTTGGACTATGAAAATTATGAGGAAACATTATTTGAGGAAATTAACTCTTTTGAAAAATTAAAAAAAATTCATGAGTTATTTCATTCAACCTATATCTATAATGATGTTCTCTTGGGCCTTATGTCTTTTGTTCGAAATGAAATTAATTATTTAAGTGAAGAAAAAGATGAATCAGATCAAGAATGGTTAGCATATGTTGATCGATATGGTAAATTGGCTAAGCGTGTGAAAGAGTATCTTTCAGGAATTAAATCAATTGATCAACTTAACTTAAATGAATTGATAAAATGGGAATCTGAAATTCTTCAATTTCATTCAGGAATCCCATTAACTTTTCCTGTGGGACCCGAAGGTAAAGGGCCATTTGGGGCATATCCAACATCGTTGAAATATGGTTTGAAATGGGATGCAACGTGGCGATCCATATCTGGAAATGACCTGGTGATTCAATTTGATCGGTTTGATTATAAAATGATCTTCTGGCGAGGTCTTTCCCGTATGCCCTATTGGGTGACCGAAAATGAGTTGTTGTTTACGCATGGCTCTGTGGTGGTACGTAATGATTCTGTGTTAAATGATACCCAAAGCCGTTATTCGAATGTACAAGTTTTAGAAAATTCTGATGCACGTTGTGTTGTACATTGGCGGTATTTGCCTATTGACGAGAATTATCATTTTACTTGGCCTGAAGACAAAACAGATTGGGGCAGTTGGGTAGATGAGTTTTATACGATTTATCCAAATGGGCTGTGTGTTCGAAAAATTGTCTTTTGGTATTCAAAGCTGAGTGAATACTTAAATCCAATAGATGAGAATTCGAATGAACTGCTCTATTATCATGATCCGATGATGATATTTTTTCCAGGGACTAACATCGATGATGTTATTGAGAGCGAATTTGTTACTGTTATGAATATGTCTGAAGAAACGGATAGGATTTTGAAATATGATAGCCAGCAGAAACGTTTTGTCTCAAATACACTGGATGCCTCTATATTTAATCCTAGCATTCAAATGATAAATTTAAAATCAAAGTATAAGCCATACTCTATTATTATGAATGAAAATAATAGTACGCTTATGCCTTTTTATGAGTTTAATATGTTTGATCCAGATGTTGAGGAATTGGATTTATGGCCTGTGGCTCAAGATCGAACTAGAAGCGATATTGTTCCTGGTCAATCCAGGCCTTGGCCTATAAGTTTTGGTGGATTTTACTGGCCATATTATAATATTGATAAGCAACACTTGACGAAGGTTATGTTGGTTGGGCTAACGGATAAACCTATCACGCAATTGATAGATATTGCTGAATCGTGGATTGACCCACCTGTCTTATTGTTATTGGGTGGTAAGATGGCGACTGGGTTTTATGAAAATCAGGGTTATGACCCGACAGAAAGTGCTTATAAAATTTCCCGATTAAATAAAAAAACACGAGTGCCATTGAACATAAAGCTTGTCGCTAATTCGGATACCCCTGTTCGTGAGCCGGCACTTGTAATAGAAAATTGGGGGCATCGGGATGTTGAATTAAAGATAAATAATAAACCAATTAGCAAAGGTAAAGAGTATCGAGTCGGTTATCGCAAAGGACTCAGGACCACGGATTGTATCATTTGGTTAGACATCAATGCTACAGAACCATTACTAATTGAATTTGTACCTGGTGGCAAACTGCCGTAGTCAGTAAGTTTTCTCACGAAGAATTAGGATTATTAATAGAAATAAAAAACCCGCAAGACTATTTTGTCTTGCGGGTTTTATTTTTATTCAAGGTTTCTTGTTAAGGCTTAGGGTGTTGGAGGGGTATAGAAGCCCATAACAGAATAAAGAATAGCCATAACTATTAATAGTAGCAATGCCATAATTCTTGGGTCTGTAATACCTTCGATTTTTCCTTGTTTGATAAATTCTAGTGGGTGTTCCCAAACTAAATTTTTCAGGCTTGCTGGATCGGGTGCTGGTGTCATCAAGCTGACGGCTATATAGAATATTAAACAGCCTGCAAAGAATATACCACCAACTAACATAAATGGAAGGTCCCATCCGTAAGCAAATAGTCCTACCCATTTTCCTGTTTCATCTTGTGTTGTTTGGATGATTGGAATGTCGTAGAGTAGATAAACAATACCAACACCCATATTGAGTAAGAGGGTTAGGATTGCAGCTTGCTTGGTTCCACGTTTCCAAAAGACACCCATTAAGAAAATAGTCGTAATAGCAGGGGCAAACATCATTGGAATTTTATTAATGGCTTCAAAAATACTATCAAAACGAGCTCCCTGGGTTGACCATGCCATCGCCAGTAAAATAACAATGACAGAAGTAATACGGCCGACTGTAACCAGTGTTTTATCTGGAGTATCTGGTTTTAATCGTTTCAAAATATCAGATGAGGCAAGTGTTGCAGTACTGTTTAATGCTGCGGCAACGGTGCTCATCAAAGCCGCAATGAGTCCAGCAGCAAATAAACCTAAAAAGCCTGACGGTAATAACTCCTGCATAAGTACCGTTAGGGTAGCATTGTTGTCTGTGCCAATTTTGTCTTTGAATAGGGCGTAAGCCATAACACCTGGTAGAACCATTAAGAACACAGGTAGAATTTTCATAAAACCACCAAAGATCGCACCATCACGACCATCTTTTTCGGTCTTGGCTGCCAGGATATTTTGCACAATGGTTTGGTCGGTACACCAATACCAGATACCTAGAACAGGATAGCCGACAAGCACACAGAGCCATGAAAACCCATTACGTTTGCCGGTTGTTTCATTTACGACGGGGGTTAGCACACCTGGCTCAATATCTGGATAAACATATGTTTTAAGTTGCTCCCAGCTGGTGATACCAATGTCTTCAAGTCGTTGCCAGCCCAAATAAGTTAAAGAGATCGAACCTGCAAGAAGAATAATCACCTGGACAACGTTGGTGATCATAACCGCTTTAAGACCACCCACAACGGTGTATACGGCAGTGACAACTGAAATCATAATAATGGACATGTTAATGCTGATGTTAAAGAATTCATTCATCAGTTTTGCCCCCGCATATAGGCTGATGCCAATATGGACAAGCAATGCGGATAAAATGAAAATAACACCCAGGATCGTACGCGTCGCAGCACTGTAACGTTTTTCAACATATTCAGGGAGAGTTTGAAGTTTACTTCTGAAATAGAAAGGAGCGAAAACGAGACCAAGTATGATCAAGCAGAATGCGGCACCCCATTCAAAGTTACCGACAGGCATCCCTGTATTGTAACCTTCGGCAGCAAGGCCAACGAGGTGGATTGAAGAGATATTGGCACAGAACAATGAGATACCAATAACTGGCCAGCTAAGAGATCGTCCTGCTAAGAAGAGATCTGAGCTCGATGTGTTTTTCTTGAAACCAACCCAAACACCCAGGGCACATATAAAAATAATGTACCCGATAACAATTCCAGTATCTAATGTACTGAAATTATTTGATTGGGCTAACATAGAAGAAAATGTACTTAGTCCTTCAAACATACTTCTGTCCTTTCCAATTTATTACGAACTTGCTCCATGATTTTGTTATGAATATATCTGCCCACTGGCTCAAAAAAGATCTCATATCCTACACTGGAAAAGCCAGAGATATATTTTTCTGACACTACACACTCTTAACTACTTACTGTATTGTTCGACGATTTGCCATGTGCTATAGGGGAGTTAGGTCTCAAAACTTTATATCTCCAAATATAGCAAATGCTTAGGGGTATTTTTTTAGCATAGGATTGAATTTCTGTCCAGCAAAAAATCTGCGTTCGTGGGCTGCAAATTGAGTATTTCAATTGGAGCAGGGCAATAGTATTTGATCCAATCATCAAAAAGTGATATGATGATACCTCTTAGGAAAAAATGGTAAAATACTGTAAACAATAGACTTTCACGGATTTAGGTGATTTCGGCAACCCCGTTGTAAGCCATTCAGAGAGAGCTGTTTACAGTTTAGTAAAGTGAATAACCACTAGTTAGAAAAGATGAGGTAAAACGATGATGCGACAGGCAGTGATGACCAAACCCGGTGAAATTGAGTTCAATGATAGCGTTGATGAGCCCACCGTTGGCCCTGGGCAAGTTAAATTTCATATTAAAAAAATCGGTGTCTGTGGATCAGATATTCATGTTTTTCATGGCACACATGCCACTGTACCGCCGGAAATGTACCCGCTGATTCAGGGCCATGAATATTCCGCTGAAATTGTCGAAGTCGGTGAAGGCGTCACTAAAGTCAAACCCGGCATGAAGGCAACCGCACGTCCTCAGATTGTCTGTCCCAGTTGTCCACCATGTGATCGTGGCGATTACCACATTTGCAATAAACTTCGCGTAGAAGGTTTCCAGGCTCCTGGTGTGGCTCAAGATTATTTCATTACCACCGAAGATCGCGTCATTCCTCTGCCAGATAATTTTACCTATGATCAGGGTGCCATGGTTGAGCCGGTTGCAGTGACTGTGCATGCCATGAACCGTGCCACTGAAGTTAAAGGTAAAAATGTTTTGGTGACAGGTGCTGGGCCTATTGGTAATTTGGTGGCTCAGGTTGCTAAAGCTTATGGTGCTAAAAAAGTCATGATCACCGATATCAGTGATTTCCGACTGGAAAAGGCCACTGAATGCAAAATAGATGGCGTCAGTAATTCTAAAAACGAATCTCTCGCCGATGGCGTCAAACGTGTTTTTGGCGATGATGGTTATGATCTGGCATTCGAATGTGCCGGTGTCCAAGTAGCCCTGGATGGCATCGTCGAAACGATTAACAAAGGTAGCGAAATTGTCGTCGTTGCTTGTTTCACAAAACCACCAGTTGTTGACTTGGCAGGCCTGCAGGACCGTGAACTAACCCTGATCGGTACCCTGATGTACAAACACGAAGACTATGAAAAATCCGTCGAATTGATTTCGTCAGGCGATGTTCTCTGCGAACCGCTCATTACCAAGCGTTTCCCATTCGAACAATATAAGGATGCTTATGACTACATTGATGAAGAAGGTGAAAGAAGCCTGAAAGTGATCATCGATTTAAACTAAGCTGGTATATATCTTAGATATAATAGAGCCCTGGAGCTAATGTCTGTTAGCCTGGGGCTTTTTTTATGTAATAGTCGTATTGACATTTATTTAAGTAAAATTTTAACGATATCATAGAATTTATGTCAAAATAAGCGTTTGTTGGCTATTATCTTATCTGAAAGGTGTATAATTTGTATTAACTAATAGTAAATCCGCTATTTTACTTATTGGAGATGTCAAATTATGTCCTTACTGAGAAATCAAATCGCACTTGTTTTTATTGTTCTATTTTGTTGCACCTTAAATGCTTCACAGCTTACATCTTCCTCCCGTGAATTTAATTGTTCAAAAAAGTATTTGAATTTACCCGTTAGCTATGATGCTCCTATGAATGTGTTAGATTTGACGGTTGATGGCAAGCGGATGCGTCAAATGCAAATGCGTCTTTCAAATCAAACAGAGCCTGATTATTGGGTTTATCTCGAGCTAAAAGAATTTCATGGGAAAATAGTTAAATTAACAGTTGAAGATTTAAATGAGGGGGTCGATAAAGGTTTCGCAGCCATATTTCAGGGGAATACCTTTCCAGGTCAAGATAAACTATATAAAGAAAAGTTGCGTCCGCAATTCCATTATACAACAAAGCGTGGTTGGGTGAATGATACCAATGGATTGGTTTATTATGATGGTGAATATCACATGTTTTATCAGCATAATCCATATGGTTGGCCATGGGGTAATATGACATGGGGGCATGCGGTCAGTAAGGATCTGGTTTTTTGGGAGGAATTGGGAGATGCGATTCATCCAGATCAATATGGAACCATTTTTTCGGGGGGAGCTGTTGTTGATCACAAGAATGTCAGTGGGTTTCAAGCGGGAAAAGAAAAGCCGATACTTTGTTTCTATACCTATGCCGGAGGAGCGAATCCCTGGTCCAAAGGAGAGAAATTTACTCAGGCGGTTGCTTATAGTAATGATCGGGGTAGAACATTTACCAAGTATGAAGACAATCCCATTATTGGTCATATTAGAGGGGCAAGTCGAGACCCTAAAGTGATTTGGCATGAGCCCACGAAAAAATGGGTCATGGTTCTTTATGTTGAAGAAAATGAGATGGATTTTTTTACTTCTGATGATTTAAAAGAGTGGACAAAAACCAGTCGTTTAAAAAGTTTTCATGAATGTCCGGAGTTGTTTGAGTTGCCTGTCGATGGAAATAAACAAAATATGAAATGGATCACTTATGGCGCGTCTGGAGAGTATTATATAGGTTCATTTGATGGTGAAGCCTTCAAACCGGAAACCGAAGAAATCAAGTTTAACTATGGCAATGCATTTTATGCCTCGCAAACATTTAGTGATATTCCCGAAGAAGATGGACGTCGTATTATGATGGGATGGGGGACAGTGCCTTTGCCAGGAATGCCTTTTAATCAGCTCATTACGTTTCCTGTAGAATTGTCACTTCGTTCAACCGATAAAGGAGTGCGAATGTTTGCAGAGCCTGTACGCGAAATTGAGAAGCTGCATAAGAAAAAACATCGTTTTACGTTTGATAATGGAGTGACTGGAACTAAAATCTTGAAAGGTGTTCAAGGGGATTTATTGCATATAAAGGCTGAATTTTCTATGGATGAAATCATTAATGAAAATGAAGCTGTTGACGAAGAAGAGGATGAAGATGATATTAAAGAAAGGCATGCGTTAATGTCTTTTGGATTAGTGATTAATGGTTTTAAGATTTCTTATCATCTTCAAAATAATGAATTAGTGTGTCTTGGGCCCGATCACCGTTTTGATTTTGATGATTACTCAGATGCTTTTAGGCGATCTTTACAGAATGAATTGCCCAGATTTTCAATACCTCATAAGGCAGAGCTTGAGCCAGAGAATGGAAAAATATTCATTGAAATATTAGTCGATCGAACCTTCGTCGAGGTTTTTGCAAATCATGGGAACTATTATTTTCCAATGGGGGCGTATTTGGTTGGTCAACCTTCAGAGATCAAAGTATTTTCTAAAGCAAGAAAAACTAAAGTAAATCAGCTGGAGGTCTATGAATTAAAATCCATGTGGGAATAACCATTTCTTTTATAGTTCGTATTTCATAATAATTATAACAGAAAATTTTAAGGGGTTAAGGTATGCGAATGAGTGGGTATTTATTACGTAGTACCGTTGTAGCGGCTTTGGGTGGTCTACTATTTGGTTTTGATACTGCCGTTATTTCTGGTACGACAGGCTGGTTACGTGATATCTACCAATTAAGTGATTTTTCATTAGGGTTTACCGTTGCCATTGCTTTGATAGGTACCATCATTGGTTCTATTATCGTCGGGCGTCCGAGTGATATTTATGGCCGTCGCCAAACATTATTTGTACTTGCAGCACTCTATTTTATTTCCGCACTAGGAAGTGCTTTGGCATGGGACTGGTATTCTTTTTTATTTTTCCGATTTATAGGTGGATTAGGTGTTGGCGGGGCATCAGTGGTGGCACCGATGTATACGGCAGAAATATCACCTGCTCGTTTTCGAGGACGCCTTGTCGCTTTTGTCCAGTTTAATATTGTATTTGGAATTTTGCTTGCCTATATGTCAAATTATCTAATTGGATCATTTAATTTAGGAATCATAGAGTGGCGTTGGATGTTTGGGGTCGAAGCCATCCCTGCTGCGGCCTTTTTCATTTTATTAACCATGAATCCACGTAGTCCACGTTGGCTCATGTCAAAAGGGAGACTAGATGAAGCACGCGAGGTGTTGATAAAATGTGGTTCAGACTCTGGCAATATTGAAGATGATCTCAAAGAAATCCAAGCCTCTTTAGATCTTGAACACCATAGTATGAAAGAACCTTTTTTTTGCAAAATGTATTCTAAGCCGATAATGCTTGCAGTCATGATGGCGATGTTTAATCAATTGTCGGGCATCAATGCGTTAGTCTATTACACCAAAGATATTTTTCAGATGGCAGGCCATGGTTCACAATCTGCCTTATTGCAATCGATCATTGTAGGATTTGTGATGCTTATTTTTACGGTTCTTGCAATGGTCATTATCGATCATTTTGGTCGCAAGCAGCTGATGCTGATTGGTTCCATTGGATATATTCTTAGCTTAGCTGGCGCGGCTTATGCCTTTATTAATCAGGATGGTACTTTGGTTTTAATTAGCTTGCTAGTGTTTATGGGATCGCATGGTTTTGGTCAGGGTGCTGTTATTTGGGTTTTTATCAGTGAAATATTCCCAAATCGTGTTCGAGCACGTGGACAAGCTTTAGGTAGTTTCACTCATTGGTTTATGGCTGCGGTGATTTCCTGGACTTTTCCACTATTTGCATCAAAAATTGGTGGCTATGTTTTTGTGATCTATGGCGTATGTATGGTTTTTCAATTGATTTGGGTATTGATGATTATGCCTGAAACAAAAGGAGTACCGTTGGAACAAATTCAAAAGAAAATGGGGATTGAATAAATTCTTTTGAGGTCATCTAAAACTGTTTTTAAACAGCATTTCATCCTAAAAACAAAGCTTGTAAATATATAAGTTATTTACTAATATATATATTCCAACTACCCCACAGTGCATTTTTGAGCTAATTTTTCACTATGTTTCTAGTTAGATGAAAGGCTATGAAAATGATCAAGCGACGTGATTTCTTAAAAACAACTGGTGCTGGGCTTGCGGTAGCATCTTTACCGAATTATTTCTTAAATGAGGTTTTGGCTAAAAGTGGAAAGCAACGCCCGAATATTATTTTTATCATGTCGGATGATCATGCTTCAGCAGCGGTGAGTGCGTATAGTGATAAACTCATCAAAACACCTCATATTGATCGGCTTGCGAAAGAGGGAATGAAATTTGAAAATTGTTTTTGTACCAATTCGCTATGTTCTCCAAGTCGTGCGAGTGTATTGACGGGAAAGTATAGCCATAAAAATAGTGTCCTTTCACTGGCTGAACCTTTCGATGGATCTCAGAAAACCTTTCCAAAACTTCTTCAAGAAAGTGGTTATTATACCGCAATGATCGGTAAGTGGCATTTGGTCACTCAGCCTACCGGATTTGATTATTACAATGTTATGCCAGGCCAAGGGCTCTTTTTTGATCCAGATTTTGTTGAGTCAGGTATGCCCTGGTGGAATAATCGCAAGCCCTATGAAGAGGGTGAAATCGATATGGATTTAATTCCTGACTGGAAAGTTAAAAAACATTGGATGGATGAATCTGAGGATGAAATTGAACGTCCAGATCACTATAATCAAAAAATGCAGGAAGAGTATGAGCCGGAAGGTAAACGAATCAAAGGGTATGTCACAGATGTTATTACTGATTTAGGATTAAAATTCCTAAAAAACCGTCCTAAAGATCAACCGTTTTGTATGCTTTTGCAGCACAAAGCCCCTCATGATATGTGGGAGTATGACCCTAAGCATAAAGACCTTTTCAAGGATATTGATATACCTGAACCAGATAATTTGCATGATGATTATTCTAATCGAGGCGAAGCTTTAAAACGTAATACACAAATTATTGATGTGGATGAATGTCTCTATTTGCATCCCACAGAAGGTAATCAGTTTGATGGCTTGCGTGAAAAATTAAAAGCACTGCCGGATAAAGAAAGACGCAAGCAAACCTACCAACATTACATCAAAGCCTACTTACGATGTGTCTATTCTATTGATCAAAACGTAGGGCGTGTGCTTGATTATCTTGATAAAGCTGGATTAGCCGAAAATACCATTGTTGTATATACCTCTGATCAAGGCTTTTTCCTGGGTGAACATGGCTTATTTGACAAGCGATTTATGTATGAAGAGTCATTACGGATGCCATTTTTGGTGCGTTATCCTAAAATGGTAAAACCTGGTAGTGTTAATAAGGATATTGTCCTTAATTGTGATTTTGCTGGAACATTTCTTGATTTTGCAGGTATTAAAATTCCTGAGGAGATGCAGGGACGGAGTATCAAGCCTTTATTGGCCGGGAAAAAACCTAAAGATTGGCGTCAGTCGATGTACTATCGCTATTGGCTGCACCGTCCACATTTTAATGTTGCTGCGCATATGGGTGTGCGGACGGATCGTTACAAGCTTATCTATTATTATGGAAAGGCCTTGGGAGTTTACGGAGCCTACCATGAAGCAACGACTCCTGAATGGGAGTTGTATGATCTTAAAAAAGATCCACAGGAAATGAACAATCTATATAACGATCCTGCCTACCAAGGTGTTGTCAAGGAATTAAAAGCAGAGCTAAAACGCTTACGTAAGCAAGTTGATGATAATAAGTCGAATGTGACATTTAGTTTATGATCATGAGTCTAAGATGTCTCGCTAACCATGAATTCTGTGGCATTATGTTGGGTTGCGTTTTATGTAACTTCTTTTTAAATATGTGATTATATTCTGTATTTTCTTTTGGAAATTATCGAGGATCTCTATTATAGTATTAGTTTACTCATGACTAATACAAAAGGATAGAGAATCTATGGCTCAGGATAATGAAAAGAAAGTGGTTGCCGGTTTGGGCGAACTGCTTTGGGATGTTTTTCCAACAGGAAAAAAAATAGGCGGTGCGCCAGCCAATTTTGCATTTCATGCTCAATCACTTGGTTGCAAGAGTTATGTCGTTAGTTCGATTGGTGACGATGACCTTGGCCGAGAAATCTTAAGTGAGTTGGATAGCCGCGGGCTTGATCAAACGTACGTACACATCGATTCTGAACATCCGACTGGACGTGTTGATATTAGTTTAGATGCCGAAGGTAAAATGACTGCTCCTGTGATACACGAAGGGGTTGCCTGGGATTTTATTCCTTTAACACCAGAAGCCAAGGCTTTAGCCGAATCGGTTGATGCCGTTTGTTATGGCACTTTGGCTCAGAGAAGTCCTGTTTCAAAGGAAAACATACAAGGATTTTTAAAGGCTACTCGCAACGAGTGCATACGATTGTATGATGTCAATTTACGAGTAGAGTATTACAGTGCAGATTTGGTTGATGCTATGATGTCATTGGCGACGGTATTAAAAGTCAGTGACGATGAAATGCCGGTGATTGCTAAGTTATTGAATTTACCTGATACCGAAAATGAATTTTTGAAGGCACTTATGGATAAATATCCGCTTGAACTTATTGCATTAACCAAAGGTGGCGCTGGAAGTCATTTGATCTCACGTGAGGGGGAGTCGCTCCACGCAGGATTCCCTACAGAGGTTGCTGATACTGTGGGGGCTGGTGATTCCTTTAATGCCGGCGTCGTTACAGGATTGATGAATGGTAATTCACTCGATGAGATAAATGATAAGGCCAATCGGCTGGCGAGTTTTGTCTGTTCGAACGAAGGTGCCATGCCGCACTTAACTGACCAACTACTTAAGCAAATTGCTTAGAAAAGTAAAAAAGTGTATTATATTATTCGAAATATTTGTGCCGAATGAAAGGAATTGGTATGAAAAAAAGTCTATTAAATGTCATCTTGTTGTCTGCGTGTGTCATGATCTTTGGTTTAGGATGTGCTCAAAAAGATGTCAAAAAAGTAGGTATGGTTATTCAGTTAAAGCCTGAATATCTTGAAAAATATAAAGAAGTCCACGCGGACGATCATCCTGGTGTACGTCATCTTCTTTCAAAATATCATATGAAAAATTTCAATATTTTCCTTCATAAACTAGATGATGGAAATTGGTATGAATTTGGTTTTTATGAGTATCATGGCAAAGATTTTGAAGCAGACATGGCCATGCTAGATAAAGAAGAAGAAAATATCAAATGGCTTGAAATGTGCGATCCTATGCAACAGCCATTAAAAGGGTATAAATCATGGGCTGTTATGGAGCGTGTTTATTATAATCCATAATCGTCCAATAATTTTATTAGGTCTTATATAAGCGGATTAGCATAGCTATCCGCTTTTTTTATGTCTAAATATCAGGGGAAATCCTAATTTTAATAAAATGATATAATATTTAAGTCGATAATTACAAATGTAATGAGTCTGAAAGGGTGGGACTTTTCAGCTAATAATCAAGTATATAAATGTACAGGGTGTGTGGGACTTACATGTACGACCGATAAGTACAGAGTGAGTGTGATTCATGATAATGCAACATGGTAATAATGACTCATTGAATATTTTGATATTCGATGATGATCAGTCTATTCCAACTGATTGTTTAGCATTACTTGCAAATCAATCTACAATATTTGAGTTTAAGATCAAAGTTTCTTCTTGTTTTCAAGAAACGATAGAGATTCTTGATACGCTAGAAATTGATTTGATTTTACTTAATAAGGATGCCACCGCAGATTATTGCTATAAAACAATTCAGCAGATTCGGCGTAAGTGTCCCAAGCTATTTTTTCTCCTATTATCAAATGAGGATTCCATTGATCCTTTAATTTTAAGCGAAGTAGACAGTCATGTCACCAATCATCAGCAATTAGAACAATATTGGCAAATATACATTGCCAGAGCCTATGAACGTAAAAAGTCTTTGCAGATTAATGATCGTTTAGTAAAAGAGCATCAAGAACTGCTAGAAAAGCATCGTCAAAACGATGCTAATCAAAAAGAAATTGAACAGTCAAAAAGTCGTTTTCTTGCGAATATGAGTCATGAGATCCGGACACCTATGAATGGAATCATTGGATTTACAGATTTACTTTTGTCCACTGATTTGGATCCCGTACAAAGGGAATATGCAGAAACAATTCAGCGAAGTGGAAATATTCAACTGAATATTATTAATGATATCCTTGATTATTCAAAAATTGAATCTGGAAAAATTCAATTTGAAGAAATAGATTTTGATCTTGAGATGGTGGTTTTTGATGCTTGTGATTTAATTAAGGATAAACTAGCTGAGAAAAACGTTGAATTACTTTGCACCTTTCAAAGTAATATCCCTGATTGGGTGAACGGCGATCCGACTCGATTAACGCAGGTACTATTAAATATCCTAAGTAATGCTGCAAAATTTACTCACAAGGGAGAAATTGAATTAACCATTCAAAGGCTTCGGCATGATCATGATCATATTGTCTTGTTGTTCACTGTGCGTGATACAGGTATTGGTATACCAGAAGAAAAACAAGCTACTATTTTCGAAAAATTTGAACAGGCTGATTCTTCAACAACTAGAGAATATGGTGGGACAGGCTTGGGATTAGCCATTACACAAGAGTTGATACATTTGATGCAAGGGGAAGTATGGTTAGAAAGCCAGCCTGAGCAAGGGAGTATGTTTAGTTTTACCATACGGTTGAATAATTGTGAAGGAAATCATATTCAATGTCAACCAGTGGTTTTAAATGATTTGATTGGTAAACGATTATTATTAGTAGATGATAATGAAATATATTTAAAAACAACCGCACGTATGTTAAGTGATTTTGGCATGCAAGTAACCTCACTAATGAACCCATTAAAGACAATGGACTATTTAGAACAAGGTGTCGAAAATGGTCAAAAATATGATCTTGCCATCATTGATATTATAATGCCTGAACTAGATGGTTATGAACTAGTTAAACAGATTCGAAGCCATAACTCTTATGAAAAATTACCCATTGTGGCATTGTCTGCTCAATCGGAAAAAATCGATGATAATTTTAGCCGGAGAGTTGGATTTAATCGCTATTTAACCAAGCCCATACGCCGTGATAAAATCATTAATACCATATTGTTTTTATGTGGTCATGAAACATTAGATCCTGTTAAGGATAAATATCGACTTTCTGCATTAACAACAGATCATTGCGATCGCAAAAATGAAGAGATTAGAATCTTAGTGGCTGAAGATGAAAGAGTGAATCAAAAATTGATTACTACGATTTTAAAGAAAATGGGATATCAAGTAGATTTAGCAGAAAATGGTCGAGTGGCTTTTGAAATGGTTTTGGAAAAAGAGTATCATATGATCTTAATGGATATGAAAATGCCGGTATTGGATGGTGTAGAAGCAACAGCTCTTATTCGAAGCCAAGGCTTTACAGAAATCCCCATCATGGCATTGACAGCAAATGCTATGACTAAAGATAGGCAATATTGTTTTGATGCTGGTATGAATGATTTTCTGACTAAGCCAATCAATACAAGCACTCTCATGGAAAAAATTAATTACTGGGTTTTTCAGCATCAAGCAGAGTTGGCTGAACAGGACAAGGCCCTTCATTCTTAGGCATTGAAAACGATTCGAAATAGTATTTCTATTGGCCGTCTTTGTGTTTTGAAAGTATCAATACGACTGTATTGTTATTTATAAATATTGAGTCTTTGGAAGGCCACGCAGATCTGGATTTTGAGGCATCTAACGCATTTTGATATTCATCTCTTTTAGCTTTTTGGCATTCCAGCTTCATATATTTTGTTAAGATTGCATATTTCCCATTATTGTTATTAAATGCACTCTGAGTTATGGAAAAGTGGCGAGATGCATGATGTAGATAATATTCAGGCAGCATGTCCAAAAGGTCTCTACTATTGCGTGAAAATGGTACTCGCTTATTATATTGCCCAATAATTGCTAAATCCATATTAGGTTTGTAGTTTGGCAGTGATTGGATTCTTGAAATGATACGTGTTGCCATAACATAGTCATCTTTGTTAGCTAAATGCTGTTTGTAAATGTTGGAATTGTTACAAAAAATAAAATAAATAATTAAGAAGACTGATGAGAAATTGACTGAGCGTCGAATTAACATAGACGTTGATTCCTGCGTCAATGCAACAGTCCCTATGAAAAAGATAACGACCCCCATACACATACGCCATGGGAGTGAATGGCCAATACCTTCAAGTGGTAGTAAGTATAAAAAAGCTACTAGCGGTATACTAATTAGCCATATTACAAGAAAGCACCGTCGTAAAAATGTAGCTTGTTTTTTGAAAATGGTAATAGCTGCTATGATATAAGTTGAAAATATCAGTAATTTTCCTATAAAAGGGAGTATGAATTCTCCGATTGGGAGAGTTCGAAGACTTAGAGAAAATGACAGATAGGCAAAGTTCTTAGCGATTTCTTTTAAATTGAAGGTGGTACCTTTTTGGTATCGCCCATGCATATTCAGTTCGAATAAATTTGTCATGAGTTTTGTAATGATCATATACATAATCGTTGCGAGAAACATCATTGAAATATATTTTATTAAGATTCTTGAGGCTTTTCGTAGTGATTGGGTTGATATGTTGTCGCGATAGACATCAAGTAAGAATTGAATAGAAATTAGAGCTACTGTAAAACCGATGGCGACTTGATAAATAGAAATTGCACAATAAAATAATATGATGGAAAGGATAAAGGATCTATACCCTTTTGAAGCTATTAGGATACTTATTGATGCGATGAGATAGCTTAAGGGGATAATAATAGTAGATATCCTAAAATTAAATGCTTCTAGATTGTATGGGTGTATGCACCAGAGCAAAATGACAATTAAGCTGGTTTCTTTAGAAAGACGCCATAGTTTAGAAATGAGAATACCTGTAAATATATTAATAATAATTGCAATAATCGGAGACAATGTTGGCATGTAATTATGCTGTAAAAGTGTGTTGTAAATAAACCCCGCGAACCATCGACCATGGTCGATGTGATTTACTTCACTTAAATAAAAAAGGTAATCATCCGATGTGTAGGTGTGATAAACAATAAAACCAAGATAGGAGATAATATTTAAGATAAAGCAAATCCAAAATATTATTTTCCATTCTTGATATTGTTTAAATATGATTTGTTTAAAGTCAGGCATTGATTACCTTAAAAATTTCTGATCGCATCAGTGATAATCGCTTGTTCATCAGTTGAGAGGTTATTATAAAATGGTAATCGTACGAGACGATTGCTAATATCTTCTGTTATAGGGCAATCACCTGTCTTGCCACCATATTTCAACCCCATGGTCGAGAGGTGTAAAGGCAAGTAATGAAACACGCAAAGAATTCCTTTTGCTTTCATGTAATCAATAAATGCCTTTTGGTCTTGTGCCGATGGCATTAACAAATAAAACATGTGGTAGGCTTGTTGGCATTCAGAAGGTACATGAGGCAGTGAAATATCTTTTGATTGTGCCCATTCCTTGAGATTGTCGAAATAATAATCCCAAATCTTACGTCTTTGCTGCATGATTTGATGGCGTTCTTCCAATTGAGCATATAAAAAACCTGCTAAGATGTCTGATGGAAGATAGCTGGAACCTAAGTCATGCCATGTATATTTGTCTACCTGACCGCGAAAAAATTGACTTCGATTCGTGCCTTTTTCCCGAATAATTTCCGCACGCTCAACGAGTGACTCATCATTGATGATAAGTGCACCCCCTTCACCGCAAGTGAAATTTTTAGTTTCGTGAAAGCTAAGTGTCGACATACTGCCAAATGATCCTAGCGTTTTATTATTATACTTGCCAAAGATGCCATGAGCATTGTCTTCGATCACTTGGATATTGTGTCGATCGGCTAGTTCCATGATCGCATCCATGTTGCAACCAACGCCAGCATAATGTACGGGAACGATTGCTTTTGTTGAAGGTGTAATCAGGGCGTCCAATTTGTTGTGATCAATATTGAGTGTGTCTGGTTGGACGTCTGCGAAAATAATTTTGGCTCCATGGAGCGCAAAAGCGTTTGCCGTAGATACAAATGTAAATGATGGAATAATCACTTCGTCGCCCGGTTCTAAATCAAGCAATAACGCTGAAATTTCTAATGCGTGCGTGCAAGATGTTGTCAGTAGAGCTCGTTTGCAATTGAATTCTTTTTCAAATAATTCTGAACATTTTTTGGTATAGAGCCCATCACCTGAGATGTGTCCTCGCTGTATGGCATCAGTTATATAAGCGAGTTCGTTTCCTTCAAAGCAGGGTTTATTAAATGGTATATTTATAGACATAAATATTATATTCCTTAAGGTAATCTCTCTGAGTGAGCTGCTATCATTATACTGGTGCCAAATGGGATGAGGTGGCCTTGCTGGATTTGTGTAGATTCCCATGAATGTATGTATTCAAGAATCTTGTTGGTTAATTTGGATTGAACGACATGCTCATTACGTGTTTCGTCTTGTGTATACCTTTTTGCTATCCCAAATTTTGAGGGTAATGCTTTTACTAAGAACAGTGGGGCCATTAGATAAGAAAACATATAAGTAGCATAATCAACATGAAAACCACATGTCTTTAGTTGTTGAGAAAGCATGTCAAGATAATAACGTCTAAAATGCTTCGCGTATTCATCCTCAACTGACCATAACTCCTGAAATGCTGGCACCGTCAAATACAATTTACCGCCTGGAATAAGAATAGATTTTAGAGTATTCAAAAAACCATTGTCATCTTCGATATGTTCCAGTACATCAAAAAAACAAACAGCAGGCAACGAGTGCGGTGTGAAATTTGCCTGCTCTAGTGTTGCACAGATAATATTATTTAGACCTCTTTGATGTGCATTTTTGACAGCTTGTACGCTTGGTTCAAGTAATACAGCATTAAATCCTGCGTTCATTAATCCTAAAGATATAAAGCCATTACCACCTCCAATGTCGACAATGAATTCTCCTGGGGGGTGTTGCTTTATCATTTCAATGATACAATGGCGTCTATGGTTAAACCAAAATGACTTATCTTCAATTACTGATAGGCGTTCAGCACCATCTTCTGGATAGTGGCATTTTTCAGCATGTTCAGACTGCCAAATACCTAATTCATCACGGATGATGTGTCGCGTAAATTGTTCTAGTGCAATATTGTTCAATACTGAAACCTTTATTGACTCAATGAGTCATTCATGATGATTCGATAAATGCCAATGGAGCAGTTGATGCGAGTCAACAAATATTCCATGTAGCTTTGAGTGCAAATTGACAGCTTTAATGTTAGAGGCTGATATTTTTGTCCCTACTTTTTTAGAGCCATTTTTTGAAAGATAGTTAAGCGATTGCAAAATCAACTCTTTTCCAAGTTTTTTTCCTTGCCAGCTTTTTTCTATGCCATGTAAATGCATGTAGCCATCATCGCCATTGGATTCGATGATAGAAAAACCGCAGATTTCGTTATTAGATTTTGCTGTTAAAACCTGCTGTGAATTATCTGGGTGCATACTTCTAGATAGCCAGTCTTTGTATCGCTGGTTGGCCAGATGATTATCGATGTTCGGATCAAAGTGGTACCGTCCATGCTGAAATACCTGGCCAGCAATATCAAGTAAGGTATTAATGTCTTGGGGGGTAGCCATCGTTAACGACAGTTCATTCGTTGGTTCCCAATCAGCATTATTTAAAGGATGGTATTGTATGCTGAATGTTTGATCGATAACGGTGAAACCTGCTTTTTGCAAAAAATAGGATAAATTTCGTTCATTAGATTGGATGGACGTTGTAATAATTTCTATTTTTTTATTCTCAGAATATATTTTTAAAGCTTCGGTTAGTCGAGATGGGTAATCCTCCAGCATTAAATCACTGGTAAGTTGTAATGTCCCAACGCCAAATCCAAATGTCTCGCTATCCCATGGGATGATGGACGTCTCCCAATATGTTTGGCTATTTTTTATAGGTAATGGTTCAAAATGCACATTAAACATTTTCATGGCCTGTTGGTTTAAATTCTTTTACTTGCTCAATAATATAGGCGGGGCGGTCCATAATTTTTGAATACATACGAGCCATGTATTCTCCGAATATGCCAAAGGCAAAAAGCTGTACACCCGAGAAAATAGCAATAATTGATGCTAAAAAAGTAAAACCTTGAACAGGTGCTTCATAGAATAAGTATCGAATAAAAACAATAAGAAAAATCGCAAGACCAAATAATGTGAAAAAGAACCCTAGGAAACTAACCATGCGTAATGGCATGGTGCTAAAGCCTGTCATCATGTTAAATGCATGTATCAATAATTTTCCAAAGGTATAATTCGATTCACCAATTTGTCGTGGCTCATGTTTGACATCTACATAGGAAAAGTTTGTTGTGGCCCAAGATAATAGTACATCAATCGATGGATTGGGAGCATGGAAGTTCTCAAACGCAACTCTCAATGATGTTCGAAATATACGAAAGGCACTGATCTTTCTGGCAACGTTAACTTTCATAATAGATTGAAATGCCAGCTTAGTCATTTGTGAGGCCATGTTTCGTAAAAAGGTTTGCTTTTCTTCTTTACTTGAACCATAGACCACATCATAACCTTCTTGATATTTAGTTAACAATTTTTCAATTTCTTCCGGAGGATGCTGAAGGTCATCATCTATTGTAATAATTATCTCATGTTGTGCTGTGCGAATACCAGCCAATAAGGCATTGTGTTGGCCAAAATTTCGCATCAAATTGAGTCCTTTGAGATATGGTTGTTCCTCAATGAGTTTGCAGATAATATCCCAGCTATTGTCATGACTTCCATCATTAACAAAAATAATCTCGTACGTTAAGTTAAGGTTCTTGAGGGTTTTGGCAAGCCGACTTGCTAATAGATCAAGGCTACCTTGACTGTTATATACAGGAATGATAACTGAAACAGATTTTGTGCACATAAGTTGACCCAATAGATAAAAACACATTTTACCCGTAGCCAGGGGGGAATTCAATTAAAATCCAAATGTTTTAGTTGTCTTAAGGTATATCTAGTAAGGGATTACGACAATTGTTCAATGTATATTGGTTAGGAGGTTTGCTGAGAATTTCTCAGGTCTACAATGACGAAAAACCATATTTTATCGGACATAATGGTCGTGTTGTAATTCTCGCAAGCAATATTAGCCAAATTGGCTAAACAGGCATGCGTGAATATAGGATGGTGTGCAAATGGTCTATTTTTGTTTCGTTTTACGAAGTGTCTTTTATCCGTGATTTATGCATAATGATGTGATTGTGATCTAAATCATCGGGGAGACAAGATTTGAACTTGCGACCTCTGCGTCCCGAACGCAGCGCTCTGGCCAAACTGAGCTACTCCCCGTAACTCAATACGTCTAGTTTAAGTTAAATGACTTGGTTGTCCAATTTAAAAATTCTAAGCTGTTTTTGACAACTCGCTAAAGTCAAAGTAAGATGTGGCCCACTATGAAACAAAATGAACGAATAGAATTGATACAAAAGCAATTGCTTGCCTGGTATAAAAAATATCAGCGTGACTTACCATGGCGGCGTAGCCGAGATCCCTATGCCATATGGATCTCTGAAATTATGTTGCAACAAACTCAAGTCATAACAGTAAAGCCTTACTATTTACATTTTCTTAAAACATTCCCAACAGTCAAAAAATTAGCCAATGCCAAACTTGATTCCGTCTTAAAATGTTGGGAAGGTTTAGGATACTACACACGAGCAAAAAATTTGCACAAAGCGGCTAAAACGATTGTGTCGGATTATCAATGTCAATTACCAAGCAGTATTGAAGATCTTATCAAAATTCCAGGGATTGGTCCCTATACTGCAGGGGCTATCGCTAGTATTGCATTTGACCTGGATGAGCCCGTGCTTGATGGCAATGTGATGCGTGTGCTGTGTCGACTATTTACGATTAAAACCAATCCTAAAGAGTCAGACACCCAAAAAAAGTTATGGACCTTAGCAAGAAAAATGATACCTACTGGTCAGGCCAGTTTTTTTAATCAGGCGCTTATGGATCTGGGAGCGACGATTTGTACGCCTTCAAAACCGAGTTGTGAAACTTGCCCAATTTCAGATTGCTGTAAGGCAAAAAAAGCAAAATTGCAACATGAGCTTCCCTTGAAAGTTAAGAAAAAACCAGTGCCTCATTATGATATTGGTATTGGTGTCGTATGGAAGAAAAATAAAATTCTGATTGATCAGCGTAAAGATGAAGGATTGCTGGGGGGGCTGTGGGAATTTCCTGGTGGTAAAATTGCCAAGAACGAAAAACCTCAAGCGTGTGTTAAACGTGAAATTAAAGAAGAATTGGCCGTTAATGTGAAAGTGAATAATTTATTGATCATTGTCAAGCATGCTTATTCTCATTTTAAAATTACACTTCATGTATACGAATGTGATTATGTATCAGGAAGGCCAAAAGCGGTTGAGTGTGCGGCCTGGAAATGGGTGAGTCTGGATCAGCTCGATGATTATACTTTTCCTGCTGCGAATCATAAAATCATCGCAGAATTGAATAAAAAACATCAGGGAAATCAGAGCTAAAAATGCTATAAGTCTATGGGGTATAAAAAGATATGCATTTCTGTTCTGTTGCATGGAATTGTAAGTTCTTTTTGTGTATGATGTTACCCTTAGTTCCATCATAATTAATATCCAAAAAGCTTAATGATTATTGAAAATGATGACCATTTATGGAGGTATAAATGAGCCTTGATATATCGCAAATTACGCAGGAAGTAGAAAAGAAAAGCGCCTTTATTCGTTCACTCATGTCCCAATGGGATAAAGCCATTGTCGGACAAAAAGATATGTTGGAGCGTCTACTCATCGGACTACTTAGTAATGGTCATGTCTTAATCGAAGGGGTGCCAGGCTTAGCCAAAACACGGACGGTTACGACTATGGCCAAAGCGATGAACGCTTCATTCAAACGTTTACAATTTACCCCTGATCTGTTGCCTGCGGATTTATTGGGTACGCAAATATATCGGCCGCAAGATGGTGATTTTTACGTTCGAAAAGGCCCAATTTTTGCCAATATTGTATTAGCGGATGAAATTAACCGTGCTCCTGCTAAAGTGCAAAGTGCCTTACTAGAAGCCATGCAGGAACATCAGGTGACCATTGGCGAAGAGACCTTCCATCTGCCAGAACCCTTTATGGTGCTGGCAACGCAAAACCCGATTGAGCAGGAAGGAACTTATCCATTGCCTGAAGCGCAGGTAGATCGTTTCATGCTCAAAATTAAAATTACTTATCCAACCAAAGAAGAGGAACGACAAATTCTCGATTTGATGAGTAAAACCGATGCATCAACGGACATTGATACCATTGTTAATCCGGAAGATATCCTGGAAGCTCGCAAGATTATCGATCTGATTTATATTGACGATGGTATTAAAGATTATATTGTCAATATTATTGATGCCACTCGCCAGCCTAAAAATTATGGGTTAAAGTTAGATGGCTTGCTCGCTTTTGGTGCATCACCCAGAGCGACCATTTTTCTAACACTTGCAGCGAAATCCCATGCGTTTATCCAGGGCAGAGGCTTTGTTACGCCACAAGATGTCAAATCCATTGGCATGGACGTTTTGAGGCATCGAGTGATTGTGAGCTATGAAGCTGAAGCTGAAGAAAAGACCTCAGAAGATGTGATCCAAACCATTTTTGATAATATCGAAGTGCCATGATACCCCAGGACGTTATCAAACATATTCGACAGATTCAGATTTTCACCAATCGAACCGTCAATGAAATGTTTTCCGGTGATTATGCCAGTACCTTTAAAGGCCAGGGGATGCAATTTGATGAAGTGCGCGAATATGCGCCTGGCGATGATATTCGCAGCATTGATTGGAATGTAACGGCTCGAATGAATAAGCCATTCATTAAACGCTATACTGAAGAGCGTGAAATGACTGTGATGTTAATGGTTGATTTAAGTGCTTCGGGAGCATTTGGGACTGTTAATAAATTAAAAAATGATTTGGCTGTTGAGATGTGTGCTGTGCTTGCATTCTGCGCCATCAAGAACAATGACAAAGTCGGATTGATCACATTTACAGATCGTATTGAAAAGTTTATTCCACCTGCCAAAGGGACACAGCATGTGCTTCGTGTTATTCGAGAAATGCTCTATCATGAGCCCCCGCATCAGGGAACCGATATAAGCATGGCATTGGATTATCTGGCAAAAGTGATTAAGAAAAAAGCGACGGTATTTCTGGTGTCTGACTTTTTATCAGACGAATTCCAACAATCACTACGTCTAGTAAATAAGCGGCATGATTTAATCGCCATCCAGGTGAAAGATAAAGCTGAACAGGTATTGCCAACAGCTGGAATCATTGAATTTGAAGATGCTGAAACTGGCCAGACCATTCTGGTCGATACGTCGAGTCGTCGCTTCAGGCAGGATTATGAAAATAAAGTAAACCAGCAAGCTGACTCTTTAAAGAAAGTGTTGCAGTCATCTAAGGTGGATTGTATTGATATTGCGACCGATCGGCCCTATGTGCCTCAATTGATTCGTTTTTTTCGTATGAGGGAGAAACGCCGTTGATGAGAGATCGCTTATCCATTTTTTTGTTTTTTCTCATGTTCACCCAGGTTTTATGGGCGCAATCGCCAGTCTATGAGGTAGAGAAAACCTATGAAAAGGATGGCGTCAATATAAATGTAAACGTCGAAAAAACAAATATTGATGTCGTGGATACGATTCGAGTTCAGTTAAAACTGGAGATCGCAGAATCGGTTGATGTGACATTGCCTCAATTATCGATGCAGTTAGACGAGTATGAGTTTGGTGTTTTGGAGTACAAAATTCAGCCTAAAAAACTCCTGGATAATAATCGCGTCTTATATCAGCACGATTATCTATTGGAGCCCATTGTGACGGGCCAGTTTAATATTCCATCTTTAGAATTCTCATGGGGCAAAGATGAGCAAGGCCAAAAGATTCTTACAGAGCCCATCCAGGTTACAATTGGATCGGACATAGATGGAAAGATCCATGGCGAAGAACTCACCGGTATAAAATCGAATGCCAATGTGACATTTGAAAAAAACAATCAATGGGTATGGTGGTTTTGTGGTGGACTCTTTGTTTTATGGATCATCGTTGTTGCATTTGGTCTCTTAGATAAAGGTAAAGATGTTAAGCGGCTTTATAAATCTGCACACCAACTAGCATACGAGAAGTTGGATGATCTAGAAAAAGAAGCATTAACCGAGCAAAATAGACATAAAGAGTTTTATGAGAAGATTAGTTTTATTTTGCGATGGTATATTGAAGTACGCTTTGATTTAAATGCGCCTGATCTGACGACAGAAGAATTTTTTCAAGCAGTAAATAAGTCAAATGCATTAAATCAAGATCATGCTGCAAACCTAAAGAGATTTTTGGAACATTGCGATATGGTCAAGTTTGCAAAATATTCGCCTGGCCAGGATGAAATGGATCAATCAGCGGTGCTGGTTCGTCAATTTGTCAAATCGACTGTCGATTATTCCCGTCAAGTTGATGTGACTGATAAAACGATTGAATTTCCTGTGGATGTTAAGGTGATAAAAAATGCTTGATGTTAATATTACCGAATTCAAAGATCCATGGGCGTTTGTGTTATTGCTGCTGATCCCATTAGTGATATACCTTCGTTACCGTAAGAAAAATTGGGCTAATATTCGCTTTTCCAGTTTGCGTGATTTGTCAGCTCCAGCCAGCAGTTGGCGGATTAAATTTAGACCTATATTAACATTGGTTCGATTACTTTGTATTGTTCTGATCGTGGTCGCTTTGGCCAGGCCTCGTGAAGGTAATGCTCAAAGCAAAATCACCCGAAAAGGTGTGGTGATGGAGTTGGTCGTAGATCGTTCATCAAGTATGAATGAAAAAATGCAATATGGCTCGCAAGTATTAAGCCGATTTGAGGTCGTTAAGCAAGTATTAGCTGATTTTATCCAGGGCAGCGATGACTTGAGAGGCCGAGATAATGATTTAATTGGCATGATTAATTTTGCCCGTTATGCTGATACCATTTGCCCATTAGTCTTATCGCATGATATTTTGACTGGATTTATGAAGGAGATGCGAACGGCATCTCAACGCTGGGAAGATGGTACTGCAATTGGAGATGGCATAGCCCTGGCAGCTGCACGGTTGAAAACGGCCCAGGATGATATTCGTCAGAGAAATCAAGCATTAATAAGTTCGGGTAATGAAAATAAATTAAATACGGATTTTGAAATTCAAAGCAAAGTAATTATTTTGCTCACTGATGGTATTGACAATGTTTCGGAAAAACCACCCCTTGAGGCGGCAAAGCTCGCAAAAGAATGGGGAATTAAAATTTATACGATCGGTATTGGTAACCCACCAAGGCAGCAACAACCTGGTCTATTTATTATGGGTAATAGAAATCAATTAGATGAGGTGCTTCTCAAAGACATTGCCGATCAAACAGGTGGGTTTTACAGTCGAGCCAATGATGCACAGAGCCTAAAGCAGATTATCGAAAAAATCGATGAACTGGAAAAAAGTGAAATCGAATCAATTGAATATAGTTTATATACGGAGAAGTTTATGCCTTTTGCTCTGGCTGCTCTGGTGCTTCTAGGTTTGGAAGCTCTATTAGGTTGTAGCCTGTTTAGGAAAATTCCATAAGATGAGACTTAAAAGTTAATGGAACAGATGCGATTTATCAATGATGGCTTACTTTGGCTTTTATGGTTAGTACCGTTGCTGGTACTGCTATTTAGCTTTAG
>JANQJS010000064.1 GCA_028281535.1 Sedimentisphaerales bacterium | reverse complement strand
TGGTGGTTTAACGCCAAGTACGCAGTATTGCTATACCGTGACCTTGCGTGATGCTCCTGGTAATTCCGGAAGCTCATCAAGTCCTGCTTGTGCAACAACACAAGGTGCTCCTGACACAACACCTCCAACACCAAACCCCGCAACTTTTGCAACGGCTCCAAATGCTTCAAGCAGTAGCCAGATCGACATGGTTGCTGGAACCGGTAGTGATCCATCCGGTCCTGTTGAATACCAATTCAACGAAACCACTGGTGGCGCAGGTGCAACCGATAGCAGCTGGCAAACTTCTACGAGCTACTCAGATAGTGGCTTAAGTGCAAGTACGCAGTACTGCTATCAAGTACGTAGTCGTGATAGTGTCGGTAATACAGGTAGCTATTCAACCGCTTCTTGTGCAACCACACAGGCAAGCAGTAGCTGTGGTTCAGGTCAGCCATTCAGTAACTATATCGGTGCTGGTAATACCACAGACGTAACCGTCACACAAAGTAGCGTCGATGAAGTGGCAACAGGCGTAAAGACTATTGATGGTAGTGGCCTTAGTGGTAGCAATCATGACACTGCTTGGGAGTCAACCTGGCAAAGTCCAAGTACGGCCACCAATCCTGCACAAGGTGGCAGTAGTCATTGGATTCGATATGACTTTGGTCACCTATATAAATTAGGTGTACTGCATGTTTGGAACTGTAATGAAGAAACAGTTCGTGGTATCCAAAGTGCGACCATTCATTATTCGCAGGATGGCACGAATTGGACAGCTCTGCCAGGAGGTCCTTTTACTTTCCCACAAGCGCCAGGTACTGGCTCTTATGCTGGCTTTGCTGGTCCTGATTTTGGTGGTATTTGTGCTCGGTATGTTGTGATTACTAGCAATAGTAACTATGGCGATGGATTCGCTCATGGTTTATCTGAAGTACAGTTTAATATCGTGCCATAATTATGTAAGTGCAGATGAATTCTCTACGAGATGAAATTCAATTTTCCTAGTAGAGCATCTAAAAATAATTGCACACTTTCCTTACAAGCAGGGACCTGGCTATTTGGGTCCCTGCTTAAATTTAAATTATTAATCATCAGAATTGTGTCGGCGATGATACCATGCAGGCCATTGGTCGGGTGTCACTTCTTTCCAAAGCCCCTTCTGATGCTTTTTCGCCTGTTTTTGTAAGTTCAAAAATCGCTTCAAGTAAATGTGGTCAAATCCTTCGTAAGCATAACCATACCCTTTCTCGATGATTTGCTGATTAACCATCGTACCATTAGGTAAAAAAAGATAAGCCAACAAGCGACCGTAACGATCCCGGCTCTCCTGGGTGGTATCTAAAACCACTGTCACCCTTTTGTTGAGCACCATATCTCGAGTAAAATTTGACGCTTCAGAACCAAAATACATTTGCCCCCTCTTGGACTGTTTCGTTTCTGGTGTATCGATCCCTCGCAGGCGAATTCGAGTGGTTTTGTATTTTCCATCAGGCAAATTAATATCTACGGTATCGCCATCAATCACCTTGACAACCTCAAAGACCTTTTGATGATATCGCCATTCATCTTGCCCGCGATCAGGCGGAGCAGAATTCTTTGATAACGATAAACGAGACGAATGCTGGTAAACACTCGTACCCAGAATCAGTATCCCAACCAAAATGAACAGACCGTTTCGATGTTTTCTCGACAAAACCTTATATCGTGGGAAGTTACTCATCATATTTTTAACTCACGTAAGTAAGTTAACCCTGTATTTTTCATATTCTTACAAGACCTCATCTTATAACCCATTTATCTTTTGGACAAAACAAGTTATCGGGTGTAAACTAAGATGATAGATCTTATTCGAGACGTAACCGCGATGCAATGAGCAATGGAGATATGCTGAAATGAGTAAAGTGTCACTATGGAAACGTGTGGGCGGCTGGTTAAATCGAGATAGTAAATCCACCGAAGGAATTGATGTCGTTTCTGTCGATGCAGAAACCCTACCCGTCGGGCCCAATGATCCAACAGACATTCCAGAAGACACCAATGCCCTATCTCATCGTGATCAAATGATGGATGAAAAACTAGCGGCTATCGAAACGGGATTTAATCGACTGGTTGATGTGATGGCCCAGGTCAACGAAACCATGACCCTGCAACGCCAGCAAAATGAGCAAATCCAGCGAAATATGGATGAATTTCCAGAACTAATGCGTAAATTTCCCATCGCCGTCGATGCACAAAGTGAATTGGTCGACAAATTAGCCGATGAAATGAAGGAACAATTTTCCAATAATCAGGAAATCATCGAATCGATGAAAGAAATCCCTGAAAGCAGCCAGAAACAGCTTGATAGCCTGGACACCATTTCTTCCCAGCTTAAACAAGCGGGTGATACTGATTCACAGATGCTTGATAACATCAAGGCACAAAGTATTTCCATGGCAAATATTGGTGAGTTACTTGAAAAAAATGATGAAAAATTCCAGAGCTTAATGACTAAACAACAAAGTCATCTGACAAAGTTATTCTATTCATCCATCGTCATTGCTGTGATTGCCATCGGCGTTGCCGCAGGTGTGCTATATATAACCTCATCAAGTGGATCGCCCCCACCATTGCCCTAACTTATTTGATTTCAGGGCTTAATCAATTAGCCAGAACTGGGAAAAAATAGCAAAATCCGGCAAATCTATTGTATCGCTAAAATCATAATCAAACTGGTGGTGCAGAAACAACCCGCCCCCCTGTGAAATCGTTACATTGGCTGACAGCCAGGTTCCTGCAAATGACATCAGATCAGCGGGTTGCGTTACACACTCAGACTCATTTCCCAAAGCTGTATATGGGCTAATATCATAAAGAAATACTCCCGTCGATAATCCAGGATTGTTCGTCCGGATTAAATCAATTTCAAAGCAATAAGCATTAACATGCAAAACATTCTCCGAAAGATCGAGCACCTGTAAGGCTGTTAAGTTAGTTAAGGGAAAAAGATCATGAACCTGATTACGCTTTAACGTCACATAGGACAAAGAAGGCAAATCAGCCAGTGGCGAAAGATCTGTAACCTGATGATTGTTTAATAGCAGGGTTGTTAAATTCAGAGCAAACTCTAAACCGGTTAAATCAGAAATGACTGGGCTATTTAACCCATTGGAGTTGAGCGAAATAAGTCCAAGCATATCCTCTTGATTAGGATCTAAAAGGCCTAATTCGTCTTGCACCAAAGCCTTAAGATTTTCATCAGGAATAGAAACCGGCTGCGCTTTAATTGCCTGGGCTATGCCAAAACCTGAGATCATACACCATGCTACAACCAAACGAACCAAGGCTTACACTCCTTATCAAACAATCATGCATCCAGTGCCACGCAAATGGAATTACATGGCTATTTAACGAATTTATCTGCGAGAATTCAAGTACAAATATGATAAGTATTTGATGAGCAAATAATCTCTAGAAAGCACATAGTATCTCAGCTGGAGTGAGCGGCCAAGAGGTTTTCGTATCAAAGCGAGAGAAGCCCAGGAAACGAGAAGAAGTAGGTAAAAAAATCAGGGCATTGGTCCAGTTAGAATACCGAATCAATGCCCTGTGATTTATAAATAATATAGGCGATAAACAATATGTGGTAAAATTAGAAAACAAGCATAATTCTAGTTTGCGAGCCAAAATTTTGTCATAATGACAAAATCTTTATAGTCTAGTACATCGTTAAAGTCATAGTCATATTCAAAACAATCCAAGACATTATTATTGAGTGGATCAGGCCCACAAGTTAATGCCGTCTGATGAATAAATAGATCTGCAAGAACAAACAAGTCTGTAATTTCTGAGGAACAATTAACAATGCTGATGTATGGATTTGGATCGACAATGTAATTGCCACTGCTCACAAGTGTTGGATTATTCTGCTCAATAACCGGTAGATCAATACAATAGGCTTCAATAAACAAACGATTGTATTTAAGATCTAAAGCCTGCAAAGAGGTTAATCCCGTTAATGGTGCAATATTATGAATTTTGTTTGAATACAAGGTCAACGTTTGCAGGTTGTTCAAATTGGACAACGGAGTAAGATCTACAATTTGATTACTATTGAGAAATAGAGCTTGTAAATTTACAGCTGTTTCCAGTCCGGTCAAATCAGTGATTACTGGATTGGACGTACCATTAGATGACAAGGTTGTTAATCCCAGCATATCGGTCACAGTCGGATCCGTTGTAAGATTCAATGCATCTTTGACTTTTTGTTTAAGATTGGCATCGTTAAATGTGACGGTTTGAGCTGATAGCAGGCCAGACATTGCCAATACCATTAACGCCATTAAAATGTTAAATTGATTTTGTTTCATGCTTCTACACTCCTGTTGGAATATGCTAAGGCTTCATTGAGTAAGTATGCGCAAAGTCCTTGAGCACTAGTTTTCACCTATAACGTTTTAGTTAATTTCTAATAAACAAATTCTACGTAAATACAGTTAATGCACACTAATTATTCTGCACACTAAAAATCCGCAAGGGTTTATTAAATCCATATATCCTTGTCTAGGCAGGATACCTGGACCCCAATATTAAGCTACACATGTGATGCTAAAAGCACCACGAATCCCATATAGCTTTAGTATAGGAAAACGGCGTATAAAATTCAAGTTAAAATGTGATTCTTTGGGGAAAAACAACACTTTTTCTTACATGGTACCAAAGCCAATTCCAGACAATATCTCGACCCATTCGTTAGGTAAATTGCTATTTAACAAATAATTGTGAGCCTCTCGACGAATAGGGTATTTTTTACGGAGTTGATCAAAATTTATCGGTCTTTGCGCCGAATGATCCCGCATTGCTTCGCACAATTTATTGTTGTCATTTTGGATAGGATAGATTGTTGTCAATGCTTCACAAAGTCCTGCTTGAAGACTGATGTTTTGCGCATCAATTTCAATCGTATTTGGATCGGGCCTTCCAAGCAGATCACTTGCATGGATGTTTTTTTTCATTTGCAACATATCACATAATGCATCGTAAAGCATGATCGTGCCATTGACTTTTCCATCCATAGAATACCCTGCAATGTGAGGTGTTCCAATATCTACATACTTCAATAATTCAACATCAATATCAGGTTCATTTTCCCACACATCCAACACCAAAGGTCCAGATCGTTTTTCCAAACATCTTTGCTTTAATGCTTGATTGTCTACGACAGAACCACGCGAAGTATTGATCAAGATTTGATGATGATTGAGCTTGCTTAAGTTCTCTGCGTTCAATAAATGAAACGTCGAATCGTTTCCCGTTTTTGTCAAGGGAACATGACAGGTAATAATATCAGATTCTAGAATCGACTCTAAATCACAATAGCTACCGCCCTCTTCTTTCCTCTGCTTAGGTGGATCATTTAACAATACACTTAAACCTAAACAGGAAGCTTTTTCCGCTAACCGAGACCCAATATTTCCATTCCCTATGATGCCTAAGGTTTTTCCTTTGAGTTGCCATTGAAATTTTTCTGCAAGAACCAGAATCGCAGTAAGAACATATTCGACAACAGAATTTGCATTGCTACCAGCAGCACTCGTGAAAGTGATATTTCTTTTCTTAAGATATTCGAGATCAATATGGTCCGTACCAATGGTGGCTGTTCCAACAAAACGAACAGCACTGCCTTCGAGTAGGTCAGCATTAACTTGAGTGACAGATCGCACGAGTAACGCATCCGCCTGTTTGACATCTGCTGCGGTCATCTCTCGGCCTGGCATCAAGATGATGTCACCAAAGGCTGAAAAGACGTTTTGGGCAAATGGGATATTTTCATCGATCACTATTTTTATCATAATCAAACTCTATCTATACTTATTGGCGAGTTCAAGCCTAAAGACCAGCTAAAAAAGATGAAAAGTTGACCAACACTCAATTTAGTTTAGTCCTATAATTGTAAAGACAATCCGTAGAAGAACCGCTATGACACCTATGATGAAATTTCTTCATTATTGTGGCCGGAAAGCCGATAATTTCTAGGTAGTAATATCTTGTTAATTGGCCCTTTAGCACAAATTCCGGATAATTTCCAACCGTGAATTTCACAGAATAAACAGCCCATGATAATAATAAAAAAATCTTTGCTATTTATACTAATGATGACCATGCTCATGACCTATGCTGGTTGTCAGCAACGACTGGGCCCTGTGGGATTGAATGATTTAAAACAAACAGATCCACTTAAAAAAATATCCGCGATAAAATGGGCAGCAAACCAAAAGCTTCAAGAAGCAATTCTGCCATTGATCGATTGCCTGGAAGATGAAGATCGATCCGTTCGTTTTTTTGCGATCCAAGCATTACGTGAAATCACCAACAAGAAATTTGGGTTTGATTATAAATCAGATTTCCATGAACGTTCCAAGGCAATAGTACAATGGCGAAAATATGCTGAAAGCCAAGCATCATAAGGAAAAGAATTAAATCAGGATACCTTAAGATGACAGAGCAGAGAAAAATAAAAACCGGTGACTATGTCGAAATTAAAATTGGAGCGAATCCAGAATTTTTGACTATTACTCGATCTGTAACGAAACAGATGTCACAGATGATCGGATTTGACGAAAAAAATGCAGACTCGATCACATTAGCCGTTGAGGAAGCATTGACCAATGTCATCCGTCACGGGTATGGTGGCCCTTGCGAAAAAACGATTATATTACGAATTAACCGCATGACACTTGAAAACTGTGGTAATAAAGGGATCGAAATAGAGATACGTGATTTTGGCAAACAAGTTGATCCAGAGTCCATACAAGGTAGAGATCTCAATGATGTTCGTCCAGGCGGCTTGGGCGTACACATAATAAAATCTACAATGGATGATGTCGAATATTCCCCGATGCAGGAAGGTGGAATGCAACTAAAAATGTGTAAATACATTGTTCAGGAATAATCTAAAAGGAGTCAGTTAGATCGATGTCATCCAATCAAATCATTAAAAGTATCACTAACGAAAACCACCATGATATCATTGAACTATCAGGTGAGATCGATATGGTTCACTCCGTTGAATTACGGTCTGTTCTCCTTGAAACATTAGAGACGGACACTCAAGCAATTTTACTAGAGATGAGCAAAGTTAGTTTTATTGATTCTTCTGGCCTGGCGACGCTGGTTGAAGGATTACAAATAGGTCGTAAAAAAAACATTCTATTTAAACTATGCGGTCTGCAAGCACGTGTGTCCAATGCGTTTGAAGTTTCAAAGCTTGATACACTATTTTCAATTTATTCAACCAAACAAGAAGCACTAGAACAATGAGCCAATCCTCTAGTAAACTAGAACCCAAAAAACAAGCCCCCCTGCTTATCAAGACATTGGAAGCTGTCGGCGGTTTTGTGATCAATAAAACCAGTCAATTTTTAATTTTTATTGGCGGGATATCCTTCTTGTTGTTTGACAGTTTCCTAGCAACGATGGGGTCAATTTTTAAACCTACCCGACGCGCAGGCCAAAGCCCCTTGATATTCCAAATGGTTCGCGTGGGGGTTCGAGCGATTCCAATCGTATTACTGATTCAACTCGCGATAGGTATGATCCTGCCCTTACAGATGTACCCAAAATTAGATGAATTTGGCCAAGGGGATCAGGTTGCTACGGTCAATGCCATAGCGGCCATTCGTGAGCTAGGCCCCCTGATGACCGCTATTGTCTTAAGCGGGTTTGCGGGTGCCAGTATTGCCGCGGAACTTGGTACGATGGTCACCGCCGAAGAAATCAATGCGCTAAAAACCATGGCATTAAACCCAGTCAGGTTTTTAGTTGTCCCTCGCTTATTAGCAACAACGATTATGATGGTGGTCCTTACCGTCATTGCTGATATCACGATGATATTCGGAGGCTGGTTAACAGGCATGAAATTGGGGCTCGACCCAAGCGTCTTTTATTTTATGACGATTGATGCCGTCAATATTTCAGGTTTTGTATCAGGCCTGATTAAAGCAGCTGTATATGGTTTACTGATTGGGTTGATTGCCTGCTATCAAGGACTGTCCGTTAAGCCATGGGACGGCAGCGAAGGTGTGGGACAAGCAACCACCTTAACCGTTGTTTACAGCATCGTTGCGATTATTGGTGCAGCAGCTATTTTCACCGTAATATTTTATTCCTATGGAATTTTTAATTGATGGCCGACTCACAAATTAATACCCAAAAACCAATCATCCAGATCAAGGACCTGACAAAAAGTTTTGGTCAACAACAGGTTCTTTGTGGTATCAATTTAGATATTTTCCCAGGAGAGATCATGGTCATTATGGGAGGCAGTGGCTGCGGAAAAAGTACACTGCTAAGCCATATCATTGGCTCACTCATTCCCGACAAGGGAAGTATCAAATTATTTGACGAAGAGATTACAACCCTGGATGAAAAAGAGCTCAATAGCCTTCGCAAGAAAATAGGGATTCTTTTTCAATCTGGTGCACTTTTTAATTCATTGACAATTGCAGAAAATGTAGCACTCCCACTTAGAGAACATACAGAACTAGACGAAAATACGATTGAAATCATGGTCAAAATTAAATTAGAAATGGTGGGCTTACGAGAACATTCTGAAAAGATGCCAGCACAAATTTCCGGTGGTATGAAAAAACGTGCTGGGCTGGCTCGCGCGTTAGCTCTCGACCCTCAGATTTTATTTTACGATGAACCCAGTGCTGGACTGGACCCAGTCACCAGCGCCCAGATCGATCAATTAATCATCGATCTGACTCAGAAACTCAATGTGACCAGTGTCGTTGTGACACATGAAATGGATTCGGCCTTTACGATCGCCGATCGCATGTGCATGCTGGACAAAGGGCGCGTTTTAAAAATTGGTCGTCGAGAAGAATTTCAAAACCTTCGAGACACCAACGAAACCCAAACGCTTTCTACGTCAGATTTGCTTATCAGGCAGTTCCTTCGTGGAGCGGCCGAAGGGCCCATAACGGATCGAATTGAATCCAGTAACTACGAAATGGATATTCTCGACATTCAGCGGTAATAAATGCCGATAAAACCTTCAGGATCATATAACTATGGCAAGAAAACATCGAAATGAACTTTTAGTGGGCTTAACCGTTTTTGTTTCTCTGGCATGCGCGGTCTATATCATCATCCTGCTGGGTGATTGGTCACAATTGACAACCCCGCAAAAAAACATCACGGTTAAAATGCCCTATCAAACAGGCTTAAAAGGGTTAACGGCAGGAAGCCCAATCTATCTGGGCGGAACCAAAATCGGCCTCGTTAATGACACGGGCATAGAATTACCAGATAAGCAAACAAACGATTCAGAGATCATGGTTCATTTTACGATGATGTTTCCTGAACGGTTTCCATTGAAAAAAGATTGTATTCTGAAAGCGGATAGTAATCTCTTGGGTGGCCAAAGTTCATTGGTGATTAAGAGCCTGGGTAAAACCGGTGATATTGTCACTAATGGCCAGACGATCGAACTCGCATTCGAAAGCAGCCTGGAAGATAGCATGGAAATGCTCGGCAAAGAATTTGATATGAATGATCCTTCCAGCTTATTGGCACGCATTAAAACGGAACTAAACCGAGAAAATGAAAATTCATTACTAACGCAATTGGCTGGTACTGCGGTAAATTTACGACTTCTCACTGAGCAACTTAAAAATAAAACATCGTCAGCAGATGGCAGCCTAGTAACAAAACTTGACAAAGCCATTAATAAGCTTAATGCAACCCTGGAAAACGTTCAACAACTGGTGAAAGAAAATCGCAGCGACATTAAGGAAACCGTTACATCACTCAAGACAACAGCTCAAGCCATTGAAAAAGATTTACCAGATATTTTAACCAAGGTAAAACCCACACTAACTAAAATCGATGGTTTGATGGACAACGCAAAAATATCTTTGGATAATATTAAACAGGCAAGTCAAACAGCAAGAGATATTTTCAATGTCAATCGTGAGAGTATCGACGAAACAATCAGTAATCTTCATCAAATCAGTTCGAACTTGAAACTTACTTCTGAAGAAGTGCGACGAGCCCCATGGAAATTATTATACGAACCCACGAACAAGGAAATTCATTTCCAAAATGTGGTAGATGCAACCAGTAGCTTTGTCGCAGCAGCAGAAAACCTCAACAATACGACGATTCGAATCAACGCGCTTTTAGAATCAGCAAAACAAAAACCAAATCAGAGTTCAACGCTGGATCATGAAACCTTAAACAAGATGTTGGACGAACTTTCCAATAGCTTTAAGAAATATAAAGATGCAGAGAAAGCGTTCTGGAAAGAACTCAAATAAGCCAAAAATTCTTTATCATTCTACTATTTATGTGACTTTTCAGGGTACTAAATGGTCCAAATGACTCAAAAAAGGGCTTATAGGCAACAAGCCATGTGCAAAATCACCACAAGTCATTAAGCCATTGTATTCTATACATTTACCTTAATTCCTCCATGCCATCTATCTTAACGGCGTTGTTAGATTTCAACATACATATATTCACTAAACTTTCTCACTCGATCGTCCAGATGACAGTGCGCCCATAAGCCCATATTTTACAAATTTTTAAATCTCATTAACCCCTTAACCAACTTTATTAATCTATGGCACAGGATTTGCGAGACTATCTCTACTAGAGAGTAGAAATTTAGCGTTTATTTAAAATGACCCTGTAGGAATTTGGGAGGTCAAAAATGAGTAAGACTTTAACACTGTTGGTTGCCTTCACAATGGGCTTAATTGCCCTGCCCGCTTTTGGCGCATTTGATGTCGGCGTAACTGAAACTTTTGACAATGGACTTAATGGCTGGGTAACTGGTGGCAATATCAGCATTGGCGGCACCAGCAACCCATATGCCGTCATTGGAAGCACTGGCCCTAGCATTGTTTTGCTCGGTGGCCCGACACCAACTGGAACCAATTGGATGGCACATGGAATTAATATCAGCGAATCAGGCTATTATGACCTTAAATTTGATTATCGCTGGCAAGGATTTGATACTCATCCATTTGCAGACGATATTAAAACCGTTGGCATTAACTATATCAATACCACAGTTGCCATCAACTCCGTTAGTTCATCCGTTGGATTAACCAATTCATCTGATTGGCAAACCGGCCAACTCAACCCACACGTCTGGCTTGAAGGTGGCAGTGACTATTACATTTTCTTTAGATTGATGGAAACAACTGGCGGCCCATTCATAATACCCAATGGCCCTGGTGGACAAATCCCAAGCTACTATGTTGACACCACGTTAAACATTGACAATGTCAGCTTGACCAGAGTTGTTCCTGCACCTGGTGCATTACTACTTGGCTCTTTAGGTGTGGGAGTCGTAGGTTGGATGAGACGCAAAAGAATGTTCTAAACCAGTCTTTACAGCAAACTTGATTATATCATAGGGAGAAGCTAAAAAGCTTCTTCCTATTTTTTTGCGCCAAGGTTCAGACATCGCACGCCTGAAAATCTGCGCAAAAAGGTAGACAGCCAATGGGAGGTTGAACAATTCACTGGCTGTCTATGAGCAGAATTAGCAGAATAATTTACTAGGTTTATTAATATAAATGTAAGATTCAGATTTTTGGCAGGCAAATCAACTGGGAAGAATTTTTAGCAAATTACCCGTATAGCTGAAAAGATAGTCGGATTGTACACTCTGTAGGGATTGTATGGGGAATTACCCTATAACAAAGCGTCTCTGCTTGAGATAATCCCAAACAACATAACGGTCGAGATCTTTTCCACCCACATATAGGACCCTGCCAGAAGTGCTTTCAGCAAGCACATTGGCAAACTGGATATCTTCCTGACTTTGCCCCCAATTAGATAAAAGAAAAATATTGATCGTGATCCCCTGCTCTTTACAGTTGAGTCCTTCACGAAGGGTATGATGTTCCGTATTAGGATGAGGCGGATAGAGCAGATAGAGCCAATGCTCCTCAAAATGGGCCGTCGGCAGACCATCGGTGATCAAGATGATTTGACGATTAGGCGTATCTTGGACTTGTAATAATTGGCGAGCAAGTTTGAGACCATGCTGGAGATTCGTAAAATGCGGCGGGATATCAAATTCACTGACATCGGGCGAACTCATATCTACCTTATAAGCAATTTGAGGATCATGCATCGTCACAGGTTTTGGCAACAATTGAGGCACCTGGGAAATATGACACCGCTTTGGCAAGGTTGAAATTTCAACAAAATCGAGAAAATCGCCAGGGTACTCTGTCTGTATCAGACCATGCAGCGCGAGTGCCATGCGTTTAACATTGATATACTGACCACTCCATCGCATAGACCCACTCATATCCATACAAACAACTGTGGCACATTTTGGGTTATTGCGCGTTAAGTGGATTTCCAGATCTTCAGATTTTAATTGGATGGGCAAGCCTGGCCCATTACGAATCATAGCATTGGTCATACTAGAGGTAATATCCAAATTGGCCAATGAATCTCCGAATTCATATTGTTTGGTT
>JANQJS010000059.1 GCA_028281535.1 Sedimentisphaerales bacterium | reverse complement strand
GCAAACGTTGCTGGATTAGGTGTCGGAGGATCAGTATCACCGCCGCTGCTGGAATCTTCAAAGATAATGTAAGCAACTTGCTCTGTCGTATGGGCTCGTTCTGTATCATTCAACTGATCTTCATCGATGGCGAGATTAATCGAGCTTGCGGAAATAGGATTTGCACCATAGAAAATTGCCCAGCCGCCGTTACCGCCATCCATAGCTGTTAACGTCGCAACACCGATTGATGCTGTGCCAGACAATCCGCTGATACTGTAACTAAACGGTGGAGAATTGGTCATACCGCGAACGGTATCAGCACCAACACCCGCTGAATAATTCACGCCATCGATGCTCCCTGTACCACTATCAATCACAATGTAGCCAATCGTTTCATTTGCATGGGCATTATCTGGATCTTCATTAACCGTTTTGCCGACTTGCAATGCACTGCTACTTGGTGGATTTTGACGACTGCTGCCACGAGACCAAAATTCTACATGACCCGCATCGTTATAAGTCATCACCTGACCAAGGACAACAGGACTGGTATAACTATTTGCATAACTGCGGGCTTCACCAACCCAACTGTTATTGTTAGAGGTAACTGTCGAATTGTATTTCACCGCTTCCATCTTCACGCCATCTGTGCCTACGGTGTACACACCTTCCTCAACCACCATGTAGTAAATATCGGATGCAGCCGGTGCTGTCGACGAGCCATCCAAGCGAACCTGGAAACTATTACCTGTAGCATTCTGGATACGAACCGTACCTGGAGATGACGTATTAGTATAATTTGGTGTGGCAACGACGACCATTGAACTATAACTGCTACCCAAATTTACAGTTTGCCAACTACTACCAACGCCGCTGACCACACCTGTTTCTAATAAAATATTACTACTTGGGTCATCTGGAGTCGTTACGGATGCCGCTCCAGAGGCCGTGGTGGTATTACCCAAACTATCCCGTGCTGCAACAGAGTAACTATACATCGTTAATGGACTTAAACCACTATCGGTATAGTTCGTGGAAGACTGCCAAAGACTATCGCTACCACCAGCATTTCCTGTTAACTCATCAAAGAAATATTCAACCGGTGGATTTTGACCATCCAATGCCGTTGTTGCAACCATAGCGATTGAACTACTACTTGTCGCTGATGGTAGCGTATCAAACGTCATTGGATTAGGAATAGGTGCAAACGTATCGACTCCACCATTGATCGTAATGGTTCCTCGCATCACCGCACTTCCATGAGTATGGCAATGGTAGTTATAACTATTCGGAGCACCATTATCCCCCGTTGAACTATCTAAAAAGCTTTGATCAAAAGTGACACTATACACAGTACCAGCAGGGTTAAGTACGCCTGGTGCTGATGTCGAGGCAAAAAGAATTTGGCCACCTGATGACCAAAGAGGATCACCCAAAAGGACAGTATGTTGACCTGATAGGCCAGACCAAATATTATGGCCATCTTCCAAGAATGTCCACTCAACGGTATCACCAACATTAATGACAATATCTGCGGGTTCAAATAATTGATCGATTCCGACAGACACATCGACCAGACCATCTTCAGGGGCTGTCGTTGCAGATAATGAAGTTGAATAACTACCGATATTACCCAATCCGTCACGACTTCGAACACGATAAGTATATTGTGTATTGGGCTGTAAATTGGAATCACTATAAGAAGGATTATTTCTCCAAAGACTATCAGTTCCACCTGTATTTCCAGATAGTTCATCAAATTGGTATTGTATGACAGGACTTGGATCAGAGGCCGTCGTCGCAGTCATGACAATCGCAGCATCACCAACAGCGGTTGGAACAGATGCCCAGGTCATTGGATTTGGTGTAGGTGGATCAGTATCCGGTGCAGCATTGGTTGTGGCGCATTCTGTTATTGAATAACCACCTGTATTGACAGAACCAGCACTATCACGGCTACGCACACGATAACAATACTGTGTGTTTGCATTTAACCCCGTATCAATATAGATATTATTTGATTGCCACCCACTGTCACTTCCACCGGTATTACCCGTTGTTTCATCAAATTGGTATTCTATTGGAGGGCTGACATCTGAAGCAACTGTTGCTGTCATACTGATTTGAGAATCGCTATCGGCCAATGGCAATGACGCCCACGTTGATGGATTGGGTGTTGGCGGATCAGAATCAGGTGGTGGCCCACTATTATCTATGAGAATCCATGACCCAGAAGAAGGTACGAGAGTACCGGAATTATTGGACAAGATGAATAATAAATAATATCCCGGAGGAGCTACGTTTGAATTGGATTCCATTGTCACCGTTAAAGAAGAGCCATTATCAACAAATGATAACGGCACACCAATTTGATTATAACTAAAAGAATGAGTTGTTGAACCAGTACGCATCATAACAACGGAACTAATGGGATTTGCGGCACTATAATTCACGACAATATTTTGCCCATAACTTGCTGATGTTGGCGCGGAATTGATAGATGGGCGACTACCATTGAAGAGATATGGCGGAGAAAATATTTCCATCGTCGTATCTTCATCGGTCCCGCCAACAATCACACGTCCATCAGGTAGCAATGTATGTGAAGAATGATAAACTCGAACATTTTGATGAGATGCCATCGCTGTCCAGCTACCACTTGACGCAGTCCATCTTTGTGGCGCATTACCTGCCGTGCCCCCCAGACTTAAAACCGATCCATCGGGTAAAAGTACGCCATCATGTAAATAATTTGCTTGAGGCAAAGAACCAGTAGATACCCATTGCGGATTGGCGGCTTCTGGATCAATAATTTCACAGGTAGCCGTTAAACTATTATTACCCGTTGATCCGGAATCTGCATGTCGTAGATCCTGACCGCCAATGACCAGAATACGTCCATCCAGCAAACGTACAGATGGAGATTCGGCACGCCATCGATTATGATTCATCGTGTCAACAAATGACCATGTTAAAGCAACAGGGTCATAAACATATGATGAATTTGACTGACCTGACATAAAAACATTTCCGTCACTTAAAAGGTGAAGGCGTGGATATCCCTCTTCTCCTTGATGCCCAAAAGGCATATTTTGACCGCCAACTAACTGAGTTGATATCCCATCAAATTTTTCTATGGTATAAGTAACATCAAGATTATCGTTAATGACACCACCAAAGGTCCAGGCTTCGCCATTACCCATAATAATTGTTGATGGATACCATCGAGAAGTCACTAGATTGGGTGCAGCAGAAAAACTTCGACTGATGGGATCAAAATAAGAACTAAAGGGTTGCGTAATAGGCTCTTCGCCGGTGATAAATAATCGGCCATCTTCTAATAGCGTATGCCCCGTGCAGAAATGACTTCTAAAATAGGTGCCACCTGTTCCAGATAATGGATTATCCGGATCAAAAACATACCATGTCATAGGGCTACTGCTATTTGACCCACTTGAACCATAAGAATAAAACAACACTTCACTTGTACGCATCAAAGCGATGTGCCCTCCCATTTGACCAATATTGACAGGATTGGTCCACTGCCCCACTAAGGAAGATTGACCATAAGCATTCGGACAAACCTGGGTTGTACAAACAAGAACAAGGAAACAAGTTATTTTAAACAATCGATTACTCCACATAACACTTCCTTTCATAATCACTACTTTTTTATTAATTAAACACACATTACCAACACACACTTTCCAGTTAACAAATCTATCAGTGCCTAAATGAGAATAAAAATCTATTTAATGTTCCTAGCAATTATCATTCATTTTTTTCATTCCAAACCAAGTGCTGAACAACAATGCGCAGAAATTCCGTATTGAATAAGCAGTAATGCGATTCAAGAAAAATAACCTTGGGATTTTTACAAACGATATTCTTACTAATTCAATATTGAATCAAACCAAGGATTTCACCGAATGTATATAGATGCTACTTTGGCCTGACTGATAAATACAACTGGCGGATTTCTTTGTCTGACAAAACTCGATCATAGATAGAAACTTCGTCAATAGCACCATGAGCAACAGACTCAGAAGAAATACCTTCAGGGAATAAGACAATGCCATTCATTTTTCTATGATAGATCTTAGTCCTATCAATACTCTTGCGAATTTTGGCGTTACCATTAATCGTCATAGAAAATTCATGACCTGAAACGGTTAAGACAACATGATACCAAGCTACCGCTGGATCTAGTTCCATATTAATCACATCAAGTCCAACAGACGCCCCGTTGGAACAATTGAAATCTGCAGAAAATTCAATTTCATTTTCATGCTGAAGGTGTTTCATGGTTAATCCGATAGTGGGAATGACTATCGCTTCTAACGAATTATGCTCAAAATCAATAAGTGTCAAACTATGTTGTCTGGTATCCAGATTGGGGTTGATCCAGAACACGATCGATAATTGCTTGGTTTCTTTTAAAGTATCAATGGGAATAAACTCTAATTGACCCGCATAATCTGAATCGTCATACAGACCACTCTTAAATTTAAGTGCATAATTTGTTTCATTATTTCCTAAACTTGGTCCAATGGGCTTAATTTCGCCCCTATCTGACAATAATCTATTTTGATCCATTCGATCTGGATGAAAGGAGAGATATTTTAACGGCTGACCATCAATCACCATTTTTGCATAGGCAGATGTGTGATCTTGACCAGACGAAGAAAAATTAAGATTTGAAACAAACAATGACCGATCGAATACAATATCATGAAGACTCTGCCCATCAGAAGAAATCGTTTTTGCATCACCCTCATTTACACGATAGGATAAGTTTTCTGTTGAGATTTCTACTTCACCAGCAAAAACATATACATCACTACTTTTATTCTTTTTTACATGCAGGGTAAACTCTGTACCAAGATCCACGATGGAGGCATTAGGTGTCTTGACCGTAAATCCTATAGCCTTTTCTGGAACCCTAGCACTTAATTTACCCAGATTTAACGTAGCCCCATTAGCCGATTCTAATTTAAAATTTGCAGGCCCTTCAAGTATGATCTTTGCCCCATCATTAAACTCGATTTCTGCTAAGCCACTCAACAAATAATATTCAATATCATGTAAGTTTTCATCTGGTTCAAACGCCCATTTAGTTTGATAAGAATTTGTCAATTTTGCAACGGTAACAGTTGATGACTCTTGAAAAATCAACCAAATCAGACCTGCAAAGACTAAACAAGCAGCAAGAATCCTTGTCAACCATTTTTGATCCTGAAAAGAATATGCCTTTTTAATTCTTTGCCCTTGAAAACCAATTTGATTTTTAATTAATTCCTGCTGTTTTAAATATTCTTCGAGACGTAATTGCGATATGGCTTGAATCTCCTTTTGACGTATTATCAATTCGGCTTCTTTTTTTTCCAAAGCCTCTTTTTGATCCAAATCTATCATTTGAGACATCATGGATTTCACATCTTCTCCATCAGATAACTCGCCATGCAACTCTGAGCCACATTGTTCCAATCCCATGTATAATATCATATAGTCTAGATAGGTATCCACGAATGCCGGATCGTCCTGTATCCCCCGATCTAATTCCAATAACAGCTTCTCATCAACAGAACTATCTAGTAATTGGCTGACAAACAAACTAATTTTATTATCATTGGCATCACTCATTTATAATGTGGCTTTCTTTCCAGACAAATTTGATTGAATACATAGCTTTAATTTTTTTAAAATACGTGAATAGGTTTTATATAACGCATCTAGTGATTTTTCCTGTTGCTTTGCAATAGCAACAATTTTTTCATTGTTTACAAAACGCTCTTTGAGTAAATTTTTCTCAGGCTCTTTGAGTTTTCTTAAACAAACTTCTAACGCTAAGAATCTTTCTTCAAAATGATGGATAACTGGCGTGGAACGTTCGAGAAGAATACGAAGCGACTCCTCGCTAAATAAAGCTTTTCGCCTCTGACCTTTTTCATAAAACTTGAGAATTTTGTTACGCGCAACACCTACTCCCCAAGCCGCAAAATTTTTGCCATGATCATACTCATCGAACTTATGACACATCGTCAGGATGGTTTCCTGCATGACATCATCCGCATCACTCGCACTAGGCAACAACGAGATAATAAAACTATAAATCGTCTTGTGATGCTTGGCATATAATCGTGCGAAAACCGCATTCACTTTGTCACGTGAGTCAAACATTGATCAAGCATGTCTCCTGTTCTAATCGAATAACATTCGAAACTGTCACAACACTATAAATTCCCTGCTCATCCTATATCTGGACATAATTTTTTTAAGATTTTTTACGGATGAGCCCTCTATGAAGAAATATCATTTCTCATTGTTAATAATCGACTTATGATCCAATAGAATTGCTTAGAAAACGAATAAATGTTTGAACACCCCACTTTCGCATTTGATAATATAGTAGCAAATTGACAAAGTCCTATAAAAACAAGATTATTCACCAACTCATCACCTTAATAACTTTATAAACAAATTGACAATCAAATCCATTAATTTACAATTCCAAAAAAGGGCAATTGAATTAAAAAGGAAATATTGTGAATATCAGTCACTTAAAACACTCATCTTTGGTTCTGTTATTAATCTTGATGAACTCTTGCCAATCATCTCGTACTCAATTTTGGATCGATATGTATGAAGGCGAAATAGTGACAACAGAGTCCATTATAGAAGATTTGAAAGAATCACAAATTGTTTTCATTGGTGAATCACACCGTATCGCAAGACATCATGCCTGGCAACGAAAAATCCTCAAGGAATTACACATATCAGGAACTCCAATATCTCTAGGCTTGGAAATGATTGAAAAACACTACCAACCCGCTTTAGATAAATTCAATGCTGGGCAAATCGACTTTGAAACTTTAGCGAAAGAAATCGATTGGAAAAATCGCTGGTCGAACTATTTGTCCTATCGCGAATTAGTTGAATATGCTCAACAACATGCCATACCGGTATTAGGGCTAAATGGCCGTACGGAACTGATCCGCCAAGTGGGCCGCCAAGGTTTAACGTCATTAAGTCAAGAACAACAAAATGAAATTCCCCCCAAAATTAACTGGCAAAATGACACGATCTATCGCAATCATCTTGATAAAATCATGCTGGTACATATGTCTGTCGATTCATCCCGACTCGAAAAAATATTCCAAGCCCAAGTCCTGCGTGACGAAATCATGGCAGATGTAATTGTTAATCATTTAAAATCTAATCCAAACCACCATATGATGGTCGTCACAGGATCAGGCCATATCAATTATGGTTTAGGAACCGTTCAACGTGTTCGACGTGAGCTGCCCGCAATTCGTGATCGAATTGTATTATTTACGGTGAGTGGCGATTTAACGTTAACACCACAAGAACAACAACAGGTCCGCCCTATCACAATTACTCATCAGCAATTACGTGAGATACCCTATCCCCTTTCAGATTACTTACTGGTCACAGAACCAGAAGACGGCATTCAATAATACACGATCTCAAAATTAAAGACAGAATCATTCAAAAATAAAGGCGTGATAGCAATACTATCACGCCTTAAAATCACTAACATCACTGCAGTGAACATTCGACCGGACATTATTTATGGTGTTGGAATTGTACTTCCTAACCAATCACCCAAAAAAGTGGCCAGATCATTAACATCTACGACACAATCCTCATCAAAATCAAATGCATCGAATTCTAACGCACCACACTCATCTTCTGCAATAGAAACTGTGACCGGATCAGGCCCACCTGTAAAGAAGGTATCAATAGCAGATAATGCGGTAACGGCCGTTGTGGTGGTTGGATCACCCGTTCCTGGGGCTTCACCTCTGTAATCATCATCTTGAACTGCTGTGAGCGTCGTTGTCTGTGGAATCGCCCAATTCGTGCCATCAAACGTGAGAACATTTGGATCTGCCGTGAAAAATGGCATATTTGGATCTTCAAATCCATCTGATATGTCCACTAAAACGGTTCCGGAACTTGGTGCACGGTTTAGAGAATAGACTAAGGTATCAGTCATACCCCCTGTTATTTCTTCTAACTGAGGTTCGCCAGCAACAAAAACACAACCGGTGTCTAAATCTGTCACATTAATAGTTAGCGGAACCTGAGCAACACCGTTATTAAATTCAGAATCACTTACAGAAGCAACTTGAGCCTGGAATGAAAACGTTTCGATACATACTTCAAAATTAGTATCATCTGAACCGCCAATAGCAACCGTTTGAGGTGTAGTCCAATTCAGATTAGTAAAAGTTAAAACAGGAGGTGTTGTAGAGGCATTAAATTCAACATCAAAGCCGCTATTGGGATCTAATGTTACAGTCACACTGCCATCAACAGATCCAATATTTGGGTCAAGTGAAATGACCATATCGACAGTCGCCCCACCTTCGACAACATTAATTTCTGCAGGTAAGGCTGAAGCGACTACTTTTTCACCGGGATTGGTGCTGTGTTGAATATCAATGATAATTTCATCGATACAAGTTCCTGCTTCAATCTCTTCAAAAAAGACTTGAATATCATCGCAGCCAAAACCATCAGCAAATAGTGCTTCAATAGCAATCGTATAGAAACCATCACCTAAATCACCTGATTCGCCAACGGGTTCTTCCTCCAAACCTTCTGCACCATCGCAAAACACAAAATCAGGGCTATCGAAAGTTTCATTGGCCACTTCAATACCTGTAAAAGGTAAAGCTGCCAAAGTAGAAGTTATCTGAACACGAATAATCACACCTTCGCCTTCAGGGGTTGGGTTGCTGATCAATGCCCGGGAAAGTTCTTCAGCTACAACACCGAGCCTTGGAGAGACACCACTACAAGCTTCAAAACCGAACTCTTGCCCCTCTAACGCATTGGCAACAACTGAACCAGCACTCAATCCAGTTACCACACCTTCGTTAAATGTATTTGGATCGTCAAAATTAAAAACCACTTTTAAACTACCCGGCGCTCCTCGCCATGAGGGAGGAAATTCATCATTTGCATAGATAGGACCTGTCACTATCAGTAGTGCCAGTCCAAGTAATATATTCAATTTTTTCATCATATTAATCTCCAATTGTCTATTTTCTCCATTCACATGCTTGTAAAAACCAAACATTGATAAGAGCTTGAACCATCTAACGAGACGATTGTTAGAATTCTCACTGTGATGATTCAATTGATACATGTTAAACCTTTACATAGATTGTTCGAAACAAACCAATTATGGACAGTTGACAATATCTGGTTCAGAGCAATTACCCCAACTTCCACTAAATAAAGAGAAGTCCAGTAAATTCACTGAGCAGTCTTCATTGAAATCATTACCCAAGAATCCTAATTCACCACATTCATCTTCGATTAAATTGACATTCACATCGTCAATTGGATTGAATGCATTAGGATCAATATCACCGGATGACATTGCTGTCACCACAGGGTCGACATCTATAAATTCATCATCCGGAATGGCAATAATAGAAACGGTTTGAGGGTCATCCCAATCCAACGAAGTGAATGTAAGAGATGTTGCAGACAGCGCAGCTAACTCTGAGGTTTCCTCCAGAGTAATGACAGTATCAACACTAATTGGAGCTCGATTTAGTACATAGGTAAATGAATCAATAGTGCCATTTGGATCAATTTCATTTATTTCGACACCATCGCCGTCATCAACAAAGACACAACCTGTTTCATTATCTAAAATGATAATAGTCGCTTTTGCTTTAGCACCATCATAATTACCATTTTCATTTGGTTCAGTAATAGCTGATGTAATAGCAATTGTAGCCTCTTCAAAACAATCCTCGGCTAAGCCATCATCCACTGCGGTTACAGTAACTGTTTGCGGCGTATCCCAATTGAGTGAAGTAAAAGATAACGTTATAGGTGTTGCGGTACCCGCACCTAAATCAATATCAAGTTCACTGAAATCACCATCACTATCGTTTGGATCTAATGTCAATGTTACGGTAGCCGCATTAGGATCTTCATTGTTCAAAACAACGGTAAAAGTTGTAGAGGAGGAGATTGCGGGATGTGATTCAGCAATCGTTTGAGTCGCAGATGAATCTACAAGAAGGGCAGGTTCTCCAGCCTTAAAATCGGTTGCATGCAGAATAATTCTTTCTTCGCTAAGAGCTTTATCGAAAATTGCAAACTCATCAATGGTTCCTTGAAAGAAACGACCGCCATCATTGACCCAGGATGCAATACGTGCTACGGTAAAACAATCTTCTCCGCCAGCGGAAGAATCTGTTGAGACATCAACACCGTCGACATAAATGGCACCTGTTCCGTTTGTCCCATCAACGACAAAGGCGACATGTACTGGATCACCTTCAAACCCAGGATCAGGCACTGCAGAATCTGCAAATAGAAACGCACCTTCACCGGCCAGTTCGGTACCACCACCTTCGCCATGGAGATAGTTGATATGTGTACAGACTCCGCCTCCACAAGCATCCGTTGAATAAATGGACGTACAGCAGCCTGATGTTGAATCTGCAGCATCAAAAGAGATGATAAATAACTCAACGGTATAATCAATCGAACATGTTCCTAAATCTGGCACTTCGACGTAGGCTTCATCACCTTCACCAAACAGCACCCCTAAACCAACGACACCGAATTCACCTAATGTGGCATTCACATATGTACCATCGTTACCATTACCTGATGCATCCGTTACTGTTGATCCTGCCGTTTCTTCAAAGGTATAATAAACAATCGGCTCATCTTCTAAAATGACCGTTCGAGGTTGTGCCTGCAAGTCTGTCACTATAATAGCGATCAGCAATAGGCCAAACATCACTGTTACTATTTTTTTCATAATATTTCTCCATGCCCTGTAATTTCTGATTCATATCTCTCATGGTTGTTACAGGAACCAACCAGGGAGAGGATCTGAATGTAAACTTTAACACTCAGGAAACCCAAAACATAAACAACACACACACATAAAAATGTCGATCAGACATTTATTGAATAAAATCAGATAAGAACGATTTAAGAGTTGTAATATTCCGACATGTACACACTAGTTTAAAGTCAGCTAGAATATTTTCTCCTGTTCTCCATGACATATTTTAAAAGTGCCCTGCCAGGAAAATTAGTGTGTATCCTGACAGAGCGCATAAGCCCTAGAATAAATTCTGTTTGTTTTGCGCGCACAGCGGGCGCCAAAGAAACGCTATGCGTTCACAAACTTTCCTTCCTTAAACCAGATATGATTGCTAACTTATGCTTTGTTTGCGCAAAGACACAAACAATTCGTACATAAATGCACGTGCATAAAATACAATACGTCAATGTTGAAATGCCTAGTTGCTTTTAATTACACACCTAAAAATTAAAATAACTAGCTTATGCGAGAAAAACGGAGTTGCAAAAAATTCTTACACTTTACGACTTGTTACACACGACTAATTTTGATTAAAACACACTATTTATACTTAAAATGTATCACAAATATGGGCTTTTGGCAAATAGATTTTAAAAACAAAATAACTTTTTTTGATTATTAAATTATTCATTAACACAAACTATTCATTTGTAAATTTCATATAATAACATAACGATTTTAACTAAAACTATTAGCGATTATGTTTAAGAAAATCTCCATCACTATTTCCCCCCAAACAAAACACGGCTTGATAGACATAAATTTAGAAAATATATTTTCATCATTCAATGTGGGATAATTAAATTACTTTCTGATGCTTGCAGTAGAGTCGCCCGGTTCCCCCTGCGAGCTCATAACATATTACTAAAACCAGCCAATAAAAACACTGCCAAGCAAAAACCCATATCTCTTTTGATTTCAGCTACTTAACAACAAAAAAATTCACTTATTTCACGCTCGCAAAAAACCGATATAAGACTATATATATGTATCGACTATTAACCCTGAATAATAAGGTTGAATTATGAAATCTGCCATACGATTGCTTGTTATTTTCTTAACCATACTAATCTTCGCCACGACGATCAAGGCGGATATAACAGCTTATTACACGAAAATACAAAAAGGTAAAAACTGGGAAGCAACATCACTGACAGGTAAATATGCTGATATCATTGTTCGATTTGACTCAATTGGCGAATTGATTTTTTGGCGAGGTACAAGCTACCTGCCTTACTGGAAAACAGATCAAGGCCAATGGGCAATCAATGAAGTTATAAAAAGAAGTGGTGATGGCACAGAAGAAATGCCTGATCGTATCAACCAATATTCTTACGTGAGAATCATTGAAAATTCTCCTGAAAAAGTAATCATCCATTGGCGATATAAACCACGCTTTAATTCTAATCCAGACCTCACATTAACATCACCTGATTTTGGCGACGTTGGTTTTACAGATGTCGTCCACGAAATATTTACCATCACCTCTTCCGGGGATGTTACTAGAAAAATACAACCTGGAAAAGAAAACCGTCAAGATTGGCTAGATCCTAAAAATATTAAAATCGAGAAATTGCATTTAACGAAAGAAGGGATTAAAACAATCTCGAGTTCATTTGAAGAAGCCTCAAAACCCACGACAGAAGCCATCGACGACACTGATATTAAATCAATAAAAACTACCAACCCCATAGTTCATTTAAAATTTGATGAAGCTGTAAAATCCAAGATAAATGCAACAACAAATTTCGCCACAAACAAAAGCTATCCAATTGATTCACAATCACCTCTTTGGAAAAAAGGAATTTCGGGAAGTTGTCTGGCATTTGATGGCTATGGCACTAAAGTAGCGATTCCCAGTAAAGAGATACCAGAGTGCAAAGAAGCCATCACTCTATCAGCATGGTTTGCTCCCGGCGCCTATCCTGTATCGCAATGGACAGGAATTTTCCATCAATCAACCTGGAAAGCAAAAACGAATCCTCACTTTCGCTTTGATAACATCGATTGGGGCACTCGGCAATTAGGCGAGATTATGACGGAAGGGTTTTATCTTGGCATAGATGGATTTGGCCATATGGTATTTAAAATTAATATTGCTGGTCGAATGCATGAATTGGTGACAGAACAAATCGCACCTCTTAATGAATGGACACATATTGCAGCAAGCTATGGAAATAATCAATTAACATTCTATTTAAATGGAAGCCCACTTTTATCTAAAACAGAACTGGGTCCGATTGTAACCAGTAATGGAGATTTAACTGTCGGCATGAATGATGACCGTATCAGCTATGTTCCACGTTATACGCATCGTCCGTTCTCTGCTTTTCCAACTCGCATGGGTTTTGAAGGTTTGATTGATGACGTATTAGTATACAACAAGGCTTTAACCCCAGAAGAAATGAATGACTATTATCAATCTTCGAAGCCAGATAATCGAACAGCAGATTTGCAGTCTCGTAAATTTCCTGGCATGACCGGAAAAGCGAATCGATTCGGAGCAATTTATACCAAACTAACCTACCATGATCTTTGGGATAATCTATGGCGCAGTAGTGACTACCCTGATGTTGTCGTTAAATTTGATGACCAAGATGCCAGTATCGTTTTCTGGAGAGGGACATGTTATGGCGCCAGTTATGTCACAGATAACAACTATTGGGTTACTGATCAAAGCATCGAGCTAACTGATTGGAATTGGAACAATAAACCCAAAGGAACAAACAGCACCTGTGAACATATGATGGATCACGAGACCCGATTTAGTCATGTTCGAATTATTGAAAATCACCCAGCACGTATCGTCATTCACTGGCGATATGCTAGCGTGGATGCGAATTACAAGCATCCCAATTGGGCACGAACAGATGGCTGGGGTGTCTGGACTGATGAATACTATACGATCTATCCCGATGGCACTGTAATTCGTAGCGTGGACACCAATGGTTCGATTGATTATTATTTTGATCCACCTGCACCAGCACATTTTTCGGCTCCGCAATTACTATTCGCTCCCGGTACAAAGCCCATAGAAATATTTGACGAAAAATCGCTGACGTTAGCCAATAAAGATGGAGAGATAGCCTATGTAGATTATCTCACAGGTGAAATGAAGCCAAAAATTGATGCGAATATCCAAATGATTAATCACAAAAGTGAATCTAAAGTATGGATGGCCTACCACCGTCCAGACTATATCATAAAAACAGGATGGGATGCGCAGCCGCATGCAAAGGAAGAAGAATCTCAGGAGGATGTGGAAAACAAAAATGAAGAACATCCTCAAGCAAGCGCATGGCAAGAAGTGCTGCAGTGGTCTAGCTCTTGGAAATCAGTCGAATTAGAACCTCTTTATGGCGAAGGCATGATGAACCCAGGATTACTAACCCAAAGCAAGTGGCTCAATGGTTTATGGAATCACTGGCCCGTATCACAACATCGGGTCGATGGTCGCAATGCTTGCGCATTCGATCGTGCTATGTCGACCGAATTTATCAATGGTGCCACTGGGGATACTCACAAAGAAGCAATGTATGGCATCACGAAAGACGCCATTGAAACTCTAATCCCTAAAGTTAAAATGTGGGATGATCCCCCTGCCATCTATAGCACAAATCGTCTTAAAAACCTTGGTTTTGACTCAAGTCAATTTGCTTATTGCCTAATAGCTCTTGGTGATAAAATGACATTTAATATAGATGCCTCAACTGAACGACCATTAGTCAAACCTGGATTTGTAATAAAAAACTGGATTCACAAAGATCATGATGCTGCCATAAAAATTGACAACAATAAACTTATACCCAATAAAGATTTCTTCCAATCTTCCATAACCGACACAGATGGCTCTATCACTAAAATTATTTGGTTAAATTTTCAAACAGAGAAAAGGATATCGATTGAAGTGTCAAAAGTTCAACCTTAAAAACCTAACATACCTATAATTTTGGATTAAATTTAAATCACAAAACGTCATAGCGTTTTATTGGATATTAACACATAAACCTCTTATATTACAGCAACTCTAAAACACCTGTTGCCTTAAATATTAAAAGTGTGTATTCTACGAACATTGTCTGCTTTAGAGTTTTAACACATACAATATTAACTAGGAAGTAATCACATCGATCATGAGGTACAGGCTAAAAAGTCACCTACTTATATTCATTATTTTTAATTTAATGCTATTACAAGGTTGCATCGTTGGGCCAAATTACACTAAACCAGACCTCGAAGTACCAGATATATGGCATCACAATTTAACTGCAGGCCTATCTGACAACAAAGCCAACCTACAAAACTGGTGGACATTACTAAATGACCCTCTACTCAATGCGTTGATTACACAGGCTGGTAATGACAATCTAACATTACAAGAAGCCATACAACGTATTCAAGAAGCACATGCCAGATTGGGTATCGCATCGGGCCAACGCGTACCAGATCTCGATGGTACCGGAGGATATACACGTCAGAAATTTGGACAAAATGCTCCAACCACGAACAGCTACTCCATAGGCGTCGATACTACATGGGAAATTGATTTCTGGGGTCGGATTAGTCGTGCCATAGAATCTGCTGACGCAGGTATACAAGCATCGCTTGAAGATTATCGCGACATCCAAGTACTACTCTATTCTGAAATCGCACAAAATTACGTGCAACTAAGAACACTTCAATACAGGGTTAAGCTCGCAAAAGATAATGTTCAGATCCAGAAAAAAACACTTCAGTTAACAATGGATCGAAATAAGGCTGGATTGGTCCCTGAACTGGATGTTCGTCAGGCTGAACGCAATCTGGCAATAACAGAATCAATTATCCCTACTCTTAAGAGTCAACAACTGCAGGCAATGAATCGATTGGGTGTTTTGATTGGCAAACCTCCCCATACTCTTCATCATAAATTATCTGCGACCCAACCAATTCCAGGATTACCAAAAGAAATTACTATTGGCATCCCTTCTGATTTGGTAAGGCAACGACCGGATATTCGTCGTAGTGAAAGGCAACTTGCTGAACAAACAGCTCAAATAGGTATCGCAACTGCAGATCTCTATCCTCGTTTTTCACTTTCCGGGTCATTCGCACTCGTATCCACAAATTCAGGAGATCTTTTCCAAGATGATAAAACCAGCTTTGTTTTTGGCCCCTCTTTTCGCTGGAACCTTTTTGATGGTGATCGAGTGCGTAATAACATCAAAGTTGAGAATGCTCAAACCGAACAGGCATTGATTCGCTATGAACAATCTGTTCTATTGGCACTAGAAGAAGTAGACAATGCTATCATCGCCTACACAAATGAATACTTGCGAGAAAGCTCCTTAATGAGATCAGTCATCGCAGCCCAAAAATCAGTCGAACTGGTTGACACATTATATAAATCAGGTTTAACGGATTTCCAGAACGTACTTGATACGCAACGATCACTTTTTACCCAACAGGATCAACATGCTGAAAGTCAGGGGAATGTCGTTCTTAATTTGATACGAATTTATAAAGCATTAGGCGGAGGCTGGGCTCCAGAAGACGCGATAATAACAGATTATAATATCAAAGATAAATAAACAGAGTACGTTTCATGGCCTGATAAATTTCCATTGATAAGCCTCGTAAAAAATTCTCTGATCTTGACCGTTAAAATAGCGTATAATGAAATATCGTACCTAATGATCCCTATAATCCAGTTATTTTAGAGTTTATTTTCACAAGTATTTGTATTTACATCTAGTTATAATTATTTAAAATGGTCCACATGTCTGAAACACCCCTGTTAGTTATATATTGTACTTTGATTCTTTTTGCCTCCCTGGCAGGTGGCTGGATCCCAATGTTGATCAAACTCACCCACCGCCGCATGGAAATTGCCGTCAGTTTCGTAGCTGGTGTCATGCTGGGCGTTGGATTGTTGCATATGCTGCCCCATGCACTTATGGGCGGAGGCAAGATAGAAAATATCATGCTCTGGCTTTTAGCTGGGTTCCTGGTAATGTTCTTTATAGAGCGATTTTTCCACTTTCATCATCATGGCGTTCCCGATGAACACTCCTGTAGTGAACTTAAGAATAATCCATCCGAACATGAGCATGAACATGGCCACGCACTCAGCTGGAGTGCTGCAATGGTTGGTTTAACCTTGCATAGCATCATTGCTGGTATTGCCCTAGCCGTGAGTGTCACCTCAGAGCAACATGGACATAACGGAGCGGCTCTCGCAGGACTGGGAACCTTTTTGGTTATTTTCCTTCACAAGCCATTCGACTCCATGACAATCACAACGCTAATGACATTTGGCAATCATCCTAAAGCAAATCGTCATCTGGTAAATGCATTATTTGCGTTAGCCATTCCTGTCGGCGTCTTATTATTTAAATTTGGTATGGCAAGCTCATCTCACGATGATTCACTCTATATTAGTTATGCCCTGGCATTCTCTGCTGGAACCTTTCTTTGCGTATCTTTAAGTGATTTACTGCCAGAGCTTCATTTTCATCAACATGATCGTTTTAAATTATCTGCAGCATTAATTGTTGGCTTAGTACTTGCCTGGGTTATTTCTATCTTTGAAGCACAAACGCATGATCATAGTCATCATGATCACAGCCACGGTACACCAGTACAAGTGGAACCTCATACCGATCACTCAGGACATAATCATCATGATCATAGCGGACATGACCACAGCCAGAATAATCATACAGTACCCACTACGCCCATAGACAATCATATAGATCACTCAGGCCATGACCATAGCAGCCATGATCACAGTGATCACAACCACGCCGGACATGATCATCATGGGCATGACCATTAATTATACTTTCAGGGAAAATTACTTATGAGCATCAAACGCATCGGGATCATTGGCGGTTCAGGTTTAGGACAAGCACTCTCCCAACAAACAGAAGGCGAACAACATGATTTAGATACACCATTTGGAGCCCCGTCTGGGCTGATCACAACGACTGAAATGGATGGTGTGCCAATTGCATTTTTAGCTCGTCATGGTGAAGGGCACATGCTGAATCCATCTTCAGTCCCCTACCGAGCCAATATACACGCATTAAAGCAACTAGGTGTCACGCATATAATTGCAAGTGGCGCAACGGGATCACTTGTGGAAGAAGTAGAGCCCAAACACTTAATGATCCCTGACCAAGTTATTGACAAAACGTTCAAACGCCCCAATAGTTTTTTTGATGGTGAACTAGCAGTGCATGTCGATTTTGCATACCCATTCACTGAAGAACTTCGCCAGCTGTTGATTAGTTGTAGTGATGATGTCAACACCACACTACACACTAGCGGAACCTATGTTTGCATGGAAGGACCGCAATTTTCAACGCGAGCTGAATCACTATTACATCGCCAATGGGGTGGCCACCTAATCGGCATGACAGCAATGCCTGAAGCCAAACTAGCACGCGAAGCAGAAATCTGCTATGCACTGGTTTGCCTACCGACCGATTATGATTGCTGGCGACCTCATGAAGGCCAGGTTGATAAGCACGCCCTGATGACTGAAATTATTCACAACCTGGAAGAAGCCACCAACAATGCGATCCATCTAATCACCGCGGCAGTGAAAAAAGCTGGACCGTTTTTAGAAAAAGAAAACGAACATCATAAAGCTTTAGAACTTGGAATCTGGTCGGATAAGTCAAAAATCACAGATCCAACATTCCACAAGCTACAACTTCTAATTGAAAAATACATCTAAACCTCGAGCATCTTTTCATGGATCCACTATCACAAGGGCTTTTGGGTGCCGTCAGTGCACAGTTGGGCTTTCGACAAAAAATCGGTAAAGACACCACTTGGTTTGCGGGTCTAGCCGCAACGACTCCCGACCTGGATGTATTCTCAGGACCAATTTACAACCTACTCAATATTCCCTATGATGAATTTACCGAATTGGTCACCCACCGAGGCTTGAGTCACTCGCTTTTTTTCGTACCCATCATCGCACTCATAACAACTGCCATCTGGTGGCAATGTCGCAAATTAGTGATCAAAGATAGACCTCCAGGATCGTTGAAGTGGATGTATAGCTGCATGTTCGTTGCGATCCTTACCCACCCGCTATTGGACTGGTGCACCAGTTACGGCACACAACTTTTAGCTCCTTTCTCACGGCAGAGATTCGCCTTGGACATCGTGCCGATTATCGATTTTATTTATACACCTATTTTGCTCTTAACCATTTTAACTTGTGCGATTATTCGAATCGTAAAAAAAGATTCCATAAAAATAACTTTAGTTGTTGGATGGATCGGCTTTGGGCTTTCTTTAGCCTACTTAACCTGCGGATATGTGTTTCACGAAAAAGCTATTTCGCACCTCAAATACCATACCAACAGTGAACAAGGCTCCTACAATGCCTACCCCTTTTTAGGTAGTATCTTTGTATGGCGAACAACCTGCCAAAACAACAACCAATGGATTACAGCCCGTGTTAATGTTTTACATCCCAAAGAATCATCCCCTACAAAAATTAATGTCTCACAAAACATCGATAATCAATGGGCACAAGAAGCAAGAAACCTTGAACAAATCAAAATTTTTGACTGGTTTACCAACTATCATTTACGCGCAGATTATAAAAAAGAATTAAAGAGGCATATCATATATTTTCACGATATGCGTTATGGACTTTTTCCTGAAAGTAGTGAAAGCTTATGGGGCACGCAAGTTATTTTAGACACCTTGGGAAACTGCATATCGATAAATCGAACGATGAACCCCAGATTGGCAAATGGCTTTTCCGCTGGCGACCTAGCAAATTCAATTTTGGATATGAACCAATCTCCTTAAAGATCTCATATCGACAAAACAAACCATTTGATATATAGTATGTATATGAAAGACATTCAACTATCAAACTATGGGAAAGCTTCAACCATTCCCGCTCCTGTCAACACCATGATGACGGCTATGGCTCAAGATTTCAGACAAGGTATCGACACAAATCTGGGCGTAGGTTATGTAAACGAAGACACCATACCAAGAGATCTTATTCAGGAAGCGATGGACAAGGTATTAGTAAACTCGAAAAAATACCCTCATGCCTTAAATTATGGTTCATCAATTGGATCGCTTAACCTGATTAATTCCATCAAAAACTTTACGTTAAAACATCATATCGGCAATCTTACCGAAGAGATACTTAACAAAAATGATATTATCATTGGCCCCAATGCAGCATCCAGCTTATTAGAAGCCGTGGCAAACTTGCTCCCAAAGGGCATCGTACTCACTACCGATCCGCATTACTATATCTACTGTAATTTTCTTGAGCGAATGGGCTTCGAACTGATCACCATACCTGAAGATTTCGATGGGGTAAATATCGAATATCTTAAAAATAAATTGAATACCTTAGGAAAACGAAAAGAAGATATCTCTTTTTTCTATTTTGTCACGGTAAACAATCCATCTTGTACAATACTATCTAACCTTAAACGACAAGAAATTGTCGGTATCGTAAATGATTTATCAAAATCTTTGGGACGAAAAATACCTTTAATTCTCGACAAAGCCTATGAGCATTTGATTCACGATCCTGAAGTTGGTGAACCTGACTCTGCTTTACTTTACGATACTTTAGGATTGGTGTACGAAGTAGCAACACTTTCCAAAGTACTGGCCCCCGCTCTTCGCATTGGCTATATGATCGGTCCCCAAAGCCCATTCTTAACAGCGATGATCCAACGAAGTAGCGATGCCGGATTCAGCGCTCCTTTGATCAACCAGGAAATCGCCAGTTACATTTTAGATCATCATATGGATCAACAGCTTGCCTCCGTTAATTTGGGATATCGTAAAAAAGCACAAACGATCCAACAATGGATTAATCACACACTCGAAGATCATATCGAAAATATGACAGGTGGCCAGGCGGGCTTCTATTTTTATCTCACATTAAAATCAACCGAAACACACGAAGGCTCTTCTTTTTTTAAATTCTTAACGCGTACGACGGGCAAACTTGACATTGATGGCTCTAGTAACAACTTAAACCCTAGAGTTTTATATGTCCCAGGCATTCACTATGTGCATAAAGAAGGTGAAATGTATGAAATATCTAAACGCCAATTAAGACTGTCGTATGGATATGAAAATTTAGAATCGATCGAAAAAGCTATTAACCTAATAAAAGAAGCCATTTCTTTTAAGCAATGAACTATTGAACCCCTTCCAACCACTCAGAGGTAAATATCTTCAAATCATTTGGTTCAACAGTACCACTTAAATCCAAATCAACTTGATCACACCCGCTACCATTTGGATCATTCGGATCATTACAATTCATAGAAGACCAATACATTGATACCATCGAAAAGTCTTGCATGTCTGCATCACAATCCCCATCGAAATCACTTTGCAAAAGACAATCAGGACAATCAGCCTCAACGGTCAACCCATTGCTATATGGACTATTATTAGGGTCATCACTAAATATATTGAGTACGTCACTCAAATCTTGATAACTGCAATCATTACAATCATATTCGACGCAAACGTAAACATTTCCTCCAGGCTCTATCGCATAAGGCGGATCAGGCGACAGAGTGACCCATTCAGGAGCATCAATACTTGTTACATTTAAGGTTGCTGCCCCATCATTTGAAATGACTAATTGCTTTCCTTCACATGTAATAGAATTGATCGCGGCACCTAAATTTATACGAGGCTTTGTGATCGCAACTTTGCTGTCAGTAATTAAATCACCTGTAGATGACAAAATGAACCTAACCTGCTGAGGAGACAATAACTCCCCATTGATCGAGAGAAATGCAGACTGAAGACATGCAACAGCTCCAGTTGCATAAGGGCATGCTGCAGAAGTTCCACCAAACAATGATGTAAAATCTCCACTCGAATACCCATTGGCTCCCACAATATCTGCCGTGGTTGTATTATTTGAAGGTGCAAAAATATCTAAGAAGGAAGCGGTATTTGAGTAGGCTGTCACTTTATCGGCAAAAGTAGGAGAGTCGGTATACAGTTGACCACCAGTGCAACTTGAACCTAATGGTAAACAAGACGCCGAGCTAAGACACCAGCTAGGCGATCCAACATTTGCATCGTAAACAGCTCCTACCGAAATAATACTAGGAATACAAGCAGGCTGGCCCATCGAATCACACCAACCATCATTTCCTGATGAAGCCAATACGGTAATACCTGCATCAACAGCCGCATTGGCCGATGACGCAATAAAATTACTTTCACAAGATGAGAACTCCTGCCCTCCTCCCAGACTATTATTAATTGCAACGATTGGGTGGTTAGGGTCATCATATTGATGTGTTACACACCAATCCCAGGCAGCACCTACATACGATAACAAAATAGTTCCTGCCGTATTTTTAACTTTTAGAGCATAAATTTTGGAGTTATATGCCACACCGCCTATATAGTCGCCATTAGTAGCTAGATCCCCTGCGGCAATACCCGCAACGGATGTGCCATGCGGATCGGGTGTGCTCTGATCTGGAAATGGATCAGAATCATTATCAGCAGTATCAAACCCACCAATCACCTTGCTATTGGGAAAACCTCCGCCACCTAAATACGGATGAGTGTAATCAACACCCGAATCTACAATTGCTACTGAGACCCCCTGTCCATTATAGTCTAATCGTGGCATGAGACCATTCATCAAAGGAATTCCCTGAGCCAAATGTAATTCTAATGGCTGATCGTATTCAATCGATAAAACGCGCGGATCACGTTGTAATTGCCGCAAAGCTTTACGATTCAGCCTCGCGGAAAAGCTGGCGACATTTTTAAAACAACGATCCACCAAGCAGTCTTGTTGACTGAGCGTTTGAATGACGTCGCGCTGCCGCCGATCAATTTCACGATAGAAAGATTTCAATGCTGGTGATTTATTTCGTAAACGCCATCGCCATCGAACTCTACTCCTTAACTCTTCAGGTGGTTTTAAATTAATAATCACATTGACTCTATCCTCGTGGCGTTGGGTTCGGTTTAATATTTTCCCTGGCTGAATTAATTTATGTTTTGGGTCAAAGGCAAAACGCCTAGCCTGAGAAATACGAGCCATTGAAAGAAAAAGTGTATTTGGATCATTAGGATCTAAAATTTCATTAGGATCTACCGGCACATTCGGATCAATAATTTCGTTGGGGTCAACAGGAACATTCGGATCAATAATTCCATTTGGATCAAGGGGAATATTGGGATCTACTGGAATATTAGGATCTACGATTTGGTTCGGATCAATCTCAGAATTTGGATCGATAATATCATTCGGATCAATCAGCGTTTCACATAAGAAAAATAAATCGTTAGGCTCGACACGAATGATGGGTTCCTGTGGAACAGGATCCCCAGAATCGGTTGCCCATAATCGCATATAAAATCCAGCGTAAGAACCCGTAACGGTGGTTGAAAAACAAAATTGGTTCCACAGTTGATTAATATTCCCATTACCCCCCGTTGCAAGCCCGACGCCAATATCGATGCCTCCAAATTGATAAGAATATCCAAAAGGTCCTGAAGACAATTGAAATTCTTCACCTTGAGGAATCTCAAATTCTAATGCAAAAAATGCAGGCACAGAAGAACCAGGCAAATTACTAAACTCCCACCCATCAAGATATGTTCCCGGACAGACCAAAGAACTTGTTCCATCATAAAAACGCACCGTAGCAGTTGATGGCGTTGTCGTTGTTGCGACATAACCTATTTCAAATTTAGTAACGGTTCCACCTACAGACGACCCAAAATCCAACAATTCATCAGTGTTGGTCACATAGGTAAAAAGGAAATTACTGTTTGTGTAGATTTCTGATTCCACAGCCATCTCTGTTTGCAAACCTTCTGTTTCATCCAAACCAGGATTTAACAACAAAGATGAAACATCAGAAATAATTTTATATCGAACGGGTAAATCAAATTGGATTGTGGAATTACCTACCGAATCAAGTTTTCGAACCTGGATGGTTGTTGAGGAAAATTCAGCTGAATCATTAGAAAAGTACTGATCTAAATTTTGTGAGTGCAACTGATGCTGTGGAGAATAATTCGTTAAATTCTGCGCATGCAGCCATGAGGCACTGGCAAAGCATAATGAAAAACACACAAAGAATAAAACGATCCTATAAATCATAGACTGCCCATACAATATGATCTCGACATATTCTATTCACCTCCAGAAGCACTGAATGACCCTGCTCAATCCAATAAAGGACTATTGAAAAACCACCTTATATTATACGTTCCAAGGTCTTAAAAGACCAATTATTTATGGTAATCGTCAAATAGAACTTAACCACACAGACGAAAGAATGGATAAATCACCTAAATTAACAACCCCATCACAATCAATATCTTCGATATATCCAGCAGAAATGTCCAGCCAGACTGCGACAAGCGTGACCAGATCATTTAAATCGACAAAACCATCCAATGTCAGATCACCACTACCCTGTTGACAGCTGACAACCCCAGAAAGACTCGCCTGGCTCGTTCCGCCAAAACGCCCAATATTAATTCGGTTGCCATTGGGAGATGGCTCCAGAGAAAAACTAGAATTTACATCCCCACGATCAATACATAAACTACTTTGAGAGTCTGTTACATAAATTTCAGTATTGGGATCCCAGCGACCTTGCGTTGACTGCAAATGAACATCCCCAGAAACAAAAAAGTCATCACTCTCATCATTCACTGTCCCATTCGGGTCCCAAAAACCATTTTGTGCAAATAACGGATCAACGGAAATATTTCCAGCTTGCCAAAACAAATCATTGCCAGAATCAATAAATACCTCTGACTGTCCACCTTGAACATCACTGTAGGAAATCTCGAGACTAGAAGGAAACGTTATATTTGCTACACCAATTTGCGGTCCTTCATTGGAAGTATTCGCCCATAATATCGAATTCATTATACTTGGATGACTGGACCAATCAGCATATACGCCCCCGCCACGAAACATACTTCGATTAGATTCCACGGTACAATTGACAATCTCTGGATGACTAAATCGATAAGAATGAATTGCCCCGCCATGTAATTCAGCTTGATTACCACTCAATTGGCATTGGATAATCAGAGGCGAAGCTTCAAGGCAATAAATACCACCTCCACTCTGGTTGGCATTGTTTTGAATGATCACACAATTTTTAAGCGTTGCATTATTTTTTTCAAATTTGACACCGCCACCATAATCTTGTCGGCCATTTATAATGGTAAATCCATCTACAATAATTTGATCACTGGCTCCATCAAGAAAATCAAAACCTCGATTCAAGACTAAAGAAGTTGACTCACAATCGATAATACATTGGTAGGGTCCATTTTCACTTTCCAATGTAATCTTAAATGATGGAAATGTTATATTGCGATTTCCATCCCCGGTATAAACACCATCGGCAACCAGAATAACATCATCCTCTATCGCAGCATCAACTGCCGCCTGAATGGTAGAATAAGAGTCACTCGGCACCATCAACTCGCGCCGAAGTTCATAAGCTCCCATATCAATGGTTTCAAACGATCTTGGAAAATCATCCAAATCTTTTTGGCCTGCATAAGAACGGTTTGGATCACCACTATCGATTAATGGAGAGTCAATAAGAACATGATAATCACCTTCTACCCAATAATCATCAGATTCATCGACTGGCGTTCCATTTGGATCCCAGAATCCAGGCAAGTCAAATTTTGGATCGACATTCATATTTTCTGTTCCAGCATATATGGAAGCACCTGCTAATTGAATATCACTATAAACAACATTAGGATCTGGAAATCCTGTCAGTTCATCAGGTTCATTGGCCCAGTAAACACTATTAATGATCCCGACGGTTCCAAGAAAATTACTTAAACCAGCTCCACTAAGAGCACGATTACCACTTACTGTACAATTGGATATTTCGGGCTGCGCTTCTTCGTTATAAATCGCCCCACCATTGGAATCTGAACGATTTCCTGTTAGTAGACAATTTGTTACAATTGGCTCACTAGCACCATCCCAGAACGACAAGCCCCCACCTTCATCCTGACTCTCATTGGCACTAATAACACATTGCTCAATCGTTGAATCACTTTCATTGACATATACACCACCACCAGCACCCATGACAGAACGATTATTTTTTATGATGCATTTGCGCACTTTGGGAGCACCGCTCCCCCAAAAAGACAAACCACCTCCGTTACCATCCGATTGATTGTTCAGAACATCACAGGAAGTGATGGTTGCATTGCCTTCATTGGCATATACACCGCCACCCGCCAATCCTGAACGATTATTGATTATATCACAATTGCTCAATGTCGGACTGCTGATCCCATCAGCGCTGAGCCCTCCTCCATTATCTGAGGCCTGATTCTTTGCTATTGTTGTTTGAGACAAAAATGGTTTACTGCTATTAAAACAATAGATACCACCGCCATCACCTGCTAAAGCTTGATTCAACTGAATCGTTGAACCAGAAATCAATGGATCGCTTAGATCAGCGTAGATCGCACCGCCATCTAATCCCGATTGATTAGAGCTAAATGTGGAATCACTGATATTCGCGTCACTCTCATTGACACAAGCAATTGCACCGCCTTTTCCGGTTGCCGAACAATTCTTAAACGTACAATCTGAAATCACAGGATTACTGCTGCGGCAGAAAATAGCACCACCATCCCCATCAGTTTGACATTGATCAAAAATACAATAACGAATCGTAGGGCTAACATCATTACAATCAATCGCTCCACCTTGTTCTGTATCAAAACCATCAAGAATGGTTAAACCCTCAACGATAGATGTTGTTGTTTCTGCATTGGTAAAAATAAACGCTCGATGCTGCTCAGTCACACCATCACCACAATCTATAATTGTGATTTCAACAACGTTGGGATCTTCAGGCACACTGCCTTTGACGGTAATCGCTTTACCTGAAAAGTTTAAATCCCAATTGCCGACTCCAGTATAAGTACCGGGTGCAATTTCAACGGTATCCCCATCTAATGCTGCATCGATCGCAGATTGAATCGTAGCATACTCTGAAGGCACATTTAACGTCGCTGGTTCAATTTTTGGCCTCATATAAAAGGCGTGCGTCTGACCATTGATAACACCCCATCCGGTGATATGACCTGAAACATTAATACCACGTGCTTCTTGCAATAGACTCCAGGAACTTTGGGCATCTAAGCGATCATTTAAATCTATGGCAACAAAATTTGCATCGGTAATCTCATTGGCATCTTCCGGTCTCCAGAGAAATGCATGATCAATACCACCGACTTCAGCAAATCCGACAATTTCTGCAGATTCATTGACATCATAAGCACGACTTTCGTTTTCTAACTCACTACCGATATCACGTATTAAACCACTCTCGTAAATAAAGGCATGGTTCACACCACTCACCTGCGAATAACCAACAATTTGATTAAGATTATTCACACCTCTCGCAATACTGCTGCCACCTAAAGTACCAAGATTCGTCAAAGTCGCTGGACTACTATCCTGAGCAGAAAAGGCAGTTGCACTTAAGACACGCGACTCGCCAACAATTAATCCAGAATCATTGATATCCCAAGCGCGAGTTGTCGAGTTACTCAACGTTCCAAGCTCAGTCATCACGCCACTTTCCCAGATAAAACCGCGTGAGTTACTCACTTTGCGAAACTCACCCACGATTTGCCCACTACTATTGACGCCATAAGCTTCACTCCAGGTTGTCCCTAAGGTACCAAGATCTATCGCCGTGGTATTATTCCATAAGCTACCATGACGATCCGAAAAACCAGTAAAGACAGCTTGGCCCACTACCATATTACTATTATCAATATCATAAGCAATCGATCCTGCCGTTATGCCTGCGGAACTCCCCAGATCTGTCATCGTACCACCCATCGGATCGTCCTGCCAAACAAAGGCATGTAACGGTTGTCCAAAACCAACGCGAGACTCCCCTACCACTTGACCATTATCATTGACGCCATAACCTTTGCTGCTAGTTCCTCCTAAAGTTCCCAGATCAATCACTTCATAATCAACAAAGGGTTCATCACATGCATCTCCAATATTATTATTATCAATATCTGCCTGATCTGCATTTGCGACATTGACGCAATTATCACAAACATCGCCTACCCCATCAGAATCGGCATCTGCTTGATCAGCATTACTATCATCTTTGCAATTATCACAAAGGTCTTCTACGAGATCGGTATCGGTATCTGTTGCATCTTCCGGACATGTATCGCAAACATCCCCTTTATTATCTGAATCAAAATCTTCTTGCGCCGGATTACTAATCGCAGGGCAGTTATCTTCAAAATTTGCAACCGTATCATTATCATCATCCGCTTCACGGAAATAGTGATACCCCAAATCAACGACCCCATCATCAGCCACATCATCTGAACGTGTTGTGAACAATTGTAGATTCAATGCCACTGCCGTATTGCTACCCACATCAACACAAGGACTTGTTACACTATCTCCAGCGATTGTTTGCGCAAGATAATAGTTACCAAAAAGACCGATAACAAAATTAGGATCAGCATCAATATTATTTCCTAGATCTGTTCCGAGAGAACTATCCCAACTGCCACTGCCACCACTTCCAGCAACATCACAATTTAAAAATGTGGGCGTACTGGTAACATTAAAAATTTCATCGCCACTATTGTTCGCACTATTATTCCAGAAAATAGTATTCGTTATCACTGGGCTACTTCCCAATATACAATAAAGCCCACCTCCATCATCTATGGCAAGATTGTTTGCGATGGTGCTATTATCAACAACAGGAATACTATCAGAATTAAAGGCCCAAATCCCAGCACCAAAATCGGCATCATTATTTTCGATCAGGCAATTAAACAGCGTAGGACTAGATCGATTACAGGCAATTCCCCCCCCAGAATCACTTGAATTATTATTTCGAATAATGCAATGCTCTATGATGGGTGAGGCCTGATCACAATAGATACCAGCTCCATCACCTGTCAGACAGTTATTGTTTCGGATGATACATCGACGAATGGTTGGACTAGCATTATCACACAATATCCCTCCGCCATTACTACTGGGAGATCCATTTTGAATAACAAAACCATCTAATCGAGTCGATAAAGTTTCTGACTGATTAAATGTTATAACCGTATCTGCAGCAGAACCATCAATGATCGTCTGCTCAACAACTCGGGTATCATTCGGGTCAGAAGATTGAACAATAAGCGGTATGCCAGTGAAGGTGATATTTTCAAAATAGGTCCCCTCTTCGACAATGATACGATCCCCCAAATTGGCCGCATTGATTGCTGCCTGAATGGTCGTATAATCACCATTCAAACCGACTGAGATGTCCACGGCGGCAACACTCGTAACGAACACGAGACTACCTAAGACAAACCCTGCAACAGATCGCCACTGCTTGAGCATATCACACCTCCATGTGAGCCTTAACATCATCCATGACATTATTTATATCGGCCATTAGCCGTATTCTATAGCTTTCGAGGATCAAATGTCAACTCTTGATTTCTTTGTATACCTTGGATTTTTCTTCACTAACACTCCAAAAATCGACATTCCATTTTTTTCTTATAATTCTATTTTGTTTCGATGAAAAATATGGCATGATAGCTGATAATTCCACTAACAAAATAATTATGAACAAATTTGAAATATTAAAAAAATATTGGGGATATGATTCTTTTCGCCCTCTTCAGGAAGAAGCGATTGAGAGTATTCTGCAAGGACGCGATGCCATCACTGTTCTACCAACAGGTGGCGGAAAATCTCTATGCTTTCAGGTGCCTGCCATGGCACTTGATGGTGTCACGCTTGTTGTATCGCCTCTGATTTCGCTTATGAAAGATCAAGTGGATGCACTGAATGATTGCGGGATTTTCGCGGCAAGGCTAGATAGCTCATTATCCTATGAAGACCAACAAGAAGTGTTCCAACAGATTTATAAGCAAGAACTAAAATTGTTATACCTGGCCCCTGAACGACTATTATCAGATCGTTTTCTCGAGACTCTGTCAAACATTAACATTTCATTTATCGCGATTGATGAAGCCCATTGCGTGAGCATTTGGGGGCATGATTTCAGACCAGAGTATCGTCAATTAGGTCAACTCAGAAAACTTTTTCCAGACATCCCCATTGGGGCTTATACCGCAACAGCCACCGAGCAAGTACGCGACGACATTGCCCAGCAACTCAAACTCAAAGATCCCAATATGCTCATCGGCAGCTTTGATCGCCCGAATCTCATTTACAAAGTCCAGTCTCGCAAAACAGTCATCAGCCAAGTCATGGAGGTACTCGAAAGACACCCGAACGAATCGGGTGTTATTTATTGTATCAGGCGTAAAGACGTTGAAAGCTTGTGCAAACAGCTCAAGAAAAATGGTATCAAAGCGGCACCCTACCACGCTGGCATGGCAGATGAAAAACGCAAAAAGCATCAAGATCAATTTATTAAAGAAAAGGTAGATGTCATCGTGGCAACCATCGCATTTGGCATGGGCATCGACAAATCTAATGTTCGTTTTATTATTCATACTGGCATGCCAAAATCACTGGAACATTATCAACAGGAAAGTGGCCGTGCAGGACGTGATGGTTTGGAAGCCGAATGCACGCTTTTATTTGGTGGTGGTGATTACGGCATCTGGAAAAGTTTCATGAATGAACTGGGCGACAAAGCCAAAGACATTGCTATGGAAAAATTGAACAGCATCTATCAATTCTGCAATAGCGGTCAGTGCAAACACCAAGCCATTCTTAAGTATTTTGGACAGGAACTTGACAAAGATAATTGTCAGGCATGTGATGTTTGTCTGGGGGAAGTTGAAACAATCAATGATTCACTCACAATATCCCAAAAAATTCTATCCTGCATCATCAGGCTCGATCAACAATTTGGTGCAAGCTATACCGCCATGGTACTGGTAGGTTCCAAAGACAAACGTATCATGGAATATCAGCATGATCTCTTAAGCACCTATGGCCTGCTCAGTGACTACCCCAAACAAACCGTGCACGATTGGACCGAACAACTGGTCAGCCAGGGCTATATCAAAAAAGTTGGTGAATATAATATCTTATTTTTAACTGAAACAGGCGTAGAAGTTCTTAAAGGCAACCAGACACCCAAATTATTAAAGCCGAAGGAAAAATCCAAAGAGAGAAAAGTTTCAAAGATAGCTGCTGCTTCATGGGAAAATGTAGATAAAGATTTATTTGATATTTTAAGAAAACATCGTGCTAATTTAGCGAGCGAAAAAAATGTCCCGCCTTTCATCATATTTGCTGACACCTCACTGCGCGACATGGCACGACTCAAACCCACGACAAAAAAAGAATTTTTACAAGTCCATGGCGTAGGCGAAAAAAAATGCCAGCAATATGGTAAAGAAATGCTCGAAGCAATCAAAGAGTACATTTCATAAAAAAGGCCTGCTGAGCTTTGACACCCAACAGGCCAGCCTCCTTTGAAATCCATAAATTTTATGGGAAAGTACTTAATAACCAGAACTGGCTAAAGATTGACAGGTCAATAATATTGACGACGCAATCAAAGTTTAAATCACCGATAGGTGAAGGATGATCCAAATCACCACATTGCGGTGCATTTTGTATTGCAAATTCACTCAGCCCACCTGCTCTGAATCCAACAGAACTATTATCAGGCGTACATGTAGGATCGCCACCTTGAATGGTCATGCGAATACGATTTGCGTTTACAGGTGTATGACCTAAAATCGTTGTACCTGAAAATTCAATCTGATAATCAATATCAAAGAAACTATCGACATTAAAATCACCGCCACCTAGATTAACTCGAACGCCATCTTGACCTGAAGAACCAATATTTGAAACAATCAATGCATCACGTGTTTGAATCGCTGGATGATCAATAGGAAATACTTCTGAATCAACAACAGCATCATCTAACATCGCTTCTACTAATACACTCTCAAACAGGCAGGTACCGGGATTAACAATGACTCCCCCACCACCGCCATTGGTTTCACGAATACAATAGGTGATATCGAAAAAACTATCGACATCAAAATGACTGCCAGGCACCAGATTGCCTAATTGACCAAAATCGACAACAAAAGGCACACCATCTAGACCTGATGAACCAATATTATCCGGTGGTAATTCCTGACGCACACCATCTTGACCCGATGAGCCGATATTTGAAACGACCAAATGACTTCTGACCCCATCTAAGCCTGATGAACCAATATTAGAAACGGTTAAATGACCGTTGCCTAATGCGGTATGTGGTCTATTAAAAAGCCCTAATGCTTCTGATTGAATCGTAAATGTACCAGGTCCTCCAGCATCACTTGTTGTCCCCATAGCTTTCAATATAGTGACATGCCCATGGTGGTGATGACTGTGAGCTACAGCTTTCAATACGGTAACATGCCCATGATGGCTATGATTCGCTATTCCAGCATCACATCCATCTAGAGGGATAACACGAATCTGATCAGCTAACACTGGGGGATTACCTTGGATTTCACTGAAATCAATTCGATATTCTATATCAAAGAAACTATCGACGTTAAAACTCCCGCCATCCTTAATTCGAACACCATCCTGACCAGAGGAACCAATATTAGAAACAACTAAGTGATCACCACTAGCCATGGCTGCTTTATCAAATTCTTTGCTATCAACGACGTTACCTTGATTGAGTAATTCAACACGAATAAGTTCTGGATGACAACCATTGGGTACAATGGACACCCCTGCTCGCCCTCCATCTGTTTCCTGAATGCGATACTCAATATCAAAAAAACTATCGACAATAAATTGACTTCCAGGCAACAAAGATCCTGCAGGACCAAAATCAACCCCAATCCAAAAACCTTGAGTACCTTCGCCTCCATCAATTGATACACCATCTTCTCCTGATGATCCGATATTCGACACCGTTAAGTGACCCGTCGTCGCATCAAGAGTCAAAGCAGCATTACCTAAGGATTGATGGTTTAAACCAAAATTATGGTTTGCTGGAGGCGTTTCACCCTGTTGCATACGAACATTGCCTGTCGTGGTCCCTTGCATGCCTTCTAATGCACTGCCAGGTGCTCCCTGAAATTCGATTTGATATTCAATATCAAAGAAACTATCGACATTGAAATTACCAGAAGGCAGACGTGTTAATGTGGTTTCACCAGGACTTGGCAAACCATTTCCATTACCGCCTCTAAGAAATAAGAAATCAAAATCCGGATCACCGAAGATTTCTAAATTCATACTGATCATTTCAGTATCAAAATGCTGTTGTGTTTTCCCTGGCGACTGTTCACCAGTATGTACTTCAATGGTAGCTGTTCCCGTTAATACTCTTGAAAACGTATTGAGTGCCCCAGTGCCTGACATCGTCAGTTGTACTGATGTATCGAAAACATAAATACCACCGCACAACGATCCGCCCGACGTTTTATTTCGATTGGTGTGGCTAGAAAATTGAGGACTAATATTAATAGTCGTGCCTTGTGGCAACCCTTCGACGATTTGCATTTGACCGGCAGTTTGCTGAAACGAACAACTTGCAGGCAAGTTAACGGTCCCCAATCCATTTCCCACAACACTGCAGGGTTGCGCCCAAAGTGATGAAGTGGAAAAACCAATAACTATCAACAAAACCCATTGATGCAACTTTTTATACAACATCTTCTTTCCTCCATTAGTGAACCAATTACGCTACTTTTCAAACTTTTTAGATTTGTATGTGACAAATCAAAGAATACTAACAAGAACCGCCGAGATATCGACGAAATCACAATAGATGGATAACCGGATAAATATTTTACCAAAATCCCAGCCACGATTCATCTCATTTAACCAGCTAATTATAAATTTATTTTAAACACATTATTTACAACACCTTACATGCGATCATCGCGATAAAGAGCAATAATGATGTACCTGGGTATAAAATAGAGTAAAACTGAAAAATGGAGCTATTAATGAGGTAATGACTTTTTAGTAAAAATCATCGTAAGAATGAGAATCCCAACACCTACACATAGCAAAGTATCAGCGACATTAAATGCCGGAAATGGATCAAAAGGTGGGAAATGAAAATTAACTTCAAAGAAATCAACCACTCGACCATTGCGAAATATCCGATCATATGTATTCCCCATAGCCCCTCCCAGAAGCATCCCTAATGCAACTTGAGCAACTCTCTGCCTTCGGTGTAACGTAACAAATAACCAAAAAACAAACACCAAAGCAACAGCAGAACCAGCGAGGAGCAATCCTGTCTTACCAGATAAAATACCCCATGAGGCCCCTTCGTTGAACACAAGTACAAATCGCACGTAATCTTCAATGATATTTACAAACCGAATATTGCCATATTCATCGGGCCCAATATTTTTAAGAGCCCATTCTTTGGTAACATAATCTAATACAAAACCTAGTATAGCTAGTGACCAAAATATCAAATGGGCCTTCCCGCAAAAAAAAGCGGACCAGGTTCTTAAAGGGCCTTGCATTTGCGGATCAGTTTTAGAGGTATCTCTCTCGGAAGATGTTTTTGAATCGGTGGACATGCTGCCCTTTTTTAGAAAAGGATTTGATACAACTGTACCAAATGATCATTCATTTACAAAGGATATCAATACGATATCGCTAAATATCATCTAAGAAATGGCTTCTTCATCAGTATCGTTATCAGTCATTTCCTTGACCAAACCTTTTTCAAGTTTCCTCGCATAATCTATGCAATATTTTGCATATGGTTTGGCATCCAAACGAGCTCGACCGATGGAAACACCTGTAGCCTCACATATACCATAGGTATTTTCCTCGATTTTCTTTAAAGCAAAATCAATATCCTTGAGCATTTTACGCTCACTTTCGATGAGCCCCAAGGTAAATTCCTGTTCATAGTTATCGGTACCAATATCTGCCATATGAATCGGCATACTGGATAAATCCCCTGAAGATTCCTGCCGACTATCCTTCAAGGCCTCACTACGCATCTGGTCTACATTACCCAATAACTCACGACGCAATTGAATCAGCTGCTTATAGTAATCATCGACCTCATCTTGAGATAAAGGCTTGAAGTTTGGGTCATCATTAATATCTGATTTAGGAGGCTTGCGAGTAACCTTCTTACGCACCTCGGTCCGCTTGGCTTCAGTCTTCTTGGCAGTTGTTTTCTTCTTGGTTGCTTTTTTTGTTGTCTTTTTTGTTTTTTTAGCCTCTGCCATGTCTCATAAAATCCTATAGAATATCGGGTTAACTCTTAATAGGCTCTATTCGCCACTCCCAATGATGCGAGCTAGGCAAATATATAATGCACGTCGCGGATGGTCAAGGAAATTAGCCTAAGTTGATGAAATATTTCTACCCTATCACCTTTATCTATATTGAATAATCGTTTAAATAAGGCTCCCTGACAAAACATATGATTCTACTAGTCTACCCTACCACACCCTTACCATTTGGTAGCATATCAACATTGCCATTACCATTACGTATTTTACCAAAGATTGGCGAAAACCAACCAAATATTTACATTTTGTAAAATCCTTGAATTAATTCCACATAAACCCCTGAAAAAGCAATTGACCACACTTGGTCATAAACAAAGAAAATCAAATCTTTTATATCTATTGTATTAACGGAATTGTTGTTGAATTCGACCAAAGTCCTTTTGGTCTGATATGTACTATAAAATTTCTGGCATAGGCTTTGCTTACATACATGCTGTCCGGACAAACTTTAAACAAAGAGTGACAAGGAAATTAAATCTTCGAAAAAATGAATTATGATAATGGAGAATTCATGAACAACTACACTGAAGGCGCAACAGCACAACGGACTCGCATAACAAACTCCCCTTTACGACTCCCACACAAATTTACACTACTCTTAGCTTGCTTGATTACAGTCATAAGCACAACACAAGTTTTAGCAAAAGACGAACCTAAAACCTTTAAAGACGCTCTACTTCATGGAGATATCAGCATTAATATTCGTGTTCGCGCCGAACTTGTAGACCAAGATGGCTTTGCCGATTCTGAAGCATATACAGAGCGTCTACGCTTAGGCTATACAACAAAAACATATCGTGGTTTTACCTTTCATGTTGATGTTGAAGATATTCGTAGCTTTGACGACGACCGCTACAATGCCGCGGGCTTAAATTCAAATGGAGGCAAAGCCGTTGTCGCCGATCCTGAAGATACTGAAATAAATCAAGCCTTTGTGAAATACACACAAGACGGCATTGAAATTATTTTTGGTCGACAACGAATTATTTTAGATGATGCACGTTTTGTTGGTAACGTTGGCTGGCGACAAAATGAACAAACTTTTGACGCCGCGACAATTAAAGGAAAACTTGGCAAAGATGTCAACGTCCATTACAGCTACCTCTGGGATATTAATCGTATTTTTGGCCCAGATGCTGATCGTGATTTTGAATCCAACTCACATATCATCAATGTATCAACTGGTAATAAAGAATTAAAGGTAACAGGCTTTGCCTATTTACTTGACTTTGATAACTCGGCAGCAAATTCAACCGATACCTTTGGTGTGCGAGTCACAGGCAATAATAAAGTAAGCGACAACACGTCTGTGAAATATACCGTTTCTTACGCAACTCAAAGCGAAGGCGACAATAGCCCACTTAGTTACGATGCAGACTATCAACTATACGAAGTTATACTTGTATCGGGTAAATCAAAAATTGGTGCCGGCCTTGAAATCCTAGGTGAAGATGGTGATGGAGCAGGAACGCAAGGTAGCGCTTTTAGAACACCGCTGGCCACACTACACAAATTCAATGGCTGGGCTGATCGATTCCTGGCAACACCTGAAACAGGTATTGAAGATTTCTATGTCGTCGCTGGAACTCAACTTCCATTAGGTTTCATGGGAACGGTTGTATACCACTGGTTTGATGCTGATAGTGGTGCATCAGAATATGGTGAAGAACTGGACATCGCCTTAGCAAAGAAAATCAACAAAAATGTAAAATTCCTCGTTAAGTTCGCTGATTACAATGGTAAATCTGGTGAAGGTGACCGAACCAAAACCTGGTTCCAATTTGATATTGTTTATTAATAGATTATAGCAGAATAACTCCATAACAAAGAGATAGCCCCTGTTTAACAACCTTGAAAGGACAGATAAAAAATGAGAAAGCTTTTACTAACTTTGATCCTAACTCTAACATTTACCACATTAGCATACGCAGAAATGCTGGATGTTGAAAAAGATGAACTGAAATTTGGATTTATCAAATTAACCGACTGTGCCCCCATTATTATTGCCAAAGAAAAAGGTTACTTCGAAGATGAAGGCCTCTTCGTCACCGTTGAAGCTCAAGCGAACTGGAAAGTACTTCTTGACCGCGTGATTGGTGGTGAACTGGACGGAGCTCACATGCTCGCTGGTCAACCCATTGCAGCAACCATTGGCTTTGGTACTAAAGCTCATATCATTACACCTTTCAGTATGGATTTAAATGGTAATGGCATTACCGTTTCAAATCGTATCTGGGCAAAAATGCAAGAAAATGATGCAGCACTAAAAAGCCCCACCCCCAAACACCCAATTTCAGCAGACTCACTTAAACCTATCGTAGCAGAATTTGCTGAAGAAGGTAATCCCTTACGCATGGGCATGGTCTTTCCCGTATCAACACACAACTACGAAATCCGATACTGGCTTGCTGCATCAGACATTCATCCAGGATTATATACTGAAACGGACAAACGCGGTTTTACTGATGCAGATGTTTTATTATCTGTAACACCTCCACCTCAAATGCCATCTGTTTTAGAAGCCGGTACCATTCAAGGATATTGCGTTGGTGAACCTTGGAACCAACAAGCAGTAATTCGTGGCATTGGTGTTCCCGTGACAACTAACTATGACATCTGGAAAAACAATCCCGAAAAAGTGTTTGGTATCACCAAAGAGTGGGCCGATAAGCATCCACAAACCACATTGGCCGTCGTCAAAGCATTGATTCGTGCCGGAAAATGGTTGGATGAAACAGATGCGAAAGGTGAATTAAAAAATCGTAAAGAAGCCTGCAAAATTCTATCAAAAAAAGAATATGTCGGTGCCGACTATGATGTAATCGCAAATAGTATGACAGGAACGTTCTTATTCCAAAAAACAGATAAACGTTCAATGCCTGATTTTAATGTATTTTACAAATACAATGCGACATACCCATACTACAGTGACTGCATCTGGTTCTTAACACAAATGCGTCGCTGGGGACAAATCACAGAATCCAAACCTGCAAGTTGGTATCACGAAACGGCAAAAAAGATTTATCGACCAGACATTTACAAGAAAGCTGCAGCTCTGCTTGTCGAAGAAGAGTACATTGCAAAAAGTGAAATCCCTGAAACGGATGGCTATAAGCCTCCAACAAAAGATTTTATTGATGGCGTGATGTACGACGCAAAAAAACCAATCGAATATATTAACTCGCACAAAATAGGTAACAAAGAATCTGAAAAGCTAGCAAAGCAATAATTGATAAGCATCTTTTGAAATTTAAATATTTAATTTTTATAGTTAGTTAACAATAGTAGAAAACAATAGATAGATAGGAGTGTTTCATGTCCATTAAACAAAAAATCCTCAATGGATTAGATATTGCCGGTCTTCCGGCGTTCAAACCGATCGTTCTTCTGCTCAGTGGGGAAAATCCCCCTGAGCAGATTAACAGCATCTTGAAATTCATCGTCGTACCTATCATTGCTTTTGGCGTCTTTCTTGTCATGTGGTGGGCTGTCGCTTCTAACATTGAAACCAAATATGGTAATGTCCCCACGCCGAAAGAAGTTGCTAAAGAAGCCGGTAGTCTAATTGATGCCCATAACGAATCCCGCCAAAAAGCAAAAGATTTCTATATCAAACAAGGTGAAAAAGCTAAATCCTATGAAGAAAAAGCTGCCGGGTTTACCCAGCAAGCATTAGCAGCTGCTACACCAGAAGAAAAAACCAAACTGGAAAAACGAGCAGCTAAAATGGAAAAAATGGCGACAAAAACCAAAAATCGAAAGTATGCTGAAACCCCCACCTATTTCGATCAAATTGTGACTAGTTTAAAAACAGTTTTTGCAGGCTTTTTGATTGCATCAGCCATTGCGATTCCACTGGGTATTTTCTGTGGACTCAGTAATGTCTTTATGGCCGCAATGAACCCACTTATCCAAGTATTTAAGCCTGTCTCCCCCCTCGCCTGGCTGCCGATTGTGATGATCATCGTTGGTGCACTTTATACCACAGACCCCCGAGAAGCCTGGTTTGAAAAATCTTTTATCTCTTCTGCGATCACCGTTGCACTCTGTTCACTCTGGCCAACACTGGTTAATACGGCACTGGGTGTCGCTTCTGTGGATAAAGATCACATCAACGTAGCACGCGTTTTAAAGCTGGGGACTTTTACTCGTATCTTTAAAATCATGTTACCTTCGTCTTTACCTTATATGTTTGCAGGTCTACGAATCTCATTAAGCGTTGGCTGGATGGTATTGATTGCCGCAGAAATGCTGGCACAAAACCCAGGACTTGGGAAATTTGTATGGGACATGTTCCAGAATGGATCAAGCCAAACCCTTGCACAAATCATGGTTGCCGTGTTTACCATCGGCTCGATCGGCTTTCTACTCGATCGCATCATGATTATCTTGCAGAAACTGGTTAGTTTTGATTCAGTCGTTAGTGCTTAAACAATAGAGATTGGAGATTCAGTTATGGCATTCTTAGAAATGAAATCCGTTAACAAAGGTTATGGCAGTGCAAATCTGCGAACCGAAGTTTTGAATGATATTAATTTACAAGTTGAAGAAGGTGAATTTATCGCCATAGTTGGTTTTTCTGGCAGCGGAAAATCAACTCTTATTTCACTCATGGCAGGACTCATCACGCCCGACAGTGGGCAAATCATGCTCAAAGGCCAAGAAATTACCGATCCAGGCCCTGACAGAGGAATCGTTTTTCAAAACTATTCATTATTACCCTGGCTCAGTGTCGCAGGCAATGTCGATTTATCTGTAAAACAGGTTTTCCCTAAACTGTCCAGAGCTGAACGTAGAAAACATGTCGAAAAATATGTCGACATGGTCAACCTGTTACCTGCTATCGGCAAAAAACCACATGAACTATCTGGTGGTATGCGTCAACGTGTATCTATCGCTCGTGCCTTGGCCATGCAACCGGAAATCTTACTTCTGGATGAACCTCTTTCTGCATTAGATGCTTTAACGCGAGCAGTTTTACAGGATGAAATTACCAATATATGGGAAAAAGATCGCCGCACCGTCATTATGATTACAAATGATGTCGATGAAGCGATTCTACTCGCAGATCGCATCGTACCACTCAAACCTGGTCCAAATGCCACCTTTGGACCGGAGTTTAAAGTTCCACTTGAGCGCCCTCGTGATAGAACAGCTATGAATGATGATCCTGAATTTAAAAAAATTCGTAATGCCGTTACAAGCTATTTAATGGACGTTAATACCGAAGCGAAATCATTGAATGTAAATACTAATATTGTCCTGCCTGATATACAACCCGTTGATTTATCAGCAGCTTAAAACTGAGGGCATCGTTTACTTTAAATAGATAGATAGAGAATAGATAGTAGTGAGGTTACAACAATGAGTGAATTTATTGATTTAGTCAATTTAGTAAAGATATACAAAACACCCAAAGGCGATGCTGTGATCGTTGATGGGTTTAATTTAAAAATGAATCAGGGAGAATTTGTCTCTATCATTGGCCACTCCGGCTGTGGTAAAACAACCGTGTTGAGTATGACAGCAGGATTGCTGGAAAAATCAGGTGGCAATGTCGTCGTCGACAAAAAGGAAGTTGCTGGCCCTGGGCCCGATCGAGCGGTTGTATTTCAGGCCCCAAACTTACTCCCATGGATGAGCACGCTAAATAATGTGATGTTAGGTGTCAATCAAGTCTACCCACATGCCAGCAAAAAAGAAAGACATCAAATTTGTGAGTACTTTCTGAATATCGTTGGGCTTGGTGACTCGATGCATAAAATGCCTAATGAGCTTTCAGGCGGTATGCAGCAACGCGTAGGCATTGCAAGAGCATTAGCGCTTAAACCCAAGATGCTATTACTCGATGAACCTTTCGGTAAATTAGATTCGCTTACACGAATGGATCTACAAGACATCTTGATTAAGATTCTCGACAAGAATCAAATGACAACCATGATGGTAACCCACGATGTCGATGAAGCTATTTATCTGTCAGATCGAATCGTCATGATGACCAACGGCCCGGCGGCGAAGGTCGGTGAAATCCTGGAAATCCCCTTCGAAAAACCCAGAACTCGCTCTGAGATCCTGGAAGATCCTCGCTATTACGAACTTCGCGGAAGACTTCTCAGTTTCCTTGAAGAACAGGATCACAAAAAGAAAGAATTTAAACCAAAAGCTAAAATTGAAAAACCCGCTGATGAGCCAGATGATAATTCTGAAATTAAAAAATCAGCTTAAATAACGATACACTACTATCTCTATTGTTGAAATCTCCATGTCACATGTTGGTGTGGAGATTTCTTTTTAATAATAGATATTATTCATGCCGTAAAGATTCAATCGGATCCATGTGAGCAGCACGATAAGCCGGGTACCAACCAAAGGTAATCCCAACAGCCGCAGAAATACCAAAAGCCAATATAAGAGATGAGGTTGTCACAACCGTTGGCATATTACCAAATTTTGTCACAAAATAAGGAATGGTTATACCAAGCATAATACCCAGCAATCCACCGGCAATGGTTAGTAGTAAAGTTTCTGTTAAAAATTGAGCAATGATGTCAGTACGCTTGGCCCCCAATGCCCGGCGAATGCCAATTTCACGGGTTCGCTCACTCACAGTCGCTAACATAATATTCATAATACCAATCCCTCCCACCAAAAGTGAGATCGCGGCAATCGAACCAAGCACAATACTAAATATGCGTTTTTCTTCCTGTGCCTGACGAATCAATTCGATCGGCACCGTAATTTTATAATCTTCATGCTTATGTGTACTATCTAAAAGCTCAATCAAAACATCGCGTGTGGGCTCAACAGCTTCCAAAGATTTGACTCGAATCGTAATTTGTTCCAACTCCACTTTTTCCATGCTTCGTGATCCACCGGTAAATTGCAATTTCATTTCACCAAATCTACTTTTAAAAGTCGACAGGCAAATATAAACATTACCAGCCACACCACCATAAATATTGGCTGAGGATTGCTCTAATCCTCCAGTGCCCTGAGTGTCGATAGGGCCAATCGTCGAAGCGACACCAACAACGGTATAATACTCACCTTTAATTTTAATCGATTGGCCAATTGGATCATCAAAAATAAATAATTCATCCGCCGCCTGCTCATCTAAAATACAGACGCTGCTTTTGTAATGTAAATCAATTTCTGTAAGAAATCGCCCTTCCTTCAGACGCATAGGGGATATTTCAGTATACCACGGAACCGTACCAATCACTTCAATGCTGGCACTACGATTACGATAGATCGCTTTTTGATTGATTCGGCGAATCGGTACCACCACTGAAACATCAGGTATCACATCGCGGATCATTTGGGCATCTTTATAGGTTAAGCCATACGCTTTGGTATTACCTTGATTCTGACTACTACTTTGACTTTCAGGCGGTTTCACAGATTCAATTAAAATATTCGTACTACCTAACCGAGCAATCCTGGCCTGAGCTTCCTGGCTAGCCCCTTCGCCAATCGCCAGCATCGCAATCACAGAGCTAACACCAAAGATAATCCCCATCGTCGTTAAAATCGCACGCAATCGATGAAGCCAAAGGCTCTTGGCACCTAATTTAATGATTCGGCTGAAACGAAAAAACATCAGGCCACACCTCGGTTTTCATCAATTCGCTCGATTTTTCCATCCAATAGATGAATCGTTTTCTGCGTACATTCAGCCGTGGCCTTATCATGAGTAATCATGATCATGGTTTTTCCCGCATCATGCAACCCATTTAGCAAATCCAGAATTTCTCGCCCACTTTTTGAATCCAGATTTCCGGTTGGCTCATCTGCTAATATAAATAAGGGATCATTTGCCAACGCACGTGCTATGGCGACACGTTGCTGCTGACCACCGCTTAACTCAAAAGGCTTATGCTTAATGCGATCACCTAACCCAACTTTTTCTGCAAGTTCTATTGCTCGCTCCTTACTGGCCTTTTCAGTATACCCCTGATAGACCATAGGAACTTCTATATTTTCAATCACATTTAATTGAGCAATCAGATTATAAGATTGGAACACAAAACCAATTTCAGCACCACGTATTCGTGATAGTGAATCATCTTCCAACGTAGTTACTTCACGATCATTGAGAAGATATTCGCCCGATGTTGGCCGATCCAAACATCCCAGGATATTTAATAACGTCGACTTGCCTGATCCACTCGGGCCCATGATGGAAATATATTCTCCCTGCTGCACACTCATATTAAAATCTTTGAGCACAGGCAATTCCATCTTACCCAGTTGGTAAGTTTTATATAAGTGCTTAACCTCTACAACGGACATAATTAGTTGGTATTCTTATTGAAATAGTCTTGTTTAATACATGTAGTATCATTCATATAGAAATGATCAATTGATGCTTTCCTGGTTATTTCCTGATTTCTTAGCAATCGGCTTACCATCCGGTTTGGATCGCTTTTCCTTTTTCTCATCGGCCATTTTAGGAGGACCAGAAGGTTTATTCTTTTCTTTCTTAGAATCCCCCTTATCTTTTGAGCCACGTGACATATCGCGAGGAGGTACCAGTAAGACATCTTGACCTTCCTGCAAACCAGAAATCACCTCAATATAACTGTCATTAAATGCCCCTGTTTGAATATCCAATTCTTTCGCAGCATCGCCTTGAGAAATAAAACAGACTTTATTATTATCCCGGTTAGCGATCGCCTGGAGTGGCACACAGAGAACATCTTCAAGTTCATTGATGATGACTTCAACCTTAGTTGACATACCGGGTTTCAAATACTCATGGGTACCATTAATTTTGACCATGGTTTTATACGCCTTAACCCCGGTATCCTGCCAGAATTTTTCAGGATTAGGCAAGGGAGCAATCGACATCACCTCCCCTTCCAATACCTTATCTGGAAAAGCATCCACAACAACTTTTGTTCTTTGCCCAGGCTTCACTTTATCAACCCAGGATTCTCGCACTTGAATCTCAACGGCCATGACAGACGGATCTGGAATTTCTATCAACTTCTGACGCTCACGTACCGTAGCCCCTAACTCAATGCGACGGTCATCACGTCCCCACCGATCTAAACTCGAGGCATAAATCACCAAACCTGGAGCGGGAGCACGTATAATACATGCCGCAAGCTGCTCTCGATTTCTCGCAAGATCCGTCATCTCAAGTTCATAACGTGCACGATTGCTCTCTAACTTTGCTTTAGCCTGAGCTTCACGAGAACGTGCTTTGGCAAAGGTACGCTCCAATTCTAATTGAAACTCTTTGTAATCACTCAAATATTTTTCCGTTTGCTTTGGAAACTCATATAGCTTGTAGAGCTCTAAAGACGTTTTTACTTTTTCAACATTAACCTGATTGGAATCGACGTCATATTGATCGGCTTCCAATTCTGTTTTGGATGCATATTTCTTTTCATACAATTTTTCAGTATAACCCAACTTTGAAACGGAACGCTGGTGTTGACCATCTTTTAAACTGATTTCAGAAGTTAACTCACGTAATTTCTGCTTTGCTTCACCACCCAATGCTGCATCTTTAATGATCGTTGGAATATACTCACTAATATTATCATCAGTCAAACTTCTCTCTACCAAATCGTTGGCCAACGTTGCACCAAGATATTTCTGTAAGTCAATTAAACCAAAACGCAACTTTAATTTACTGGCATTGATATCACTTTCATTCTGCTTGATTTGAATATCATACGCTTCCTGCGCTTCTTTATAACTGGCTTCTGCGGAGGCAAATGAAATTTCAGCCTTTGTAACATCTTTACGCATTTGAGATGAATCAATTTCACATAAAATGGTCCCTTTTTCCACATCTTCTTCCGTTAAAAATGTCCCCTCTTCAATTAAGCCAATGATCATATTACGACCGTCCACATTACAATTAATGCTGATTGAATTTAACGCGCGAATATTCCCACTCTCCGTGACACTAATCGTTAAGTCTCGACGTTCTACTTTGTAAGTCGCCTTACTCGCCGCAGAGGTAGACCCCTTGGAGCACCCGACAAATAGAACCGTCGGAATCATTAAGATGAACAAAACCAACATTAACTGTTTCAAGAAAGAACATAGCGATATTTTAAATTTGGGTACGGTCATAATTTTTGCTCCCAATAACCATCAGGACGAACTTGCAATATTTCCATGTTGCGTAATAAATCCAATTTTGTATTTGTATACTGAATCAACGCAGACGTCTTACCATTTTGTGCACGTATGAGGGCACCTTGTGCTTCTAATAAATCACGTATTTGTGCTCGGCCAGCCTCCAATAACAAGTCATTACTTTCTACTCGCTTTTCGGCTAACTCCAAACTTTGTTCACTAATTTGAAAACCAATAGCGGCTTGTTTTAAATTACGAAAAGATTCTCGAACATCCAACTTAACCTGATCATGGGCCAGTGAATATGCTCGTTTTTGCTTTTCATGCTGAAGCAATGTATTACGATAGGCATTTCGTTCAACCAATCGATCCAATGGCAAATCAAGCGAAAACTCATATGTTTCGACCCCACCATAGCTAATATCACTCGCTCTAGATCCGACACCAACAATTGAACTTGATGCTGAAATGCTAAGCCCCGCTCTTAATGCATCTTCTGCAACAACAACTTTTCGCTTCGCATCCTGAAGTCTATCATTTTCAATTTTCAAATCCATACGATACGAAAGTGCAATATTAACAGCATCTTCCAGAGTAAATCCAGCTTCTCCGGTGATTTCCATATCGTAAAGCCAACTCAGCTCTTCTGGATCAAGAACAAGATTATATTCAGTCGGCAAACCTAACGTAATTTTAAATGAATCGAGATTTGATTTATAACTTTGCTGAGCATCGATAAGATCATTCTTGGCACTTAATGTCTGTTGACTGGCCTGATCAACTTCAAAAAAGGGCAAACGACCCGCTTGTGCCAAAAGTGAAGTTCGCTCTTCCAAAATAACCAACCCATTATAGTTACTTTGCTCATTCCGAGCTCGATCATAAGATTGCAAAACAGAATAATATTCTTTAATAATATCGACGACAAATTTTTTACGAAACTGAGAGAAACGGCGTAATTGATAAATAACGTCTCGCTCCGCCTGAGTTAAACCTTCTCTAGCAATATGCTCGCCACTGCCCTTCAATAATGGCAGTGTCAATGTCGATGTCAAAATAGTCCCAATCGAGGTACTACGATCCCCCATCAGTATACGAATCCAGTCTGAGGCTAAATCAATACTCACCTTAGCCCCATTCGCCAACATTCGCTCAAATGATGTCGAATTACTTAATGCAAGTGCTTCTGATGCATCATTATAAGTCCCTGAAAACATCGAAGACAATTGTGGATCGAAATCATATTGAGCCTCTGTTAATTGCAAAGCGGCCTCATAAAGTAATTCTTTTTCTTCCTGGTAGTTTCGGTTTTGAACCGTAGCTATCGAAACAGCTTGTGCCAGAGAAATAACATCAAAATTATTGGGATCCAGGTCCCTTGAAATATCATTCTCGGTCCCCTTAACATCATTCACTCGATAATTTGCCTTGGGACCATATTCTTCCTGCCACACTTGGTCGATAATTTGGTAAACATCACCATCTGCCTCTTGCTTATATTTTTCACTATTACACCCAACTAGACAGATAGCGCACAGCAAAAGCACAAACTTCAGATTAGATAATCGTTTAAAATGTTGAATGGGTGAAAAATTCACCAAATTATCTCCTACCCTAATTTTACACTAGCTTAATATAGCAATTATCATAATACGCTATAATACTTATACGTACAAGTACCATACATGTTTCATAAATTCCTACTATTCCATCTATTAAATCTAATTTTACTCACTGGGGATGTACAAAAAAAATATTTTTTTCCATAGCTAAATTCTTACGAAATCCTTAAAAGACCCCCAACAGCACAAAAAGACTTTATTCATTATTTCACAAACACTTACAATCGATCACACTTTTAACATCTTATACAAGCGTAAATCCGTACGCCTCTTTTTCACCACCGAAATTCGACTATTTGCATCAATCCCCAGCTTATGCTAAAATAGTTGGTTTGCACGATGTTCGAGAATTTTATAAACTCCTTATAGGACGCTAGTTAATTATGTCTAAAACGATTCATGGCACCATGGAAATCAAAGGCGAATCCTTTGCAATTGTCGTTAGCCAATTCAATGAATTCATAACCTCAAAGTTACTCCAAGGCGCAACGGATTGCCTAACCAAACATGGTTGTAACAAAAATAACATCACAACAGTTTGGGTTCCTGGAGCTTTTGAAGTTCCAATGATAGCCAAAAAACTGGCCAAAACTAAAAATTTCGATGCGATTATTTGTCTCTCAGCCATCATCCGCGGCCAAACCAGCCACTATGACTACGTATGCCAGCAAATCACAAAAGGCGTTGGTGAAATTGGCCTAGAAACCCAAGTCCCTACCCTATTCGGAGTGATTACCTGCGATACACTCGAACAAGCTATCGACAGAGCAGGAGCCAAATGTGGCAATATTGGATACAATGCGGCTTGCAGTGCAATTGAAATGATTAATGTCATCAAAGAAATTGATAAACTATAATAGGGTTGCCTAAAACCGTTTTACTGAATAGAGGATTCCACGCGTAATGCTTTCTACAACTACCAACCAAGATGAAATGACAACCAACCAGGATTACCGAAGCATAGCTCGCCAACTGGCCATTCAGTTTTTATATCAACTGGAAATTCAGCATGGCGAAACACTATCGCACATGGATTCATTCCTAAAAGAATATTCTACAGACCCAAAAGCAAATGACATGGCCAAGGAGCTAGCTTTAGGTTGCTGGAAAAATCTATCTGAAATTGATGTGATGATAAGTTCAACGAGTGAAAACTGGCAACTCAAACGCATTGATCTGATTGACCGAAGTAATATCCGACTCGGTGCCTACCAATTGATGTACTGCAAAGAAATACCAGAAAAAGCGGTCATCAACGAAGCCATTGAAATTGCGAAATTATTCAGCACAACTCAAGCGCCTTCTTTTGTGAATGGCGTTCTAGATGCGATTCGAAAAGAAATTAACAAATAAATACTTGGACGATATGAATCATGGCATTATTTGCAAAAGCACTCGATAAACTAAAAAATGGCCTTCAAAGAAGTCGTCAAAAAATCACAGATTCGCTTAAAAGTGTATTAACGTTTGGTAGAAAAATAGACGACACCCTTCTCGAAGAATTGGAAGAGCAGTTGATCAGTGATGATTTAGGCGTTGAAACGACCATGCAAATTATCGAAGACCTAAGAACTGCCTGGAAAGAAAAGAAAATCACTTCTGCGGAAGAAATCGTCCCTTTCTTAAAGAAAGATCTCATCGAGTACTGGCCCAGTCAGGATCGTGAATTAAAATTTTCAGACACAGGAACCACATGCATTATGGTCACAGGTGTCAATGGCAGTGGAAAAACAACCAGCGTAGCTAAACTAGCCGCCATGCTAAGTGAACAAGGTAAACAGGTCGTCCTGGGGGCTTGTGATACCTTCCGAGCTGCGGCGGTTGAACAACTAACCATCTGGAGCGAAAGAACAGGTGTTCACATCGTGAAACAGCAACAAGGAAGTGACCCCGCTTCCGTTGCTTACGATGCATGTGAAGCTGCGATCGCTCGAAATGCGGATGTTCTTATTATTGACACAGCTGGGCGGTTACATACCCAGGTAAATCTCATGAAAGAGTTAACGAAAATTCGGGATGTCATTGCCAAAAAAATCCCAGATGCCCCTCATGAAGTACTTCAAGTGGTAGATGCAACAACTGGACAAAACGCCATTAACCAAGCTAAAATGTTTTCTGAAGCAGTCGATGTCACCGGGCTAATGCTTGCCAAACTAGATGGAACAGCAAAAGGGGGCATCGTCGTTGCAATTCGAAATCAAATTAATATACCAGTCAAATTCATTGGACTTGGTGAAAAACCACAAGATATTGAACCTTTTGAACCAGAAACATTTGTGGAGGCCTTGTTTAGCTAATGCCTATCTACCATTATAAAGCTACCGAAAAAGTTAAAGGTAAATGTCGATGCAAGGATGGCTTTGACATTCTCCAATCCATGAGTGAGAAACCATTAAAAAAATGCCCTGAATGTGGTGTAAAAATAAAAAAGGTTCCCTCGAAGTTTTCCGGAGGTGTCGCCTTATTATCTGACGGAAACCTTCGAGACAAAGGGTTTACAAAACTGGTTAAAAAAGATAAAGGTGTTTACGAAAAAACAACCTGATCTTAGAATATTTTTTAGTAACTACCATTTGCAATCTAATTCTTGTCTTTCATTTCAGGAGACCTAGAAATGGCTTACGATCAACAACTTCAACAAAATGACGCTATCGAAGCATTTAAAACATTCCAGGCTGCAAGAAGTCTTTTTTTCTGGCTTCTGTTTTTAGCTTTAATTGGATTACAAGGTATTTTCTGGACTATGCATTTAGGTGTACTTGACCAGGTACTACCGTTTGAACCCCACCTATCCAACACAGAATTAGTTTATAATACAACAGAAAGTAGAAGCCTAACTTCCTGGACAAATGCTCATTACCAATTCATTCAGCAAGATTCCACGAATAATGATCCAGCCCCAAATGCTCAATCTGAATTTGAAAATGTAAAACTAATTAATGAATTCATAAAAATCGCATTAAAAGGATTAAATTGTCTAGTTCTTTTTACAGCGATTTTATTCAGCATTAGCCTTTTAATTGGCTTAAATATATCCATGATAGGCCAATTAGGCCAAATCGCCTTTTCAACCAAAGCCTTTTTTCTTTCTTTAGTATTATGCGTATTGATATTTCCATGGCAAACGATTGTCAATCCTGAAATACCAGGTTTTTTGTATACCTATGAACAACTCAGCAGCAGCTATTGGTATACCATCCATAATAATTATGTAGATCAAACAGAAAGATTAACCAACTTAGGAATGTATTTTATCAGATATGTTGGTCTATGGTTTTTATCAATGGCGATTCTGGTTACAGCTCAAAGCAAAAGTATTAAGGCGGCTAAAAACATTTTCAATAATGTAAAAAGCAATTTATCCGCCAAGCCGGTTATTCAGCCACAACAAACCGCCAAACCAACGCCTTCCGCAACGCCACACGACGACGATCCTATTCCATTAGATTAACCGGGACGACGTTGTGGACGCTGATCTACATATGCACGCCGCACTTCTTTACTTCGTTGCTGAAGCGATTCAGGCCAGGTTTGCTTGTCTACCCCGATGCGTGTCACACGTCCATTTTCATCTTGTACGATTAAATCGGCTGTTGTAACAGATCTAATATTTGTTCCACTTTTGCACCAATGTTGTGTATTTGGAATAATATCTAGAATCGTAACGTTTGTTCTATAATCTATGGGTAAAGGTTCAGGATCGGTAGATGAACTTGAACTCTTTTTCTTAGGAACTTCAATTTCACCAATAACAGCCCCAACACCTAACTGTTTAAATCGTTTTGTGTGCCACTGGCCATCCTGCCAGCGATAGACTTCAACATCTACCGTTTTTTCATTTTGCTTAACTGTTTTAGGGAAGAACAAAGTACTCTCTGGAACGGACACATACTGATCAACGTCAATAGGCTCAGACCACAATACCATCTGGTCTTTTAAATGACGTTGTGATTCATTAAACCAACTGTGACCAGCAATGGGGTTAAAGACACCCACTTGTATTCGATAACGATAAACAAAACCCGGCTTAACGGAATCATCATGTGCCCAAAGGGTGATATTCTCTTGATTAAACCAAGATTCTGAATTCACGTTTTCGCTCTCTTTATTTGATTTGGTTTGATTATTGGATTTTCTCGCTCCACCCAGAAATAATGATAAAGAACCACCTTTCTTTTTCTTATTACCACCCAATATTCCCATGAAGTTTTTTCGTTTATTATCTGTCACTTTTTTACGATCAACGACATTACGACGTTTTATACCACCACCACTTTTATTTTCTTTTAATTTTTTCAACCGTTTCGTTGGTGGCAACCATTCTTCTAAATCTACCACATCATACATACCGGGTTGCAAAATAGATTTTTGCAAAGTTGGTTGTTGAAATATTTTTAAATAGTTCAAATAACTTTTATTAGAATATTTTCTAATATCAAAGGAGATCATCGCTGTTTTTATTGGATCAACAGATATACGTTCTACATTCTGCCAATCTGACCAAATACCATCTGCATTTAATTGGGAACGTTGTAAATTAACATCAGCAAATACTGGTTCAGTCACTTCAAAAGGCTGTTGAGCACGCCCAAAATTCCTATTAAATTGAGCACGTAATTCCTTAAATGGTATCATAGCTTCAACAGTAATAACATTGACATCAGCAACTTCATTAGTAACTTGGTCATTTTCAAGCGACAATTCTTGAATAACAGGCCTATAAACTCGACCATGAAAATGGTCGATCTTCGCTTGACTTGTCCGCGGTATCTCAGGGATAGTATATGCCATGCGGTCTTCTTCTAATTCCATATCAACAAGAAAAATAGGCCGAAGAGGAATTCTATCAATTTGATCTGTTTTAAATGTTTGTTTTCTAGCGAACAAGTCTTTGACATCTACCATTTCAGGTGGCTTGGTTGAATTATCTGGTCGCTTAATTTGATTAATATAACCATCGATTAATACACCACCATCAGCAGCAGCTTTGGAGGTACTTAAAACCTGGCCACCATCCTGTACACCTTTTGGCTTAATGAAACAATCGTAAACAACCCAACCAAGTACTCCAATTGTAATCAAAAGCACAATTTTGTCACTCAGCATAAATAAGATATCAACGATCGAACCTTGCTTCTTTGCCATATCGAATGTCCTGTTATTTTAATTATGAATAATGTTTATTTAAGTTTAAGCGTGATTATTTCTTTTTGGGATTCAATTCATTTTTAACCATTTCGGGCATATATCGGTCATAGCCTTCACGATAAAAAGTATATTCACATATAACTCTTAATACTTTCAATGAAGAAGGGCCATAGAAAAAACCACCCTTTTCTTCTTCAGTAATATTTAAAGGATCTAATTGAATCTGAAGAACAGTCATTTGGTTACGCCTGTTGGTTTTAGTAATCTCACCATTGCCCGATACGTCCTCGGTAAACTTATCACTTTGCAATACATCAATAAAATCATTTATCCGAGTAGAATCAATCACAACAGCAATTTCAAAATGCACGACATCGACTAGTTTATCACTGGATCGTTTTGTCCAAGCGTAGGTCATTTGACCATAACTACCGGAACTTCCTTTTCCGCTTGCCCCGGCTTTGCTAGCACGAGCCCTCAAATATTCAGGGGTCATATAAACACTATTATTAACACGACGTGTAACAATTTCTGCCTTTCGTTTGTCATCACTTACACTCGGTCGACCCGAAAAAGCCGGCCCACCAAATGAAATTTCAATCAAACGCTTTACGGGCGACTTTGCAACGGACCTTGAGGGATAATTAATATCTCGAATTGCATGTACAACATCCTCCTGAATCCAATGACCTATTTGGGTATACCAACTATTTTTTAACATGGTATCATTTTTATCTAATTGAAAATTACGCCAAAACTCATAAGCAAAAAAGGAGTTGTGATTAGCATAAATACTAATTTTCCTCGAACGCTCTTTACGAAGCTCATTAACCTGTATATCCGCCCCTGTATTTGTCGCGGCATTTGAATTCAAACCCCGTATACCACCTCCAACGGAACTGGTTGAATCAATTTTTGACCGAACTGCCTCTTCATCAACAACAGAAGGACGAGAGCCGGCATTAAGTGTTTTTAGATAACCATCAACTAAATCACAATACATACCAGAAAAATCCTGATATAAATTGTCAAAGGTTAAGCCAGACGGTTTTGGAAACACACCATCAAAAATTAAAGGCCGGTCAGTTGTAGCAATAATATCATTTCGGAACTCCTCTTGGCTTCTTTTAGAAGCGTTTGCGACTCTCTCATAATTAGCCAAAACATTATTCGCTACGAGCTTACTTCTTAAACCTTTTATTTTCCTATATTTTCTATCTACTGTTTGTATTTTCTCATCATTCTTGCCAAATACAGTCCACCCGTAAGCAAAAATGCCCATGCCTGCGAGAAAAATCAAGATGAATACAATCAACAATAGATTTTTTTTAATTAATCCCATAAATTATCCTTTTTAACAAGGTTACAATATCATACAAAATTGATCACAAATCTATTTCTTGGTTGAACCTTTTAATTTAATTTTTAGCTTTAGCCTAAACCAATAATCATTATTATTCATGGTAGGTTCACCTCTACGGTTCAAAATCACAAACCCACGATCATCTTTTACATACGTTTTCGTTATTGGCTCTAATGTAAATGGATCATAAAAAGCCTTCAATGGCTGAACAGAGTCTAATTTTCCACTTTGAGTGATTGCCTTTACTGAACTATCTAAATTCCCAGGGGTAGTATCTTCGGCACGTTGAATTCCAAAATTATAATTTGGCGGCTGAACATCATTTTTCAAATTTTTAGTTGTGATTAACCCATGATCCAAAGTGTCAAAATATAATTCCAATTTATCCATTGATGGCACATATGCCTCAAAAGGCATTTTTGCCATCCGTTGATTTTCTAATCGTGCGAGCGGAGTCATAGGACCAGATCTCGCAACTTTGTTTTTAGTGGTTTTTTTAGAATTGGATTTATCATCTGTCTTATTTTCCGCCTCGAGAATTCGCTTATCCGTTTTACCCAAATAGAGTAATCGATTGTAAAAGCCCCACTGATCACGATCGACTCCAACATTTTGCGGAAATAAGTATTCGAATCCTTTTTCGTGTGGCGTGCTTCCTTCAATCAATACAACGAAACCAGGAACGACATCTTTGCTAAACCCATCACTACCAACTGCGCGTCGATTTTTAGCAGACCCAGACCCTGATGGTAATGCCCCCTTCTTTTTCTTTTTACCACCAAACAATGAAAACCCACCTTTACCACCAAATAGATCTTTTTTTGTTTTTTTCTGAGTACTTGGTGCTGCACTCTCTGTCTGTTTTGTTTTCCATTCAGACAAGATTTCATCAAATCCGCGATTTAAATTATTGGTATAAATAATCTTGACGTTACTCAGGAAGACCTGCTCCCTTTGTTTGCGCGGCATTTCCATAACAACATCGCGATTTCCTTCAGCGAAAGCTGTATGCATCGCTACTTGAGCTGGATCAAAGACATTACTTACATTTGGTAAGCATTCCCGAATGGATCTTAAAATTTTCGGCACTAAATTTCTTGAGGCATAGACATTTGAATCTTGCTTAATACTTTTTTCGGCCTCACTAATGATCGTCTCATACTTCTTTTTATCATTCGCATTTGAATCGATAATCTTTGAACGCCGAAGAAATTTATCTAAATCTTTAATAGCTGTATCCGCCTGCATCCCTTGCGATATTGCTTGAAAGAGAAAAAGCATAGAGCTCATCACAAACACAGCTGCAGAAACGGTAAACCAGATGCGCTTTTGTTTCCATTGTGATTTTTTGACTATTTCCGTTGGCAATAAATTACTATTAATCTGCCCTTTGCCCAAAGCCTGCAAGGCTAACCCATAGACGGTAGCGAGACTTGGAAGATTCTCAGTATATTGCGCCATGGAAACATCAGGTGATACCGTTAAAGAATCAAACGTGTCCAAACGCTTAACAGGCAAGGACAAACTTTGTTGCAAAAACTTAACCAAACCAGGCATTTTAATTGCATTGCCCAAAGCAACAACTTCTTTAAATTTCACCTGACGATTACTGCTAGAGTAAAAACCCAAAGAACGTTGCACTTCTGCTGCTAAATCAGCAAAAACCGATCGCATCGCCTGAAATATCTGACGTGCATACTTGCTTGTAGAAGCTGTTCGCTTAAGGGCTTCAGCCTTCGCAAAACTCAACTTGAATGCTTTTTGAACGGCTTCGGTAAATTGATTACCACCAATCGGAATACTTCTCTGCCAGACTCGCACACCATCGGCTATAACCAAATCGGTATTATCAGCCCCAATATCAAGAGCAATCACAGCATCTTTGCCACCACTCTCTTCTAAGAATTTCTGGTCATAGCTCAGAAAGTTATATAAGGCCATAGGAGACATTTGCACAGACCCCACATTTATGCCAGCACGCACAAAAGGATCAAGGGCATTATTGACCAATTCTTTTTTTATCGCGAATATCCCGACTTCAACCTCTGGTGAGTCGTTATCTTCGAAGGCTTGCCAATCCCATTCTACATCTTCAATGTCAAATGGAATCTGCTGAACAGCCTCGTAAGTAACCGTACGCGGAATTGATTTTTTGTCGACAGGAGGCAATTTCACAAAACGTGAAAAACTACTTTGTCCAGGCACAGACACAACCATGGCATCTTTAGTAATTTCATGCTCTTCAACAAATCGCTCTAGAGCACGGTCAATTAAATCCATACGTTGTTGTTCATCAATTTCAGATTGGGATAAGATTTTGCCATCATATTCAATAACCGCAAAATCTAAAACCTCAACACCACCATCTGTTTGGCCAACCTTAATGGCTTTTAGGGTTGAATTTCCAAGGTCAATTCCCCAGGCTGTTTTGGCTCCTTTTCCCATAACGTTATTCCTTTTTAAAAGTTATTTTGAAGTATTTCGTTCTTCACCAACCCGTATATATACCCAAAAAAGACGAATAAATTATTGAATCGATCATAATGTCATTCGCCTATAGGCAAAAAATGAAAGCAATTGTGTTTTCATTCATTTCAAAATTATTTGGGGGCAAATACTTTTTTACAAATCGCTGGTTTTATTGAGGTTTCCAGTGGCAATTGCAGGAATGCTTTATCCTACATATTTATTATATCACTATTTAAAATTATTTCCAATGAATTCATATGAAACACCCCGAAAAAAACCAGAAATACCCCAGAAAAAATACTCCATAAGTCAAATATTAAAAACAACTTACAAACACGCTCACGAAGCCACTTCCAAAGACGAAAGGATTGTTTTTTTAATCTGGCCAGCCAGGTCGCCCTTGCAACCTAGCAACCTCCTGCCTTGCGGACTCCAGTGTTAAGCCAAGATTATGCAGGACGATCTGAGCCACACACCCTTTTTCCCTCAATATTCCTAGTAATAGATATTCCGTTCCAACCTTTTTATCCTTCACTTTTTCCGCTTCTTCGATTGCAAACGCTATTACTTGTTTAAAATGAGGCGTTCCGGGTAATTGTCCTAACACCCAGGTTTCTTCCATCTGTTTTTTATTCACCGCTTCAATTTGATCTTTCACGGCCTGGTATGAAATAGATGAATTCGTCAATACCTGGACCCCAAGGCCTAATCCCTGCTCTAGAATCGCCAATAGAACATGCTCGGTGCCAACATAGTCGGTAAATTGCTGTTGTGCATTATATTGAGCGAGTTTCAGTACCGCTTTGGCCGTTTTTGATAAATGCTGATACATGAGTTAATGTCATTAAGTTATAAGAGAGTTTCAGTTATCTAGCTACTATCGCCTGCCGTACTTCCATCATAAGCTGTTCAACCTTAAATGGCTTATACAATACAGCAGACAATCCCTCACGATTGGCACGTACAATTGAATGATTTGGATCATAGCCAAATCCAGTCATTAAAATAACAGGTGTATTTTCATTCCCTTCTTTAACTGCGGAAAATATCTCATACCCATTAGCATGCGGTAATTTAATATCTGATATGACTAAATCATATTGCCTCTGAGAAATCAAAGCCAATGCAATTTTTCCATCACTAGCGGTATCAGCAATCATACCATTTTTCTGTATAACATCTGCTATCGTTTGCCTGATAAACATTTCATCATCAACGACAAGAACATGCTTTCCATGTAACTGTGGATCTTGTTGCTGCCTTTCAATCCGATGTGACCCCAGAATTCCCTTAGGCCCCGACTGAGCATCTTTGACTGCGGCTTTGATATTGGTGACGTTATCGATGATTTTCCCTAAGCGATGTCGGATATCATCATGTCCGATATAATCTTCAATGAGTAGACTTGCAGAGTTAATAATATCATTAAGGGGTTGAGATAACTCACGACTTAAATTGTCTGCCGCCTGACTGGATGTTTCAAATCGCTCAACAACAAGCAAATCAAGGAAATTCAACGCCATAGCAATATAACGACCGAAAATTTCGGCAACCTGTCGATCTTCCTCGCCGAATGCGCCCTGCTTACCACTTTCAACATTTAAAGCACCAATCACATTATCATAAATTCGCAATGGCACCGTTAGAGTACATTTTGAATCAGGTAGACCGGGTAAATATTTTGGGTCTGTATCAGGATTATTGCAAATGTAGCTTCTTCCTGTTGCGACAACATAACCCGTAATTCCATTATTTTGATTGTTGGCAAAAATTTCGATATCTTCCGCTTCCTGAGGCAAACCAACACCAAAAAGCACTTCTAATTGATTACTTTTTCTATTAAGAATTCTCACGACAAAATGATCGAAGTAAAGTAAATCTTTAGCATACTTAACGATCTTGTCTTGTAATAAACTAATTCTCTGCTCAACCGTTTTCCCTTTGATCGCTTCTGCATCCAAACGAACTAATTCTCGACCTGATTTATCAATCGCATCAATTCTTTGCTGTAAACGTCGACTGTCTGTTGCTTCCCAGATAACAGTAGCTACTTGAGTCAATGCTTCATTCTCATCATACATGGGAGTTGTAATTAATTCAAAATATCGATTAGATTCCGGATCGATAAATGAACGCTTCCGATGCTTTAATGGCGATTCAGATGCACGCTCATAAGAGATTTTGCGAAATGCTTCAAAAGCCTCATGGCTGACTTTAGAAATACCATCTTTGATGGTTTTATCGTAATCGGCCATGTTGTTATTCTCCCAAAGGACGATCCCATCCATCCCCACCAGGCATACACCTTCACCGATCGTATTTAATATTTCTACGGCTTGTTCAGAAACATGCTCTTTTGAATTGGAATGATAAAGGTCGGCCTCAGAAAAGACGGCATCAAAGGATTGCTGTGTTAATAATCTCTGCGCCTCTTGAGTGGAATTGACAACGGTCAGATCAAAACATTGCTGCAGATTCTCTATCAAATCTGTGTTTTTATCACTTTTGCCCCCAACAACCAAGACTTTGCGTTGGCTTAACTTTTTATCCATCGCGGTAAATCAACCGCTCCTTTTAGCGTATTCAAAGAAGATTACTAAACAACAACATACTCATTCATTATAAATTTACCATCCCTTAAGTCAATCGTTCTAACAACAATATTTAAGAATAAATCGAGAAAATTAAGGAATGATGGCAGAACTCATAAAAACAGAAACCCGGCAGAGCACGTTTGTGTCATGCCGGGATTAATATCGAATTTCACCTGCTTACCCTATCTTGACTCCCAACACAGTATGATCCATGCAAACTGGTATTAATCAGCTAAATTTGGTCACGTGGATGAGAACTATCATAGATATCCTTCATCTTGTTGGTGGTCAAATGGGTATAAATTTGCGTTGTACTTAGGGACTGGTGTCCTAGTAAATCTTGTACAACCCGTAGATCAGCTCCATTGTTCAGCATATGCGTTGCGAAGCTATGGCGTAAAGTATGAGGACTGATCCTCGGATCTAAACCAGCTTGCAATAGATACTTATCTAACTTTCTACGAACAGATCGTGTGCTAAGCCGCTTGCCGTGCTTATTAATAAATAATGCATTTGGATCAAAATTCGGCTTACGTGGATCTTTATCCCTAAAGGTTAGATAGTGCTGAATGGCTTGCAAGGCACTAGAGCCAATAGGCGCCAGTCGTTCTTTTTTACCCTTACCAACGATGTGTATGACTTCACCCAGGAAATCCACATCGGTCAAGTTAAGTGCCACCAATTCACTGACACGAAGTCCGCTGCTATAGAGCGTTTCCATGATGGACCGATCTCTAGCACCCAGCATGTCATTTGTGTTGGGGCAATTTAGCAGAGTATTTATCTGCTCAGGTGTCAAAAAGAGTGGTAACCTCTTTTCTTGTTTTGGTGTCCGTATTGCAGAAACGGGACTGCTGGACAAATGGCCTCGGCGTACCAGGAATTTATAGAAACTACGTAATGTCGCTAATTTCCTTGCTGAGGTCGATTTAGAATAACTTTGTTCATTCAAATGAGCTAGAAACGCTCGAATGGTGTTGACATCAACCTTAAGTATTGTACTTGTCAGATCAGTTGCGGTCGCTGTTGCTGCGCCATTTTGATCTGTTGACTGAAATCCTGTTGTCGTATCATCTCCAGATGAAGAAGATTGCGACCCCAAGAATTCAGCGTACTGCTTAAGATCAGCTGAGTAACATTTCAGCGTGTGTTGCGAGAAATGTTTCTCATAAATCAAATAGTCGTGAAATTCATGTAATAATTGGGAGTCCTGCATAATTCTAGCCACTCAACGGCGATGAGTTACAGTATTTACAAATTATCCTCCAATACAACGCAGGGTCAATGCATTGTATCGAGCACTTTGAGCCTCAGTTTTCTCGGCTCCTGACCAGGTATCATCGCGTCCCTTAAATTTATAATCCTTTATTCCAAGGAAGGTTCGACTCCGTCGATCCCTGACGAGAGCTGTCTTGACATAGCAAACGATCCGCTTCCTCCACCAGGTTCTTGCTTAGCTGGAAGCTCAATACAGCAGCATCAAACCAGTCAAAACTGGAATTAGGTTCGTTTGCCATATCTACAAAGGCGTCGAGCACATTTTCTTCGCGTCCTGGTTCATACCTAAATATGAAACGCTCTTGACCTTTGACTAATGACAGCTGTTTCTTCTGAGACATAGCTCGTCTCCTACATCTGGTGGTTTAAGCGGTTCTTTTCAGAGAACATTAATTCACCTATTACCTCATGTGATACAAATCGCAAATAATTGCGTTGTAACATATATTTTTTCCAACTGAGCGGTGTTTCGACTTCTTGTCGCGATTGAGAGTATTGTTTCATTCTCTCTACAGTAGCGTCCTGATTCGCATCAAAAACTCTTACAACCACTGCCATTGGTTCAATCTTATTATCTAAATTCAGTTCGTAGGGTTTTCCAGCTCTTGACAGATCCGCTGGATCCACATGCAATCTCTGCATATTTTGCTGATCATGCACATGTTTTCGGCCATACAGTTCAACGGCAATTGATACAAGCGGCGGACTATATGGCTGATATCGATTGATGGAACCTACGATAATACCATCAACTCCCAAAGCGTCTGCCAGGGTCATGGCATCTACGGGGCTTTCCACGCCTGCCATACCCAGTTCGTTCAACTTGGCCAAAACCCGATCAACCGGCAAAACCATAAGCCCTTTTATTTGCTGCAATTCGATGATAAATTCATCCGTTGCAGCGATGACATTGAGGTCCTGAGAACCAGATAGGTTCTTAAAGGGCACAACAGCCATCTTACGGGCTTGCGGATATGGATTTTGGTAATATCTGGTTTGTGGTTTTGATCGACAGCCGATCAAGCACAAGCAGATACAACACAGACACCCTATCCACAACCAATTTCGGCGATTTTGGGTCATTTTCGGGTTCTTCTCTATTAACTTTTTAAAGACAGTTTATTAATTCGCCTGCAAGATGCTCAGCGGATGCTGACTCAAATCAACAGGTTTATCTCTTGTTAAATCAAGCTGATATGGTTTTATCGACCAAACGTTGTCAATCCCTTTACGATCAGAGCAATAAAAAACTCGTCCGTCGACTCCCCAGGCTGGAGCAAAATTAATTGTATCCTCATTTGTCAACCTGAGATTGTTTCTACCATCAAGATCTATGATAAAAATGGCTTCACCGCTGGTATCAGGTACCGGAGCGTCTACACCATCTTCATAATTACTTTGACTCACTGTGCCATAAGCAAGTTTGCTACCATCTGGTGACCAGGATGGACAAATACACGCATGTTCTACATTACTAATGATTTCTGTGTGAAATTTGGCGTCACCATCAATATAATCCAATGTCCAAATGCTATACCAGTTACTGCCACGAAAACGAGATTGCTGATAGGCAATTTTGGGTATATTAGGATTCGGACACCAAGCAGGATTCAGTCCATAGCCAATCATTTTTTTCGTACTAGGCGAAGTCACATCCACAATCCAGAGCTCCCATTGCTGGGAACGTGACCCAAAAGTACAATAAACTAATTGTTTACCGTCGGGTGCCCAGGAGGGGTGAATTTCATTACTTGCAGAATCAGTTAAACGAGTCGAATTTGTACCATCAATTCCTACGACCCAAATATCCCAGCTTCCTGAACGGTTTGAAGCATAGGCCACTTTGTCACCCATAGGAGAAATACTGGGTTGCATTTCACTGGCAGGATCAGAGGTTAACCTTGTAACAATTGCACCATAAGTTGGCTTAATATATATATCAGGATTTGGAGAATGTCTTAATGAACTGAAAACGATCCATTTTCCATCTGGGCTCATCACTGGATCACTGTCGCCACCCTCTTGGGCAAAACTGTGTTGAATCATGGATCCGGTTGGTTTTTGGGAATATGCGACGGGTTTCCACCCATCAAGTTCGCCATAAAGATTCGTTTTTAAATGGCTATTGATAGGTTCTGTTTTTGTTTCCCCTTTTGGCGTCGCGGTAACGTACTCGGTCATTTGAGATTTTGAACAACCCGTTACACAGACAAGAGAAAAAACCAGTAGAACTACAATCCTTGTTGCTATTCGTGCCAAAATTTCAGAGCCTCAAGAAGAAATAAAGCTTCTTCTATAATTTGATTCCCGTTTTGCCTGGCCTCCTGCCTAGCTATAAGGAATGATTTTTAATTTTTGGCTTGTTTCAAATCCATTCTAACAAGCCGTTTAATTTGATAATCTATTCATCGTCCGATTTCTCCAAAACATTTGATAGTTTGGATATAAAAAATTATCGGCCTTAAAAAGATCTAAAATTACTAAAAAACAAATTTTTCTAAAAAATAGTCCCATAAGGGGATGCAAAAAATATCGTCCATCTCCATGGTTTTACTTTAATCTCAGTTTTATCAAATAATTGCATGGCTTTTGATCCGAATCAGCCGGGCTCCAAACTCATTGACAAAAATGGTCGATAGATTAATATATGTTTACCATAACAAAAGTTACGTTAATTTTAACTCATTCCAAATTTCGCATATTGGGATGAGAATGAGCTGAGTGGCCAGTCCTCGAAATGTCAAGAATGGATCATAATCATTTGAAATCCAAGGATCTTCCCAAAGTATCTGTCATTGCTCCAGTCTATAATGGCCAGGAGTCAATTTCAGGCCTGATTGAGTCACTACTTGCCCAAACATATCCAGAAGAATTATTAGAAATTTTCATCGTCGATAATGGCTCTTTTGACCAAACCCCTGAAATCATCCAAAAATACCCGGTACAATTTCTAGAAGAAAAGGAGCGACAGAGCTCTTATGCCGCGAGAAATCTGGGGTTACGACATGCAACGGGTGATATTTATGCCTTTATTGATGCCGATTGCCAAGCCAGCGAGGAGTGGATTTTTAAAGGGGTGACTCAATTACAATCTGAATCAGCTGATCTTGTTGCAGGAAGGGTCAAATTCACCTTCTCAGACTCAAAAACACATGCTGAAATTTATGATGCGATTACCCATATGCAAATTGATAAAATAGTTGCCAAAGATAAAGTGGCAGTCACAGCCAATTTGATGACCAAAGCGGAATTATTTAATACATTAGGTCCATTTGATGACTCGGTGGTTTCAGGTTCAGATCATGCATGGACCCAAAAGGCCACTCAACATGGATTCAAACTTATTTATTGTGCTGAGGCATTTGTCGAACATCCTGCTCGAAATTTAGGTGAGTTATTGAAAAAAAGGTTTCGTGTTGGCAAAGGTGCACTTCGATTATGGCGAAGCCAGGGAAGAAGCACTTTGTCCATCATGGAAAGTTTTATCAAACCCCTTATTCCAATCAAACCATCTATCATCAAGAAGCGGATAGAAGAAAGAAGTGCTAAGAATATCACTCCCAAACTAGTCCCAACCTGGTGGATTGATTATCTATGTCGTATATCGGGCTTGTTGGGAATGATTAGCTCCCTTTTTCGCCTTCAAGGTAAGGGGCGTTCTTGATGAATCAACACCAAAATAATGAACACTACCAGATTAGCGTGGTTATTCCAGCCTACAATAATGGAAAGCATTTAGACCGAACGCTAAAAAGTGTCATTGATCAAACTCTGCCTGCTGATGAAATCATTGTGGTTGATGATGGCTCCACGGACAATACTGCCGAGATTGTAAAAACATTTTCTGATCATGTTCACTATATCTACCAGGAGAACCAAGGCGCAAGTGTTGCACGTAATCGTGGCATTGAAGCCGCAAAATATAACTGGATCGCCTTTTTAGATGGTGACGATGAATGGATTCCAGAAAAACTTGCTTTGCAAATTGATCATCTGAAACGGCATCCTCAACTGGTCTGGACTACGGCAAATTTCACGAATTGCCTCTGTGCCGATAATCGTCAAGGCCCCAATGCCCCCATCAAACTCATCGACAAGGCTTTGGAAGGCAAGGAATATTTCGAAGACTATTTGACATATCCACTTCAAGGCGGTTGCGGCTGGACTGGGACCATGCTGATCCGTAAAGACATCTTAATTGAAGCGGGATTATTTCGCCCTGGCCAACTAAGAGGGAATGATATTGATCTATGGTATCGGATTGCCTATCGTCGATATCCGATTGGTTTTATTAGTCAGCCACTAGCCACGTACCATATGAATATTGCGAACAGTATTACCCAGGTTCAAAAAAAAATCGACCTTCTCATCGAATTAGCACAGCGGCATCTAAAACTATCTGAAGCATTTGATCGCAGAAAAGATTACGAAAAGGTACTGCAACGTCAAGCGAAACGATGGACACGCAGTTTACTATTTGATAACGACCCGCAAGAAATACGTAAGATATTCAAGAATTTTGGCTATTTATTACCCAGTCACTTTGTTTTGTTTATCCGGCTATTAATCATTTTTCCTAAAGCGACGGCAAATACTTGCCATATGATTTCGCGTTTTGTTCGCTATTTTAATTTACGAAAAAAAATCATTCGTAGGCCAAGCAAGTAAATATGACTCAAGAAATACCTCTAAAAGTCAGTGTAATTATACCAGCGTATAATATAGAGAATTATATCGCACGAGCCATCGAATGCGTATTAGCCCAAACATATCCTGCGAGTGAAATCATCGTCGTTGATGATGGTTCCACAGACAACACCGCTAACATTGTTAAACAATTTCCTGAGACAGTTCAATATATCTATCAGGACAATCAAGGAGCTGGCATTGCACGAAATCGGGGCATCGAAGCAGCCCAACACGACTGGATCGCCTTTTTAGATGGTGACGACGAATGGCTCAACAACTTTTTGGAATTACATGTAGATTTACTGAAACGCAACCCACATTTAAAGTGGAGCTCATCTAATCTTTATAGCTATCGAAAAGAAGATGATCGCAAAAGCATTAAGTGCTCAACAAAACTATTAAAAAAGCTATTAAATGGCAAAGACTATTTTGATGATTTTTATGACGCTTATCGTTTTGATGCAATGGGTAATTCAAATAGTATGATGATTCATCACTCCTGCTTCAAAAAAGTGGGCTTATTTGGCAAAATCCCTAGTGGTGAAGATGCAGACATGTGGAATCGGATCGCTTTATCCTATCCACAAATAGGCTTTATATGTGAACCTATTTCCGTGTACCATCTTCAACGACCTGGCAGCACAATGAACGAAATTGACTATAAAAAACAATTTGATGCCACAGCTGATAACGTTGCCAGAGTGATCGAGCTAGCCAAAAATACAGATCGCTTTGGCCCAGTAGAACGATGCATGAAAAATAGAATCCAACGACTAATCCGAGGTTACTTATTTCGACATGAGCACGCTATTTATGTCAAAGATCTAAACCGACGTTTTAAAACCATTTTGCCACCAGGGTACCGTTTACTGATAAATTTGCTCGCAACATTCCCACGAAGTACTGAACTTATTTTAATGACCATTTCAAAAACATTGCGAATACTACCAATGTATCACACTGTAAAACGCCCACCACGAAAATAACTTACAACTATTGTGAGCCCAACAATTGAATTTTAATTAAACATATTGTTTAAAATTCACTTTATACTGCTCAATAATTTTTTCGATATTGTGATACGCATCGACATACTGAAGACCATTCTGACCCAACTCACAGCATCTCTTTTCATCCAATAATTCCTTAAATAACCGACAAAATAAATCCCAGTCATCTTTAGCACAAAAGCCACAATTATTCTTGTCCAAGAATTGATCAGGATTCACTTTAAGGGATAAGATTGGAACACGGTATTTACAAGCTTGTATAAAGGTGTTTGGAAATCCTTCAGCCACACTTGTCGATACAAATAGGGCCGCCTGCTTAAATGTTTCTTCCATTTGCTGATATGGTAAAAATGGCAATAATGTTAGATTGGGAATTTGGCTTGCTTCATTTTTAAACGCTTCAAACCCTTGAGCATCTGGAGGAGCCTGGCACACCATTTTGAACTGTAGCTCTGGGTACGCCCGTGCCATCTCTAAATACTTCTCTGGCCGCTTCATCGCCACAAATCGCCCTACCCACAAAATAAACTTTCGTGGTTGCAATTCATCTGATGGCAATCGGTGTGCATTTCGAATATGGATGGATGGCAAATCCATGGTTTGTTTTAAATAGCCTGAATCCGTTTCGTTTTGAGTCCAGATCGTATTAGCTTGACGTAATGCCCATCTTACCGCAAGAGCACGCAATGGATTTTCTTTAAAATAGGTACCATCGCATTCATGGGTGTGGGCTGTTCGATAAAGAAAAACACGCTTATTTATTTTGCAAAAGAGAGCGAATAACACAGTTGCTAGTGACAGTAATTTAGTCATATAAATTTCAGCATCGGCTCTACGAAGAGCAGACCAGATGCGAGAGGCTTGCATAAATAGATTTTTATTTACATCCAAACTTTTATGCAACGTTACATCTTCTATCTTTTCAATTTGTGGCTGACCATAATCTCCGACAACCATATGGACATCATAGTCTGGATCTTTGGCAAGCTCCGTAGCAATATGATAGAGATCCACTTCTGCGCCACCAAAGTTTGCATGCACCTGGGAATTAAACAATGGATAGGCTCTCAATGAGATAAAGCATATTCTAATTTGTCTGATTTCTTGAGGATCCATAGCGAAACTTAATGGCCAAACTCCTTATTGAAAATGGTTTTATATTGTTCGGTAATCTTCTTAATATCATGATGCTCTTTCGCATAATGATATCCATTACGACCCATGTCCTCTACGACCGCAGGATTCAATAAAGATTCTAGTTGTTGTTTCATTAGCTCCATATCGCCTTGAGCAAACAATCCAAATTTATATTGTGTCAATATTTGATCAGGATTGACATTTAAGGACAAGATCGGTGTTGCACATTTTGCCGCTTGTAAAAAAACGTTTGGAAACCCTTCCGAATCACTGGTATTTACGAGCACTTTTGCCTTTGAAAAATAGTCGTCAATTTTTTCGAATGGAACGCCTGTCAAGAATTTTAGATTCCCTAACGACCTTGCACGCTGCTGGAGTTGCTTATACGTATGATCGTAGGTACCTTGCGGACATATCGCAACAAATGACTCCTTGGGAAACTGCTGAGCCAAATCCAAGTAAAGATCTGGCCGTTTTACATGTGCACTACGACCTACCCACAACACATATTCACGTGGCAACATGGATAATTCAGGTATTTCTCCTCCATTACGGATGACGACAGGACTGACACCAACAGTTCGCTCTAGCTGCTCGGCATTCTCTTCATTTTGGGTTACCAAAACAGATGTTTTTTGCATGGTCCAGCGAAACAATTTCCCAGCAATACCTTTTTCTTTAATATAAGATCCATCACATTCGCCATCATTAGCTGTACGATACATATATTTCTTTTTATGCCACAGGCAAAACAAACATATAATAACACACCCCAGTGTTGCCGATTCCATAAAATAAATATCTGCTTCAATCCGTTTCATTGCTTTCCACAGTCTAATCAGATTTATCATAGGATTTTTCTTAAAATCCACACTACGAATCAAATAAACATGGTCTATGATTTCCTGTGGCTCTTGATGATAATCTGCCACAATCACACTGGTTTGAAAGTTTTTATCTTTTGCTAATTCACGAGAAAGTAAATATAGATCGACTTCTGCACCACCAAAAACACCATCAATCTTTGGATTAAAAATGGGGTAGGCTTTAGGTGAAATAAAACAGACCTTTATTGGATGATGTTTCGTTACGTTCGTCATGTTTACTTTGACAAGCTACTCTTAATTGATAAGTGATTGATATTTTTCAATATATTTTTTTGTAATAACATCCCAGCCAAATGATTCTGCTCGCAATCGGGCTTTTTGCGCCAAATCCACTCTAATATCTTGCGATTGTAGCAATGTAACTAGCTCTCTCTTGATCGCCTGAGTATCTCTTGGCGGCACTAATATGCCTGCATCTCCGACAGCTTCGGGACACCCTCCAGCATTTGAAGAAATAATTGCCATTGAGGCAGACATCGCTTCCAAAAGAACCGTGGGAAAATTTTCTGCTTCTGATGGGAAAATAAATATACTACTGGTTTCATATAATTCTTTGAATTGTTTATCTTCTTTATCTAACCACCCCCAGAAGGTAACAGCCAAATCACTATCAGCCACGATATTTTTTAACTCATCTAAATAAGGCCCCTCACCAATCACATCCACTTGCCAATCGGTTTTCAGTTCTTTAATGGCTTCCAAGGCATATTGAAATCCTTTTCGGGGCAAAATCCGGCTACACATTAATATGCGATTCTGCTTGGCCTTCTCTTGAAACATATTGCCATAAATACCATTTGGAATAACCTCAACCCTGGCTTTGGGGCACCGCTGCAGAATTAAGTCTTTGAGTGATTGACTTGGAGAAACTAACAAAGGTGCCTGCCGAGCTAAAAACTTCCAGGCAGGCGATAAAAGTTTATGCATCAAGCCAAATCGATCAGGATTATACCCGGGCACATCACTGCCATGGCACGTTACTAAAAAAGGGATATTTTTTATTTTGCTAGCGAGAAAAGCAAGTGGCTCGGTTGGAATAATAAAGTGCGCATGAATCACATCATATTTTTTACGATTAATTAGTTTGAATAAAGCTGGCAACGCCCCCAGAATATAAGTTGCCATTTCATGCGTATGACAAATTTCAGGAGCTTTTCTCAGTGCAGCAGTTCGGTATACGTCAATCCCATCTATCACTTCATGACGCGGTAAATCACTATAATGCATAGTAATAACGTCGACTGAATGTCCCAATTTCACTAAATGACGTGACAATTCTAAAGTCACAGGACTCGCTCCACCTCCAATCGGTGGAAATTCATAATTTAGCATAAGAACATTCATCGTTTACTTTTGATCCATCCAATTCTTCACATTACATTGCCATCGATACTCATTATACGAACTTATTTTACCCGTTGAAAAACCAACATCGGGTCTGATGGCTTTGAAATAGGCTTGTAATACTTCATCATATAATCTCTTAATGGTTTGATGGCCATATGTCTTTGTTGCTCTTGCTCTGCAAGTTTCTCCACTTGTTCTTTTGGCAGCTTCTTACGTTTCAATAATTGCTTAACAACCTGTTTCAAATGCTCATAGCGAATCTTATGATGGGCTTGCCATTCATCAGGATGCATAAAAACACTCTTCCTTACAGCTTGAGCAGCACCATAATTAAAACTAAAGGAACGCTTTTTAGAATCCGACCATCGTGGCCATAAATCCATAACAGGATGATCCCAAAATGGAAAATGCATTTTTTGCGAATCAACAATAAATTTTGGTTTGTTTTTCTCAAATTGCTGAACGAGAGAATTCGCATGCCTTCCGACAGTAACAGGTTTCTCACTATGCATATTGCTATAGGCTGGTCGTCTTGCGGCACTCACTCTTTGTGACTCAACATAAATTCCTGGATACCACCCCCAAACATATATTGAATCTTCAGGGGTTGAGTTATCCTTGATTAATTTTGAAATTTGTACCCAGATGGCATTGTGATTTTGGCTCTTTTGGCGGTGGACATCTGCATAGCGTTTTTGAAACGTAGCTAGATTTGCCGTATTTAAAAAATAGGCTGAAACCAAACATAATACGACCAATACGACAGGACGAAATGTGGACAACTTTCGCTTTAAAAGAAAAAACGCAGTAATTGCTAAAGCAAAAATAATGAGATGTTTGATCCAACTAGATCCCAATGACTCAAACCGCGAAAATTCGAATGAAATATAAGGAAAAGTTGAAACAGGAGCCAGCCCAGTAAACAGAAGCTCAATGATAAACCACATTCCCAATAAAATGAGAATTCCATACTGTCTTTTAGACATAAGCCACACTGCAGATGCTGTTAACATCGCCGCGGAACTATTCAATGGAAGATAATACTCAACATAGCTCCTTGGTGACACCCAAATAAAGCACATATCAAGAATCCACCATATTCCAAAAAGCAGAATTAAGCTGCCATGAAATAACCTTGATTGATAATCTGATTTTTCCTCATCTGGTGGTTCATCAGATTTCTTTTTGCCTCGAATATATAGAAGGATCGCACGAATTGAACCAACAAGCCCAAAACCAATCGCAAGCAAACTCATTCCAATAGGAACGATAAAACTTTTGTAATACCTAAATACAGTATTAAATTGACTTTCATAATTGGACACTGAACGACTTGTCTTAATATAACGCCCACCTAATGTTGGCTTAGCGGCAGTCGCTGGCTTCTCTTTAAAAGCTCGTATCAGTGAAAGACCACCTGGCGTTTTCCCCAACAACATAATTAATTGGCCATGCGATGCAAATAATATAAATAATGGCAAGACACCAATGATCGCACCTAACAATAGGCCACCTATATCTAAGAAGAACTGCTTAATTGTTCTCAAGCGAAATAAGGGTTGAAGAATTAAATAAACAGCCATGCCAACAATCGCCGATGCCCCGGTCGGCTTATAATAACAAATATTCACGGCAAATATGCCTGAAACAAGAAGCCACCCAATCGATCCTCCTTTATGCCAAAGAAGCAAAGAACAAACAGAGATGACCATACAAGCAATCATAAATTGTTCTTTGACATTTCCATATTTGGCAAATGGTGGGCAACTTAAAAAAGAAGCCGCTAAAATCAATGCAATGGCTGCAGGAAATCTCCCATAAATTCGGCACAAGGTAATATACATTAATATCAATGCGACAATCTGCATCAGTGTCTGCAAAACTTTTGGCCCAAGCTCTGAATACCCAAACAGCCACACCCCAACCATATTGGTTAATAATGTTGCGGGCCGTGCTGTAGGAGCCACCTCTTTGCCAATTAACTTTCCTTGAACAACTTGATTGGCATCATACACATACAAAGCACCATCAAACGCCCCTGGCGTATTAAATTCAATATATTTGCCATAGATAAATGGTATCGCGGCCAAGGCAAAAGGAATGAGAACAGAAACGAGTCGTTTCCAGGGCAATTTCAATGCAGACTCAGGTGTAGGATCATTTTTAAGATGTGACTCTTTTTTTGAAGATCGTTTTTGCATTGACGAGGCATCTCTTATGCTTTTGGGTCAGCTTGGGTTGGCTCAAACACTTTCCGAACAACATAGGTCGGTTTATCTTGAGATTCATGATAGGTACGCGCCATCATCTCAGCCATGAGTCCCATGAGTAAAAATTGCACACTCATCAACATCAACATAGCGGTTAATGTTAGCAGTGGATTTCGGTTCATTGGTAAGCTGGGGTCGCTTAAATATTTTTTATACAAAACGGCCAGACCAGACAGCAAGGACACAAAAGCTGTCACGATGCCAATCCCACCAAAAATATGCAAAGGCTTGGTACTAAAAGAACCTAAAAATTTCACGGTTAGTAAATCTAAAACCACTTTAAACGTACGCATCAATCCATATTTTGTTGTTCCATAAATCCTGGGACGATGATTTACGACCATTTCAGTGACTTTGGCACCCGTCCAACTCGCTAAAGCTGGTATAAAACGATGCATCTCACCATAAAGCCGCATATGATCTACAACTTCCCGGCGATAGGCTTTGAGAGTACAACCATAATCATGCAACTTTACGCCGGTAAAATATCCAATTAATGCATTGGCTATCCATGATGGAATTTTTCGCGTGATCAAGGTATCTTTACGATTTTTTCTCCAACCACTCACGACGTCATACCCTTCATCCAATTTGGCAACCATCTTAGGAATATCTGCTGGATCATTCTGCAAATCTCCATCCAATGGCACAATCACTTCACCTGTTGAATGATCAAAACCAGCAGCCATGGCTGCCGTTTGGCCAAAATTACGGCGAAATTGGACGATTCGGACAAATTGATGTTTTTTTTGTAATTCCGTTAAGATCGAAACGGTTTGGTCCACACTGCCATCATCAATTAAGATCACTTCATACGTGAGACCTGATTGACTCATCACCTGATCTATCGATTGAACAAGCTCTGTGACACTTTCTTCTTCATTGTATAAAGGCACCACAATCGAAACTTTGGGGTTTTGTGCTAACAAATCAGTCTCCGTAGATAATCAAGCCATATTGAAATAATTCCATATCTCTAAAATCGGAATACAGAAAGGACGACTTGAAGCCTATCTCTAAAAATGACATCTATTTAGAACAAAGAGTATACCATTACTCGCCCTCGAGGTCAACTCCCCACAGGGACCGATAAGTAATGTCTTGCCAATGAGCTACAGATAATTTAAACTGATTAGTTAATGATGATGTCACCCTGTTTTAAGAAGGTCACAATAATGCTTTTGGAACTCCTTCATGGCTAAATGGTATCGCATGTCCATTTCTCTAGCCACCAAATGCCGTCTGGGCTTTGCCGTGGCCGTTTTTCTGATTATTGGCGCCGCTCTCATTCTGCCGTATCGCTGGATGGACAAACTGGTCGAGCAGGGCAAACAGGAACTCGCCCAAGCTGAAACCCAACAGTTATTGGCCAGGCATTTCAAAAATATCAAGAACCCTGACCAACCAAATACACATCCCCCCTTAGCTCTCAGTAGCGATGATGAAGAACAGGTCTTAACGGGAAAATGGGAATTTATACAACGCAACAACTCCACAGAACAAATTCAAGGCGTTTATGTTGTTGCCCCCAGCCAAGCCAATACCTCAACGGAAACCAGCTTAAACGAAAATAATGATATCAAAGAATCATTATTAACAGAATGGATCAGCTTGCCAGACACCTTGAATGTGCTATCCACTCAACTACCTCAAAATAATTTATCAACCGAAGATGAACAAGAACAAATCGAAAATACCATAAAACAACAAAAAAGTATCGATGAATTACTAGACAAAATCACCTCAGATAATTTTGTGAAAAATGGTATAAAAGAAATTTTACAATCTCCTCAGACAACGAAAATTTTTCAATTCGATGAAACAGCTCGATATTTACGTGCGATCTATGCTGCGAAAAATTGTCTAACCAGTGGATGCCATAACGCTCCGACAACACCAACTTCAGATTTACAAACTGCGGCGATAGAATCGCTACCTAGAATATTTAATGAGGGCCAATTAGTTGGTGTCATATCTGTGACACTACCCGAAGGGGAAATTGGGCCAACATTATTATTTAATCGAGTTTTTATTATCGTGGGTGGCATCTTGGCAAGCATTTGCGCGATGGTCACCTTTTACTTGATCACCCAGCGTTTTATATTACACCCTGTACGTAATTTACGTGACGCCACAGACCTATTAACGGAATCTAATATTATCAGCAGTCAGCCTGATCTTGATAATCAAGCCGTCTCTTGGCAACAAGCCATTAAAATCACCTCTGAAATAAAAACAGGAGATGAATTTGAAAAACTAGCGACAGCATTTGGGCATATGCTGAAACGATTGCGAAAAATCCAGGATGACCTTTGGCAAACCAATCAGGCCCTGGACACAAAAATTGATAAACTCGCTGAGAAAAACATGGCCCTCTACGAAGCCAATAAACTTAAGAGTGAATTCCTGGCAAATATTTCCCATGAATTACGAACGCCTCTTAATGCCATTATTGGATTTGGCGAAATCCTGAAAGAAAAAACGGATTCGCAAGGAGATGAAAAACAAAGTCGATATGTCAAAAATGTGATCGAATCGGGTAAAATGCTTTTAATCATTATTAATGACTTGCTTGACTTGGCAAAAATTGAAGCTGGAAAAATGGAAATCCATTGGGAAAAAAGTTCCGTGCGTGAAATTGCTGATGCATTAGTTAATTTTACCAAACCCCTGGCAATGGAAAAAAACCTCACGGTCAAGTTGTTTGTAGATGAAACGATGGGACTCGTTGAAACCGATCCAGGGAAAATCCAACAAATACTTTTTAACCTGATGAGCAATGCGATTAAGTTTACACCAAAACATGGACGCATCGATATCAATATTTCATTATTAGATGAATCACGGTTTATCATGAAAATTGCAGATACGGGTCCAGGGATATCAAAAGATGATCAAGAAAAAATATTTGAAAAATTCTTGCAACTTGATGGTTCAATGACACGCCAACACTCTGGGACTGGTCTGGGCCTGGCAATCGTGAAAGAACTGGTAGAGATGATGGGCGGCTCGATTCAAGTCGATAGTATTCTTGGTAAGGGAGCTACTTTTAAAATTGAACTTCCGACGCAAAAACCTGAAATGTCAGACATCCCCTATATTACAATGAAACCGGCTTAGGCTTACTTATATCCATCGTTACGATGTTTATATCTCTCAACGGCAGCTTCCAAATCAACGTCATTGATATTTGCCAAAGTACAAAGCCACGCAAAAACATCGCCAAATTCTTCCTGCTTATTCGCTTGATCATCGCCAGCTAATGCCGTTGCCAATTCACCCACTTCTTCGATAAACCAAAGAAAGGTTTTATCTGTGCCACGCTCGCGGTCACGTTGGCCATACTTTTCTTCGATTAATGCTTGAAATTCTTTGATCGTCATTGTTTCTCTTTTACTTAGCAGATATGGCAGGAAGATTCATTTCCTTCGATAATGTCGTCAACTCATCATACAAGTCATCCAACCCTTGACTTATAACGCGAACATCTCCCGTTACGCTCATAAAATTCGTGTCGCCATCCCATCTAGGCACTAAGTGGATATGTACATGATCAGGCAATCCGGCACCCGCACACCGATTAAAATTTATCCCCATATTAAATCCATGAGGGTGAATGGCTTGAGTCAACACCTTTTTAACATCACGAGTCAAATGCATTAATTCTAATAGCGTGGCGTCATCGAGCGAATCTAAGTCTGGGACATGATCACTGGGCACAATGAGCATATGTCCTCCGGTATATGGATAGCGATTGAACACCACCATGCAGCGTTTTGTCCGCCAAAGCACCAAGTTCTTTTTATCATCTTCTGGGTGGTTCCAATAATGACATAGAAAACACCCTTTTGCCTCAGGAGGCAGTTTATCCTTCTCCTCCAAATCGCGTAAATAACCGATTCGCCAGGGCGCCCAGAGATTGGTAATATCGTTAGTTTTCATTTTGTGTTAAACGTTGATAGAGTTCCAATGAGGTAATCAGTGAAAAATTCTCCAGGTTACCTAATGATGCTTTTTCCAATAGTACCTGATCAAGATCTTTCCGATATAACACCCATTTTTGTTGGATGATCGCATCCTTGATTTGTATTTGTACATCTTTAAATCGTTGTTGACCCGCTTCGGTTCGCTTCAGTAGCTTGGCGATAAAGAAGCGATTTTCAGCTTCGATAATATTCGTTATTTCATCAATGTCCACAGATTGCAATGCCTGGGTAACGGGCTCATACTTTTCATTAATAGAAGCCGGGTCCATAGGTCGCCAATAGCCTTCCTGTTTACTGCGAAATCCATCTGAATAATCAACCGCTACCTGAGAAAAACTCTCGCCATCCAAAAGTTTTTGATATGCCCCCTGGGCTTTAGCCTGAGCTTGCTCGACAGTCACATCATCCTTGACTTGAATGTCCACCAACTGAAATTGAATTTCCGCTTTCGTCGTAAAGCTATCGATATTTGACTGGTAATATTGCATCATCTCACGACGGGTTAATTTTATCGAGGGCATAAAATTATTTTGACGATAACCTTCAATCACAACTTGTTGACGAAATTCACTGAGCATATCATCCATCGTGGTCCCTAGCTCCTGTATTTTTTGTAAAGCCAGAGCTTCACTGGGACCATATTTATTTATAATATTTTTTCGCTGCTCATTCATGGCCGATTGGATCATGGCATTGAACTGCTCTTGTTCACCCAAATCTTTCTTGGCATGCTGATAAAGCAGCAAGTTATAAATTTCACCCATAGCTACCCGTGTCACAAGATCACGACTCTGCTTGACAAATTCTTCACGAGTCAACTTCGAGGCCCACTCTTTAATGGGAGATTGCCCTTCCATGAGTAGTTTTATAATTCGAGTGGATGTGATCGCATCATCATTCACCTGAAACACCAAGCCTGACACAATGGCTTCCTGCTCAGCAGCTATCGTTTTATTTAATTCTGCCGGCCGTAAAGGCTGTGCACACAACAAGCTAGAAATACTTAGCACCAGTACCATAACACCAAACAACTTATTCATTTATTAACCTCTAGATAGACTAAATCGAAACAAAATGGTAGCAAACCAGTATACACCAATGGATTACGATATGCAAGTAGGGTCATAGGCGGGGAAAATCAGCTATAAATTTATAGCAAATCGCTTTTATTCAAGCACAACTCGTGTAGGGAAACATAAATTTGTGACGGACGATAGCAAAATCCCCTCGAACAAAACATTTTGTACTCGCAGTACTTGGCACAAATTGCCCTCTCCCTTTTACTTTTAAACGATCCGGACTAAACGCAAGAACGATTTTTGAGATTTTATGCCTGCAGAGATAAGGTTCGATTTTTTCAAAGGCTGGAATGTCTCGCCCATAGATATCAATAACCGTCAACCTCCCCTTGCGAACAACATAAACAAGTATGACATCTAATTCTTGGATGTAATAAATATTTTTTTTAAATTCAATTAATAAATGAAACAAACTTAATCGATCATTTAAGACAGTACATTTATTAGAGAGTATATCACGTTGGCGAATCATCATCTTTAAAAAACTAAGATCGCTCTTATTTGTCATGTCTAATTTTCGAATCCCTGTTTTTTTCGACGTATCACCAGGTTTTATGACAAATTGATGCTCATGCACCATGCGATAACCAAATGGTTGATAAAACTTTTGAACCGTCTTATTAGCAAATAAATAACACAAATCATAGCGAGTCTCACACCATGAATGCACCTTTTCAAATAGGTCGCGTACCAACCCTTGATGTCTGTATGCCGGATCTGTCATCACCGTTGATATAATCGCAGCCTTCTTTTTTTTACCGGCAATAACGACATTTACCTCATAAGTACATATATTAGAAACGATCTTGTTATTATCAAAAAATGAGAAAGGACGAAACTTAGGATCCCACATCCCCATCCGATCCCATTGCAACAATGGAATCCCAAACGTCGTCTCAGCAAATTGAATGAGCTTTCTTTTAAGCGATTGATCTTTACAATAATTCGTACGATAAGCTAGTTTCTTATCCATCTCGACACTATCTCTTGATTATGCTGGTGGTTTACCGAGAATTTTTCTTAAGAAAGCTAATAAAGTTCCCGGTGAATCAAAATAGGTTGGTTTTAATTTCACATAAACAGTTTCATGGTCTTGGATTTTATAGGGTGCATTGCGACCCTTGAAAATAGAGTCGACTAAATCCATACGGTCCATTGTAAAGATCAAACTGGGTTGATGCTCAACAATACTGCGAATATGCCACTGAGCGGCCAGAATGCGAATATGGGTTAATTGCAATAAATCATCCACAGACCGCGGAATTTTCCCAAATAGATCTACCAGATCCGCCTCTAACTGTTCAATGTCAGCCAAATTGCTACACGCCGCCAAACGCCGATACACTTCTAGTCGCTGACGATCTGAGGCAATATAACTTCGAGGAATGTAATTATGAATACCAATATCCAGCTGAGTAATCGTTGGCACTTCAAGAGTTTGTTCAAAAGAATCTCCCTCACCCATCTCGCGGCCTTTCTGCTTACGTTTCACCGCCCCCGAAAGCAGCTTACAATACATTTCATACCCAACCGCATCAATATGCCCACTTTGCTCCACGCCTAGAATATTACCCGCACCACGAATTTCTAAATCTCGCATCGCAATACGAAACCCACTACCCAGCTGAGAATATTCTTCGATGGCTTTAAGTCGCTTAACAGCAATCGGATTAATCGCACGTTTTTCTGGTAATAGCATGTAGGCATAGGCTCGATTCTTATACCGCCCCACGCGTCCACGTAATTGATGCAATTGAGCCAAACCAAATCGATCGGCATCATTTACAATCATCGTATTGGCGGATGGAATATCGAGTCCGGATTCAATAATCGTGGTAGAGACCAGAACATCCGCCTGCTGATTCACAAATTTCAGCATTTTTTCTTCTAATTCAGCCTTAGGCATCTGGCCATGAGCATAGACAATCCGAGCATCCGGCACCAAACGCTGAACTGTGTCAGCAATCCCCTTGATATTATTAACGCGATTATGCACAAAATAAACTTGGCCTTCTCGCGACAGTTCACGAAGAATAATCTGGCGAATTCGTTTTCTGTCATAACTACACACTTCTGTGACAATACTTCGTCGATCCAGCGGAGGCGTAGTCAATGATGAAATATCACGAATCCCCAGTAATGCCAAATGAAGCGTACGAGGAATCGGCGTCGCAGTCATCGTAAGTACATCCACGGTCTTTCGCATTTTTTTGAGTCGCTCTTTATGTGAAACACCAAAACGCTGCTCTTCATCAATCACGACCAAACCCAAATCGCGAAATTGGACATCGTCACTTAAAATTCGATGCGTACCTATCAAAATATCGACTTGACCATTTTTGGCATTCATAATGATTTTTTTAGATTCGCCTGCGGTTCTAAATCGACTTAAGACATCAATCGAAAATGGAAAATTTGCCAAGCGGTCTTTAAAGGTTCGAAAATGCTGTTCAGCCAACACCGTGGTCGGTACTAATATCGCGACCTGCTTACCATATTCCACGGCTTTAAAAACCGCTCGAAGTGCTAACTCCGTTTTTCCATACCCAACATCGCCACACAAAAGACGATCCATCGGTCGGGTATTTTGCATATCTTTTTTAATCTCTTCTGCGGTTGTTAACTGATCTTCGGTTTCTTGATAGGCAAAGAGTTCTTCAAATTCTTTTTGCCAGGCAGTATCTGCCGGATAACGAATCCCTTCCATGACATTACGATGCGCCTGCATCTCCAAAAGCTCTGCGGCCATATCTTCTACCGCTTCCATCACTTTTTGCTTTTGTTTTTCCCAGCTGCGACTGCCCAGCTTACTTAACTTGGCAACCCCACCGGCCCCGACATACTTATGGATTAATTCAATTTTATTGGCAGGAACATGCACAATCGCTTTTTGCGCAAACTCTACAGCCAGAAATTCCTCCTGCCTCTGATCTTTGGTCAACGTTTTCATGCCCTGAAATCGACCAATACCATGATTGACATGCACGACTAAATCACCTTTTTCCAAATCAGAAAATGAATCAATCGTAGAGGCACTTTTAATTTTACGAATCTTACGTCGACGTGTTTGTTGACCAAATAACTCGTGATGGCTCAAAAAAATGATGGACTCATTAGCCAGCGAAAACCCTTGCTGTATATACCCCAATGGCATCGATAACTTTTCCGGTATGGTTTCAATGCCCTGCTCAGTAAGAATCTCTTTTAAACGCTTTTGCTGGGTGGTATTTTCACAAAAAAGTTGAATCGTTGTTTCTTTCGCCTGCTCCACCAATTCAAGAAGACCTTGGAGTCCCTGATTTTCAAATCGCTGTAAACTCTGAGCAGATAAGTCCACTTCATTTCCTGATAATCGATCTGAAGCACCACTCGAAAATCGATTATTCAAAAAAAGCACATATTCGCTGGCCCTTTTAAAAACAGCATCCGGAGTAAATGTCCCCTTAGGATCTTCAAGCCGCTGAAGATAAAGTTCCGCCACTTGAGTAATTTCTAAGGCTTCTTCCCAGAACACCAAGGTTTGAGGGCCTAACAAATCTAAAAAACAGGTTGTATCTTCCGGCTGACATTCTCGATAACAACCATTAATCGAAATGGATTCCATATTTTGCTCTGATCTTTGCGAATCCAGATTGAAAATTCGAATCGAATCAACATCATCACCAAAAAATTCAATACGTACCGGATGAATAAATCCCGGCGGAAAAAAATCAACAATACCGCCCCGCGTTGCAAATTCACCGACGACATCCACCCGTTCTACTCGCTGAAATTCCTGATCGATAAGCCAATCGATCAACGTGTCTGGCCCCTGTTCTAGCTGCTGGCCGACCTCAACAGTAAAAGACTGTTTATCTAAAAAACTCTGCTTGGGAACCGGCTGCATTAATGCTGCAATTGATGTCGCAATAAAAACGGTGGATTGTCCAGAAAAAGATTGATGACCTGTAACTTCTACTGGGCTTTGCTTATAGGAATCTGACAATAATTGGCATAAACGTAAACGCTCGCAAGCAATATCAGATGTTGCATCTGCCTGATCCTGCATGGTCTCAATGGCAGGAAATAATTCAACTGAATGCCCACAAAAAGTTTCTAGATCATCCTGAATCATATCCGCATCAGGAATATGCGCCGTGACATAAATTAAATTTTTATTGAGATGACGAGCTATAATGGCAGCGACCAATCGCCCTAATGATCCCCATAAACCTGACAACTCGATAAGTGAACAATCTGACAAGCTCTGAGGCCTGTCTAAAGACTCGATCAGCCCCCTTAAACTCACCGGCTGGCCTTGTGCTAAAATCTGTCGATCAATAAGATCCAAATGATCAGACAAAAGGATTTATCCTTCTCTAGAACCAATAATGGCTGCAAATTCTTCCAATGTCGTTTGTCCGTTTCGCAGTTTTCGGATGGCATCTTCCCGCAACGTTTGGAAAATCCAGTCACCTGCAGCCGTTCGCAATTGCTGAATTGAAGGCTTTTGGGTAATTGCCTCCCGAACATGATCATTAATATTGAGCATTTCAAAAATAGGAATACGACCATGATAACCAATTTCCATGCACTGCTTACACCCAACTTGGCTATACAATTTATGCCGCGTCAATTCGGATAATCCTAGATCAGATAATTTTTTTGCCGAATGCTGCACACGCATCTTACAATGATCGCATAATCTCCTGAGTAATCGCTGTGATAAAACTGCCGTCAAAGCTGAGCCCAACATGAATGGCTCAACACCTAAATCTAGAAAACGAAAGATCGAACTGATCGAATCTCGGGCATGCAGTGTACTCAATACAAGATGCCCAGTCATCGCGGACTGAACAGCCATCTGAGCGGTTTCAGGATCTCGCATCTCTCCTACCAGGATAATATCAGGATCCTGACGTAACAATGATGTGAGAGCCGCCCCGAAAGTAACACCCATTTTCTGATTAACCTGGATCTGGGTAACATTCTCCAATTTATATTCAACAGGATCTTCCACCGTCACAATATTCTTATCAACGTGGTTCATTTCCTGCAAAATGGCATATACCGTTGTCGTCTTTCCACTTCCGGTGGGACCGCACACCACCATCATACTTGATTCATGCTTGGCAAGCTTACGCACCTGCTCATAAATAACCTCATCCATCCCCAAATCGACAAGATCTTGTGGAGCCAGATTTTTATCAAGAATTCGGATCACCATCTTATCGCCCATCGTCGTCGGCGCAATCGATACACGCAAATCCACCCGCCGATTAGGAAGCTGAACAGCAAAGCTGCCATCGACCATAACTGATCGTTTGGTAATATCCAGATTACACAATAATTTAACAATTGAATAAACGGAATTGACCACTTCCAAATCGAGTGTGCCATAAGAATGCAAATAACCATCAATGCGATAACGCAATTGGATTTGATCCTCTTTAGGTTCTACATGAATATCTGTCGCGGCAAACTGAAAGGCTCGCAACAAAAGCTGTTTAAGTCGTAGCATCGCTACAGACACTTCAGAGGCATCCTTATCTGATGTATGAGCGGCTTTACCCTCACTATTTAAAGGTATAACATGATTAAGCGTCAGGTCACTCGCCAATACTTCGGGCATACTGCTAAGATTTACGACCTGCTTTTTTGCAACAGAATTCTCATGGCTCAGCTTGATATCTGGTAAAATTACACCCTCTTCTTCAGCAGCTTCCATGGGAATTGCAGGTTGCGGACGGGAAGGTTTACGCGATTTTTTCGCTGGCTTTTTGGCTTTAGTCACTTTGTCCGGCTTAGCAGATTTAGCCAATTTAGCTTCTTTAGCCATTGATACTGCGGTAGGGATTTTTCCTGTCTTTTTGTAGACTTCACGAGCAGAAATACCCTTTTTCATCTTTTTCTTTTTCGTTTGATCAATCAATGGTAATTTTCGAGCTGTGGAAGATAGCTTTTGTTTGTTTGACCAGAATCGAACGGTTGCTTGACCGATAAGAATTTCATCGCCATCCTGCAAAACCACGGGCCGATCCAAAGAATCATTATTCAGAATCGTGCCATTTCGACTCGCCAAATCTCGCAGGACAAAATGACCATGACTATTCCGGATCTCGCAATGAATCCTGGATGCATTACGATCATCAACAATAATCAGGTTTTCAGCGGTACGACCAATCGTCATTCTGGCGGTCTCAATTCGAAGACAGCGAGGCTTCTGATCATCGTATATCTCAAATACAGGCATTTCTAATATTAGATCCTTCAGCAATCGCGATAAGCGACAACGTCACACTGGTTAACAAAAACCTTTGCTATATATGTGTTTATAGTATCCCATAACTCAATGAGCTTGTCAAGTTGCTCATCGAAAACCATTCTCGACCTGAGATATGATAAATAATTGCAAAATAATGACAAACAGTTTTTTCAAAAAACTCCAACGCCTGACAGCCGCTAAAGAATTCATCGGCAACTTATAGTACCTACAAATCACCAAACGAGTTATATAACGATAGCTCTCAATTCACTGGCTAAACATCCAGAGTCGTCAACCCCTGCTTAATCGCAAACCGAGTTAAACCAGCCAAATTATTAATTTTAAGTTTTTTCATAATATTTTGGCGATGAGCTTCTACGGTTTTCACACTTATATTTCTCGACATAGCGATCTCTTTTGTCATATTACCTTCTGCGAGCAATTGAAGAATTTCACACTCACGACGCGTTAAAATAGCATGCACTGATGAAGCACTGGAATATTCATTTTCGACAATATCACCAATTTCGATATTATCAAAATCTGAACTCAAATAAGTCTCACCCGCAATGACTTTATCAATAGCTTGCATTAATTCAAGAAAAGGGCATTGTTTATGCAAATAGGCACTGGCCCCAGCCCGAAACATCTCTTCAATGAACACGCGATTTGAATGCATCGTGAGCGCAATAATCTTCATCTTTGGATATTTTAATAAAAGCCGCTTGGTTGCATCAATCCCATTTAACTGCGGCATAGCCACATCAATAATCGCCACTTCTGGAAGATATTCCTGAGCTAGCTCCACAGCCTCAACACCATGATTGGCCTGAGCGACTATCTGATATTGGCTATCACTCTCAATTAACGCTTTTAAACCCTCACGAAAAATTCGGTGATCATCAACTAACATAATTTTGGTTGCCATTTTAGTTTCCCAATCTATAAAGTAGCATGTAAATAAACAGTTGTCCCATGTCCCTGTTTTGAACAGATCCTCATAGAACCACCCAAGTAATAAATATGTTCCCTGATGTTGAATAATCCAAACCCTTTACTCACATCATCATAGTTCTTTAATTTTTTAGTGTCAAATCCAATTCCATCATCTTCTATCTTTATTTCAACAGCATCATCTACTCGCAATAAAGATGCTGCAACTCGGCTGGCTTGGGAGTGTTTAACAACATTGTGTAACAATTCTTTAACCGCTTGATAAAGAAGACTTCTTAATTCATTATTAATCAAAACATCAAGTTCATCATGTTTAAATTGGTACGAAATACCACTTTCTGTTTGAAATTTTTCCAAAAGCCATTGTATCGCAGCCCCAAGCCCAACCTCATACAATATAGGCGGACTCAATTCAACGGTTAAGGTTTTTGCGTAACTATTCGCATCTTGTATCAGTTGCTGAATGCTAGTTAACATATCAGAAGAAGGAGCTTCAGCCTTCTGTGTTAATGCAGTCAATTTTAAATTCGCCATGGCTAGCAATTGCCCTACATGATCATGGAGCACCGTAGCAATTCGTCGCCTCTCACGCTCTTCAACAATCATTAACTTTGAAGCATAACTGCGAAGCTTCTGCTCTGCTTCTTTTCGCTGCGTTATATCACGACACAAAGCCGAGAGTCGTCGCCCTTCATCAGTATATTGCAAAACAGCATTAATCACCACGTGTTTACATTGCCCTTGGTTATTTTCAAAAGTCAAATCCTGATCTTTCAAAAATCCCTTTTCTTCACATAAATCAAAAATATCAACATTATCCTGAATCAGGCCTGACTTAAATAGCTCTTGAATTGACTTGCCTAAGACTTGATCCATTTGATCGAACCCTAATAGGGCCAATAAGGATTGATTTGCTTGCACAACACCCTGATCTTTATCGATAACAAAAAAACCTTCTTCGGTAATATCAATAATGTTCTGCAATAACGTCTGGGCATATATCCGATCTGTTATATCTTGAGACGCAACAATAACACCTGTGACATTCCCTTGCAAATCAAAACAAGGCGCTTTATTCGTATGAATCCATCTGGAACCTCCCTGCTTGGGATACATCCTTTCGATGATATCATACTTGGGCTTTCCTGTTCGAATAACTTCAAGATCGTCTTGAAAAAACGTATCAGCCACCGCCTCAGAGACTAGTTCATACATAGAACGGCCTTCAAGTTCATCAAGTGGCATCTGCTTGGCTTTCGCGGCAGCCTGATTCACTCGTATCAAATTATTATGTACATCTTTATGCCATATATAAATTGGAGCAGCATTTAACAAGGTCTCCAACTCATTTTGTTTTTCCTGCAGATCTTCCAAAGCTCGTTTTCGCAAACTGATATCTTCAAGATTTAAAACAACAAAAGATTGAGCTTCGGTTTCTAATGCAGAAAAACTCACACGAGACGTCCTGCCCTCCTGCTCTTCGTGATGCTCAAATTCAATCGAATAGTTTTTGATCTTTTTAGATACAAAGTCCTCAAAATCTCGACACAATCGAATCAAGTCATTCTCGGGCATCTCAACATGCAAGCGAGATAACTCTTTCAAATTACGCCCAACCTGCAATTTAGAAAACACTTGCATATCAGATTTAATTAACGTTTTCCAAGCCTGATTCGCATAAAGAATATTACCCGATAAATCTAATATCACTATCTCATTCGAAAGTGAATCAAATACCGTTGCTAGCAATTGACCCGCAGCAACACTAGGCTTCACGAGCACATTTGTCATGGAAGCTTGGTCTTGACATTGCCTTGTATTCTCTTTTTTGACACCAGATACAGACTTCAAAACATCCCTCAATATTCACACTTAGTATTTACTCTAGTCGTGCTTAATACCCACTATGATACATTAACATAGGTGTAATTTACGCACACTATCTTTAAAAGGCTGAAAACAGTATTGGTCTGAAAAAAATATATAAGGTTGGGCCTACGGAGGAAAGACCTTGAATTCAAGAGTATTATATACCAAATGATCGTTACGTCAAGCAAAGCAAATATAGCAAGATTCGCTAAAAATAGGGATTTGGAGCATTTAAACCCCTAATTTTACATTAGGCGTTACATAATAGGATGTTATGATATTAAATCCATCGATTAGATTGCCCAGAATCTTTTTTGCCATACTCATTTTTTGTGACATGCCCGATTTTGATCGAACTTTGACAATAAGCCATTTCTAAATCATGATCGATTGAAAACCATGCACAACTACAACGACAACGTTCTTGCCGAATAGGACATTGAACTGATTTGTTATAATTGGTCATAATCACTTCCCCCTCGGTATTAATAAAAATCAAGCGAGGACCATTGTTGGCTTCAATTTCTTCGTCGCCTATATGGCTCTGATCATTACCTGATGAACTCTCTGAAGCCTGCTCAACAATTTCGATTTCTTCTGGAGTTAAAATCTTGTATTCCCCTCTATCATCCCGTAACGGTACAGCTTCTTCACGTCCACAACCTGGACAGACTAACTGCTGGCCTTCGAGAGATAATGGGGCTTCCAATGATTCCTTACAATGACTACAGACAAATTCGATCATGACTATCACCTCATTTAGCAAGATAGGATGCCATACCAATTCATAACAAATATTATGAGTAAATCCGAAAGGTTGCAACTTGTCTCAAAACGAATTGGGCAAAGTTTTCTATGTCTTGATCACACTTGATATGGTTTTAGAGTTGCTTTTGAATTCAAGAATATAAGCATGATGTCAGATCAAAACATAAAAGATATTATAAGATCATTATATATTATTTTATCATCTCAGACAATCTTTTTATAACAGGAATCAATCTGTCACCCACAAGCCCATAACACACGCTATAAAAAGAAATAACAAAAGCGGTTTACAATAAATCGAATGCGTTCAGAATCTTTTATTAACCGTTTGAAAATATCAAACAACTAAAATAATATACTAACATGCGATTTAAATTTATTTATATCACAACATGTCTTTGTTTGAATGTATGCGCAACAGCATTCGGAATCGTTCTGCACCCATTTAACGAACCCAATGAAGCCTGGACAGACAAACCCAATTCCAATATCGTTGGCCGCTGGAGCTCCAACGCATCATGTGTTGCAGTGGCACCAAACTACCTGATCACAACAAATCATCAAAATGGTGGTATCGGTTCAACCGTTCGCTTTGGAAACACGAATTATATTGTAGCACAGGTATGCCTTCCACCGGAGAAATATATCAATCCAGATCTTCGTTTATGTCGAATCACAACCTTGTCTGGTCAACCAGCTAACTTACAATTCTTTGCTCCACCTTACGATGCATTTGATGAAATAGATAAAGAAATTGTTTTGGGTGGTTTTGGCGATGGGCGAGGAGAAACACTCCTGGTGGAACCAAACATCCCCTATGGCTATCAATGGAATGAAAGTTTTGGAAACCAATTGCAACGCTGGGGAACAAACACCATTGACGCTTTCGCCGGAACGGTCACATCACTGGATCCATTATCTGCAACATCTCTGATCATTATAGATTTCGACGCACCAGGCGATCCAAACAGTACTATCTATGAAGCAGCAATGGCAAATCACGATTCAGGAGGCGGGATGTTTATCAAAAAAGAGGATACATGGCACGTCGCAGGTCTAGGTTTTGCCGTAGAAAATGGGCAATTGGCTCAAAGTCATTTTCGAAATCCAAATGACCCAAATACAATCGATCCAAATTCTGCAGACTGGACAGCTGGCGTTCGAATCGCAATATATTCTTCCTGGATTCAAAATATCATCAATTGCTCACCAGAAATTTCTCCGGGCGATTTTAGATGCGACTGTCAAGTGAACCAAATCGACCATGTTGATTTCATTGAACATTGGATGCAGCAAAACTGTACAATTTCAAATAATTATTGCAATGGTTCTGATATGAATTTCAATTCTATCGTTGACATCGACGACTTGATCTTATTTACTGATCAATGGCTAAGTCATGTAACTTGGCCGCCTTAAGCAGCCCACTGATAAATGTCATCTTATTTTTACGAGGTAAGATTATGAGCAACAAACCAGCCATTCTTAAAAGTGTCCCCACCGAAATAGAAGCCAACTTAATTAAAGGTCTGCTTACTGGCCATGGAATCGAAACAGATATTGAGGGCATTCTCACCAGCGGGTTTCGCGCAGAAGCACCGGGACAAGTCCATATCGTTGTCCATGAGGATGATCTGCAAAAAGCCCAAGAGATTCTCGATGAAATCAATACGAAAAAAATCAATTGGGACGAAGAAGACATTGCGCAAGACAAAGCTCCAGGGCAGGAGTAACCCCCTCACCTCTGATATTTAACCATACTTATCCCGATAATTAATACAAATTAACAATTCATCTAAAGTAATCCGCCGTTAAAAATTACCTAAAATATTTGATCGCGGCTTTTTATATTGTACATTTAGACCATATGGAAAGCAGCCATAATCATCAAAGATGATCGCTTAGTCTAATTGATGAAAGTAGACTCTTTGAATTGTATGTGTTAAGCAGAGAAATGCTTAATACTAAAATGATTGTCATCAACATCATCCTTGGGAGACAAGTTGTGGTAAGATTATTATTGGCTGTAGCTGCCCTATTGACGGGTGCCTTCGGAGCATGGAGACTTTGGCAAAACCCACAACTGCTCCATCCCGCACATTATAAAACAGACACAAACACCAGCACATCCAACTCATTTAATACACTTTTTGACCAACAAATCGCTGATCTAAAAAAGCGTCAAGACCGCAAAAGAAAGAAAAAAATTAACACCCCTTTAGCATTACAGGGCGACGAAAGCTCTATACATACACTATTAGAACTTACTGAAGAACACACCCTTTCCCCATTTATCATATTCGGAAAAATTACCCCTACATTCGAAAAAAAACAGAAGGATCCCCCTAACGCAAACACTGGACATGAATTTAACTTTGTTGAATTGGATTTAAAATTTACCCCGGTAGAGAATGCGAAAGCCATAATCCAGGCACCACAAAATTTGACAAAATGTCTGTTCGAACAATTGGATCAACAAACCAAAAGAAATAAAGAGCACATTGGACGTTTTCTTGTAAAAAAATCCAATACAGATCATAAAACGCTAAAACTTGAATTAATTGATTGGCAATTCTTGCGAAAAGACCACCTGGGCTTTAGTTCTTGGGCAAAGGCAACAGAATAATAAGATCTGTAAAATTATGATAGAACTCAAGTTGCATCCCGCTATAATGTGCATATGGATAACGAATCGACCAAACTGTTATTCGTATGCACATTTAACCAAATGCGAAGTTGTACCGCAGAAAAAATTTTTGAGCAAATCGATGGCTTTTCAGCAAAATCAGCTGGACTTGCCCCGAATGCCAAAGTGAAATTAACGCATGCGCACCTAGATTGGGCTGACATGATTTTTGTCATGGAAGAAAATCAACGTATCCACATCCAAAACCAAGCCGAAAACGCTTTAAATGGAAAACCTGTTATCAATTTAGATGTTAGTGCTGAATATGGGTTTATGGAAAACGACTTAGTATGTGAGCTGAAAAAAAAATTATCTACCCACCTTAATCTGCCAGAAAACATCCTATGAGCCAGGATATTGAAGAATTAGTAGGCATCGGTACTATTTCTGCTGGCTGGCTCCGCAAGGTCGGCATTCAGACTCGTTTGGACCTTGAGACCGTAGGAGTTATAGAAGCCTATAGGCGAGTACGAGAAAGTGGCCAGAACACCTCATTCAATTTACTTTGGGCCTTACAAGGTGCTCTCGATGACATTCATTGGAGCCTGGTCCCTCCTGCTCAGCGAGAGCAACTTAAACACAAACTTAATTTAGCTGACCAAGATCTATCTTAAGACTTTTAGAATTAATAGGAGGACGACCGTTCCAGGTAAACACATGTTGTTTAACTCGATCAGGTGTTAAGTGAACTTGTCCAAAAGCTGTTGAATCAGTTCGTAACCAACCAACTACAAATATCTCTCCTGCGGGACTACTCACACGCCCTTTACTGTCGGTTTTTAATAAAAGAAATTCCCCTTTGGTTATAAAATAAAGTAACGACCGATCTTCACCATTCGTATCTGAATAGATTTTACTTGGATCCGTATTTCCGGAAAATTCAGCCCCCATCACCTGGTATTCACTTCCATCATCCATGTAATATCCTAAAGATGACCATCCACCAGACACCTGCCCATCCGGAGAAATAAACAGCGTCATTTTGCCACGAGAAGTATTTATCTTAGCAGACTCCTCAAGCACCTTACAATTTAACTCTATCATCGTTTCTCGAAACAACTGTTCATCTTGAAGATAGTGCTGATGCCCGGTTCCAATTCGCCCTTCTTGCACCCAGGGGTATGTATCTGGCGATGCCATTTGGTCAGCAATCTCTTTTTGACTCGGACGAACAAAACTAAAATAATAAATGATCATCCCAAGCAAGATGGCTATCATCATTTGTAACAGTAAAAACCCATCATATCTAGACCTTACAATCTTAAGAGAACTTCCTCTATGTATAGAATCTTTCATACCCAACACCCTCATCTTTCGCTCATTGAATCCACTCATTATCCCTGAGTCTCAGACAAATCAATACTAGACCAGATATCTGAAACAGAACCAATCTACCATAATTACAGTTTATTTAAAGTTATAATTTCTGGCGAAATAAAAAATGAATGGAATATCAATTACCTATCAGGCAAAAAATGTCACCGCTAAACAATGCCTCTAAAGGATTTAATGATCACAATGTCTACCCTGCCCCACTAAACATATGATCAAAATATTAAATCAAAAAGGCCTTTACATAATGACAATTTAATTGTCATTATGTAATCGGGCATTTATTTTACGTATTTTAAATCCGATATTATCAGTTTGGTAAGTACAAGTGATAGAAACACCTTTAGGCTCAAAAGGAATATCATAATCACTTAAATCAAAATATGTACAAGGCCCAATAACAATAGAAACGACTGAGTGCTTCACGCTCTCGATGGAATGATCAATAGAACCAAGAAACACTTTTTTCCCCTGACCATTGGTTACAAATACATCTGCCCTTTCATCTAACTGGGCATAATCTGTAATTAAAATATCACCGCCCGGCCCATCTTCTATTACTTGGTCATACACAAACTCAATAGATTGATTTTCGGGTATAGGCAAAGTGGTACTCAGCTTGTTAAATTTTTTAATGTCTTTGTCTGGTTGAAATGTATTTATCCCACCTGAAAAATTTAAGATTTTCCACCCATCACTTTGATAATCAGCATGAGATATATATGAAGGAGATTCATATCGATAGAGTGTTTGTTGTTGCATGCCTGATGCGGCTTGAACTTGATCTATTGATTCAACATAATAAAAGCCGCCCACAAATGATGTAACAACTGCAGTAATGACTGAAAAACTGCTCACCAAAGTAGTGCTAATAAAACCCAATGTCGTTGCTGCAGTACTGGTTTGTAATAAAGCACAAGAAACAACGCCTGCTGAAGCCTGAGTAGCACTATACTGTGTGGCCAAACCAAAAAGACCTAATGCCGTCATAAATTTATCGCGGCCAACGCCACGCTTTTTTAGCTGACGCTTTAAATTACTTTTGGCACGATAAAACAAAACTTGCGCTGATAACTGACTACAATTCATGGATTCTGCAATGACCGCATAGGGTAACTGCTGATAAACTCGCATGATTAATATATTACGGTGACGAAAAGATAATTTTGATAACGCCGCCCGAACAGTTCGGTACAATTCCTTTTGTAATAAATTATTTAAACCTTCGTTTTTCATTTTTCCAATTTTCGTTAAAAGTTCTTGTTCATTTTGCTGTTGTGATTGACGAATTGATTGCGTTTGTTTTTGCTCACGATAATAATGCTGAACCTTCCCCATAGCGGTACGATATAGCCAGGCAAGAAATCGATCCGGATCCTTAATCTGATGGATTGACTCAAGAATCTGCAAAAAAGTTTCCTGAGCCAAATCTTCTGTAATATCTCGATTCTGTGTCAAACGAAATATATAACTGCACATATCATCTCGAACCAAGTGAATCAAATACTCTAATGAGTCATGTTGCCCAGCTTGGATTTGCTTAACGATTTGCGCGATTTTTGATCTATAATCTTGCTGTTTCACAATATAGTATCAGTCCCGATTTAATTTAAAACTTACGATTATTCTTTACTTAATTATACCCTTTTACTCACTTTTTTTCCACAACACGCCCCCAATACCCATAAACACATTCTTTAAAAAGAGTTACACTACCCTACCAACAATCTTCTTTTTTATTAAAAATAAAACGTAAGATTTATACAAAACCTGGACTGTCTTATTAGATCTCATCGCGAAAACGAATGTGATCCACTAAATCAAGCGTTTATGGAGTTGGCAGACTCTCGAATATAAATAAAAAATGACAAAATGTGATGATTAAGGAAAGGCGGTGCTAATGACCCAAATAAACCTTATTTCCGGTGTGTAATTATATTGATACTATCCAAAGTCAATTCAATACACAAACCAGTACAAAAGAGTAGGCCCGGCCGCAACCTAATAATATCACTATCCATGATATGATTATCAGATTCGGCCCGACCTACTTTTTTTGTTTTCCATGACTATCACGCAACAGTAAAACCTTTTTTAAGAAACATATCCTTCAATTTTTTTCTCGCACGATGAACCATCATTCGAGCAGCTCCTCGAGAACAATCTAACTCTTTGCTTAATGCCTCATAATCAATTGTATCCATCAAATGCTTTGATATGATCTTCAGCTGATTTTCTTTCAAACCAGCAATCATTTGTTTAACGCCTTGATTATCTTCTCTGGCAACAGCTAAATGCTCCCCGCTTATCTGATGTGACTCGAATTCTGAGTGCATCCCATCTGGCAAATCTGACAAAATCACCTGAGGCCTTGTATGTTGCCGCCGATGATAGCTATGTCTGACATTGGCCGCAATGCGATAGACCCAGGACCAATAGCTAGCGGGATTTTCCAACTGCCCTAAATTTTTAAATGCATTCATCACCGTTTCTTGTACTAAATCATCACGTAGATTCGCCGAGTAACCTTTATGATAAAAATACCGATCTAACTGCTTTAAACTGACCCTCGCCAGCTCGTCCACCGATGAACAACACCCTCCCTGTGCCGCTTTGACTAATCTTGTAAATTTTTCTGTACGCTTTTTCATAGAATATCTCCTTATACTCCTGTTATCAGGAGTTCCACACATTAAACGACCATAATTTGCTATATTGACGTCACCGACCGGATCAGCTATCTTTATTCTTAAATGATGTAAATCGGTATCGGAAAGCCAGTAAGGGCCCTGGCAACCATTTAGAAACATTTTATCTGGCCAATCAATGGCATGGAACATAATTCAAAGGCTATTTTTACGCCCAACAACGCAATTTGAGGACTGAAATTATGAAATCAGAAAATTTACTGATGCAAGATCTTCTCAGCAAATACGATATTACGATCTCACAATTGGCTCAAAAATGCGGGCTGGCTGACTCAACCGTGTATGAATACACCGGTGGACGCAAAAAAAATATTCCGGTAAATATTTGGAGAGCACTATTCGAACTCACAGAAGACATGTTGATTTTGGAACTCATTACAGGAAACAGTGAAATTTTTGCTGTCCCAAAGCCTAAATTTAATCGTGAAAATATCGACAATGCCACGCTACAAAAACTAATTGAAAAAAGAAGAAAAGACCTTGAATGCGAAATGGCAATTCTCGAAATTTTATCTGATGGAAAAGTTGACAAAACGGATCATCAATCGGTTGAAACCTACAAAAGCGTGCAACCAGAATCATTCAAATTAGGCTGGCAAATATACAGCATTATTACGAATGAATTCCAAAGCAATCAATAAAAGGTTATGAACGTCCACACAATAGTTTATCAAAGTTTAAATTAGTCACGAATCTTATTTCGATCATTCTACAAAACGAACCACATTAACTTTAACAAACGGTATTCATGCCTCTCTGCTCAAACCCTTCCAGATAATCCATCACAACAATAACCGTATGCGCGCACATTATAACAGACTCGACCCCGAGCCGCCGGTCGGGAACAAGTGGGAAACGACCCGAGGCCGAGCAAATAGCTTCACTGCTTCAGGCGCGCATCAATTCGGCAAACCTACGATATATGGATAAATTCATGGAAGACAACTTCCGATGATTTAACCTCCCTATTAATAAAAAAGATCATAGTCATGTTTACGCAACTTGGCAACCAAATAAATCAGGCAAAGCATTAGAAAAAATAAAATTGATGCATTTCCTGACACGATAATTTAAATGATTTCAACACAACCTTTATGCATATGAATAACACTTAATAGCGAAATGACTTTTTATCATATGCAAAACTCAACCCATACCTCTTATACATAGTTTTATAAATCTAGCCCAACAGATCAACTTATTTATTTCATTTTTTCAACTATGACCTGCCTGATAATAAACGCCCACCAGTCAACACAATACCTTGCACTGAACAGCACACAAAAAACGAATTCAATTATGTATACCACAAACAAACCATCACACTCTCAACCACCTATTTGCCCGACTCCAAAAATAAACGCCACCTCATAAAACGATCTAATTTAAAAATCTCGCGTTACTAAAAATAATCCAACAATTCAAAAAATCGACCATGGGCATCTATGCAATTATAAAAAATCTAATTCCTGGCTAAATTCAACTCCCACTTTAGCACTAGATCTTCATATATTTTTCCATGCATTATTTTGCAATGATGACCAAAATAGTGATTGCACCTAGGCATGAGTGCTCGCCAAAAACTAAACATAAAATCAATATTTTACAATTCGAACCAACAACAGGATTTCTATTCATTATTTATAAACTTAAACTCTTGATTCACAAACAATTACCATAACAGCCAGACTTGTGACATTTACCAACTAAAACTCATGCATCGTATAAACTTAACATCCTTTATCTTACTTAATGATAAACAGTTACATAAATATCTCCCACAGGATATTTTGCAGCCTTTTTTAGGAATATTACAGGAAAAAGGTTTCTTTTTTTAAATTGATCTCGTATAATTTAATAGATAATCAAATGATAAGTCTGCCAAACACCTTCATAATGATTATTTTTGAGAATTAAAAATTAGTGTATTGCAGTAAGTTTTAATAACAACTTGTTGCGATCTAGTGTGTTGTATTTCGTGTGACTTTGTGCAGTTTTTTCGTATATGTAATTTTGCGGGAAATTTTCTTCTAAGTCCATAGCTCTATAATTCTCAAAATCACAAAACATTAATCATAAAAATTATTGTATATGCCATTTTTTATTGAGTCTGCCAATACTCAATGTAGCAATTATAATTTTCGTTTTTAAGGAGAAACGGATGTTACGTCAATCTAAAGGAAAAGTAACTGGGTTTACGCTGGTAGAGCTCTTGGTGGTTATTTCCATCATTGCTTTGCTGGTAAGTATTTTAATGCCTGCTCTTGGTAAAGCCAGGGATCAGGCCAAAGCAGTCAAATGCCTGTCTCACTTGCGAGGTTTAGGTAGCGGATTTGCTGTTTACGCTAGTGAAAATGATGGCCGCGTTGTGACGGGGCTTGTGCTTAGTACACTGCTGAATCAAAAGACCAATACTGAAGTCACATGGCTTGACATCATGGTTAGATATCAAGGTGATCCAAAAGTTCGGATTTGCCCTAGCGGTAGCGCCAAAAATAAATGTGGATTTGACAACATAACAGGAAATCAACCCACTAAATTCTGCTTTGGAGCCAAAGAAAATCAATGGTACATTGATTTTGGCCTACAATCAGATGATGAAGTCCCTCGTACCGAAGGAAGCTACGGCATAAACGGTTGGACTCATAGCACTTATGATCTAGAGGATCGATATGAGAGACCTGCAGAAAGACACTGGGGGAGTATGGATGTTGGCCCTACAGACAGAATTCCACTTATTATGGACAGCCAAGTGACTGAGCAATACCCTGGAGAGGTAGACTTTTTATTAGAAACTGGTAACCCAACAACCCAAGAGTGGAAAACTCTTCTACCACCATCGCAGGACTGGGTTGATGTTGCAGGATGGCCAGAGGAAGGTGCACCTTCACCACTTAAAGCACCAGACACCGCAACATTTACACCAGCAGATGGTTATGCACCAGAAGATGAGATTACAAGGATTTTCTTGAAACGACATCCAAATGGCACCATTAATATGGTTTACATGGATGGCCATGGTTCAAAAGTACCATTTGTTGAATTATTCCAACAAGAATGGCATCCTGATTATAAACTGAAATATAGAGAGGCAGTTGAAACCGTAACTAACAGAGAGTGGTTTATTGACCCCTGATATGATTTTCTTACTGAAAATACAAAAGGCCGAAATACTAATTTCGGCCTTTTTTTATTGTATACTTTATTACGATCATGCTATCACCCATCACACATCATTACTTAACCCAATGCCCCACCGCGACAACTAAAGCAAATAATGAAATCGCTATTTAAGATTTCTTGGGACGAGGCGACTTCTTTTTCCCTTTGCGAGATCCTCGATAATGTTTTTTGCGATGCGATCGGTTTGAAATATTACTGAAATCTGGTTCTTTGCCATGATATATTGGCTCGATATGATTCACCTTAAGCAACGATCGCAAATCACGCAAATCCCTTGGCGTAAAAAAGGTCATGGCGACCCCTTTACGCCCCATGCGTGCTGTTCGCCCAGTTCGGTGCGTGTAAATTTCATTATTGTTTGGGATTTCATAATTAATCACATGCGTAACATGTGAAAAATCCAACCCTCGGCTTGCAATATCTGTAGCGATCATATATTTCACTTCAGTTCGTTTAAACCGATTAAATAATGACGTGCGTTTGGCTTGCTCTAAGCCACCATGAATAAAATCAACAGACTTAAGTTTCTTCTTCAAGTGGCTAAATAACTTCTCGCCATTATGTCGAGAATTCGAAAAAATGATAACTTGCTTGGGTTTTTGTTGTTCAATATATTTTTCTAATTCACTACGCCTAAAATCTGGCCTAACCATACGAAAATGATGTTCCAATGTGTCGGGTGATTTTTTATTTGAAATCAACTCAACACGCTCAGGTTCTTTAAGGTATTTTTCTACCAAATGCTTGATCTGCTTGGGCATTGTCGCAGAAAAGAACATGGTCTGATGCTGGTGAATCATGCATGATAAAATAAATTCCACATCATCAATAAAGCCCATTTTGAGCATTTCATCTGCTTCATCCAAAACGAAGGTACGAACCTTTGATAAACTCAAATTGGAATTACGTAACAAGTCAATCAGTCGTCCAGGTGTTGCCACCAATATATGAACCCCTTGATTTAGCTTGCCTTGCTGGATTTCAATATTAAATCCACCATAAACGGCAAATGGAACCACATTAGATTTACGAGCCACATCTGCCATTTCGCTAACATATTGCTGAGCTAATTCACGGGTTGGGACTAAAATCAACCCTTGAAGGGCTTTATCATCCTGGTCAATCAATTGAACTAACGGAATTGCACAGGCGCTGGTCTTTCCTGAACCAGTCTGGGCAAGAGCCAGCAAGTCTTTACCTTCCAGAATATGAGGGAGCGTTTTCTCCTGAATCTCCGTCAGATCTGTGAACCCCATATCAGAGAGGCTATCGAGGATTTCAGGTTTTAAATCCAGATCTGTAAATTTCATCTATTTGGTATACTCAGCCTTCCTTTGTAATGATCTGCGGTTGCGACGTTATTATAACGGGTTAAATCATTACAGCAAGTTGATTAATGAATTTTTACTAAGCACGGCAGGCCAGATCTGCTAAACTGTCACTATGAGTCTAGAATTAATCATATTAGGCTCTGGCACCAGCCAGGGCATCCCGATTATTGGTTGTGACTGCAAGGTTTGCAAAAGCAAAAATCCTAAAGACAGACGTACGCGAACCAGTGCTGTTGTCAATTTAGATGGATTTTACGTACTAATCGATGCAACTCCTGAATTTCGATTACAATGCTTGAATTCTAATATCCCCCGAATTGATACCGTCTTAATTACCCACACGCATGCAGATCATTTTCTAGGATTAGATGATATCCGAAGATACAACCAAATCCAGGGCAGCCCAATTGATCTTTACGCTCATGAAAGACATTTGTCCGCCATTCAAAATGTGTTTGGTTACGCCTGCGCTATTCAAGCAGGTAACAACAAGGATCTACCTCGATTAAATTACAAAACTATTCAGGACACCATCGAGCTGAATGGCTGGCCAATCACGCCACTCAAACTCGCCCACGGAAAGGAATTTGTCTTTGGTTACAGGTTGGGTCCTATTGCCTACTGTACCGATGTGAGCGAAATGCCTGATGAAATCATATCACAATTACAAGGCTTGGATATTCTAGTACTGGGTGCACTGCGGTTCACTGAACACCCAAAACATTTTACTATTGACCAAGCTATTACCGCTGCAGAAAAAATTGGGGCTAATCAGACTTATTTTGTGCACATGGCACATCAAATCAGTCATGACGAAGTAGACGCTCAATTGCCAGACAATATCCACCTAGCCTATGATAATCTCAGGATTAAACTTGAAACAACACACCCTAAGTTAAATTATAAACAAAAAGAAGAAATTATCTAAATCATGCAAATAAAAGTGCTCATGCTAATAACAGATCTCTATGTTGGCGGAGCACCATTGCACTTAAAGCAGCTAGCCTTCGGACTCGATCGAACCAAATTCAAACTAAAGATCGTCTGCCTTGACAACGAAAGTGAGATCAGCCAAGAACTCCAATCCAGCGGCTTTCAGGTCGATTGCCTGGGGGCACAAAAGATATCCGACCTGCACATATTGCCAAAATTATTTAAATCTATTCAGTCGTTTCAACCAGATGTCATACATTCTTTTCTCATGCATGCGAATGTGTTAGGCAGGCTCTTCGGGCAAATGCTGAACATCAACAAAGTGTTTGCTTCACTGCACAGTACAGATCGTAGACGACTGCATGCCTTAGCTGAAAATCTCACCTACCGATTAAGCAAAAAAACAATTTGTATTTCTCCATCCGTACTAGACTATGTTAATTATCGCTGCCATGTACCTCATGAGAAGCTCGAGCTAATTATTCATGGCATTGATTGTGATAAATTTGCAATCGCGAGCCCAATCGATTTAAACTATCTTGGATGCAGGAAAAATAAAAAAACAATCATAACAGTAGGTCGATTAGTTCCGGTCAAAGGAATTGATACCCTGATTAAATCATTTAAAGATGTCATAACTCAATTCCCCTGCCAATTACTCATCGTAGGTGATGGCCCTGAAAAAGGTCCCCTTGAACAACTTGCCAAACACTTAAATCTTGCTGAAGATGTTATTTTTAGCGGTACCCAAAACAATATCCCAGAACTATTGAAATCATCTGATCTTTTTGTTCTCCCCAGCCATCGAGAAGGATTATCGCTGGCCACAATGGAAGCGATGGCAAGTGGATTGCCGATCGTCGCCAGCGACACTACGGGTTTATGCGATTTACTAAAACATGATACAACAGCATTGCTTGCATCTCCCAAACATACTGATGGATTTACCCAGGCTATCCTTGAAACATTTCAGCACCCAGACAAAGCAAAACTAAGGTCTGATAATGCATGGCTTCATGTCCGCCAAAATTATAGCTTAAAAAGTATGGTCGAAAAATATACCCAGCTCTACTTGAAATGACGTCTTAGCACTCAATCTAAATACCCAATTCCTGAATTACCCCTTTTTTTCTCAAAATATTGCTTGCCCAATATGTCAATTTAGGTATTTTAGTTAATATAGTTAATATTAAAGTTTTTCAATAAGGTTTGGCGATCTTATACTTACCTTAACTAAATTAACATTTTAAAATCTGGTTAAATTAGTTATATGTATATTATTTATAGTATTTTATAGAAATTAAAGGGAACACGGATGAGTACCTCAAACAATCAAAACAGAGTAAATGTCAAAGGATTGTCATTTACCCAAAACTATCAAACTGACGAGGTATCGAATTATGGACTTTGAAGGAATGATTCAACGCTACATGGAAAAGCTGTTGGACGGCGATAGAGTAGGTTGCCGCGAGGTATTAGGCGAAGCTTTACAAACTGGCACTCCTGCCAACACAATTTATACAGAATTGTTTTGGCCAGTCATGGCAAAAGTAGAAAAGCTATTTCGTGAAAATCGCATAGACCGCATCACAGAAAACATGGCAACACGTATCAATCGCACCTTAGTAGACCAATTACAGAGCAAATTGCCCCATAGAGAGCAACGTGGGCTTAAAATGATCATTGTATGTGCAGATGAAGAGCCGGAAGAGCTAGGTGCACAGATGTGTGCCGATTTATTTGAATCAGACGGTTGGGACGTCAAATTTTTAGGTGGAAATGTGCCCAATGATGAAGTTACTGAGCTGGCCGGTCGAGATCAAACGGACATGCTTTTTATATATGGAACAAAACCAACTGGTGCCCCAAATGTGCGAAAATTAATCGATAAAACGCGATCTATCGGTGCTTGCCCGAACATGCGAATCATGGTATCCGGCGGTATCTTTAATCGAGCAGAGGGCCTCTGGGAAGAAATTGGGGCTGATTTGTTCGCTCCAACTGCGAAAGATGCCCTGGAAGAAGCACTTAGCGAGAATCGCCACGTAGAAGACACCAAACGCCGAAAGCGTAAACCTATTAATGCCAATACTTTAAAAGTAGAAGAAGTCGTAATGGAAGCCTTGGCAACATAAGTCAATCTATATGTGTTTTATTTACAGTTATTTATGATTATTTCATGCTAAATAACAAAAAAATAACAATTAAAATAAAATTATTGGGACATTTGGCAACCAGGGTCATCTATGTATGTAGAGGACCAAACATAAACAGCATAATACAATCTACTAGATAGATACTGGTGAAGCAGGTGGAAGCCTGCTTCACTTTGTTTATGCCCCGCCAAGTTTTTCCTAATCAATTTTTTATTTGCTGTTTTCTACATCTTCGCCCATAGTTTGACGATGGAGAAACCCATGAGATCTAAAAAATTATTATTTGTTCATATCCTCGCAGCTTTACTACTGTTCTCACAAATAACAGGCCAAGCCGATATCGTCCACCTAAAAAGCGGCGGCAGCGTTGAAGGTAAAGTAGAAGATATTGGTGACTCTTTCCGCATCTCCTTTGATACTGGATCTTTTATTATAAAAAAATCAGACGTGAAGGGAATCGAACCAAAAGCTCTTCCAAAAAATGAATTTTATCAAAGACTTTCAACGGTTTCAGAGGACGTCAATGGCCTTATGGAATTGGCAAGTTGGGCTCACTCTAAAAACCTCAAGGAGGAATATGTATTAACACTGAGGCGTGTCTTACAAATCGACCGAACTCATCAGCGAGCAAATGAACTTTTGCAAAATTATCAGCATCGGGTCAATTATTTACCGTACAATGAAACTGCAGCTCAAAAAATGCTTGATGACATGGGGCCTGAATTCAAAATCAGACGTACCCATCATTATCGCATTTGCTACAACAGTTCGGATATCTATGCAGAGATTTGTGGGGATTTACTCGAAGATGTCTATAGTAAATTTTTATACTTTTTCACAGACCGCCACTTTAAACCAGCTCCCATTACTGACCGTCTAGAAATAGTGTTGTTTAAAAACCGAAAACAATATATTCAGTATGCATCCAAGATTAAACCGGAATTTAAAAATTCTGCTGGATTTTACAAACACAAAACAAATCGTTGCTATTTTTATGACGCTCTGGATCATCGTTATAATGACGATGAACACCATTGGTTATCCAAGTTAAAAAAACTCGAAAAGGATCGAAAACAAGTCGTCAAAAATGGCCCGGACGCCTCGTATAATCAACCGCTGGGCAATGGTGATATCAGAGAATTGACAGCCCAAGAAGCTCTCGATCTTATTGATAATGATATCAGAACCGCTCAATCCAACCTAACTAACTTAAAACAAAGGTATGATGAGTATAATATTTCCACATGTGTTCATGAAGCGGTGCATCAATTAGCTTTTAACTGCGGTATTCATAGCCGCCTTGCCAACACAACCCCCTTATGGCTGATTGAAGGATTAGCGATTTATTTTGAAGCAGCTAATGAAGGCTTATGGTACGGTCCAGGTGAGGTGCATAAAAATAGACTGGAAGTATTTCGTAAAAACAGTCAATCGCGTTACCCACTACGATTGGAAAAACTTCTCAGTGATGACTATAGTTTATCATTGAAACACTCTGGAGCCAATAGTGGCTACGCTGCAAGTTGGGCTTTGTTTTATTTTCTAACCAATGAATACCATGAACCGTTTTTTGATTACATTTATCACTTATCAATGCAAATCAATTACACGGACACCTCTGAAAATCGTATTCAACTCTTCGAACAGTTTTTTGGCGACATTCATCAAATTGAGCAACATTGGTTCCATTATATGTTGAACAATGTGAAATAAACATTTTAAAAATATCATGGAACTCATACCGCAGGTATTTGTCAAATTAATACGACCACAATTTAGAAAAATTTTTACGAATTGAGTCGTTATGAATTGATAGATTTATTAATCTAATAGTACTCCATTTTCCATGATGCTCATTGCCAGTATTACATTGCATCTCGCCAGTTCAATACAACTAATCGATCCCTACACTTTGTATCTAATCATCATGGGATTCTATTCAATGGGTTTACTTTTATTTCTGAAAGCCAAATTATCAATCAAAGAAAAAGGGAAATGGTTCTCTTTTGGCTGCATAGATATGAATAAAAGTAACCAACGATATTATGAAATTGGATATCTCTTAATGGGAATCGGCAGCATTCTCATACCATTTTTGATGGCAATGATCAAATGACCCAAGAATTCTAAAGATGACTTGATGTTTTACATTGTCATCAAAACAAATGCTGTGGCAACCATAACAACCAAGAAGGTCATTACGCCAGCAAACCCAACCATTTCTTTGGTGCTAGGTTTTACAGACTCAAATGGTTTGTCCATTGCATCAAGAGATTTTACCAACATACGTTGTGGCAACGGGAAGTGACCATAAGGGGTCACAGCAACATACTGAACGTCTTTATCCTCATCCGTCGCTTCATCTATTGCATTTTCTGGCTGATCGTCAGCTGGTTTTTTCGAATGTTTTTTCAATGCTTGATCAAAAGCATCATCTTCAGCGGTACGTTGAGGTTCTTCAGGCACATCGCCTGGTTCAGGCGCACTGGCTTCAGCTTGTGGTTCAGATTCTGAGGCAGCATCTTTTGGTGCTAATTTCTCAGGGGCGGCTTGTGCTTTTAATAATTGCTCATTAATTTCCTGTTGTACGGCAGAAATGTCTTCATCGTCGCCTGTTGATGACGGAGACTCTGCAATATCCTCCTGAGCAACTTCTTGCGATTCTGGTTCGATGTCATCAACAATGACATCTTCAGGTTCACTTTCTTGTAGATCATCTGCCAACTCGCTCAATGCAGAATCTATGTCGTTAAGATCTTCAGAAACTTGCTCTGCAACATCTGTAACCTCTTCTGTTTCGACAGTAGCTTCTGCCTCTTGATTTTGACTAGCAGGTTCATCATCAATATCATCGGCCAACGCTTCCAACGCGGCATCAACATCTGTCACGTCACCTGTTGATTGCGGAGCCGTATCTTCGGTATTGTCATCTTGAACACCTAAGATTGCATCAGCCACTGCTTCAGCTGAATCAGTTGAGGCTTGCGGTTCATCTTCGATGTCATCTGCTAATGCATCCAGAGCCGCATCAACATCCGTTACTTCATCTGTGGGCTCTTCAACCTCAGTTCCTGTTTGCCCAAGAATAGCATCAGCCAAATCTTCAGCGGATTCAGTTGAATCTTCAACAGCTGGTTCATCACTTATTTCGTCTGTGAAGGCATCTAATGCGGAATCGACATCAGAAACATCTTCTACAGACTCTTCAACAACGCTTTCAGCCTCTGAAGATTCAATGGTAACATCTTCTATATCCGATTCATCTTCCACATCTACCAACTCATCTGCTAATGAGGCTAAGGCATCGTCTACATTGTCTCCAGAGATATCCTCTTCGATACTATTTTCAGCATCAGCGGTCTCTAAAGCAGCCTCATCTTGAGGAGCATCTGTTGCAACAGCTTCTGGGGAATCCTCAGAAACATCACCGTTCAACTCACTAACGAGGCTACTGATTTCATCTTCAAGGTTATTTAAGGTTTGATCCGTCGATTTGCCGGCTTTGCTTTGCGGGGTGGCTGAATCATCGGTCGCTGTGGCAGATTCAGCTTCTGGGGATGCTTCACCAAGATTGTCATCCAACTCACTCAATGACTCTTGTAATTCTTCCAGAGCAGATTCAACATCATCCACTTGGTCATCCGCTTCTGCATCTTTTTCTGATACAGGTTCTTGCTCAATGTTATCGGAATCAGGTTCAGATTCCGGCTCCGAGGACTCAGATGATTGTTGTGAAATTTCTTCATCACTATCATCCAGAGATTGAGCTACCTGATCCAGAAGGCTATCGATATCATCTTGATCGACATTATCGGAAGCTTGTGCATCGGTATTTTCAGCTTCGATGTTATTTTCAATATCCAAACTTTCGCCTGTTTTTTCCTCTGCCATCTTTTCAACCTTTTATCTTTTTGATTTGTAGGGACTTAAGCATTTACAAACTTAAGATCCACTTTCGAGTTTTCTCTTAGACCATTATCGACTATTATGACTTCAAAATTGATATCTAAGTTATTGGCTGGCACTAACAGGAACCATTGATTGAAAGAAAAACGCTTTTTCCAGAGTCCTATAAACCAAGGCGGTTCAGAAATTACAGGTCCTGAAGCTCATCATCTCATTAAAGTGATGCGCTGTCAGGTTGGTGATTCGTTGGAATTATTTGATGGCAAAGGATGCCTGGCCCAGGCTAGTATCGTTGAAGTAAAATCAAAAAAAGTTTTGATATCAATTACCAGTATTGAACAGTTTCCTGCAAGAGACACGCAACGAATTATTCTAGCGGTCAGCCTGGCAAAAGGAGAACGCTTTGACTGGCTGATTAGCAAATGCAGCGAATTAGGTGTCGATCATATCATCCCTGTGCTGTATGAACGTACCGTCAAAAAAGGTTCTGGCAAAAATATATTAGAGCGTTTTGAACATTTGGCCATTGCCGCGGCAAAGCAATCTGAAAGACTTTTTTTGCCTCAAATTGATTCACCGATGTCACTATCCGAAACATTGGAGCATTGCCAAACGCTCTACCCACATGCACAGTGGCTCATCGGTAGCTTAAATGAATCTGCAAAACCAGTTACGACTTTGTCATGGCAAGACGAAGATGTGATTGTTTTTATCGGACCAGAAGGTGGATTTGCCGACTCTGAAGAATCCCTTCTCCTCTCGCATCCATCACTGGCTCTTCGTATCAGTGATACCATCTTACGTACCGAAACAGCTGGTATGGCATTCGGTAGCTATTTGGCCGCTCTACGTGTCATTTGATAATCATATCTAAAAATATTATTTGTAAGCTCCTAATAGATAGATCATTATATTTATCTCAGCGGAGATATCTTAAATTAATTGTTTTATCGCTCTTTTTTGAATATAATAGGTTATAAGTCATAATCTTACCCATTGAAATATCCGATCTATCCTAAAGATCATATGTACGCTACCCATTTTGTGTCCAATTACGGATCTACGCCGGACCACAAGACAATTTGTATTTATTACGTCAGGAGAAATTGGTGTTACATACAGTGTTGAAATGTGCGCTAGGAGTTTTAGCCACTTTACTTCTAGCTACAGCTGCGCCTGGGACAACCGTTAACATTTCTCCCACTCAAGATGCAACACTCTATGAAGATGCTAATGGTCAACTAGCCGGTGGAGCTTTAGATGCATTTTTTGTTGGTCGAAACGGATTTGCAGGTGGCCAGAAAAAACGCAGAGGATTAGTTAAATTTGATATCGCTGCAAACATTCCAGCAGGCGCCACGATTACTAGTGTAACACTTAAGCTCTATCTGAATAAGGCGAGTGGAGACGGCTCTGAACAACAATTAATTCGATTATTTCGAGTTACAAATGACTGGGGAGAAGGAGGCTCATTTCCTCCTGCGGGTGGCGGAGGTTCTGGTACATTCCCCACATTAAATAGTGCTACCTGGTATCATACATTTTACGTCACTCAATTTTGGACAAATCCTGGTGGTGACTTTGATCCAAATTCTCGTGCTAGTCAAATCGTAGGTGTCCCCAATAGTTCATACACTTGGAATTCTACGGCCCTGATGATTTCTGATGTACAATCCTGGCTCGATAATCCAACGACAAATTACGGATGGGCCTTAATTGGAAATGAAGTAAGTGGCATGGCGAAACGTTTTTCATCACGAGAAAATTTAACGGCAAGCCAGCGTCCAGAACTAACCGTTATCTATGATGAAACACCACCCGCACCGGTGCAAGATTGTGATGGATGGGGTGTCTTAACTTCTGATTATAATCAAGATTGTTATGTGGATATGATGGATTTTCCAATCCTTGATCCCAATCTTTATCCACAGTTTGCCTCAGAATGGTTAAGCTGTACCGATCCAAATGGGATTCATTGTATCAATTTAAATGCACCGCCTTCGGGCCCTGAACTAACACCCTTTTTGGATGCATTACCGATCCTAACAGTTAAGCAACCGACCACAGGAAGTGTGGGAGGCGTAGCTCATTACGACATTAGTATGGTAGAATTCCAGCAACAACTGCATCAACAATTACCACTAACAACGTTATGGGGATATGATGGGCAATTTCCAGGCCCTACGATTGAAGCAACAGCAAATCAGCAAGTCACGGTAGACTGGACCAATGATTTGCGTGACCCAAATAATAACTTGCGAACATCACACTATCTGGCGGTAGATACCTGTCCACACGGTCCAGACTTAGCAGGCGATTCGCCGCGTACTGTTGTTCACCTACATGGTATTCATGCCGCGGAACAATTTGATGGTTATCCAGAAGATACGTTCTTGCCGGGCCAAACATCCATCACCCATGAATACCCAAATATTCAATTACCAGCGACCCTTTGGTATCATGATCATGCATTAGGGATAACACGATTGAATGTTTATATGGGATTAGCAGGTTTTTATTTGATACGAGATGCAACAGAAAACAGTTTAGGTTTGCCAAGTGGTGAATTTGAAATTCCATTGATGATTTGCGATCGTACTTTTAATGCGGATGGATCGCTGCAATATCCTGCCGCGTGGCAACAAACTTATTTTGGTAATCGCATCCTGGTCAATGGAAAAGTATGGCCTTATCTGAATGTTAAACAAGGTAAGTATCGTTTCCGTATCGTTAATGCCAGTGGGTCACGTTTTTATCGATTAAGTTTATCCAATAGCCAAAATATGACAGTCATTGGAAGTGATGGCGGATTATTACCTTCACCTGTGACTTTATCACAAGTGACCATTGCACCTGCTGAGCGTGTCGATTTGATTATTGATTTTTCATCTCATGCTGCAGGCACTGAAATTATTTTAACGAATGATGCACCAGCACCTTTTCCTGGTACAACTGGGGTTGGTGTTATTCCAAACGTAATGAAATTTATTGTTCAAGGCCAAACAGGACACACCGCTGCTATTCCTGATCCGTTACGAACCTTTAATGTGATTCCAGAAGGTCAAGCGATTCAAAATCGAACACTTACTTTGCAGCAACATCCTGATGCCTGTACTGGCAACACCTGGCTGATCAATGGATTGATGTGGGATAATATTACAGAATTTCCTGTATTGGGCACCACGGAAATTTGGACATTTAGTAATCGTTCTGGCATGACCCACCCGATGCATATGCATTTGGTCATGTTCCAAGTTTTAGATCGACAAGCGATCATGCCTGATGGTACGACGGTTGGATCGCCTTTACCACCGGAACCTGAATTTGCCGGATGGAAAGATACGGTTCAAGTGCATCCATTTGAGCAGGTACGTGTCATTGCGACCTTCACTGATTTTACCGGTAAGTTTGCCTACCACTGTCATATCCTCGAACATGAAGATCATGAAATGATGCGGCAATTCCAGGTCGTCGCTCCCAGCCCTTAATTATTATTACACTTTGCTACTTTTTGACTTTAATCCCTTCAGTCACTAATGGCTTGAAAGGATCGAAGGATTCTTTGGTTGTCCATGCCATAGCGCGAAGTAGAATGATTCTGAAATAGGGATCATCGTATGAAAATAAATTGTGGCCTGGCAATGAGGCAAACACTCTTCCTTTCCCTTCTTCTTTGGTCCAAAAGAGCGGCCAATCTTTACCATCAAGTTCTTTGGGATCAGGTGGGCCTTTGGTATCATCTTCTGGACCTGCTTGTGATACGGCAAGGATATCGATTTTCTTTTTCTCACCCGTAAGATTCCAATAGAATTCATCGACCATGTCGATTTTCTCATCAAAGCCTTTGAAGATGTCATGATTACGTTTAACGACTTTATAAGGTGTCGGCATCACTCCCCAGCTTGAATGTTCATCATCCCAAGCTAAACCTAAGCAACTTGCTAATCGATCTCCAGTTGGGCGCATAATCATCGCTTCATGAATCGCGACTAGACCGCCGCCACGTTTTACAAACTGATTGATCTGATCATATTGTGATTGTTTTAATTCATCAAGATGCAGATAGAAGACGACTAAATCTGCTGTCTTCCATTGTTTTTCTGTAGGGAATTTATAAACAGATTGAAATTTAATCTGAGGTAATTTTTTAAACAACTTTTTAAACTTATCTCTCACTTTTTCATATTCATGAAATCCAGGATCATGATCATGCTTACTCCAGACCCAAACCACATTCAAATCTTTTGAAAATTTTTTCTGCTTGATAGGCCCCATGATTTTTTCCAGATCGGCTTTGCTTCTGGGTGGCAGAGGTTTTTGCCATTCATGCTGCGCTTTAAGGTTAAGAGAAAGACATAAAATTATGCCCAGGCATAAATAGATAGACTTGGAGGAAAAATTCATCAAAAGATCTCCTTTTACATGGGTTTCATATCACACTTTTCACTAAAATAGAATAATTTAATTCCAATTTAGAGTCAAAAGAATTGGTTAAAGGCAAAAAACCAGACACGCTAACCACTTTATTTACAACAAGTAAAATCCTGTTGACAGGACATGATTTATCCGGTACATTCTCTCTTTACTTTTGGGGCGATTAGCTCAGTTGGCTAGAGCGCATGGTCGACATCCATGAGGTCACAGGTTCAAGTCCTGTATCGCCCATTGCATTTTCTTAGTGGAAATTTAGGGAACTGATTTTGGTAACTGTATGATGAATAGGGTTCGCGCTGATTTTAAAGATTAGCAAAATCCAATTGTGCTTAGGGTGCGCAAAGAACTTTTTAGACAGGCATGCGTATTAAATAATAGAGAGACGAAGATAATTTAACTACTGCATCCGCAGGTGAATTGTATTGACAAATAGAAATCTTCGCATAGAATTAAAATTATAATAATTGCATTGATACTCCAGTGGCAGGTGGTTTTCCCCTCCTATTCCCCGACCGCCCATCTGCTATTGGAGTAATTTTTTATCTAGACAGAACTCATCTAAACATCACAATATTTTTATCAGAGTGTAAGAGATGAATTAATTTTTATCACCTAAACGCACGCCATACGCCCAATCAGGAATCACAGCATAAAATATTTGTGGGGATGTGTTGCCCGGACTTATTTTCATAGTATGAGAATGAATTGATCTTACTTGTGAAAACTGAATTTGATACTCTTTATCATCTAAAGTTGAGAATACAAATTCCCCCTTGTGATTTGTTACATGATCGGACTCAACCCAACGATACTTATCATCATAACCAGTTACTTGAACCCCGACAATTGGACGATCAGTATGATGATCGAGAATCTTCCCGGTAAAGACATGGCCTTTCTTTAAATGAATCTCAACCGGTTGATCTAATGACTTAACTTTTTTCTGAACCACTTGATAGCCTGGCTGCTTAATCTCAAGTGTATAATCTCCAGGAAAATCAGTATTCACCGACTCAATAACGAAACGCCCTTGAAGATCTGTTTTAATAGGTAGCATACCATAAGAATGTCCACCATAAACATTGACATTTGCAGAAATTTTTACCATTGCTTGAAAAGCGGGTAGCCCATCTGGTAGATAAACCCTTCCTTTCAAGGTCTGGGGTTCAGGAAAAACAAAATCGACTTGTCGAACCGAATATTCTTTATCCAAAACAATTGGTTCTGATGTCACAAACATTTTCCCTTGCTTTGCAATGATCACATATCGCCCACCTAGTGGAATGGCTCCGAAATGATACTTTACTTTATCCAACTCTTTAGACAAAACGGCATCGATATTATTTTGATCAAAATGATAGTCAGACTGTTCACTCAAATGCACAGGTTTATCTATTGTTTTTAAAGACAAGCTAATCTGGTTATGTTGGTTATCATTATCTGGCCGAGGAATACTGCCATAAATAGATCCCGCTGGATATGTTTTTATATAGATTTCTTTAGGGTCATCGTTTTGATCAACAAAGATTTTATCTTGCCAGTCCAGGTCATTAAACCAAAAGCCTATTGGCTTTTTCCCATAAGAATAATCAATACTATACTGTAGATAACAAGGTATGGGTAAATCAATTTTTGCCATCCCATTTTTTATGGAAAGCCATTTAGGAACCATTCCTTGTTGATTCTTTTTCATTTTAGGAGTGATGTAATCAATACGAATCCAACCTTCAGGATCTATCGTTTCATCATACATATCAAATTTAAAAACGACCTCTCGAGTTTTTAATGGGTTATTTTTTTTGTGTTCAAATACAACACAATGCGAGTCAGAATCATCAAGATATACGACCTGCCGCTGACCAGCATATCTCACATTGATTTTTTCGCCCCAAAGATGATCGTTAATCGCAAAAGATATTTTTCCATCTTTATTCTCAAGTTTGACTTTAGAGCCAGATGATACATTTGATTGATTTTCATTGCTGTAATGTACATTTGTATAGTGAACTTCTTTTGATTCTAAATCTTCATATGATTCATCCGTTTCAATCACACCTTTTATCACTAAAGGCATTCCCAGGGAAATCATTTTTTGTCGATCTGACACCGTCACATCTTCAAGAAATTTATATTCATATCCTTCGGCACAGACAAATAACTTATAGCGATCCTCTTTCTTCAAGAAATCTACCCTACATTTCCCATATTGATCGGTTGTTGCCATAATACCAAAAGAGCTATCATAATCGTGATCATTTTCTAGCGGCGCAATCCAGGTTCCAGGTTCATTCATAACTGAAACAAACCGAACCTGAGCATTTTCAATAGGTTTTCTGGTATGTTCATCTGTGATAAGAAACTCAAGCGGTTCAGCCTTTTTCAAATACCAGACATAGGGCTTATCTAATTCTAATTTTATGTTTTTACGCATATCATGTTCATAACCTGGCGCAAGGACATGTAACGTGAGCGTCTCTCCAACGGCATCCAAAATATCAACATGCCCATTCTTAATATTATTTTCAACAATAGTATGAGATAGCGTATTTGGAATTAATTGAAAACCACCTAGTATCGAAACATTAGGAATAAATTGATCATCTTCATTTAGAAACAAGATCTTCCCTGAATCTCCTTTGACTAATTCAATGACAAGATTATCTATCACATCATTGGGCTCAGTATAAACTGTCTCAAATACTTTTGGAGAAAAACCATCGCATTTAACAACCAAATTAGTTACACCCGCTGGTGATTGAATATTAAATGGCTCTCCATATTCGACCCCATAGCCATAGGATCCACTCGAATGATGTCGTCTTACGCGTACACTAATATCGCAATTACAATGCTCTGTTGGAATATCCGATGGAAATTTGGCATTAATTGTTCCAGAAAATATTACTTGTCTATCATCATCCAAATCATTAAGACTATACTGTTCACCAACTTCCTTGCCGATTTCTTTTATAAGAGCAACACGTTCTTGAGGTGTTAGCCAACGACCCGCTACGGCTACAGCCACATGGCTGGCTTGGTATAGACCTGTTAATAATAGAAACGATACCAAAAATATCGAAACCGTTTTCATCCACGATAATTTCAAGATGGGTTGATATTTGGGCGTTAAAAGCCGTTGAACACGTTCGAGCATGGAATGAGTTTTATTGGATCCTGAAAATGCCATAACGATATTATCTGGCAATTTGTCGCCCGTTAAGGCTCGCTCATACCAGGCAATGAGAGATTCAGCGTAGGTTTGCTTATGACCTATAATTTTGGAAGCCATCTGATCACAGCAGGCTTCACGCTCAAAATTTATTTGACGGCTAATCCACCAAACCCAAGGATTAAAAAAGAGCAGCGATTCTATGAGCATTTGCACAAAATGCAGCAAGTAATCATGGCGTTTAATATGGGCCAATTCATGTGCCAGCATCGCCTCGATATCTTTGATGGGAATGCCACTATAAATGGAAACCGGCAATAGCAGCGTTGGACGCACAAACCCAACCACGCCCGGCATGCGAATATGTGAACCAACGAATACAGTGATTTTACGACGAATCTGCAATATCTGGCATATGGACTCGATTAATTCTGAAATCTGTGGATTGTCCAGTGGTTGACATTGTCGAACCAACTTTTGACTACCATGGATTCGAAATGCCAGTCGAAGTAACATCAAACAGACACCCAAACACCACACAATCATACAGATGCTCTGCCAGGAATAATCATCTACTTGCTTTTGTGAAGGTGGTTCTATAATAAGGTTATCATTTAAGGGACTCACAGTCATGCTTTCACTTGGCGAAGGATCTGAATCAACCGCCGCAGAAGAAACCTCATTTGTGGTAGTATCCTGGGCATTCGAAGATTGATAATTAAGGATGTTCCAAGTGAAAAATGCTGCTAGAACAATACAATACATGGCACCTTGATTTAATAAATATCTCAATGTGGTTTTTTCTGAAGACAGCTGACTCAATAAAATTAGCAGTACTATTGAAATGATCCCGCCCTGCCATAAGGTATGGATTAATGTCCAGAGTAAATGCTCATCCATGAGAAGCTCTAAAATGGAATGCCAAACTGCCATTGTAAAATTTACCTGTTTTTCTCAGATTTTTTATCTAAGAGCTGTTTCATCTTCTGCAGCTCTTGCTGATCAACGGTAGCATCATCTAATAACGTCTCCATGACGGCTGAGGGATTACCGGAAAAAAATTCAGATACCACACGTTTAATAAACGGTTTCAATACCTGCTTTTTTGTAATTTCTGGTTTAAACAGATGGGTAACGCCCTGAGTGGAATGGGAGACAATCCCCTTCTTTTCCATGACCTGCATCGTGGATAGGATTGTCGTATAGGCTCGTTTTTTACCGTCAGGCATTGACTCTAGAATATCCCGAGCTGACAAGGGCCCTTTGTCCCACAACAGGGATAAAATTTGTAACTCAAGATCAGATGGTTTCTGTTTTTTCATAATCACCTCTCTACTATGACAACAATACTGTATTTATAGTACTGTAAAATCTAAAAAGGTCAACCTTTTTTAAAAAATAATATCTAACCAGAGATACTTCGGTGAAATGACCACAAAAAAAGGCTGTACAACCTATTGGTAGTACAGCCTTTATAATTAATTCTCTTGATGATTATTCGAATGTCCAAGCGGTTGTATCGCCTGATTCAAATCCATCTGAGAAAAGATTCAATTCAACAGTTCCGGTTGAATCCAAAGGTATCGAGGTATTTTTGATATCGAGTTTGTAGCTACATTTGTTTAAATCAATGGTAATCCCACTAATATCACCGCCACCACTCTTGGGTTGCCTGTAACTGAAGATACCTGTTTTCTTACTGGTAAATAAACCTGAATTGAGCACTTCAGAAAATGTCGTGCCCCACTCAACAGTGAGCGACTCAGTTGTAAAATCCAGATCTGTATCTAACGCTGCGATACCACCTTGTATAGAGAGTGACGAAACGCCCTTCTTGCTGTTTTCTTTGAGTTTTAATTTATCAATCGTTAACGTATCGGCTACACCTGATTGCAAACAAACGCTCAGTGGCTTCTTAAACGTTGATGAAGGTATGGCACCTGTAATAATGACTTTACCATATTCGATTTTCACACTCATCGGGGCATCCAATCCGCTGAGGTCATCGGTGACGGTTACTGAAACAGAACCCTTTGAAAAATCTAAGCTCAGCGAAGAAACACCTGCAACACCTTTACTGCCTTTGTAGGAATATTTACTTCCCTTCAGGTCGCTTGAGCTAATGATGATCGTTTCGGAAAACACCTCGCCATCATTATCGCAAATGATCACTTCAATATCATCCGCTTCATTAAACTCTTCCAATGTGCCTGTAAATTCACCAGAGTAGCTAAATGAGTCTTGCGGGCTGGTTCGATCTTTATCAACCTTAACCCCTACCTTCTTGTTGTCGGCCGTCTTTTTGGTTTTAGGTGACGGACTCGCACAGATCGTCAAGTTACCCCAATCGATCTGGCAAGGTGAAGGAAAGCTAATGGTAATTTTAGCTGTGCCATCGCCATTGTCTGTAGCCACACAATTGATGGTAAAATTCGCTTGTGCCAACCAAGAGGCCTGGAGAAAATCACAAATCTTTTGAGCACATTCAAATGCGGAGAAAGGACCACCTTCAAATACAGTGCACGCTGAGAAGGTATCCAATCCTTTGTTGCGGCTATTATCACGAATACGTCCATACATTTTCACTTTGGCATCTTCCGGCCAGTCACAATCAACGGTAAGACATAATTGTCCATTGGTAACACCACCACTAAAGAGCTTGCATTCATTTGGATCAGGTGGTGGCATGTTCGGATCTGGCGGTGGCATATTAGGATCATTTGGATCAATATCAGGAACCAATAGAAAGTTCGTGCCAAATGACGCATCTGGATTATTAAGCCGTGGGAATTTTTCCCAAATCCAGGTACCTGTCTCATCTTCGACGCCAGCAACACCTGTAATGGTCGTAAAGGTGCTTCGGCCTAATCCAACCATCACAGTCCCTGTTGAGCCGACATCGTATGGCACAGGTCCAAGCTCTGCCATGAGCTCAGTACCCGTTTCATTAACCGCTAATACATCCAATGGCACAGAGCGATTGTTGTCTTCATCCATAATTAAAAGACAGTTATTTAATTTATTGGTACTGAAATTGGTTCCAGTGATAGTCACTTGCGTCCCTGAACCACCGGTCAAAGGTGAAACATTCGTAATCGTTGGAGCTTGAGCGGCATCACTGTCAGTCGCTTCCAAGATGGTTAACCGATCAATATCTCCTTGCACCGAAAGATCGATATTAGAGTAACTATTGATCGTACCAGAATGGACGCTCGGCTGAACACGAATCTCATTACCCACAAGAACGGTACTGTCTGTCGCGGTAAAAGTCGCACTATCACCAAAGAAAAATCCAATGCAATCCCCTGAGGTTAAATCAGGTGCATACTTAGCGGTACCAAATAATTCGACGTCGCTATTGAAAATCCCCAAAGACACACCTGTGCCCCCTGGAACGGTTGCTGTATTGGTGTGTACTCCATTTAAAAATGAATCTATTTGAACATTGTTGCCTGTATTACCCGCAAAGTTGGCGAACAAATGAGCGTCGCCACCTGAATAGGTAATATAACCACAACCGATATTGGTATTAGGCACGTCATTAAAGGTCCCTTGTGATTCAATCTGGAAGCCATCGCCTTCCTCTTCAATCTCTACATCATCAAAGGCATAACTGATAGTCACGCTGGGGGAATAATTATTGATATCATATGAAATCCCTGCAGAAAAACTTTCTTCATCAATATCACGAACCTGAACTTGTTTTTCATCAATGTCATAATTAACATTACCAAAGGTCGTTCCAAATAAACGTGGTGTAAAATATTGAATACTATGCTGATCAACTCCCAAGATTCCCTCATTTTCAGAGCTGCTGCCTGTTCCATTCAAAAGCCACTCAATACGATTCACACTACTAATCGTTGAAGGATCTGCTCCCACGGGTTTGACAATGACTTGATCACCGGTAACGGCCTGAGATTCCCCAGGTGGTTTGATTAATGCGGGTTGATCACTGAAAAAGATATTCACAAAAATATCGCCAGCAAACAAGGTTTCCTTACCATTTAAGTTTGGTGCATTTTCTCCTGGCCAGGGACCACATCCATATTGAATATCGACATCCTGAAAAGCAAGCGCTTGAATACTTGGGCCTTGCGTTATCGAGGTCCCCGTGGCAAGCTGATCATCGCCATTGTAGACAAACCATTGAAGACTGGTGGCCCCAATAGGCGACAGGTTAAAACCCAGATCCGCATAAATAATACCGTTATCATCTGAGAAGGTCGTATCCACTGTACCTAACGTTTGATTCTTCGATCCATTCAGTGTACCAACCAATGAAGTTGACGCACTATTTCCAGGTTGCATAAATTCAGTGGCATAACCCGCTAACAGACGCTGCACACCCGTAAACTGACCTGTGGTAATTTTAAAGCCATTATCTGATGCTGCACTGGGAGCATCAATGACGACTTTATTAGTTTGCGGATCGACATAGAAGGTCGCATCTTTCAGCGTTCTATGACGAAGACCATTCAAAATTTCGATCGCAGATAATGTTTCGCTATAAATTTTATAGCTGTTCGTATAATCAGCCCGGTATTGAAGTTGGGTAAAATCAGTGATGGTACTGGTTGGAGCATCTAGAATAAAATTGATTTTATTGATATTCTCAAACTGGTTATTGGTGGGACTATCACGCCAAATGGTTTGCTTGCCATCTGGCAAACTCATGCCTACGACCCAGTTGTTATCTTCATCAAACCCAACAGTCATTTTGAAATTTGTCGGTGGATCGAAGAATGGCAGGTCCTGCTCTTCCACACAAGGAGCTTCAAAAATAACATCTTTATTGCAAAGCAACTGCATACGATAATCGCCGCCGACACTTGAGGTTGGATTGAGACGCAATTTATTACTGCTATCTCGTTCAATTAATTGCAACAAGTAGGTTGAGATCGTCGATCCGGGTGTCCCGCCAACAGTCCCAATTGCTGTCGACCATGCTGCGTTTACCGATTGCCCCGATGGAATATCAACATTCTGAAAATCAGCAGGCGTGACCGTGCCACTAAAATTAAATTGCTTATTGGAAGTCGGGTCAAAATTGATATCCACACCGAAAGAAGTATTCGAATCGGTTCGCGTGATGCAGAGCTGATCATTTTCAATCTTCACGCTACCATTGACAATATCGTGAATAAAATCATCAAAGGTTACAGGCGGTTCTTCAACCGTCAGACTCAAAATACTCTGGCCAGTAAAATTAAACTGATTATTTACCCAATTCAGAAGAACAAGATAACTTCCCGCCTTTGACGCAGTGATTTCATATTCGGCACTGGCACCGGATTGTTTTTTACTGGGACTGATGGTCACAAAATCCGCATTTGCAGGATTGGAAAGTTGTGGCGGATCATATTTGGTTTTCTTGCTATACATTGGATCGAAAAAATTGGCGACCAAGATCCAAGTAATCAAATCACCAACAAAAACGGTCCTCTCCTCGAATGATGGGGTAACTTCCGCAAAACTTTTTGCAGACAAGCTTGATAACATCGCACATGCCAACAAACCATGCAGAAGTTTAGAATTTCGTTTTTTTAACCTGAAAAGCATAATAGAACTCCTTTGTGAAACCACCCCTGGTTACTCTCTTCTAATTAACTACTAACAAGTCAATTATTTTCTTTGATGTTTAGATATAAACCCATAAGTGCGACAGTATAAAAGCGGACATTTTTTAAGTCAAGACAAAGCAACACAATCTAAAACGGGAATAATTTATGATGGCACAAACTAATTTTATCTATGGGCCTAATCACATGTTATATAGGCCACCCGTTTTTACAAACAGGCAAAAAAAGGCCGCGAATATAAATTAGCGCGACCTTGTCATCGACAATTTACTAAAATGTTTAATCAAAAATCCAGGCGGCGGTATCACCTGATTCAAAACCATCGGAGAAGATTTCCAATTCAACGGTAACTATGATATCTCTGGATATTAAAAAAGGCCGCTATCAATACGATAACGACCTTCTATGAGGTGAGCAAAATTAATAATTTAATTCCAGGCGGCGGTATCTCCTGATTCAAATCCATCAGAAAAAATTAAGAAATCAACATCGCCGCTGTTTTCCAGCGGAATCTGGCTATCTTTAATATCAAACTTAAAGGTGCATTTATTCAGATCAACAGTACACCCATTGATATCTCCGCTACCACCTTTAGGTTGTTTAAATCCAAAAACACCCGGCTTCTTACTAGTAAACGAACCAGCAGGCAGAGTTTCTATGAAATTGTCGCCATACTCAAACGTTATATCATCCAGTGTCAAATCAAGATCTTGATCTGCGGCAGCAATACCACCCGACAACGACAAAGAAAATCCTTTCTTGCTAGACTTGAACTTCTGCTTGGTAATATCTAAAGAATCTTCCACACCCGTCATCAGACAAATCGGAAGCGGCTTCTTAAAGAAAGAATCATCAATAATAGCCGTGCCAGAGTAATCTCCAAAGCCGATCTCAATGTTAAATGGCGTTTGTAAACCACTCAAATCGACATTTTTAGCATTAACACCAACAGTCCCTTTATTAAAATCAAAACTCAGAGATACATCACCTTTGCTTCTGAATTTACCTTTCTTGAGGTTATTCGAATCAACAGTAACAGATGTACCAAAAATAGGATCCGTACCAACAAGATCTAAAGCTACCAATTGTGTGCCAACAAAATCACTTTCATCTGCATCAAATGTTCCCGTAAACGAGAAACCATCTGATGGTGATTGGCGATCTTTATCAGCTTTAATTGAAATTTTACTTGGTAGAATTTCGTTTGGTTCTTCGGTTGGTAGTGGCGGATCGTTGGGATCTTCGCCACCGTCGCCTTGGCCAGTTGATTTAATACACACCGTCAGGTTACCCCAATCAATGGTACATGGCGGCGGGAAGGTCACAGTAATTTTCGCAGTGCCATCGCCATTATCATTCACAGCACAATTAATACCAAACCCTGCTTGTTGCAACCATGCGGACTGTAATAGATCGCAAATGCGTTGTGCACATTCAAAGGCGGTGTAAGGTCCACCATCGAATACGGTACATGCTGCAAATAAATCCAAACCCTTGTTGCGAGCATTGTCACGAATGCGACCAGAAATACTCACCTGTGAATCTTCTGGCCAATCACAATCAACCGTTAAGCACAATTGTCCATTGGTTGGACCACCACTGAATAATTTACAGACGTTAGGATCATCTGGTGGCGGTGGCACATTATTGGGATCCGGAAAATTCGGATCAGGATTATTAGGATCGATACCAATTGGAAACGCAGTAAAAATTGGCCCAGCGGCATCTTCACTTTCTGGCGGATCTTTTTTCCAGACCCAGACATCATCAAGTAACGTTGTGCCAGAAAGGCTGAAATTAATATCGCTAGTACGAACCCCTTTACCCTTACCGACCATAATGGGACCAGGTTGAGCATCTGGAGGTACAGCTCCCAAACGTCCTTTAATAATATTTGGTGTTACTTCCTCAACATGAATTGGAATCGAACGATTTCCATCCATAATAATGACACAAAGATCATCCACGCTATTGCCAAAGTTTTCACCGAAAATTACAATTTTCTGACCTTGATTTCCTTTAAGTGGTGTAGCAGAAATAATCGATGCGGGCTTTGGAATAATGGATGTATTTTTACTCGTCACTTTGATTTCGTCGATATTCTTACCTGTTAAATCAATTTGAGAAATCGTATTCACATTTTCTGGTTGTACTTGTGGTGTAATTCGTAACTCACTACCTTGTAAAACACCATTTCCAGTATCCAAGGCAATTTCATCCTTGAATTCAATGGCAATACCACCACCAGTTGTTATCTGCGGTACTAATCTTGTTACAGATCGGATGGTTGGCAGTTCGTTACCGACGATAGTACCGGCAACAAAATCACCAGACGAATCACCTTGAACTGTAACTTTCCCTATCGAACCATCATCTTTAACAGCTTCGACATCTACTTGATTTCCAGTATTACCAAAAAAGAGACCACCAATAACAGTATTATGAGTATCTAACCGATATTCACATCTTAGACGCCCTAGAAGCCAATCAGAATCTCCAGGTACGCCCCCTCGAATATCTACACCAAAACCTGAATCATCATGACGTAATTCTAAATCATCCAGTTCATAATTAACTTGTGTTTGAAAGGCATCATCTCCGACGTATCGGTAGCCTAATCCGACATCATAATTATCCGTATTAAAATCTTCTAACCGATAGAATCCTTTATCAAGCGACAAAAGCCCTTTGGCCGTTAGCGCTAATTTAAAGAATAAATCAGTATTGAAATAACTAAATTCTTCATTTTGAATCGCTAAATTTGGTAGCCCACGAAGCGTAGTATTAAAATGGGATACAAAATCTACCGTCGCCGTTGGGTTTTCAGGTCTGAAATCAACTCGCGTTGCATCAATAAATTCAGTACCTTGTGTTGCGACACGCAATGGAGCTTCTCCATCACGAACAGCTATTGAAGCCAATAAACCACCTTCATCTGCAGGCTCACACCCACAAATATAACAAGCATATGCAGGTGGAATCAAACGAAGGCAAGGACCTGATACATTTTCTTGAGTCGAAATTAAAGTATCACCGTTCCAAATATCCATGCGATAGGTATCCGCTCCGACGGGTGAAAAGTCTGGAATCACACGGGCAAATTGATTGGTGCCATTATCAACCATCTCTGCATTGATTGAACTAATGAGTTGACGCGTTTGGCCATTGACCGAGCCTAATGTATTGACATTAATAATATCGCCAGCAAACAATAAGGCAGGATTCATTAATATATCAATCAAGAATAGGCCTTGCATACAACCTACATTTATCCCAAAACCATCCTCACCGCTATCACCGATATTATTAACATGCAATCCACCATTGGGTGCCAGTGTCGCTCCGCCAAGGCTTTTATGTTTTATGCCAAATTGTCGATTCACATTTCGTAAACGCTCTTGGTTCAACTTAAAGAAAGGAGCATTAAGTGCTCTTAATTCCAATGAATCGACACCACCTATGGTATTTGATTGATCATCTGCACGATAGACAATTCGGTCTGCAAGATAATCACCATTCACGGCATTTCGAATATTGATGGGGCCATCTCTAAATCGAAGCGCGACATCCATATTACCATTTTCAGGAGAAGGTCCACATGATGTAAACATATTTCCCTGGGGTCTAAACCAAGGATTGTCATCCACTCCTACGCCTGACTTTCGAAATACACGATCTTTGCCATTAAAATATTCCAAGGTTACCGAGGATGTACCTAGTGGTGAAAAATCAGGATCAATCGTTACCAGGGTTTGGCCATCCACATCCGCAGCTCTGGCTTCAATGCGACTCAATAGTTGATTTTGTGATCCATTCAATGTTCCAATCGCATCGACTGAACCAAATGAATTTGGCAAAATGGTCGTTGGATCAATAATAAAATTGGTGCCAAAACGTTTGTCAGTAAATCCAAGTTCAATATCAACACCAAACGGTTCACCTTCTAATTCTTCAGCAATACAAAGGAGTAAACCAGCCTGCAAATCTTGTTCAAATTCGTAAAGCGTATTAGTAAAAAAGCTGTGAGGAAAACCATTGAATACTTCTTTGACAATCACCGTAACAATATTCTGGCTACAGAATGGAGGAATCTCTGGATCAGGATTATCATAGCACCATGAAACACTCACATTCAAAACACCGGCTTTTTCACCTTTGATGGTATAAGTACTATCTTGTTTAGAAACGGCGGAATTCGGCGTAATACTGACAATGTCCGTTGTGCTAGAAATAACCGGTGGAAACCCAACAGTCGTAAATGTAGGAGCATCAT
>JANQJS010000052.1 GCA_028281535.1 Sedimentisphaerales bacterium | reverse complement strand
GGCCATTGAATAAATTTCTTGATTTAGCTGTCAAGCTTCAAAGAGAGGGGTGTTGCCCTTTTTTCATCCTTGGTCCCACTGAAATCGAGCGTTGGGATGCAAAAAAAATATCAATGTGTCATGCCGTGGCAACCGTACTAAATGATATTTCAATTGAGGAAATAGCGGATATTCTAAGTGTTAGTAGTGGATACTATGGAAATGATTCTGGTATTTCGCATCTTGCTGGGGCTCTAATACCAACAAACGTGTTCTTTTTAGAGTCAAACCCAAATCATTGGAAACCGGTAGGTGATCAAGTCGAAATTATTGTAAAGCACTCTCAAGATTTATGTTCTTGATCAAGAACTATTGACTCTGTGCAAAATAAAAAGACCCTGATACTATTTTGTACCAGGGTCTTCGGGAAATGGTTGCTTTATATATTGTAATCTAAAGTTATTGCACGTATTTCAGTTGTGTTACAGAACGTTGTGAGGCGTATGCCATAGAACTTTCTGGGTCGAGTTCACATACTGCTTGCCATGTTGCGGCAACGCGATCCACCAGCCCCATATTCTGCAATGCCAGTGAAACATTGTCTTGAAGATTACTCATTTTGAAATCTGTTTTATCAAATTTAAAATGTTCCAGGACGAGTTCAAATTGAATTCGATCGCAGTACATTAATCCTAATTTATAATGTAGGTTGATATAATCAGATTTCAAAGAAAAAGATTCCTTAAGATGTTCAATGGCTTTAGCATGTTCACGATTTTCGCGTAGGGCTAATGCCAATTTTAATTTTGGTTTATAGTAGGTTGGGTTTATATCCAGGCTGGATTGAAAGTGCCGGATCGCTTCATCAATGCGATTTTTCCCACGTTGCAGTAAACCATAGCGGTAATGCAGGTCGGCATTATTGGGGTTTTCCATCAATGATTCGCGATGACGTTCAATTTGTGTTGCTAATAGTTTGTCGCGTTCCTGATCATCAATTTTATCTAATGCTAAAGTATCGCATTCTTCAAATTCGAAATTTTTTGTCATAGCAATCTTGAGTTGTAATCGAGCGACTTCAGCAAAAAGTAAGTTTGTATTTGGTTCAAGAGCCTGAGCCAAATCCAATGTATCTGACCCTAGATCTGGTTGATCGTTACCAAATTGTGCTAAGGCCAGACCTGTATAGGTCATGATCAATTGGTCATTTATCTGGACGCCCAGATTCAATTGCGAGGCTGCTTCGTAAAAGCGTCCCATACGCAAATGTTGTGTGCCGAGTTTAACAACTGCTTCCAGGTAGTTTGGATGCAGTTCGATGGCTTTTTCATAGTTTTCGACGGCGCTGGCATCGTCATTTAAATGCGTGTAGATATCTGCCATGCGAACAAACGTGTCAGCAAATTCACCCTGTTTTTGCATGATCTTTTTGATTTCATCAATTGCTTGATAATAATCTTCAGATTCAATAAGCTGTTCGATATAGTCATCATGCATTTCAAAATTGTCTGGTTCGATCGTCAAGGCACGTTCAAAAATATCAGACGCCTCTGAGAATTTTTCCTGATGCATATATAATTGACCTAGTATGAGATAGTTCCATACTTCTTCCGGGCGGTCTTTTTGCAAGGTTTTATACTGCTCAATCGCTTTGTCGATTTTGTTTTCTTTTATGTGGATAGCTCCCAGGCGGTATAGGGGGGCCAACATAAATGGTTTACCTTGTTTTGCCTGCTCGTAATATTCTATCGCTTTGGGGGTTTTATTTTGTCGTTCGCAGCAATATCCCAAAGCAAATAGTAGCCGTGAGTTACTTCCATGGTATTGTAGTGCTTTTTTAAGCAGTTCCATGGCTTTCTTTAGCTGGCCATCAGAGCTATACATCGCAGCCCATGCCAGGTGAGTATCGAGATGGTGGGGGTCTAGTTTAATGATTTCCTGGAAGGTTTTCTCTGCTGATTCGCTAGAGCCAATTAGGGCCAGGTGGACACCCAATCGTAGTTTATAAGCTAAATCATTTGGGGATTTTTGGATCAGGCCGATCAGTTGTTCTTCTTCGGCAAACCCTAGTACGCCACAGCGAGGCAATAGCGTTTCCATTAAGCTTGTTTGTAGACCTTTTCCTAACGCTTCTAGAATATTACACATGGTTTCTCCGTCTCCAGAAAGTGTTGTCCTGTATTCCCTTAACTGAAGTTTACAATACAGAACGGGTTGATAACGACCTCCTGGGGTAAATTATTCGGTTCATTGCCGACTGACTTCAGGAATGATATCGTCGAGCTGTTAGGCGGGCTTAATCAGAAAACCTTATTATCAGTACTGATATCGCATATTTTTTTAGGGGGGGCTGTGCAGACGGTACAGTCTTACCAGTTTATCGAATCAGCATCGTGAAATAATGGGTTGGATAAGATGTATGGATTATAATGAATAAAAATAAATCCACTGAGACAAGAGAAAATGGAAGGAGATTGTTATTCGAAAACTTATCGGGCGTTAATGTGTATTGATATGTTCACGAATTAATTCAGCTCGATATTCGTCTCGCTGATTAGGGGTGAGATTTTTCTGGCAAAGAAATTGCAAATGTGCGGGTTGAGTGAGTAATAATAATTTATTGGTCGTTTCCAGTGAAATGTGCTGGATTCGTCCCAGGTAGATCCCCAGGCGGATATAGCTTAGCATGTAAAGCGTTTCATCAGAGCTTATCATTCGGGCATTCGATAAGATACCACACGCGCGGTGGATTTTATCATCAAGCACAACCGATTTTTTTTCCAATAATTTTTGGCGAGCCCGTCTCTCATATTCGATCATAGGATTGATGGCTAACTCTATCAATTCATCGATAATTTTATTTTCGCATTTACCGAGCGTTACCTGGTTGGATAGTTGGTAAAAATCACCAACGGGCTCAGACCCTTCGCCATAAAGGCCCCTGACAGCTAAGCCAAGATCTTTTGCGCTGCGTAGTACCTTATCCATTTGCTCAGAAATTTTTAGTGCTGGAAGATGCAACATGACTGATACGCGAATGCCTGTGCCCACATTGGTCGGGCAGGCCGTTAAATAGCCATATTGGGGCGAAAACGAAAAGGGGAGTTTTTCTTCCAGGATATTATCGATCTCGACGATTTTTTTATATGTCTCATGGAGTTGTAAGCCACTAGACATCGCCTGGATGCGAAGGTGATCTTCTTCATTGATCATCAAAGACAATGTTTCATCATGTGTTATAGCTGCACCGCTCTCATTATTACCATCAGCGAGTTGACGTGAGATGAGGTGCCTTTCTGTGAGGATTTGCTTTTCAACTTCACCTAATTCATTGATGTTCATCATCCAAATGTCGTCATTCAGTTTGGTTGATTGGATTTGGTTTTGAATATATTCAAAAATTTCCTTTTTTTGCGATTGGCTGGCACTGCTTAAGAATAAAAAACCTGCGATATTGCGTGCAAGTCTTACTCGCGATGAAACGATAATATCAGATTCTGGCCCGCTGCCATTTAACCATGGGCCGACGCTTTTGTAGTGATCGGATAAATTCATGTGTTGCTTGTTGTAAACTTATTGATCTCATCACGAAGTTTTACCGCTGCTTCATAATCTTCCGCTTCAACGGCGGTTTGAAGATCTTGGCGGAGTTGCAATAATCTCACTTGTTGGCCAAAATTGCCCTTGTGGTGTTGAGGCAGTTGGCCTGAATGTTTTGTTGCGTTATTTTGTGCTCGTTCAATAAGGATTTGTAGCGGTTTGCCAAATGCGATGTAATCATTTGGGCAACCCAGTAGCCCTTGTTTACGAAAATCTGACCACGTCAATCCGCATTGTGGACAACGAATTTCATTGCCTTGTTGGGCTTCCTGTTGTGCGTCAATTAAATTGCCGAGCATTTCGGAAATTGGAGCGTTGGCTTGTATGGCAAGACCTTCATTCTGAGCACATTCCTGGCATAAATGCTTGACGATTTGCTGGCCTTCAACAATTTCTGTTAAATGCACCGTTGCTTTTTTGTCACATAATTGACACTGCGTCATTTTAAACCAATCTCAGGCAATCAGTTACAGGAAAGCTCACCTTGTCCTTCCACTCTATAATCATACCGCCAATTTTTGGTATCGTCAATACTCTGTGAAATTTATGATGAATTTATATAAGAAAATGTCTGAAAGATAATAACGTGATTATTGATGAAATATTTTTTTGATTTCATGATTGACATTTTCTGGGACCAGGCTCGATACATCCCCTTGAAACCGTGCAATTTCGCGTATTAAGCTGGATGAGGTAAAGGCGTGTTGTTCACCAGTCATAATAAAAACGGTTTCGATGCCTGATACGCTACGGTTTGTCAGAGCTAACTGAAATTCATACTGAACATCTGTTAGATTTCGCAGGGCACGAACCATGACATGTGCTTGTTTTTGTTTGACATATTCAACGGTTAAGCCATCGTAGGATTCAACAGTAACGTTGTCCATGTCTTTGATGAGTTCTTTGATCAACGTTAAACGCTGGTTGGAATTAAATAAATAGTTTTTTTCGCTACTGTCGCCGACGGCAATGATTAATTCCTGAAAAATATTAGCGCTTCTATGGATAACATCAAGATGTCCATTGGTAATCGGGTCAAAGCTGCCAGGAAATACGGCACATACATTTTTTTGAGATGACATAGTTATCATGCCTAGTAAAAATGAGTATTGTAATATTAATCCTCACACGTTCTGATGTGAGCGCCAAGGTTATGCATTAATTGGATGTAATCAGGGAATGTGACGTTAATCGCTTCTGCGGTGTCGACGGTGCATTCACTTGTCAGGGCCATGCCGACTAAACTGAGAGCCATGACAATTCGATGGTCATGATGGCCATGCAAATTGGCTGCGTGTAGGATCGATGGCTCAATTTCTAGTCCATCTGGTTTTTCGTTTATTTTCGCACCTAATCGCTTGAGTTCTTGAGCCATGACTGCAATGCGGTCTGTTTCTTTCAATCTGGCTTGTTTGACGTTGTATAATCGTGTTTTTCCTTTTGCAAAGCAGGCAACAACAGCTAACGCGGGTAGTGCGTCTGGAATGGCGTTCATATCAATGTCGATCCCTTGAAGTTGGTTTGGGCTGACATGAACCCCTTTGTTATTAATGGTAATATTTGCACCCATTTCTTTTAGGATGTCCACGACGGCTTTATCACCCTGCGGATCATCAAAATCCAAGCCCTCCAGGGTGATATCTGCATCAAGAAAAGCTCCAGCACATAGAAAGAAAGTTGCTGAAGAAAAATCTGCAGGAATCCGTTTTTCAAAAGCTTCGTAGCTTTGTCCACCTTTTATATGAAATCTTTTGAAATCTTCATTCTGGTATTCAATGCCCATCTCATCAAGATAGGCTAGTGTGATTTCTACATAAGGTTTTTCGTTGAGCAATGTAACTTCTATTTCAGTGTCACCTTTTGCCAGCGGAGCATTGATTAAAAGTGAGGTCAAATACTGACTTGTCACCGCTTCGATTTGTGTGAATCCACCTTTGAGTTGGCCTTCAATAATTATGGGGGCTTTATCATTTCCGCCACTACTTTTGCAATTAGCTCCCAGATCATTCAGACTTTTCAGCAATGGGCCAATAGGGCGGGAACGAATTTGCTTGTCGCCGTTGAATATCGCGATGCCACTATCCAGTAATGCTGCAGACCCGGCTGCTATCCTTAGTGTGGTGCCTGAATTTTCCACATCTATGATATTATTAGGAACTTGAAGGTTTCCTGATGTGCCTTGGACCATCCAGGTTTTACTGCCTGCAATATCAGCACCTAAGAGACGGTAGGCATTCACTGCCGCCAGGGTATCTTGGGAATTTAAGGGCGACGAAATAACGCTGCTGCCACGGGCCAGGCTCGCCAGTGCAACGGAGCGTATTGTGTGGGATTTTGAGCCGGGGATGGATACAGTACCTTTAAGCGAGGAATGTTTTGTTATTAATTTCATGGGGGCTATTATAGCAAATAATTAGAAAATGTTTACTGAGAAATCCAGGGAGATATCATATTCCATTGGACAAGAATTTCATTCATATCTAAATCATCCAGAATGCCATCGTTGTTTAAATCACCTTTTGATAGACTGGGTTTAGACTCTGAATCTGAAGACTGCAAATTCACAAATTCCATTAAATCCAGATCATTGATAGTGCCATCTGCGTTTAAATCAGCGGATAGTAAATCTCCTGACCAGTTTTTTTGATCGGTCGTGAATGCCAAGCCAAATCGTTCGGATGGGTTGTCTTTGTTTTCCAAACCTCGGATTAGGATTGCCAGTGTTGTCGTTTCATTTGCGACATGATAAATATGCTGCAAATTATCCAGCATGCTGTTTGAGACATCCAATAGTTCAATCAGTTCACCTTCGGAATTGGTTTTCCATAATTCCAAGATCAAATTGGATAAGGATTTTTGGGTGAAATTTGTATCTTGATTAAAATGAGCATGCCAGCATAAAGTGACTTTAATTTCCTGACCTGATTCAACGCCATTGGCAAGTGGATAAATTTTAATATGATTTGGATCATTTGGATCGCAACTTATGTCATCAAGGTCCCAGCCCGTATTATTTGATATGTTGTTCTCATCGGCTTTACCAGAAATGAGGTGTTCATAAGAATTGTAAGCATTGACTAGTCCACCACCTTGTTGATAGTCCAAAGGAGATGATGCGTCATCGTCAGTACCTATGTTTCCTTTATGCCATCCGCTGAGTTTGTTGGCTCCATTGACCAGGAGGGCTTTGATTAGCCTTGGATCTTTAATTTCAGGGTAAGATAATTGGTTGCCCGCATCAATTAATAAGCCAGCAATTCCTGCAACTTGTGGGGAGGCGTAACTGCTAAAACTTGCTTGATGATCATGGCATGCATATTCATTCGTGTTTGTTGCACTAGGGCCAAGACACATTCCCGGTGCGATGATATCTGGTTTAGATCGACCGTCATCGGTTGGCCCTCTGTTACTATATTTATTGAGTGGCGGTCCGACATAATTTAAAAATGTTGGGAAATTTCCAAGTCCTTGTGCGGCACCCACACTGATGACATTATAGCCAGAAGAGGGTTTCGTAATGGATTTGAATTGATCTTCGCCATTACCGCATCCTGCGACAACAACACAATTGTTGGCATCAACTAACCTGTCGACACCACGTTGCAGCCATTGCATTTTTGGTGAACTGGCGTCTGTTCCCCAGCTAAATGATAGCACATCATCTGTGATGGTTTGGTTTGGGGTAAAAATCCGTTTACGAATGAACCAGGTTGTTTCATAAATATTTAGACTAGCTTGTGGCAAAATGCCTCGATACGAAAACTTTCCAATGGCATTGTTTTCTGCGAATGGATCATCACCAAATAAAATCCCAGCGATCATCGTAGAATGTGAAGAGGGGGTGGTCGATCGTATTGTCGTCCGATAACGGTAGATCCCTTTGATGTCAATTCCTGAGAAGGCTTGGTGTGATAGGTTGGGGAGGAAATTTGAACTGCCTGATTCGTCATTCGAGCGTTCATACATTTCAACAAGACCAATCGTTGCTGTTTGGCCATTTATTTGTGGGTGGGTCTCATAAAGCTTGTGTAAACCCATCGGATCCAATCCGTTTGGATCCGTACTGTAGCTCTGGGCATCCAGGCTGGAAAAACAGCACAAAATGACTGCCATGCATAAAGCTTTATAAAATCTATTATTGTGAAAAATACACCACATTACTGGTTTGTATCCTATTTCCTCGACATTTTTAACACATTCATTGTTTTCAGTATTGATAATAGATATTTCCTTATTATACCCTAAAAGTTTACTGATCTCCAGCGGTTTTGTGGGCTAATTTAAAATCGGTATTCGCTGGGTCCGAATTAATCAGTTCTTCCAATTTCTTTAAATTCAATGGTTTGCAGTGTCGATAAAAAGATTGTCAAGCGATTTATGCACAATTCAGGATGGTGGAGTCAGATTCAAAATAAAAGACAAAATTTCGATTATTTAGAAAATGAGGCAAGCAATCATGAAAACGACTGAGTATGATTTTGTAGCAATTGGCGGTGGTCCGGCCGGTCATCGAGCAGCCATTCAGGCAGCTAAGTCAGGAGCGAAGACGGCCCTGATTGATCGTCGCGCTAGTGTGGGTGGGGTCTCACTTCATGCCGGAACCGTTCCCAGTAAAACGTTGCGAGAGGCCGTGATGTTTCTCTGTGGCACACGTCAAAAGATTTTTTACGGAGATAACTATCAGCAGAATCAAAATATTTCTTTGAAAGATCTGCTTGCTCGAGTTCAAACAGTGGTGCAAAAAGAAACCGAAGTCATGGATTTTCAGCTGAAACGTAATGGTGTAGATGTCATCCATGGCCAAGCCTCGTTTGAAGATTCACATACTTTGGTTGTGACAGATATTGATGGCAATGTATTAGAAAAAATTATAGCAGACAAAATACTCATTGGCGTGGGGACTGTGCCTCGTCGTCCGGAAGAAATTCCATTTGATCAGGAAGTTATTTTTGATAGTAACTTTATTTTCTCAACCAAAAACAAACGTGAACAGCTGCCTTCTTCGTTGTGTGTGATCGGAGCAGGTGTCATTGGCACCGAATATGCTTGCATGTTTGCTGCGTTGGGATGCGATGTCTGGCTCGTGGATCGACGCCGCGAGCTGTTTCGCTTTTTGGATCATGATATTCATGATCAAATGCTTCTGTCGCTGAGTCGGGCTGGTGTGCAGATTCGATTAGAAGATGAAGTGGGTGAAATTTCACGAACCCCTGAGGGGCGAGGTCGCGTTGAGTTAGGCGAATCGCCAGCGATCGAAGCCGATGCGGTTCTTTTTGCTATGGGCCGTACGCCTTGTACTTTTACCTTGAATATCCAAAATACGAATATCCAATTGGGTAAATATGATGTCATTGATGTGAATGACAATTATCAGACTGCAGAACCTCATATTTATGCGTGTGGCGATGTCATAGGTTTTCCAGCACTTGCCTCAACGAGTGCTGAACAGGCTCGTATTGCAACGCGTCACGCGTTAGGTTTGGATTGCCATGTGAACAAAGAAACCTTCCCATTTGCGATTTACTCGATTCCAGAAATTTCGATGGTGGGTAAAACCGAACAGGAATTAATCGACGAAGGAGTGCCTTACTGTGCAGGGAATGCCTTCTATCGTGAGATCCCTAAGGCAGCCATCATTGGCGATACAGAAGGGGCTCTCAAAATCTTATTCCACAAGGAAACACGTAAGATTTTAGGTGTGCATATGATTGGCGATTTGGCATCAGAATTGCTTCATTTGGGAGCTATTGCTATGAATTCTGATGCAACGATTGATGTCTTTACACAAAATGTCTTCAATTTCCCAACATTAGCGGAAGCCTATCGCATCGCGGCATGGAATGGTATTCATAATTTGGAAGGCACCAGTTATGACCATTCACTGATTGCTGAAAATGCATTCTAAAGATTAATTATAAAACAAAGAGGAGCAATGCAAAGTGGCAGAGAGAAATGTCTTTGTCACTTTGTTTCTCTTAAATTAACAACTTGACTTCACGCAGTCGTTGTAGTATCAACAAGCTTTAATCACTCAATTAACCATGACAAAGGATTGAACAATGGCAAAAGATCTCATCATTCACGATATTTCCATGACACTCGAAAACGGGATGGTTGTTTATCCCAAAGATGTTCCTTATCATTGGCAACGCCAGCGTGATATGAATAAGGGGGATGGGTCGAATGTGTCGCAGTTCGAATCGAGTTGTCATATTGGTACACACATTGACTCGCCGCTTCACTATTACAACGATAGCTACGGTGTTGAAGCCATACCACTAGATCATTTGTATGGTCCAGCCTATGTGGTCGAATGCCTGAATCAACCTTGTGTGACACGTGAGTCTTTGGAGGGAAAGGTTCCAGAGGGTACTAAGCGTTTACTGTTAAAAACAGACAACTCGCAGCCCATGCATGAAAACCCCAAAGCACCTTTCAACAAAGAATTCATTTATCTTGAAGGCAGCGGTGCAGAATGGTGCGTAGAAAATGGTATCGTTATTGTTGGGATTGATTATTTAAGCATCGACAAATCTGGCTTGGCAACCAAGCCCGCTCATCATACCTTATTAGAAAACAACATCACCATCCTTGAAGGCATCGTTCTTCACAATATTGCCGTCGGCGAATACTTCATGTCCTGCGGCAGCCTGAAAATGGCCGGTTCAGATGGTGCTCCCAGCCGGGTTGTGCTATTCGAAAACTTGATTTAGTCTTTAGCAAAAACATTATTATTTCATAATCTATTCACTAACACGTTTGAATTGGATGTATTGTCCTCTGGGGCTATATACTCATAATTAGAAATATTCAACTATATTCTTCAGAATGTCCGATAACAATTGTTAGTAAATCTCATTGAGATAATGTCGAGATTCCCACATCTAAAAATGAGGAAGAGATATGATTAAGTTTGGTGTATGTAAAAGGTTGAGAAGTTATTTTAGTATTATTGCTGTCGTTAGTTTGCATTTCTTTCAACTAGCCAGTGTCCATGCACACTATGGAGGTGGAGCTGGGACGATTGATGATCCCTATTTAATATATGATCCTAATCATATGAATGCGATATCAAATAATGTGAGTGATTGGTCAAAGCATTTTAAATTGATGGCTGATATTGATTTTAGCGGTCAATTACCATTGAGGCGAATTGGTCATAGTAGTCTTTCTTTTAGAGGAAGTTTTGATGGGAATGGTTTTACATTATCGAATTGTCTCATTCAAAAACATCATGATCTAGCAGGTCTGTTTGGATATGTAAAAAATGAAAATTCTTTTATTAAAAATATAACCATTATAAATACCGAAATTGTTGGTGGGACTGTCAGAAATGGTGGTGTTTTGGTTGGCGTGCTTCATGCGGGTACCATTGAAAATTGTCATATTCAAAATGGCGTCATTGATAGTAATGATTCCATTTGGAGTTATAATATAGGTGGCTTGGTTGGAGATAATAAAGATTCTGGAGTCATAACTTCTTGTACGACTACTGAGATTGCAATTGCTGGCAGATCGTCTATAGGGGGATTGGTTGGAAATAATAGAGGCACCATTATTGGGTGTTCAAGTGAAAGTGACTTGTCAGGGGTTTATGCTATCGGTGGTTTAGTTGGCGCAAATTATAATAATGATATTATAAAGTGTTCAAGTCGAGGTATGGTTTCAGGTGATTATGATATTGGTGGTTTGATTGGTTTTCAGGCTGGGAAAACAGTTCAATCTTGTTTTAGTGATGTGGATGTAACTGGAGATTATCAAGTTGGTGGTTTTTTTGGGACAGGGCACGCGTCACTAGTTAGAAACTGTTATGCTTTAGGTAATGTTATTGGCAATGATAAAGTCGGTGGATTTATGGGGGCAGGATACACCGGTACAGAACCAAGAATTTTTGGAGCATACTATAACTGTTTTAGTAGTGGATTGGTTGCAGGGACAACAAATACAGGAGGGTTTTTAGGAGGTGAAGATAATTCAAACAATTATTTTAATTGCTATTGGGATACGCAAACTTCTGGGCAATCATCGAGTAATGCTGGAGAGGGAAAACTCACCAGTGAATTGCAAGATGCTTCGACGTACTCTATGTGGGGCTGTGGAGAAGAGGTATGGACGCTTGATCAAGGAAATAGCTATCCACAACTGGCGTGGGAAAATAGTGTTGGGGTTCCCATTAATTCTTGTCCGCATATCTTCTCGGGAAGCGGTGATCCCAATGCCCCCTTTGAAATATCCACAGCGTCAGAGATGAATTTTATTGGGTCGCATCCTGATCTATGGGATGACCATTATCAATTGGTGAATGATATAAATCTATCTTCTTATACAGGATCTCAATTTAACATTATTGGTGCACGGTTTATCCCTTTTACGGGTGTGTTTGATGGTAATAATAAATCTCTGATAAATTTTTCATACATTAATACAGTAAGAAACAATGTTGGGTTATTTAGTTCTGTGCAAAATATCGAAGAAAACCAAGTTATGATTCATGATCTGACATTAGATAATCCAGACGTAAAAGGTCGATTTGCAACAGGAAGTTTAGTGGGGTATGTTTATGGAGGGAAAATTACTCAATGCCATTCGGTAGGGGGCGATATGTATAGCCCGAAAGAAATTGGTGGCTTTGTTGGGCGGAACGATGGTATTCTTGAACTGTGCTCCAGTTCCTCAGGTGTTATCGGAGAGTTTAATGCTGGTGGGTTTGTTGGGACAAATTTCGGCCAGATCATATCTTGTCACAGTACCGGAAATGTGACAGGCGGTATTGTAACGGCGGGGGGCAGAGAAACGGGTGGTTTAGTAGGGGCGAATGACGGTTACATTTATCAAAGCTATAGTCATTGTGTTGTTGTGGGTGATAATCAAATAGGTGGACTGGTGGGTTTAAATGATAAGCCAGGCGTAATTGACTCTTGCCGCAGTAGTGGAGAAATTTCTGGTAAAAATAGTTTAGGGGGGTTAGTAGGCACAAGCCAAGGTAAAGTCCAATCCAGTTTTAGTTCCGTGCAGATAAATGGAGAAAATGAGTTAGGAGGATTGATTGGTGGCTCAAGTGGGCCTGTGTTGAATTGTTATTCTGTTGGAAGCGTTATGGGTAATGGGTCTGTGGGGGGACTAATTGGAAGTCATACATGGGGTTATATTTATAATTGCTATAGCACTAGTTCTGTTATAGGCTCCTCTGATACAGGGGGATTAGTTGGGAGTTCTCTAAATGCGGGAAACACATTTTATTCTTATTGGGATATAGAGACTTCAGGTGTTATTGTAAGCTCTGAAGGATTTGGAAAAACCTCAGCCGAACTTAAAATGATATCGACCTTTGAATCTTGGGGATGCGAAGAAACATCATGGATGATTGATGAGGGCAATGATTATCCCAGATTAATTTGGGAACCGAATTCTTCGAGTCCAATCGTATCGTGTGATATAGACTTTCAAGGAGCAGGGAGCATTGAAGATCCATTTGCGTTATTTACCCCTGATGAATTACAAGCTGTAGGAATGCATCCGGTTTATTGGGACAATCATTTTGTCTTGCAGTCGCATTTGGATATGTCGCAAGCATCCCAGCCGGTGTTGCATCGAATAGGTTTTAATGAAACAACACCATTTACTGGGACATTCAATGGTAATGGCTATACGATTTCAAATTTGCTCCTGGACGCACCAGGTATTGATTATATTGGATTATTTGGATTTATGAAAACTGATTCAGACGACCATGTTTTTGTGCAAAAATTGAATATTAAAGATGCTCAATTTACAGGTAAACAAACTATTGGGGCTTTAGCTGGGCAAATGATAGGTGGAAAAGTAAAGAATTGCAGTGTGCAGGGAGGCGTTTTAACCACAACAGACCGAGGTGTTGGTGGTCTATTGGGACGCCAGGATGGTGGTGAAGTCTTCCATTGTTATAGTACCGCTACTGTTTTGGGTGGCAGTCGCGTGCACGGATTGATTGGAGTACAGTATACGGATAGCCAAACAGAGACGATTGCTACAGGTTCATTTTGGGATAAAGACGTGTCTGGGTCAACATTGAGTGACGGTGGTATTGGAAGAAGTACTGCAGATATGCAAACGGCAGATATTTTTCTGGATGCGGGATGGGATTTCTTCGGTGAGGGAGATAATGGAACGGATGACATTTGGGTCATTTGTGAATCTACGAATTATCCTAAATTTTGGCGTCGTCGTTTAGAAGGAGATATTGGATGTCCTGATGGCGTTAATGTCGATGATCTATATGCGTTAGTGAATGATTGGTTGATTGAACCATTAGAATTTGATACGCGTCCTATCTACAAAGATCGTTATGTGAATATGCTTGATTTTGCTGTGATGTCATCCAGCCCGTCTGGTGATTATCAATTGTTTGTACAAGAGTGGCTCAAAGAGGGGCCTATTGAAGATATTGCACCAAATAGTGGCGATGACATTTTAAATTATATTGATTTTTCTGTTTTGTCGCATAATTGGTTACGTGAATATTAATATTATTTGAAAGATAATTGGTGAACAATACTTTCATTTATCCGTAATATCTAAGGAGATTTATATTATGGATAAACAAACATTAATTAATTTGTTAAACGACGATTTGGCCAATGAGTTGAGTGCTATTATTCAATATATTACTTATGCCGCAAAGGCCAATGGCCCATATCGTCCTCAGTTATCACAATTCTTTTTAGCCGAAGTGGCTGATGAATCTTTGCATGCCCAATACCTTGCCAACAAGATTGTTGCTTTAGGGGGGGAGCCAACGACCACGCCAGCACCTGTTAAACCAGCAGCTAATAATAAAGAGATGCTCCAGGCCGTTCTTGAGGCAGAGCAGCAAGCTGTTATCAATTATACTCAGAGAGCAACGCAAGCTGATGAATTTGGTGATAAGGGCTTGGCTGTACAATTGGAAGATATGGTTCGTGACGAAAGTGGTCATGCCGAAGAAACGGAACGCATGCTAAAAGATTGGCCTCTTTAGTTTAGGTGAGTCATTATGAAGTCTGGAATAACTTTTCTGAATTAAATCCTTACTTTATATGTTCAAATAAAGTCAATTGATACGACTGTAAATTCTTTATCATCAAGATTCTATCCAGCCCATTAGTGAACCTACAAGGAAAATTGTTGCCAATAAATTGCTGATAGGTTAAAATACTATTATTGGTGTAACCTTAGGTTCGCTTATTCAACTCGTGACGTAACGTTCTGTTATAACGCTGATAGTATGTACATATTGGAGACAAGATATGGCCAAATATAGCACAGAGGATATTCGAAACGTAGTTTTTCTTGGGCACGCCGGCGCTGGCAAAACCACCTTAGCTGAAGCAATTTTACACAAAACAGGGGCAACCAGCCGTTTGGGCAGTGTCGATGACAAGACGAGTATTCTTGACTGTGACGAACTCGAAAAAGAAGCCCACCATTCCCTTATTTCTGGCTGTTGCCATGTAAACCACAAAGGTAAAGAAATTAATATTCTGGATACACCAGGATACCCTGATTTTCTAGGATCGGCCCTTAGTGCGCTTCCCGGAGCAGAAACCGCTCTGATTATCGTTAGTGGTAGTGATGGTGTGCAGGTCAATACCCGACGTTTATACAATGAAGCTAAAAAGCGTAACATGGCACGTATGATCGTTGTGAATAAAATTGATGCCGCGGAAGATTTGCCCGGTTTGGTCGAAGATATTCGCGAATCTTTTGGGCGTGAATGTGTTTGTGCCAATCTACCTAAAAACGATGGCAGTTCCGTGATCGATTGTATTATTAATCATGATGGCGATGATACCATTATTGATGTTGAGAAAGCTCATACGGATGTCATTGATACGGTCGTCGAAGTGGATGATGAATTAATGGAGTTTTACTTGGGTGGCGAAGAGCTAAGTAAAGAGCAGATTTACGATGCTTTTGTCAAAGCCATGGCATTAGGCTCTGTTGTACCGATTGTCTTTTGCAGTGCAAAAAGTGAAACGGGTATTACTGAATTACTTGATAAAATCGCTAATCGTTGCCCAAGCCCGGCGAATGGCCGCAAAGCAAAAATTATGTTGGGTGAAGGTGATGATCAAGTAATCAATGAAGTTGAACCTGCAGGCAGTGGAGATGCACTAGGTGTTGTTGTGCGTGTAGCAAATGATCCTAAAACAAACATCAAATATAGTACGATTCGTCTGCTTAGTGGCACGATTAAAAGCGATAGCTCGCTGCATCGATTGAATGGTAAAAAAGCAATGCGATGTGGCCATATCAACAAGCTTCAAGGTGATCACTTAGAAGATATTGGTGATGGTATACCGGGTGATATTGTGACGTTGGCAAAATTGGATGAAATCCATACTTTGGATACCGTTTATACCGGTAAAGAGCCTGGCAGGATTAATGTGCCTTCATTGCCGGTGCCAATGTTTAGTTTAGCGATTACGCCCAAAAAGCAGGGAGATGAGACTAAGATTTCTATCGCACTTGCTGAAATAATTGACTCAGAGCCAACATTTAGAATTAATCATGACTCGCAAACACATGAAACGGTTGTTTCAGGCTTAGGAGAACTGCATCTGAAATCTATTTTAGATCGCATTCAGCATCGTCGTGGCATTGAAATGGATACCAAACCACCGCAAATACCCTATCGTGAAACGATTACCAGTTCTTGTAAATATATTGAGTATACTCACAAGAAGCAGAGTGGTGGTGCCGGGCAATTTGCCAAAGTGGTCATTGATATGGAGCCCAATGAGCGAGGGGGTGGCTATGAATTTCAAGATAAAATCTTCGGCGGTGTGATAGATCAACCGTTACGTCCTAGCGTCGACAAAGGCTGTCAGCAGGCAATGGATGGTGGCGTTATCGGTGGCTTCAATGTGGTTGATGTGAAAGTGAGTTTGGTCGATGGCAAAACTCATCCTGTGGATAGTAAAGATATTGCCTTCCAGATTGCCGGCCGCGAAGCTTTCCGAAAAGCGTTTATGGAATGTAAGCCTACATTACTTGAACCGATCGTGGATCTTGAGGTCACAGTGCCCAGTGAAAACGTGGGTGATATTACAGGCGATTTGGCAAGTCGGCGTGGACGTGTCCAGGGTCAGGATGTCATTCCGGGTGGCATGACAGTCATTCAAGCGTTGGTACCTTTGTCAGAAATTCAGCAGTATAATTCTCAGTTAAAAAGTGTGACGAGTGGGCAAGGGACTTATACGATGGAGTTGAGTCACTATGAAGATGTGCCTTCCAACGTTACGCAACAAATTATCGCCAAACGAAAGGCCGCCCAAGAAGCACAACACGCATAATACATTTATGATGATAAGATATCTTTTCGAAGTGCGAAGAGTTCTTTGAAGGCTTTGATGATGACTTTGAGGTCGGCACCGCTAGATTCGCCAGCGGTTCTTGGGTAGTGTTTGACACCGATTTGTTTCATCGTGTAGCCCGCTCGACGACATCTAGCCAGGATTTCTGTATCTATCAATGCACCATTGCTATGCATTTTAATTTTATCAAAAATATCTCTGCGGTAGAGTTTGAATGCGCAATCAATATCTTTTAGGTTGAGTTTAAATAGCATATTGACGAGCGTGCTCCAGGCAAAACCATTAAGTTTTCGCAAGATTGAGTCCTGACGATTCATCCGAAAACAGGTAACGATATCATTTTCAGGAATGAACTCTAATAAGCGGGGCAGTTCTCCTATGTCAAATTGTCCATCGCCATCTGTATAAAAAACCCATTCTTTCGTAGCGGATCGAAAGCCTGTTTGCAGAGCACCGCCATAGCCTTTGTTGGTCTCATGATGGATTGCTTTGACTTGCTCGTGCTTCTCGGCGAGTTTATCGGAAAGTTCACGTGTGCGGTCTTTGCTACCATCATTAACAATGAGAATTTCAAAATCGTCACTAATGGAGTTGACCACATCCAATGTTTTTTGAGTCAACGCTTCGACGTTGTCTTCTTCATTGTGGCATGGGTAAAATACCGTGATACTGATTTTCTCTACCATAACCAGTTTTCCTTCATACTCTCTTTGAAGTCTTTAAGCTGAGTTCCATGCTCTTTTGCTCTTTGTTTTAGTTTTTTGGCTTCTTCTGGTTTCTTTTGTTGTAGAGCAATGCTTGCGAGCCGGTTGCTACTATCTCGTAATTCTTGCAAATATAACAATTTTCCAAATCGTTGATTAGCGTCTAACTTTTCTTTTGCTAATGTATAACGTTTCGTAAAAAATGCCTGCAACTTATCCTGTTGTTTTAATTTGTTGCCTGCCCGGGCGATGTTCCCGTATACATTCAAAGTGGCTTCGTCTGATTCCAGGTTGGTTAATAGCTCGAAGCCTTTTGTGAGGAACGCTTGATTGTTTGTTTGGGATACAAATAATAATCCATTGGTGAAATTTTCAATGTCCTTGTCAGGATACACCAATCTTTTACGTAATATGTTTTTGTTTTCAGGGGCATGAATGCAAAGCATCACAGCATAGCGTGTGTCACGGTAGGCCAGTTTCCATCGGCCAGATTTTGATAGGGCGGTATAAGCACTTTTTGATTGAGGCTTACCCAAATCAAATATGATGACATTGATACCTTCATTTTCGAATATTTTAGAATAGAGCAAAGGATCGCTGTATGAAAGTCTGATTAGTGTTTCGTAATTTTCGCGATTGGTTTCCATCTTTTTTATAAGGATGTCATAGGATTTAGGATCTTTGTATTTTAGATTATGACTTTTTAAGGTTGATTTGATTTTCTCGACATGCTTTTTATTGCTTGAATGGCCAGCATTTAACTTGTTCCATAAAATAAAGTGGTCGATGTTATAAGCTGCTTGTGCTCGGCCATCCATATAGATTTTGCTTCCAGGTTTACCATTTTCTGGATTGGCATTTTGGCTAAATGCGACAAATCCACCTTGAGTCCATTCGCAACGGACGGTTCCCTTAAAATTGTTTTCGGCAAAAAATTCCATGGCCTTTACTGGTTGATCCTGTACACGAACCATTCGCCTAAAAACATTAAACTCTTTTCCATCAACGGCAGGTTTCCAGTATGTGTCGTTCATACAGGCAAAGAAGGTGCCGGTGATAAAAATGCCTACTGCTAAAATAGCAAATGATGTCGTCATATTCCATTGCGGTGTAAGTTCGAACCGGGGTGATGTTTTTCGGTCTTTGGGTAGCGACAATAACTGGTTCATCATGAATATGACTTCTTGTAATAAAGCCGCCATAAACGGAGCCAAGATAATACCGCCAAGAAAGATAAATCGTCTTGATTTTATCGATAAGATGATCGTAATTGCCATAATGGCAAAAAAGGCCAGGTCTATTTGTGGCCATGCGATCTGTTTTTGGTTTTTGTTGTTTTTTATATTGATGTTTTTGGGTTTTAAGAAGAATAATACATACCAATAAATAAAGATCACGGCTAAACAACTAAGGAATATCACGTAAGGAAATCGATTTCCAAAGGCTTTGTTCCAGATGGGTTGCCATTCGCTTACATTTCGCCATTGGCCGCCTTCGTCACCTGTTGCGACGAGAAATGGGTGCAGAAGGTTTTCCCAGCCAAACGGGCTAAAGATGGCAGGGATTAATGATACTGTAAAAAGTCCGGCTACCATAAATACCAAACCTCGTTTGCCAATTTTTACAAAGCTTTCCGAGTCGAGATTGCCCAGTCGTATGATTGTGAAAATCACTAAGGCAACGATTAAGATCGTTGTCGTAATTCGAATACCTGTTCTTGCCGTAATGGATAGGCTTTTGTATTGGTTATCGATCCAGGCTTCTATCGTTTCGACATTCTTTTTAGAATGCATACCTGAGTCAATTTCTGATTGAAATTTTGCAATTTGATCGCGTTGTTGTTGACTGTAATGAGGATCTTCATGTGTATTGATAAAGATGCCAAGCCCAATTAAGGCGGCGATTAAAACGATGACACTCGCTTTACCCATATAGTTTTGTACCAGATGTGCACCCACCATAATCACAAAGATCATGATAGCGTAAATAAAACCGCCATGGACATTGGACCAAACAATCGTCAGGGGGATCATCCAGGCAAGTGCCCAATATTTTTTATTGCGCCAACAGATTAATAGATAAATCATGATGATTGCAAATAAGATGGAGCTGATGTTTGGACGAAGGTCAATAAAGGAACGGCTCAACAAGACACCAAAGCTTGCTGTGGAGGCCGCGATCACATAGTGGGCCCCTAGTGCTCTGGCAGCCCAGAAAGCAAAGAGTGCCGTAAAAATCGCTTGTAAAAATTTATAGATCACAATGGAGTTTTCGCCAAAGACTGTTTTCATCTTATAGAAGATGATGTGTGTTAGCCAGTTTTGATTGACCCAGCCAATATTTTCTATGGACGGATCCAGCTTGTGATTTGTGCTTTCTTTGCCCAGCATGGAGCCAATGATGATGCCCATTTTCCTGGAAATATTTTTAATATCATGAGTGGATGGATCGTAAGCTCTGGTTTTTGCACCAAATGGTTCTTGTTGAGTGGTATGGATGCCAAAGAGATCGAGGCATTTCATTTGCCAGATGCGACCTTCTTGCTGTTTGATGGCTTCGGTTTCAAGGGTATATTTTCCACATGCCATGGCAACCCAGGTGTCACCACCACCGATGGATTTGTCAGCACTATGTAAAGCGGATGCAATGACCAGAAGATAGCAGGCCAGTTTTCCCCATAAAGGGAAGGTTGATTTTTCCTGTGAGTCTATGTTAGTTGGTTGATCCGTTTGTTTATCCAAGTGTATCCCCGATTACGGTAAAAAGTTCTTTATACTTTTAAGTTTGTCTGGCAGGTATTGTTTGACCACAAAATCTAGACCATGTTTGGCAAATGCCTGCTGCTCGACACGAACACCTGCTTTGAGCATATAATTGATTGCTTGCTGCCAGGGTTTATGATGGATCACGAAAGGGTCATTCTTTAGAGCATCTTTGGCTCGTTTGATATCAACTTCCTTGAGCGGGTGTGTGGGAAGTTCATAATCTTTGACATCTTTGGGTGTCACACCTAAAAAGCGAGCCTGGGGCACACAGAAAAATTCATTCAAGTGTGCGGCATTACCCGAGCCTACTTTTAATGTTCGGTAGATATTAAAATATCCATAAGGGTCACCATCAACAAACGCATAGACTGGAATTTTCAGTGAATCACTCAGGCGGCGAATAAAACGACGACAGGCTCGCGTCGGTACGCCACCCATACTCACCATGATGCAATTAACGCTGTCCCAGTAGCCGTAGTGTTGCAGTCGTTGGAACATACCGGCTGTTTCGATGGCGAGAATAAATTTTGCTTTGCTTTTAAATTCGAGATGCTCGACGTCAATCGGAATGGAATACGCACCGCTACCGAATTTCGTGCAGTCGATTTCCAGTTTTTTCCCCTTGGAGTCTTTATCCACAACAATGAGTCGCCCGGCGATATCGCCACCTTTTTCTTCGGGGATGAATTTTAATTTTTCACGAATCACACCAAACATTGCTTCGATGTCTTCCATGACTGTATCTGATTCAGGCTGTTCTTTGAAGGCGGCTTCTGCCCAGTTTTTGCTGATATAGTAGGCTTCTCGTTTGGTGGCCATATCTTCAGCGGAAATGAGATCTTTGCTGAGTGCCATCATCTTGAGTGTTTGGGCAAAGGTTTTAACGGTGTTGACGGTAAGCGTTCTTTCTTTAACACTATCTTTCAACTCAAAATGCCCTTTTGTAGGGCGGTAAATAACGTTTGCCAAGCTACGCACAGGCATACTCATCTTGGGTACATTCTGGCCCATGATTTTATCATGCACATCTTTGGCACTGCCAGTGATTTGCGTAAGGACATCGCCTTTGCCTTTGGGGCGGCGTTTTGCTGTTTTTTTGACCACTTTTTTGACTTTTTTAACCGTTTTTGCCATCCATGGGCTCCAGATCATAGGTTCGATGGGTGAGTGTCTGCCTGACTTAACTATTTTAAAGATAATAGTATATAGATTATTCGAGGTGATGCAAGTTGTTATTTTTTATGTGAAAACAGCATCCATTTTGATTTTTGGTGCTTAAATGGATATGCTTGGGAGCTATCCCGGTAATAATCTCATGCCCACGCAAGTACGCTAATGGCATTTCACATGCATTTATTTAGCTGGCTTTTTGAGCCAGTCTTCGAGATTTTTCGCTAGAACTTCGACACTGCGTTTAGTCATGATGTGTTCGATTAGTTTGGGTTTAATTTTGAGGTTGACCAGGGCCTTCTCAACACGTTCCCAAAGTTTGTCTTCCTTTGGTGTGTTCATTGCCAAATAGAGTTCGGTCACGAGCTCTTGCACTTTTTGCAGCATGATGGTGTCCAGGTTGTCATAATATCGATCAACAATCCCTTTTTGATGTCTGGAGAGTTCTTTAGCGGTCATTGTTTTTGTTTTCTTTTATACTAGAACGTAAGTCGTTTAATTCTTCTTCGATACGTTGAAGACTTTGTTCGATTTTTTGATCTTGCTCGGAACCTTCAGTTTTAAGCTTGTCTCTTAATTGTTCAGCATGAGAATCGGAAATTCCTGTGACCATGACGCCGACGAATAAATTGATCATCACCATGGCACCGATCATGACAAAGCTGACAAAATAGATCACGGCCCATCCGCCAAAGGCTTGTGGGTCAGGTCCTACTGGGATGGCGCCCTGGGCAGGGTAAACATGCGTGCCATAGATAGCGGAATACATCACATCAGTCCAGTCTTCCAGTGTGACAACGCGAAATAGAGATAGCAGTGAGATGCCTAAGTCACCAAAATGTCCTGGGTCGTTTCCTCGGAAGAAGAAGACGCCCATCACGCCATAAATGTAAAAGTAGAGACCAAGTAAAAGGGAAACATATCCCAGTGAAGGTAAGCTTTTAAGTAGGGCACCTACGAGTACTTGCAGGCGAGGGATTTGGGTAATGAGACGGACGACTCGCAAAATGCGAACCAGTCGAATGACGCCAACCCATAAACCGCCAAAAGGTAAAAAACAAATCGCGACAATTACAAAATCAAAGATATTCCAGCCATTCTGGAAGTATCGCCATACGTTTGGCCAGTAGGCAACCATTTTGATGGCAATTTCAAGTGTAAAAATCGTTAAGATGATTTTGTCTAAAAAATGGAGGAGGCTACCATATTGGTTCATCAATGTGGCAGAGGTCTCCAGGCCGACGAGAATCCCTGCCAGGCCGATGACGATGATGATTGCCCATTCAAATCGTTTATCTTTGACCAGGTTTTGGCAAAAAGCAGGTAATGTTGCAGGGGTACTCATAGCTTACAATCGGTATTTTCCCTTATAGGTCTCGGCCGGGTATTTTTGTTTGTTCTTGATAATTTTTGCGTAAAAGTCATCGCTTAAATCCAGGTCCATCGAAAGGGCAAGACAGAGAACATAACTTAAGCAATCAGCAACTTCTTCTCGGATTTCTTGCATGCGATCAGCATCTTCCTTGAGGTCACGAGATTCCTGTAATTCCATCCAGTGGAAATGTTCCATCAATTCAGCGGTCTCAATCGCAAGGCCCATGGCAAGGTTTTTCGGTGAATGAAATTGATGCCAATCCCGCTCAGTGAGAAACTCTGCCATGTGATTCTTGAGTTGCTGAATCGTGGTTTTGCTATCCGCCATATTTTTGGCCAGTCAGTTGCTCGTATGCCTCAACATACTTTTGGGTTGTACCTGCAACGACGTCATCTGGTAGTTCTGGGCCAGGAGGTTTTTTGTCGAAATTAATGCTTTCTAGATAATTTCTGACATACTGTTTGTCGAAACTTTCCTGGTCGCGACCAGATTCATATTTATCGGCTGGCCAGAAACGAGAGGAGTCTGGCGTCAGGACTTCATCAATTAAAATGATATCATCGCCATCCAGGCCCCATTCAAATTTTGTGTCTGCCAGGATGATGCCTTTGGTTGCAGCAAATTCTGAAGCTTTAACATAGATTTCTACGCTTTTTTCTTGGACATATTTTGCGGCATCTTCACCAATAATTTTGACGGCTTCTTCAATGGAAATATTTTCATCATGCAAGCCTTGTTCAGCTTTGGTCGATGGTGTGAAAATCGGTTCAGGCAATTTATCACATTGGGATAATCCTTCAGGTAGTTTTTGGCCGCATACCGTTTGTGATTTCTGGTATTCTTTCCAACCGCTACCTGCCAGGTAGCCACGAACAATACATTCGACAGGGAGCACTTTGGTCTTTTTGACGAGCATGCTGCGATTGGCAAATTGATCCGCGTGATCAGTAAATGGTTCGCCAAAATCTTTCACATCACTACTAATCAAATGGTGTTTGATGCTATCGCCTAACCAGTCGAACCAGAAGAGTGAAATCTGGGTTAAAACAGATCCTTTTTCTGGGATGCCATTGGCCATGATTACGTCAAAAGCGCTGATGCGATCGGTCGCAGCGATCAGTAATTTGTCTCCCAAATCGTAGTTGTCGCGCACTTTGCCACGAACAGGTGTTTGGCCTGGGATGGTGGTTTCCATGATTGCCTTGTTATTAGAACTTGTCTGCATGGTTCATGTCCTTGCTGTATCTTGATTTAGTGTTTATTTTGAAAATAACTCACAGAAATAGTCTGCAAATTAACTCTTATTCTATCTAAAAATATTTACTGATTAATTAGTTAGAAAGCAATAAAATTCTTCACAGATCTGTCGAATCTCGTTAGAACATTTGCATGGCAATTTTAGTCGGCATAGATGAAGCCGGGTATGGCCCGGTGCTTGGCCCGTTGGTCGTTTCCATGGCAGCTTTTAAGATGCCTGATGCTGCGCTGGCCGAATCAATGTGGGAGTGCTTGCGAGTGAGTGTCAGCAAAAAAGTGGCGGGCAGCAACGGTCGAATTGCGATTAACGATAGTAAAAAATTGCATACCAAAAAATCTAAATATGCTGTTTTGCAGCGAACCATTTTAGCCTGTCTTGCAGTTAAAAATGATAAAAAGTTGCCGTATACTTTCGAAGAGTTGCTCTTGGAGTTGGATGGTTATTTAGCTGATGAGCTCAAAAAATATCCTTGGTACCAATCACAAATTTCCGAATGTGATTTGGAGTTTGATGAGCAAGATGTTCTCATGGCGGCCAATGCGTTTAAGGTTAATTTGGCTGATAATGATATGCAGCTGCTGGAGCTTGCAACGCACCCGCTGGATGTTGATCAATATAATCAGCAGGTGGAGGCTGCGAATAATAAAGCGACGGTGCTTTTTTCGTTAGCGAGTCAATATATGTATCAGGTCATGAAAAAATATGGTAAGAAAGAAAATAACCTGCAAATCATCATCGATAAACATGGTGGCCGCGACCGATATCGTGAGCCTTTGCAGCGAACGTTTCCTAAACTGTCGCTGAAAATTCTTAAAGAACAAGATGGTGTTAGCAGTTATCAAATGGAAAATGAAACGCATCGTGTAAAAATACATTTTCTAGTTAAAGGGGATGATCGCCATTTACCGATCGCCCTGGCTTCGATGACGAGCAAGTATGTTCGTGAGTTGTTTATGGAGCAGGTCAATGCTTATTTTTCTAAGTTTTGTCCAGAGGTCAAACCCACAGCGGGTTATTACAAAGATGGACACCGGTTTCTATCTGAAATTCGACCCCTTGTCGATCAAGCCGCTAGGCCTCAGCATTTGCTTGTTCGCTCCAGATGAATTAAGGATTTGGTAGGGTAGTTATTTTTAACCGTGATTTTAATCCGACGGATATGAATATCCGCCCTGCAGATGTTAGGTGTGAATTAAAAACAGTGTATAAACTTCTGTGTATTTTACTTAATGGAGATAATTATGAAAAAACAGTGTGTATATGTATGTGTATGTTTTTTGGGGAGTCTATTTTTTCTGGGGTGTCAGAGCTCTAAGCAATCCGTTGATTCATGGCGGACAGGAAAGATTTCAGGGGAATTCCATGAAGGATTAGAAGCAAGGCCTCTTGATGAAGATTGGTGGATGAGGCGGCATCAATTAAAGCTTGAACAGGTAAAAACGGCTGATCCTGACTTGTTATTTGTGGGTGACTCAATTACTGAAGGTTGGGATGAAATACCTCGGGATTTATGGGAAGCATATTTTAAGCATCGAAAGACGTTTAATCTTGGCATCAGTGCTGATCAAACAGGTCATGTGCTTTGGCGGATTGATAGTGGTGAGTTTGATGGGCTTTCACCAAAAGTAACCGTTGTTAAAATCGGTACAAACAATATCAGTAATGAGCATAATGATGAGATGATCGCCGATGGGATTATTGCTGTTTGTGACAAATTGAAGGCGAAGATGCCCACAACAAAAATTCTTTTGCTCTCAATTTTACCCCGAGTTGATGATTCCTATGAAGCTATCTATGGCAGTGAAGAAGAGGATGAGCATGAAGGCGATGAGGGAGAAGAATACGAAGATGAAGATGAGCAGGAGCAAGAAGATGAATGGCAAGATTATCCTGAACTAGCTGTGCCTCTTGGAGAGCATGCGCGTCAGGCAGACAGGATTAATAAACTGGTTGAAGCATATTATAAAGGGAGTATGACCGTTTCCTATTTGGACGTTGGAAAAGCATTTGTTGATGAAAATAATAATGTATGTAGAAGTTTGATGCCTGATTTTTTGCACTTATCCAAAAAAGGGTATGAAACATGGGCCAAAGCCATGGAGCCGACATTAAAAGAAATGTTAGGCGAATAATATATAAACCTTGGATGAATAATGACTAGGTAGGGCGGTTATTTATAACCGCCTTTTTTTTATATATAATCAAACAAGTCTCGCCAAAAAGGAGCGAACAACGAGAGTGGGTTCATGTATTAAAGGTCGCGGCGTAAGAGCACGCGAACGTGTGTTACATGGAAATCAGGCCCATGACTTCGTTGCGGCTACGAATATCTTTTCGGAAACTGCCAAGCATAGCTGATGTAATCATAGAAGCTCCTGCTTTTTTGGCACCTCGAACGGTCATGCAGGTGTGTGAAGCTTTCATGACAACGGCAACACCAAGCGCGTCTACTTCATCCATGATGAAATTGGCAATTTGATGTGTCAGACGTTCCTGCATTTGTGGTCTGCGGGCAAAGGCAGTAACAATTCGTGCGAGTTTGCTTAGCCCTAAAACTTTACCTTTAGGGATATAGGCTACATGTGCATGTCCCATGAAGGGTAACAGATGATGTTCACACATGCTATGGAATGGAATGTCACGCAAGATGACGATTTCGTCATAATTTTCGGTAAACACTGTTTCCGTATGAATCTTAGGATCGATAGACAAGCCTTCAAACATTTCTGCGTACATGCGAGCAACACGACTGGGTGTTTTTGTCAATCCTTCACGGTCAGGATCTTCACCGACTGCAAGGAGAATTTCTCGAACAGCTTTTTCAATACGTTCGAGATCTACATTTGAGTTTTCTGGTACATCGCTTTGCATGAATTTGGCTTTCTGTCAATGGCTAAAGGCCTGTAAATTTTATCTTTAAGCGGCTAGTGGCCGCTGACTGTCCTAATTATACGCTCAGTTATTATACTGGTTCAGCTGGAATTGAACAAGCTGCTAGAAATGTCTTAAATAATCAACGATCAGGCGGACCGCATAGCCATTCGACCCTGTTGCAGCGTATGGTTTTTCACTGGTATTGACAATTGAACCCGCTATATCAATATGTGCCCAGGGGGTATCACCAACAAATTCTTGTAAAAACGCTGCGGCATTACTGGCACCCCCCCATCGGTCAGCGACATTTTTCAGATCCGCGATCGTGCTTTTCATTTCATTGCCATATTCAGGTCCCACAGGTAATCGCCAAACAGGTTCGCCACTGGCTTGGCCAGATTTTTCGAGTTGGCTGGCAAGTTTATTGTCTGGTGTAAAGAGGCCGGCATAATGCGATCCCAAAGCTACGGCACATGCACCTGTGAGCGTTGCCATGTCGATCATGATTTTTGGTTTCATTTTTGCCCCATACCACAATGCGTCAGCAAGAACCATGCGGCCTTCGGCATCCGTGTTGTGAATTTCAACGGTTTTTCCGCTATAGGTTTTGATGATATCACCAGGGCGATAACTATTATGAGCCGGCATATTTTCTGCTGATGTCACCAGGCCAACGACATTGAGTTTCAATTTTAGTTGGGCAACGGCAGCCATGATGCCTATTACCGCACAGCCACCTGATTTATCAAATTTCATATCCTGCATGCCGAGACCGGGTTTTAAACTGATTCCACCAGTGTCAAAAGTGATTGCTTTTCCGACCAAAACTACATCTGGCCCACCCTTTGATTTGCCTTTATGTTCAAGGGAGATTAAACGTGGTTCGTGTTCTGACCCTTTGCCCACAGCGAGGATGGCATTCATTTTCATATCAGTGAGCTGGCGTTTATTAAAAACTTTACACCTAAGGTTGTTTTGTTTAGCGACTCGTTGACAAACTCTGGCCAATTCTGGAGGATGAATTTCATTGCCGGGCTGATTGGCAATATGCCGGCAAATATTTTGTCCTGCCCCAATTTTATCACCGATTCGTATACCTTGGGAAAGCGTTTTAACTTGTTCAGCAAGGCTATCTATTACCGTAACTTTTATAGGTTGTTTCGCTTTAGCTTTTTCTGGTAAATGATCAAAATAGTCATAACGGCCAAAATGGAGTCCTTCTGCAATTGCTTGCCCGATGTCCTTTCGGTTGAATTTCTCAGGAATTAAATCATGTATATCCATGGCGATTGATTTTATACCTGTTTTTTGACATTCTCTCACGATGACTGAGGCAGCTCTACGGCATCGATTTAAATCAAAATCGTTTTTAGCTCCCAGCCCAATCAGTAAAACGCGTTTTGGCCCCTTAGTGGAAGTGGGGTAGATAAACAAGGTCTCGTTCAGGCTTGCTTTATAGTCATTGCTTTTAAGAACGCTTCGGATGGCACCGCCTGTTACTTCATCAAGTTGATCAATCTCTTTGGTTGTTTTCTTGGAAGATTCAAAAAGACCGACAACTAACAGATCTGTTTTAACTTTAGATAGGGTTGCTTGTAATGCGGATATTTTTAGCGGGGCAAATTTGATTGCCATAAGAAACTCCTGTTTCATCCTTGAGGTTCAAAAGTACTCTATATTATCGGAACAAAATGATAGATTATTTTTTCCCCAGATGCCAGTTTAAAAAAGTTCCTGTCCTATTTGAGGCTCTATGGCTGTTTGAATAAAATAGGATCCACAAATCATGATATATCATCTTTTTTGATAGATTTTATCGGACCAGATTTTATGAGATAATTACATCTAACAAACACCAGGGAATTGTTAAAACAGCGACTTTATATGGAGCAGTAAGTTGCCGATGAAAAAAAAGCAACGCATTTTTGTCAATTATGACAATGAATTGTAAAATTGAGTAGGGCCCGAAGCGCATGTGAGGCCTTGGCATTAGATTTGAAAGGTTATTATAGGTATGGGTAAAGCAGCACAAGTCAAATCGGCAACCGCACAACCAAGAGATCCGCATGAACTGTTAACCATTTTTGCCTCTGCAGAGGATTTGCCTACACTGCCAGAAGTTGCACTTCGACTACAAGAAGTGATCGATGATCCTAAAAGCAGTGCCAGTGATGTTGCTAAATTGATCGAAGAGGATCCGTCTATAACCACAAAAGTGCTGAAAATGGTCAACTCAGTATTTTATGCGCCTGTTCATGGCGAAGAAATTACCAAACTGCAATCAGCCATCGCTCGTTTAGGTTTTGTTACCGTAGCTAATATTGCTTTGAGTACGAGTGTGTTTGGAGCATTTAAGGAATCTACCAATCCATTGTTTGATCGTCGCGAATTCTGGAAACATTCAGTCTGCGTTGGCATCATCGCGTCAGTACTTTACGATTATACAATCAATGAAGTGGATCAATCGATTACACGTGACATGGCGCATTTAGCTGGTATCGTTCATGATATGGGTAAAATTCTATTTGAACGTTACGCAAATGATGAATTTCATCAGGCATTGGAAAGTTCAACAAATGATGATTTACCTGTTGTCAAAGAAGAAGCTCGTTTTATCGGCATGGGCCATGACGAAGCAGGTGCCTGGTTAGGTGCTCGGTGGAAGTTAGGGGATGAAATCATTTCTGTGGTGCGTTGGCATCATGATCCATTAGCTTGTCCTGATAAAGAACATCAAGGTCTGGTCAAGCTGATTCACATGGCAGACTATATTTGCCATAACCAAGGCTTGGGCGATAGTGGAAATCCATGTCCAAGTTATGATCATCGGGTACGAGAAGAATTAAACTTAACCCCAGATAAAATTGGTGAGATCATGGCACGCGTTCATGACGAAACGGGTAAATCTGAAGTTTTACTGTCATTGACAGAATAACCATAAATAAAAAAGTGTAGGCTCCGGTCAATTCAGAGGGGATTGACTTGAGCACCCCAAAAGCAGCATTGTGGTCAGTGCTGCTTTTTTTGTCTGAATGTGGTATAGTTATCGGACGAGTGTATTGGGTGTCTATAAAGAATCTTAAAAATAGCTTAAAATAGATTTGTCTTAAGTCGATAATTAATAAAGGGTAATAAAAATATGGGGTGTTTGAGTATTTTTTTCTGAAATTTCATCACCTAACGACATTGTTATATTAAGAAGGTGTAAATTTTATTGGATGGATAGTGTATGTCAGATCAGCCATTACAAAATGATACATCTTTACCTCAACGTTCAACAAGTGAACAATTCACTAGGTTGTTTCTCCAGCATCAGGATAGATTACATGGTTATATTTATGCGTTGGTATTAAATCGATTCGATGCCGATGATATTCTGCAAGATGTTGCCGTTGTGATGTGCCGTAAGTTCGATGAATATCAGCAGGAGACCAGCTTTGTTGCTTGGGGAATGAAAATCGCTAAAAACATCATATGGAATTATCGACGTAAACAAAAACGATCTATGGTGAAATTTAATGAGGAGGCATTGGCCCAAATTGCTACTGATCTAGAAAACATGGTTGATGCTTTGGCTATTGATCGAAAAGATGCTTTTCGAAACTGTTTTGAAAAAATCGATCCGTCAGAAAAAGAATTAATAGAATTGCGGTATGATTCTGGGTTGACGGTTAAGAAGATTGCTGAATCAAAAATGATCTCACCTCGTTTGTTGTATCATACCTATTATCGAATTATAAATTCTTTGCGTTTATGTATTAATCAAACGATCGCAAAATGGGAGGGTGGTCATGGCATCTAATGCTAATCCACAAGACATATTTCAATTCATAGAAAAACTTGAAGCTGATCAAGTTTCACAACAAGAGCTTGATCAATTTAGCACTATGCTTCTGGATGATCGCCAGGCATTGGTACTTTTTTATGAATTCATGTCGTTAAATTCTATCGTAAGCCGTCATCAGAAAAGCGATAAGTATTTAATGGAAACAGCTGGTTTGTCAGATGAAAAACTTGAGCAATTGTATCGTGATATTATTGAGCAAGAAGAAAAAATTCATAATGAATTAAACGACGCACATCAAAAAATACAAAAAAAGAAAATCGAAAAGGATGCTCAGGAGCAATTAGAGGAATTTCTCCAGGCGCAATCAAAAGGACAGCGTCGCAATCCGAGTCGACCCGTACAAGACAGCTCTACTGTAAAATCCATTTCGATATCCCCATTCATCGTTAAGATGGTGGTTGCGGCTTGCTTACTTGTTGGATTATCAATAGTGTGGTTCTCTATTTCTAAAGCCGTAACTGTAGTCGCAACGGTAACAGATACCATTCAGGCTCAATGGGCCCATGAACCCGTGGAGATCTTGGAAGCTAAAGACTATCACCTCATCAGCGGTTTGGCAGAAATCATGTTGCATGATGGTACAAAAATCACACTTGAAGGCCCATCAGAAATTTCCTTTGAATCGACGAGTAGGATTTATCTGGGATATGGAAAGCTTGTTGCCGATGTAGCTGTAGAAACTGAAGGGTTTACCGTTTATACGCCTGGTGCAACTATTGTAGATTTAGGGACAGAATTTGGTGTTCATGTCGATGATAATCAAACCAGTCATTTGGTTGTTTTTGAAGGCAGTGTTACCATTCAACCACATGAAAATGAGAGTCGAGAACGTTTTACGGTTACTAAAGGTGAAATGATGGTGGTGGAATTGGACAGTCCTATGGTCGAAAAAGATATGGGCACGCATCACTATGTACGGAATATATCTCAAAAGCCTGTGAAGGTTCAAGGTGTCGATTGTCACAACATAACTAAACCTCAGTTTCGTTTGATTCAGCCTGCAAAGACGATTCAAGATAATCCTGGTTTGAATTATAATGGGGTTGATTTAGTTTCAAATGTCCCAGATGTAAAAGAGAACACGGGGCAATATTCAATGAAGTTTGATCGTGTTAATGATCATGTGAGAATTAAACCCAAGAATCACCCATTGTTTCATCGTGACCATTCAGAGCTTACATACACCTTGTGGGTGAATTTTACTGAATTGTCACCACAAACGATTTTGTTTGCACCGTATGATTTGAACGAATCAGGAGGTGATGGGGTCGAAGCATTGTTTGAAGTGTATCTTGATGACGTTGCCGATGGTAAATTTGTCTTGGGTTGCACCTATTATATAGAAAATGAAAAATATAAAGATGCTATGGTCTGTGTGACAGGGGATGTCAACATATCAAAAAACCAATGGTATCATCTGTCTTTGACGATGAAGCATTCAACACTTCGACTCTACTTGGATGGGCAGTTAATTGCTGAAAGTGTCAATTCTAACGAACAGTCAACGAATGGTGTAGATGAAATTGTTTTGGGAAATTTTAATAATGCACATGCCGTTTCCATGGAAGATAGAAAAACAGGGTTCATAATAAATGATTTTGCCATTTATACGCGAACTCTTTCTTTACAAAATATAACATGTTTAGCAACTCGGAGATGAAAGTAATGAAAGCACCGTTTAGATAAAATGAGTGAAAGTAATATGGGTGAATCAAAAGATGTTTGATCGCTTCCGTTGATCCGCCCTGGCAAACAAAGTAAAGCTTAGCCTCATTTGAATAGATCTCCCTTCTATTTAAATTCCCCTGGCATCTCAAGAGTTATTTACCTGTGGGTGTGTGAGCTCGCGGTTAGATATTGTGTGTGTGAAGTATATTTGGAGTATTGTTAACCGTTTAAAGAAAGGAAGTGGCGTTATGATTAAACGTCTAACAAAGTGGTGTGTTTTTTTATGTATATGTGCATTGGCGATGATGCCAACGCAAAGTAGGGCCGATTCATGGACAGGGCCAGTGGCAGTTGGTATTGAAGGGGTTCACATGGCCAGCTTGCATACCGATCGTATTTTTGTATTTTCATTTAGGGATCAAGGAACGGGAGCGTCGCAGTTTCCATGGGCAACATTTGATCCGACGAACCTTAATTCTCCTAGCGCCTATACCGCGCCATCAGCCCCAAGAAACTATTTCTGTGCAGGGCATTCTGTTTTAGCCAATGGAAATGTCGTTTTGGTCGACGGGCAGGCAGATGGTACGGTGGGACTTTTGTCTATTCCGGAGAACGGTGGAACAGAAAGCTTGAACGAGGTCGGTCCTATCGCATCAGGCGAAGGTCGTTGGTATCCATCTACAATTATATTAGGAAATGGTCATCTCTTTTCCTTAGGTGGTGTGGGTGGCACCAATGGTGATGGCGACGGCACGAACGATTCGGGTGAATTATTCAATCCAGACACCAATGCCAGGACGCCACTCAATGGTGATGCTTCTATGATGGCAACACAGGATAATGATGCCTATCCACGTCTGTTTTTGTTATCCACACAAAATGCTAATCCCAATATATTCAGAGTCTTTGAAGCGGGACCTAATGCTGCACAATTTTATACCATCGATACAGGTACTAATACTGGAACACTAGATCCTACTTCGCCTCCGTCTGATCCTGGATCTAATGCTGGTGGTGGTACTGGTCGCCTGCAAGCAACCTATTGCCGTTTATTTGACGGCCGTGTCATGGCAATGGGAGGATTTACCTTGGGAGCCGCAGATGGGACTAACCCTGTTGTGACTGCAATTGATCCGGAAGCCTCTTCGCCAAGTTGGCAAACACTTCCTAATATGATAGCTCCTAATCAGTCAGGTGGTTATCAGCGTTCATATTTCCTATCGACCTTATTACCTAACGAAGAAGTCGTCGTATATGGATCTGGTACGCAAGTCGAAATTTATAATCCTACCTCAGTTGCTTGGAGACTAGGTGAATTTATGTCACTTAACCGTGGTTATCATTCAACGGGTGTTTTGATGCGTGATGGTAGAGTTTGTGTTTCTGGTGGTGCAAATGGTGGTGCCGGTGGTTATGGTGAAACCAATGAAGTACAGGTTTACTCACCAGATTATGTGACCAATGACCAGCTCGCCGGTTCAGCACGTATAGCTCGTCCTACAATTAACATTACTGGTACGACGCTACCAGCTGCAGCTCGTGGAACGACTATTTCGGTTCCCTATATTTCAGCGGAAGGTCCGATTACGCAAGTTCACTTACATCGTCCTGGTTCATCAACACACAGCTTTACTTATAATATGAAAGCAATTCCTTGTAGCTTTACCGATAATGGTTCGACGCTTCAAGTCACGCTTCCTTCGAATCCAAACATGGCACCTCCAGGATATTACTATCTCTTTATCAGCTGTGGTCCTGTGGGTAGCCGCATTCCATCTGTGGGTAAATGGATTCATGTATCAGGTAATGCACCTGCACCATGTACTGTACCAGGTGTTGTCGGCCAAACACAAGCCTCTGCGGAATCAGCGATCACTGGAGCTGGTTTTAGCTCATCTTCATCTACTGCAAGTAGTTCAACGATTCCATCGGGTAACGTGATTAGTCAAACACCAAGCGGTGGCGCATCTGCTACGTGTGGTAGTAATGTTTCGATCGTCGTTTCAACCGGTGCTGCTTTATGCAGCGTACCAGGTGTTGTCGGCCAAACACAAGCTTCTGCAGAATCAGCGATTACTTCAGCCGGTTTAGCCGCAGTTATATCTACCGCAAGTAGCTCAACGGTTCCATCGGGTAACGTGATTAGTCAAACACCAAGCGGTGGTGCATCTGTTACCTGTGGTAGCAATGTTTCTGTCATCGTCTCGGCCGGATCATCATCATGTAACATACCAAATGTTGTAGGTCTATTAGAGCAGGCCGCGATCGACCAGTTCGCACTTGCCGGTTTCACCTCAAGTGTACTGATCACTTCTCAAGCTGATGCAGCTCCAATGGGTACTGTACTTAGCCAATCACCAGCCAGTGGAGCAGTCCCATGTAATAGCAGCAATCTTTCGCTTGTTGTCTCGACTGGATCTGGAGGTGGTGGCGGTTGTGGCAGTGGCCAGCCTTATTCTGATTATGTCGGTGCCGGTCAAGCGTCAGGTGTTGTTGTTACAACCAGTAGTAACGATGGGGCTGCCAATGGAACGCAGACCGTGAATGGATCTGGTTTGTCTGGTACGACGCATAGTACTGCCTGGGAAGCAACTTGGACCACCAATGGTGATGCAGGTAATCCAGCTGTAGCGAACCCAAGTTTCTTGCGTGGACCAGGTAACTGGATTCAGTATGACTTAGGTCATCTCTATACACTCGGAACAATGCATGTTTGGAATGGTAATGAATTCCCAACACGGGGATTAAACAGTGTTCATATTGATTACTCCACCGATGGCACGATTTGGACCAACTTAACGTCGAAAAACTTCGCGATTGCTGCAGGTGGTGCTGCTTACGCAGGTACACAGGAAGCCGATTTTGGTGGTGTTTGTGTTCGCTATGTTGTGATTACCGTTAACAGTAATCATGGTGATGCATTTGCCAATCAGTTATCTGAAGTCCGATTTAATATTGTTGCCGGTGGCGGCGGTGGACCATCATTATGCAGCGTACCAGGTGTTGTGGGCCAAACGCAAGCCTCTGCGGAATCAGCGATCACTGGAGCTGGTTTTGCCTCATCGTCATCTACGGCAAGTAGTTCAACGGTTCCATCGGGTAACGTGATTAGTCAAACACCAAGCAGTGGCGCATCTGTTGCATGTGGTAGTAGTGTTTCTGTCGTCGTCTCGACCGGACCTGCCTCATGCAGCGTACCAGGTATTGTCGGTCAAACGCAAGCTTCCGCGGAATCCGCGATTACTTCAGCCGGTTTTACCTCATCATCATCTACGGCAAGTAGTTCAACGGTTCCAACAGGTAGCGTGATTAGCCAAACACCGAGTGGTGGCGCATCTGTTGCGTGTGGTAGCAATGTTTCTATCGTGGTCTCAACCGGACCTGCAGGCGGTGGTGGTACTGGCCCCATTACGATTACCAACTTTAGTTTTGAACTGCCAGGTTCTGGTAGTGAAGTGAGTAATTGGGCGAACATTCCTGGTTGGAGTCTCTCTCCATCAACCGATTCAGGTCTTAGTAGTAATGATGGTGGTACCAATGGAACATGGACTGCATACATCGGAAATGCTGCTGGGTTTGTAACCCAAACCACGAGTCATACGATTGCTGCAGGAACCTACCAGGTGCAGATTGATGCTCAAGAGTCAGGAACGCTGCAAGTTCAATTGTTCAATGGTAGTACTGGTACGACCCTGACTGGTGGCAATGGGGCATTTGCAGTGAGTGGTGGATTTTCAACATATACACTCAACGTAACAGTGGCTGCAGGTAATTCTGCAATTGGCCAAGCGTTAGGTGTGCGTTTCCAGAATTCAGCATCTGGCGGCGAAACCTGGACGGTTGTTGATAATGTACGTGTAACGAAAACTAATTAGGAATCGTTACTTAAGCACTTAAAGATTCACACTTTTAGGTTAGGTAAGGTCCTGAATCTTCGGGACCATACCTAATCTTTAGTTTAAAAATAAAGAGTTTAACTAAGAATGTTTTTGTGCTCTGCTGGGATTCATACTAGTTTTTCCTGGCAGAGCAATTATTAACCTTAACGTTTTGTTTTATTTATTGGACTATTCCAATAGCAATCATCAATGACTAAATCTGATAGAGGGTTCGCGTTGACTGGAATAGGTGTTCATGCGAGCTATATAGCAATTTTACAGAACTGAGATTATATGGGGTACGAGAATGTTTATGTTTTCGTTTAGAAATCAATAGCTGCATTCTTCATTGATAAAACTTCTTGGACAACATTTGATTCAGCCTGTTTTTTCTCTTAATTCTAAGACAAAGGAGTCAAATAGAAATCATTTTGTATGGGCCGCTATGTGTTTAATGATATCGGTAAGCAGATAAACATATAGCCGATTCGATACGAAAGATCTTGATATTTGGTGGAATCTTGTTGATTGAAAAATGACACCAAAGTATCTAATTTACAGATACTACCCTTCACAGCGTGGTAGCCGCACACTACCACGCTTTTTTATGCGCTCCTCCTACAAAGTTATAGGACGATCTACAGGAAGAGATATCCTATTTAAGACATATGAAGATATATTCAAAAATAATAGGGATAAGATAAAAGAAAAGACGATTTAAAAGTATGGGGTAAAGGGAGTTAGAGGCTGTGGTGATTTTTATGGCAACTTTTTTAAAAAAGACCCTCTAAAATGATGCAGTAGAGGTATTAGTTCTATTGAATTTGATCATCGAACTAGGATTGTTTCATGAAAAAGAATATTTCTAATAGTCCCGAATTGCAGCAAACTGAATTGCTGGCTTGTATGTTATCAAAATATCATCGACGTATTTATGGGTATGTTTTGGCGTTAGTCCCGAATTTTAATGATGCTGAGGACCTTTTTCAGGAAACGTTATTGGTGATATGCCGTCGTTTCGATGAATTTGACCCGGATACGAATTTTCTAGCTTGGGGGCTTGAGATTGCTAGGCGAAAAGTGATTAAATTCAGACAAACCCAATCAAAATCAAAGATTATTTTCAATGAGTCAATGTTAACAGAGTATCAAAAGTGTCAAAAGTCACATATGACGATGATTGAGCAAAAAAGCATGGCGTTGAAATCATGCATTAAAAAACTCTCACCTAATGATCAGAACCTGTTGCGAATACGATATGATTTGAATGATAACATTAAAGAAATTGCTAAAAAAGTGAATCGACCTATTCATGGCTTATATAAGGTTTTTACGAGAATACATCTGAATCTAAGAGAGTGTGTGAATCGAACCATGTCTGTGCTGGAAAAATCGTAATGAAACATTCCTTTGATGAAAACGATATTTGTATGATGATCCATGAATCATTGTATGGAACGTTATTGCCAGAAAGAGCCAGGCAATTGGAGACTCTCTTGTCTCAAGATCCTCAGGCAATGAATTTATATGTTGATATTTTAAGTAATCATTCTGTTTTGCGAAATATTGCGATAACAGAACAAATTCTTTCACAAGATAATGATGAATCTTCGATAGATGCAGATATATTTTTTCGAGAAGTGCTTGAGCAAGACGAACAGCTGCGACATGTACAGGAGATGCTTGAACAAGAAAAAACCAAGCAAAAAATTCAAAATCAGGCAGAAAAGGAACTTGCCGATTTTCTTCATGGTCAAGATAAACCGGTTTATGTAAAAGGTAAGATTCGTAGTAGCAGTAGTAGTAGTGAAATCTTGACTCGTAAGAAAACCAAACCAATTTGGCTCGCAATAGCGGCTTGTTGTATGGTCGGAATAGGTCTGTGGTTACACCGTACCACTGTGTCTAGCCCAGTCGTTGCTGAAATAATTAATACATATCAAGCTCAATGGAGTGTTGAACCTCAAACACAATTGCAGTCTAAAGAATATTATTTGAAAGGTGGTTTGGCAGAAATCAAGTTTAATGATGGGGCAAAGATCATACTCGAAGGGCCATCCCGAATTACATTTGAGTCGGCTAATGGGGCCTATCTTGATCATGGGAAATTAACGGCGCAAGTTCCAGAGAGAGCGAAAGGATTTACTGTCGTGACCCCTATTTCTACCGTTGTAGATTTTGGTACCGAATTTGGTATCGAAGTTGATTCAGACGCCAGTGTATTGGTCCAAGTCTTTAAAGGTTCTGTGGGCATAGGGCAGAACCATTTGGACCATAAAGATTTTACCATGATTAAACAGGGGCAAGGCAAGCAGCTGAAAAAAATGGATGGAGATTTAACCGTTATTGATGTTCCTGGTAACCAAGCCTATTTCTCAAACCGATTGAATAAGCAGTGGAATGATAGTCAGGTGGCTTCAATAAGTGCATATCAGCAGTATATTCAGTCATTAAATCCTGAACATTATTTTCCTTTCGAGCCATCATTAGAATCGATGGAAGGTTTCATCAGAATGAATGAGGGACCTAGGGTTGTTTCGATGGGGGCGAAGCTGTATAAGGATCAAACGAATTATGCATTAGAATTAAATTCCGAAAGTCAACATGTGATTTTAGATGTTTTTCAACGTAAAGAGAAAAGAGAAGCTTTCTCTGTGATGTTGTGGGTGAAACAAAGTAAAAAACAAACGGACATTTCTCCATTATTGTATTCGGCGACTTTTAATGAAACAGGATATCCTGTTGTTGCCTTGTACCTGGAAAATCAAGCGATCGTATTTGACTCAGCTACGACATGTGATAGACAGAAGGATGTAGATTATATTATTAGTAAGTCAGATATTACTCCTAATCAATGGGCGTGTATTGTTGTCACCAAAAAAGAGGATGGTGATATCTCTCTTTATGTTAATGGTAAGCACGATAAGACAATTAATAAAGGTGCAGATTGCCCCTTGTTTGGTTGGGAAGATATTTGTTTGGGATATAATTCTAACATTGTTGATGAAGCGACGCGTGGGATCTTTGATGGATATATTGATGAGGTGGCATTCTTTGATTATGTTTTGCCACCTGATGAAATAGAAAATATATATAAGCATGATTCGTTAGTGATGAACAAAAACAATAATTGAGTCCATGTAAAACATTGAGCCGTATTAATCTTTTCAGCTTGTCACGATGAGTAAAATGATTTGAGATGTTTTTTGCATCTCATGTTGTTTTCATTCCAATGTTAATTCTTGTTTTATTTACAAGCATTCGAAACATTCGAAGGCCGTGGAGATCCTTTGTCTGTATAGAAAAACTTGTGTGTGTGTGGAGTATTTTAAGTTTAAGGTAAGAATTTTTAGAAAGGAAGTTAATGAGTATGAAAAACAAAAGAAGTTTTATTCTCTATGTATATTTATCAATGGTATGTTTATTAGGCCTTCCGGCTACGAATCTTTTTGCACAAGGTTCCTGGTCGGCGCTGGTCGGCACAGGTGGTGTCGAAGGTATCCATATGGCTTCGTTGCATACCGATCAAGTGTTTGTTTTGGGCCAACGAGGTTCCGGGCCACACGTCTATCGTATCTTTGATCCCTTAAATCCCTTGCAAGGAACGACAGGCAGCACACCTAACGACCATTTTTGTGCGGGTCATACGCTATTAGCGGATGGGTCATTTCTTTGGGTTGATGGTGCTGCCAACGGTGACATCAGGCGATATGATCCTGCCACGGGGTCATTTCCGCTTGTTGATAACACCCAAGCCACAGATATACGTTGGTATCCCTCTACGATCATTTTAGGTAATGGTAAAGTGGTGACATTTGGTGGTGTTAATCCAGGGGGTGGTGAACCTAATTTATTATCCGCAGAAGTCTTTGATCCAGCGACGAACACCTCTGTATATTTAAATGGTGGCGGTAATGTCCTGGGATATCAGGATGCGGGTAATGCCTATCCTCGTGTCATTATGGTGCCGACCAATAATCCAAATCCAAATATTTTTAAAATCTTACATCCAGGGCCTGCCGCGCAATCTTACTTTTATGAAATTAATACCGACACGAATACCAGTACATTAAGCTTAGGTCCCGTTGATCCATTTACACCTGCAGCAGGGGGTGGTGAACCCGCCGGTCGTTTGCAGGCGATGTATGTCCTATTACATGATGGTCGTGTCATGGCCGCCGGTGGTGATCGAATTGACGAGACAGAAGTTCGATCAAACACGGTTTCTATTATGGACCCTACCGCACCCAGTCCAAGCTGGTCGGCTGCTGCAAATATGAACAGTGGGCGTTCCAACTGTTTGGCTACCTTGCTGATGGATGGGCGAGTGCTGGTTTATGGTCATATGAGCCAGGCAGAAGTATATGATCCTGGTACAAATAACTGGACGAGTACACCTAACATGGCCATTGACCGTGGTTATCATACTGGTGGTATTCTCTTGCCAGACGGTCGCGTAGTTATCTCCGGGGGTATAGGCACAGGTGGTGCTGGTGACTTTGGTGAATCTGATATCTCCCAATATTATTCACCTGATTATCTTTCTGCGGGTGCTCGTCCGACGATTACCTCATCACCCGCACAAGCCGGTTATGGTGAAGTGATTAATGTGGGCTATTCTTCCAGTAATACCATTGTCGATGTCCTATTACGGCGCCCAGGATCAGCCACACATAGTTTTACCTATAATATGGTGGGGGTGACCCAGTCTGATGGGCATATTGCGGTAACGGATAATGGTTCATCTTTAACGGTGACTGTTCCTTCGAATCCAACGTTGATGCCACCAGGATATTATTATCTGGTTATCTTCTCAGATAACTCAGGTACCAAAGTCCCATCGATCGCTCAATGGATTAAAATCGATGGCAGTGCACCACCACCAGATAGCAATCCACCAAGTCAACCTTCGATCTCAGGTTTCAGCAATGTCCTGGATGTTTCTTTAACCGTTTCGTCAACCGTATCAACCGATGCCGAAGGCAGTAATCCGGTTGAATATGATTTTGATGAAACGACTGGAAATGGTGGCGGTACTGATAGCGGATGGCAATTCAGTGTTAACTATAGCGACTCAGGCCTAAATGCATCAACGCAATACTGTTATCGTGTTCGTGCTCGTGACTCACAAGGTAACACAACCGGCTATTCTTCTACGCTATGTACAACCACTACTTCAGGGCCAGATACCAATCCACCGACGCCAAATCCAATGACCTTTGCTGCACTTCCTGTTGCGGTTGGTGATACCGTAATTCACATGACGGCGACCATAGCAACTGATGCAGAGGGAAGTAATCCAATTGAATATGAATTTGATGAAACAACGGCGAATCCGGGTGCAAACGATAGTGGTTGGCAGCAAAGTAACATCTACTATGATTATGGCTTACAGGGTGGTACGCAGTACACCTATCGTGTTCGTGCTCGTGATGGCCTGGGTAATATTGGTAGTTACTCTGGTTCTGCATCAGCAACGACAGCACCTGAAGATGGTTTTGTTGATATTTCAGTTGGTCCTGGCAATTTCTTTGTAAATGGTAATGTCACCATTAATGTGGGTGATACTATTGAATGGACCTTCCTGGGCCCTGGCCATAATGTTTGGTCCGGTTTGTCTGGAGCACATAACTACCTGGATAGCAATCCATCTCAGATTGCTTTCAGCTCCAGTGCTGATCCGCTCGTAACGAATCCAAGTGGATTTACTTACACGGCTACGTTTGACCAGGCCTTCCTGGATAGCTCCACTGGTGATGCTGGCCATGATCAATATAATTATCATTGTCATATTCATGGTAGCGGAGTTCCATTTCAAATGTTTGGAACCATTGCAGTCAACGGTGGTACACCACCTCCTTCGCCAAGTCCTATGACGTTTGCATCAGCTCCTACAGCGACCAGTTGCAGCAGTATTACGATGACGGCCACAACAGCCACGTCAGCGAATTCACCGGTAGAATATCTCTTTACAGAAACGACCGGCGGCAGTGGTGCAACTGACAGTAACTGGCAGTTATCGACGACCTATGTGGATAATGGCCTGGCACCAAGTACGCAGTATACCTATAACGTTCGTGCTCGTGATGCAACCGGTAATGCTGGTACTGCATCCGCCAATGCTTCGTCAACCACACAAAGCGGTGGCGGTGGTGCTTGGGGTGCTCAAGTAAACAATACCGATAGTGGTATTGCTTATTCTGGTATGACAAATGTATCTGCATCAGGTGCATTCCAAAATGATGCCCATTATACACTTTCCTCTGGTTCCGCTTCATTCTCTATCAATGGCAGTGGCATACGAATTTATGTTTGGCGTACCGGTGATGTCTCTCAGAGCTTTAGTATCTCCATTGATGGCGGTTCAGCTCAAACAGTGAACGTGGGTACCGGTCCTTTTGATAGCTTCCTGGCACATGAAGATACTAACT
>JANQJS010000030.1 GCA_028281535.1 Sedimentisphaerales bacterium | reverse complement strand
TAATAAATCTGCCGCTCGTGTTTCCTAATTAATTCCGTTACCGGTTTATAAGCTTGCTCACCTGTCTCGGGGTTTTTAGACCAAACTATATCACCCACTTCAATATCTTCGATATTGGCGTAGCCCTCGGAAGTTAATACAAGCGTTCCGGCTTCAAAGCAACATTTTCCTTTTGATGATAATACTTCTCAATTTTCACCGAACCCTTTTTTATCCACAGCGTCTTTTAATCACCATTGAGCAAAATTAAATCCCTCCGTCCCCGTTTTTGACTATCCCATTTTTATGTTCGATTCACCCATTGATATCTCAATATTTTCTGGGTATTTTCTACTCGCTTTTAACTCAAATGTCACTCGATGATTACAGATGACTGATAATAACGGAGCACAAAATAATGCGTCATTATTGTTGGATAAAATAAAAGTCTTAACTTCAGTAACTTTGTGATCTTTTAAAAGATCCAATCTGCAACAATCGGGAAAGTCTTTAACTACCATTCGAGGAGGGTGATTTAATTTAGATTTCTCTGGAATAGGAGGTATATCACAAGTAGTGACTACCAAACCATAATCATATAGCTCATCATCAGAATATTCTGTCGCTGTTAATTCAACCCAAATTGAATTAACCTTTACCCAAAGCCCAGAAATTAAATACATGTTTCCGCAAGGAGCCAAAGAAAGCCGCCCACCTTGAGCAACTATTATTTCCCAATTCCCCAAAAGTTTTTCTTCTAATATTTTATTTAAGTCGGACATTAAATTTCACCAGACTATCAAGGATTTAAATGAATAGTTTCACCATTAGGTTGTGTACCTCGTCCAGGCAGATCTATTCTAGTAGAAGCGTCTGAATTCATTCGTATTTGGGAACCATCTTGAGACCTGCGACGAATTTCACCATTTTTTTCAAATTGTTGTACTTTTTGCCCTTTAGTTTGATTTCTAAATATACTTTTTGCGGTAGATCTATCAGTTACATTTTCAAGATCAGTATTTGTTCGATCTTTTTTAATTTTGGGGTTTTTACCTAATAAATCCTTTCTTCCCTTTGTAACACCATCCAAATCACAATTCTCATTATGCACTAACAAATTCCTTTCCGTAACATAATACGTATGAAAATCCGCCACAGAAAAATTATACGTTGGCTGCACATCTCCATAAGTCCTAATCGAACCCACCGAAACTAAACCATACCCATCGGTCTCGATCAACGTCCCTACCATTAACTCAACCGTCGATTTCCACCCTACACCCGGTACATAAAAAGGATGATCATCGGTAGTTCCAATTTCCAGGCTCTCACCCAACTGCGTATTAATAACTAGATAATAAATCTGCCGCTCGTATTTACTAATTAATTCCACTACCGGTTTATACGCTTGCTCACCAGTCTCGGGGTTTTTAGACCAAACTAAATCACCCACGTCAATATCTTCGATATTGGCGTAGCCCTCGAAAGTTAATACAAGCGTTCCGGTAACAAAGCAACATTTACCTTTTAATAATAATGCTTCTCAATTGTCATCGACCCCTATTTTAGTCTGGCAAGTCTAGTATCACATTCAGAGTAAATTCGCTTAATTTTCTCCATAGCTTATAAGCCTTTGTAAAACACGGCTAGGCTGTTGACTAACTGGAACTCCTGACTGTCGTTTTGCTTCTTTAAAAGCACCATTACGACCAGCACCGTGATGACTTAGATTTGGTCGCTTTGCGTCCTTTGTAACATCAACATATTAAAAGTGAACAAAAAAATAGTCTGTTTTTCTACCATCATCCAACATATCGATTTTCAAATTCAACAAAGTATTTATAGCTGCATCGTACCGATCTTTTTCCCAAGACATCCTATTGAAAAGCTCTTCACGGTCAATCGTAATCTTATCACTCTGCATCAGCTTATTATCAATCAAATACTCTGAAAGCTCTAACGCGTCTTCAATATTATCGAAATGCTGAACATCCCACTCAATATCTTGAACTTCTTCATCCTCGTCGTAATCAGGCACCCCATCATCAGCCCACCCAACGCGGGCTTTAATGGATGTCTCGGATGCGCTGAAAATCCAAAACCTGTTGATTTCGAATATCAACATAAAGCGGAAAAGATAGTTGATCATTCGAGTTGTCGATCTCATCATTGCCCCCCTTCTTTAGTCCAGATATGGCGACTATCGATACTTTTGCCTAATCCCTCAGTCTGTACATGAGGTTTCCCAGCTGATGATCCCTTGACCCCTGAGGCGCCATCATTTCTTATCTTGCCGCCGGCTTTTTCAACAATTCGCTTCAATTGATCAGTTTTTCTTGAGAAAGCCCACTGTTTTGCCGGCTGTTATCTGAAAGGTTTTTAACTAATCGCTTAACACGTTTGCGTGATGATTTTGTTATTTCCTTACTTGCTCCCTTTGTAACTTCATCCAAATCACAATTCTCATTATGCACCAACAAATTCCTTTCCGTAACATAATACGTATGAAAATCCGCCACAGAAAAATTATACGTCGGCTGCACATC
>JANQJS010000056.1 GCA_028281535.1 Sedimentisphaerales bacterium | reverse complement strand
TTCCAGAAATCATCGGGAGTCGATCATCGATATCATTATTGGTAAGTTGTTTAATTTTTTGGCTATCATAATAAAATATCTCCCAATCATTGCCATCATATCCTTCCCAGGTAATGCCATGACGAGAAATTTGAGGAGCACGATCTTGACGCTTGTTATCCGTTAGTTGTTTGATTTTATGGCCATCATAGTAAAAGATTTCCCACCCTTTTTTCGTCAGGCATTGCCAAACGATTTTTCTGTCATAGATGTCAGGGTTCAGATTATATAATTGGTTATTTGTTATCTGTTTTACAGTGGATCCGTCATAAAAAAATATTTCCCTATTCTTTCCATAATAATCTTTTGTATTTAAATTACCTACCCAAACAATATAAGAATCAAAAACATCAGGATCGGTATGGTACCCTGTCTTTGTGATGGTTTTTACTTCCCATTCATGTTCTGGCAAGGCGGCACAAGATATTCCAAGTCCAAAGCATGACACAAGTAGAACAACACTGAATAACATTGTTGTCAATTTTTTATGCATAATAATCCTTATGAAAAATACTTTTTTATATTTTTTCTCCAATCGACAAATAATAAGAACCTATCCATTTTATTCATTAGCTTCCGATTTTTGTCAAACTTGTTTCTTCTCAATTTTAGGAATAATTAAAGGTACCTGGGATATTTAATTATTCCTTTAAAACTTTTGACAAGGCAAGCCAAACTTCAGGACTTTCATTAACCTTTATCAACCGAATGCAGGTGAGCACTGTAAGTGCATAACACTATTTTAATTCACTCAACCGTTGAAAAATATTATAACAAAATTTAAATCTGTGGCAATCAGAGAATCGTGTCCCGCCGTAGCTTTAGCCGTAGGTGGATCTGTGGTTAGAAATGATTTTGGTAGGGTGGGCAGAGATCTGCCCACCGATTGATTAATCTATCATGTCTCGGGAACAACGCAGCGAACAACGGGAGCCGGGTTGCTGTGGGGTGATCGCGGCGTTAAGAAGGGGACTTTGTCCCCTCAAATGTTTGCTACGCGGGTGGCGTGGTTAGATCAGGGTCCTTGTTGTCCAGCTCTTATGGCTCTAATTCTGAACCAGTATTGTTGGCCGGGTGTTAATCCCGTGGCGGTCAGTTCGCTGGCGGTGACGGTCATATCGCCGACCTGCTGGGTGAGCCCTGCGTCGCTGAACCATTGCACCTGGTAGGCACTTCCGTAGATTGATTAAGACTGTTTTCTTTTTCTTCGTAAAACAGTTAGGCCACCTAATGTTATCACGGATAAAGTTGTAGGTTCTGGAATTGGTGTCATCAGAAATGCGTGATAATTACCATCAATATATCCATTTCCTACGATCTGTCCGTGTTCGTTAATTTCATTTGCACGTCTTAAATTCCATCCACTGTTTTCTGGTATTAAATCATTTAAGTCATACATACCAGTTCCATCATATAGGAATGGCTGCCATTGATTATTTAAATTAGTGCTCTCTCCTACAATCCATCCATTATTATTTATGCTATTTCCACTTCCACTATTTCCACCTAACGTACCAAGATCTATCATTTGGCCATTCTCATACAAAAAAACATGTGTATTCGTATTTTGTTGATATTGACTTGCCCCAACGATTTGTCCTAAATCATTGATATCGCTTGCCCAGGAATCTCTGCCACCCAAAGTTCCCAAATCAATCATCGTGTTGTTTTCATATAAAAATGCATGATTGTCAAATTGACTATTACTCGCATACAATCTGCTATGTCCTACAACCTGACCACTTTCATTAATAGCACGAGCGGAAGATACTGCTCCACCTAGCGTACCAATGTCCGTCATCGTATTGTTTTCATATATAAACGCATGATTAGAACCAAATCCTGCGATGTGACTCGTTCCCACTATTTGTCCGCTATTATTAATATCGCTTGCTGAAGAGTTTGGACCACCTAGCGTTCCCAGATCTACCATGGTATTTCCATCATAATAAAATGCATGGGATGCAGAACGTGCCATATCGATCTCACTAGATCCAACAATCTCAGCATGATCGTTTATTCCCCAGCCTACAATCATAGGACCGCCTAGCGTACCAATATCTGACATTGTATTGTTCGAGTGCAAATAGGCTCTTAAATAATTGCTGCCAACAAATCGGGTGGACCCGATCACTTCTCCATGATTGTTTACGGCAAGGCCCTCTGAATAGTTACCATTTAAAGATCCTAGATCTCTAATAGTATATAGTTGTTGAGCTTGGCAATAATGTGGAGCCATAATTACCGTTGCGACACAAATGATCAATCTCAATAATTTCCTCATGATTTTACTCCTTATTTGTATACACAAAAAAAACCAGCTAGACGGAGAGCCACAATCTCTCTCTAGCTGGGTTTAATTCGTAATGGGGGATTTAGTCCCGTTCCTATTTTCAGCTGTCAATTATAACAAGGTTCTGTAAAGGATCAAGTATTAAATATTGGCGACTCTTGTGGCGGGGTCAGACCAGGGTCCTTGTTGTCCGGCTCTTGTGGCTCTAATTCTGAACCAGTATTGTTGGCCGAGGCCACAGTTGTGGCTTAGATCACTGGCAAGAGCCGTATGTATGTCTTGTCCATTAACTAGCGAACAGCGTGAGCGGGTTCTTGTAGAATGGTCGCGGCGTTAGTACAGGCGAATGCCTGCTGGCTTGTTGACATTGTTCTTTGAGGATTTCCGGTTTTTGTGAAATTCGTACTGGCATAGTTTACGCCCCTTTCTTGAAGTTAACCTTGTTGTCTCGCTAGTAAAGTAACGACTAGCAGGAGTGGGGTATTGAATAATCGTTGCGTCGATAAGATCAGACTATGTCTGCGCCCCTTTCGTTTTAGTAAAACAAGGTATGTGTAGTTTTCTCTCAACCAACTTTCCTGCTGTTGGAAAGTCACGACCGATTAATGGATATCCTAAACCGTTTACTTAATTTTAGGTCTGCGCTAACCCAAAAGTCAAATCTGCTAAGCAGATTATTCATTTTACTAGGCAAATTGAGGGATTTGCTCAACAGGTCGAGCGATTTGCTTAGTAAAAAGTGCTCGGCGCTAAGCAAATCGACCATTTTGGTAAGCAGATTGGCCATTTTACTAAGCTGCGAGTGCTTTTTGGTAAGTGAATTAGGCAGTTTGGTTAATGGAATTTGGTGTTAATTTTAATTAATAGTGGTTTTGGATAAAAAGCATGAATACCTGTTTGATTATTCAGAAAGATGCTTTATTCATCTGGTACGAATCATAAGGTACGGGCTGTCCTAATACAATGCTATCCAGGTTTTTGGGATGTATATCCCTTAATTTCATAACCCATGTATTACGTTGGCTGTCAGGTTGGCATTTAAGCGAAATAATTTGTCACACTGGCAGTATCGCATGGGTCTCAATGAAAGATTCGTAAAATCGTTATAGTAATATAAACTCTTGTTTGGTCGTGACATATGAAAAAGGTCTCCTTGTTGGATTTTTTATTGGCATGGTCTTTGCTTAATACTACTATTATATATATATGTATTTAATGACATTACAAAAAAAGAAGTATTAGTAGAGCAAAGGATTTGAAATGAATGAAACAGATGAATTAATAAAGCGGCTAGATGTATTAATTTCTCTTCAATTAGAACAGGCTTCACAAGCTCAAAAAACAATATCTATCACAGATAAAATAAAAAAATTAAGTGATCTCGGGCTTAAGCCTGCTGAAATCGCAAGTATTTTGGGAAAAAAGACAAATTATATCACAGCTAATATCTCATCAGCAAAAAAAACAAAAAAAGGTAACAAATAATGGAACAAGATTCTTTTTCACAAAAACTAGATTTATTAATAAGGCTAACAGCGATTTCGTTAACTGATGGTAAGCCACTTCGAGAGCAGATTAAATTACTCTCAAAGTCAGGATTTCAACCAAAAGAAATTGCTGAAATATTAGATACAACTCCAAATACGGTTAGTGTTACACTCACTTCTATACGAAAATCAAATGGAAAAACAAAAAAGAGGACTAAAAAACATGAATGATTCACAAGCGTTAGCGCATTTGCAAAAAATTGAAGACTTATTGACTTTTTTGGTCAAGAAGAATCTTAGAGATTTCTTTGAAAAAGAACTCAAAGATAAAAGAACAAAACAAATATATGATATGGCTGGTCAATACACTTCGAGAGAAGCTGCATCAAAATTAAAATGCTCACATGTAACGATTGCTAATACATGGAAGCAGTGGGAGCAAGACGGTTTATTAATTAAAGCAGGAAAGTCATATCGAAAGTTGATTTAAAAAGGAGGGGTATAGAAATGCCTGAATCAGAACATAGTCAAAAAAACCTATCGTATATACGAACACATGTTGATAATATTGAACAAATGCAAAAATTTTCAATAGCCGCTAATCCTCATTCTAAAGATTTTATTAAAGAGTGTTTTAGTGGCAAGAAAGGTGCCGCTGAAATATGTGTTGCTTTAAAAGAGAATAGTGCATTAAGTCTAGATGAGCTAATTGCGAAAACAAATCAAAGTAGGCCAAATGTTTCAAAAATCTGTACGCATCTCTCTGAGAATGGTATCGTGATGAAAATACCTCATCCTGACAACCCAAAGTCATTTAAATATTGTTTAACTGAATTAGAGAAATTACTAGGGGTATCAAAAATTGCCAAAGAATATATCAAAGGAAAAACTAAGTCAAAGAATTGAAATCATATCTTCGACACTAAGAAAATTTCGAATGGTCGATCAATTTGGCTTGGATAATTTGTTTCGTAGAGAAATATTGCCATCTGAACAGGAGTTAACTCGGCAAATTAATACCAATAAAGAATTCTTGCCAACGGGGGTGACATCGAACTATCTAGCAAAAGCAATTCTTTCAAATATGTCTCAACCAGATTGCGATACTATTGCATGGAATGATGCGTATAGTGGTTTGAATGAACAGCTTGATAAAATTCCTGCAGGGAAAAAAGATGCCTATAAATATCATGATCATGTTTATGAATTATTGAAAGCCACATTTGAAGATGTTTTATCTAATCCTCATAAAGAACAAAAAACAGATAATGGTTTAGGTAAAATTGACATAACATTTGATAATGATAAAAAAATTGGTTTTTTTAAATATCTCCACGATAGAGGGGTTTTGTGTGAATACATCCCGTTTGAGTGCAAAAATTACGCCAGCGATATTGGCAATACACAATTTGATCAAATAAATAGCCGACTAAATAAAAGGGAAAAAAAGGAGTTTGGCGTTATGGTATGTCGAGCTATTAATGATGCAAAAAAGTGTATTGATCATTGTAAAACATTTTTAAAAAATGATAAATATATTATCGTTTTGTCTGATGAGGATATTAAAAAACTTTTTAATTATAGAAAGTCTGGAAAAATCCAGTCCGTCCATAACCATTTAAAAAGAAAGATACGTGAATTGGAGTTTTAATAATTTGTAGCAAGGTTTTATTATGAATGAATTTCAAGTTATAAAAAGAATACAAATTGATGGTGATTTCACTGGCTTTGATGATGAAGTATTATTTAAATTGATGGATGGAACTTATTGGGTACAGGATGAGTTTAGGTATTGGTATTATTATTCCTATTGTCCACTTATTTTAATTCTTCAAAAAAATAATAGATTTTATCTTCAAGTTGATGGCCAGTCAGAGATTGTTCCTGTCAGGCAAATATATGATGTCATTGAAAGTTCAATTAAAGGTGAATTTAAAGGGTGGGATGGAAAGACTACTTATGAGTTAATGAACGGGCAAGTGTGGAAACAATCCGAATACAAATACGAATATGTATATGCACATATGCCGGAAGTCTTGATTTATGATCCAGGTGGAGGGCATATAATGCAGGTAGAAGGGACCACAGCGAGGGTCAATCAAATCAAATAGTTATCATAAATAAGTCGTTAGTTAAAGAAAAATTCATTAAGAAAACCCTTGCAAAATAACCGATAAAGAGTAGAGTAACTTAAAAGGGTTAAATTCAGACAGACCTTTCCGACAATTTAATAAATGGCTTTACTAAGCGAATACGTTTCACTCTAAACCG
>JANQJS010000003.1 GCA_028281535.1 Sedimentisphaerales bacterium | reverse complement strand
TGGATGGGCAAGCCTGGCCCATTACGAATCATAGCATTGGTCATACTAGAGGTAATATCCAAATTGGCCAATGAATCTCCGAATTCATATTGTTTGGTTTGCTGAAGCTCAACAGCACCATCGCCACTAATGTTACTTTGGTGGCGCCCACTACGTGATGCTTGCAAGTCTGAAAAAATCTTATCCAACAACTTGGCCTGCATAATCTTCAATGCTTTGGGAGTTAGATTGAATTGATTCTTATCCTTTTTAAGCCCTTGCTGCTCTGCGGCATGCCTTAAAAGCTCGTTAACCTGATTCTGAATATCCTGAAGTCCATCCATCTGCTCATCGCTTGCAAACTCAGCTAGTTCATCCATATCAATCAGATAAATTTTAGCATCTTTCGCCGCTTGCTTAAGTTGTTCAATGAGCCGATCGATCATTTCTAGCTCTTCTTTGACCTCAATGGCAAGTTCAACGGTCATACTTTGTTTGCCAGAAAATTGATACTTCGCAGCAAGCTGCTCGATTTGATATTTACTACCCAAATGATCTAACAGATGTACTAGCTGCTTTGCAAAATCTGTTTGCTGATCGATTGAATACCAGAGTCGCTCAAGCGAAACCATATTTTCTTCACGAATGGCTTGCTCAAATTTTTTAGATTTTCCTTTTGGCGGTTGAATGGTCCAGGCCATATCGTAATAGACGTTTGCGGCAAGTTGCTGAACCGTGACCACTTCATACGTCTCCAGGATTTTTCGCTTACGCTCTTCGAGCATAGCCAGCAATGATTGAATGCTTGGGCCTAAACCTTTGATTTGGCTGGGATCAAGCTTTACCGCCTCGGCAAGTTGTTCTTCGGTAAGATCTTCCAGACTGCCATAAGCCATCATATAATTGAAGGCAGGAGAGACCATATCTGGTTGCTGAGACGTCGGCAAAGGAAAATTTTTCGGATCATAGCCAAGGTAAGTATGAATGATGCCGCCATAGGAATTATGATGTTTCTTTTTTAGAGTCACCCTTGCACCTTATGCAATAGATAGAATTTAAAATTCGTAGGTAATGCTGCCATGACGACTTGATCGTGAAATTTTTTCTAATGCATACATGCCTGCCAGGACAAACTCAACGCAGCTAGCACGAATCGCCGGATCTTCTGAGGGATTGATCTCAAAGGCTTTTTCCCACGCCGGTGGCACACGCTGCAATCGATCTGCATATTCACTTGAAGCAAGCATATCACCCACTTCGATACGAACCCCTTTACCAAAAATTTCTCCGATTTCTTCTAAACCAAATTCTGTCGCATATTCGTCAAAGACATTATCGATGGCTGCAATTTGGATGGCTTCGAGCACTTGCTGCTCGGTCATTTGATGACTGCTCATCATATCCAGTTCAAGTTTACCGACCGCAGAACCATGAATATGACTTAAATCGCTGATTCGCGGCACCGCATAGGGTTCGCCTAAAACGGCCGCACGTTTACGGGCACTGGCAATCATTGTACGATAATTAGCAATAGAAAAACGAGCACTCACACCAGACTGAGAATCAACATAATCAGACTTTCGCGCCTCGATGGAAATTTGCTCACAGATTTCTTTCATAAAAAGTGGAATGCGAACGGGAATATCTCCTGCAAGATCCAGGTTCGCCTCTTGCTCCATAATCGCAATCCCCATCATTCGTTCTCGCGGATAGTGGGTACGAATCATAGACCCGATGCGATCTTTGAGCTGAGGAATAACCTTACCACTACGATTGTAGGTTGCCGGGTTTGCGGAAAAAAGAATCATGATATCAAGATCAAACCGAATGGGGTAACCGCGGATCTGAACATCGCGTTCTTCTAAAATATTGAAGAGTCCCACTTGAACCAATTCGTCCAGTTCGGGAATTTCGTTCATTGCAAAGATGCCGCGATTCATTCTGGGGATCAAACCAAAATGAAGGGATTCTTCTGCTTTGAGGCTGGTGCCACTGGCAAGCTTGGCCGGATCGATTTCACCAATAAGATCTGCAAACTTACTGCCAGGCGCCAAACGCTCAACATAACGCTGCTCTCGAGGCCACCAAGCGATTTCTGTCGCATCGCCTTTTTCTTCGATGATGCTTTTACCCAGATCGGTAATCGGTTTAAGAGGATCATCGTGAAGTTCACTACCCGCAATATAGGGAATATGTGGATCGAGAAAATTTACTAAAGATCGCATGAGCCGACTTTTGGCCTGGCCCTTTTCGCCGAGCATAAGAATGTCATGCTTGGACAATAATGCGATACAAATTTCTGGGATGACGGTATCATCATAACCAATAATACCGTCAAAAAATTTTTCCTTTTGCTGGAGTTTACAAAGCAAGTTGTCATGAATTTCCTGTTTAACCGATTTGGATGTCCAGCCAGTCGCTTTGAGTTCTGCAAGATTGGCTGGCAATTGATTGATGAGTGTTTCCATAAAGCTATTATATGTCCGTTGATTGGGTAATGTGAAATTAATTATAAGTTATTTAGATATAATACGCTGAGTTAATATAAAAGGTTGGAAAAAAGTTCATATCGCTCTAAAATCTCTGGTATAATTCGAGACAAATTTACATGAACCTATCATATTAGAAATTCGAGGTTTAGGATGGCCTGGCAAATAGTCGACAATAATGACCAAATTAGTATTATAGATGATAAGGGCAATTCGGTAGCACACCTGCCTGTTACATCAACCCTGGATAAACAAACACAATTTGCTAACGCTGCATTAATGGCCGCGGCACCAGAATTACTCAAGGTCTGTAAGCAATCGGATAATTATCCACTTCCTGAATCATTGCGACATTTAGCAGGTATGCTGAGAAGCTTAGCGCAGGCGCCTGTAAAGTTACCACTGGATCAACTCACGCGATTGAATAATGACTTAAATTCCTGGGAACACTTCCTGGATGACTTGGCAAATCAAGTAGAGTCAGTTTGTGATAAGATGAAATAGTCTGGGTGAATTTGATGATTAGGCATATCGATTTTGGAGATAAGCAAGATAAGGCCCCCAAGCAAACGGATGAGATTGAGGCAAAAAAACCTGAGCGGCTGATTGATCGTTTGTATCGCGCTTTTGGCCCATTAGCGGGAGCGCTTCTGATTGATTTTGTGGACCTGATTACCTTTGGACCGTTAGGACTTTTTGGGGGGTTTGTGATTGGTGGAATCGCTGGGTGGTGGGTCTCATCGGCTTACGACTTATCTTTTCAAAAACGTCTCTTAGTTTCAATATTGGCCATGATTTATACCGCAATGCCTTTTACTGCACCTTTTCCTCTTGTGACGATACTTTCTGCCGCGGCACGCTTTTTTCAAAATCCATCCGAAAAAAATTAGTTATTCTTTTGCAACTTTTTCTTAGCCAACGAGGCTCCCCAAAATGCCAGGAGATAGCAGGTCACAATCTGAATCGCAAAGATCAATACCTTTTGGTTCTCATCTATATAGATATTACCAAGAACAGGATTTTTTTCAAATATACATGAAAGCAAAGGTAAACACCCTACCCAAATCCAAGACCTCGAAAAATAGCCTCCAACAAAACCTATCAAGACATATAAAATCAATGAATAGATAATGAGTATTTTTAGCCAATCCATTTTTATTAAATATTTATTGGTTAGGTCTTCCCATGCTTTTTTGTCTTCGTCATTTAAGTCATTAAAAGTTGTTTTAGAATCTTTCTCTTCATCCATATCAATACCACGCTCTTTATAATATGTTTCTATCTCCTGCTTCCATTCTGGATTTTCCAGAGCATGACTTTGCATTTGTCCCAGGCTATAAAACGCCCAAATCAATGGCATACAAATCCAAAGCATGATAATTGAAGCGATAAGGACTATGACGAAACGCTGTTTATCTTCCATGATATGATCCTTTATTTGTATCGATATACAAAATTGTTTTAAACCCCTTATTGATTCTCTTCGATAAATTGCATCACTTCTTCCCACCACTCATTACCTGCGGTATACATCCAATCATTGTGGCCACTTTGCTCCCAAGTCCAAAGTTGTTTAGTTGTTTCAAGGTGACGATATAATCGTTCGGTATGCCTATTGGGAATCACTCTATCTTTTTTAGCCATCAATACCGCAACAGGTCCAGGATATTGCTTTAAATTTTCAATGCTATCATAGCTATCTTGCAACAATAACTTCACTGGTAAAAACCAATAAAGACTCTGAGCTAAATCTGGCAATGTATCCCAAGGTGTTAGCATAATCACTCCACGAACGGGTAAGCTTTCATCAGCAGCGATCGCTGCAACCACGCCACATCCCAATGATTCTCCCCATAAATAAAGAGGCTCATCAAACTCGTCTAAAACACGCTTTAACGTTTCTTTGCCATCAGCGACAATTTTATCTTCCCCAACCTGCCCTGATCTTGCACCGTAAGTTGGGTATTCATTCAGAATGACCCTGTAGCCCAACGGTTTGAGTGCATTGATATAATAACTTCGATTGGCGGCCATACCAGCGTTACCATGAAAAAGTAAAATGGTTCCCTTAACAGATTCCATTTGATTTACGGCCATCAAAGCTCGGTAATTATCACCACCTTCTGGCCATTGTTTTAGCCCTGTTTCACTTGTCACTTCGCTTAATTGTTTAGGTGACACTTTGGCCGGCAAATAGATCAATCGATTTTGTATACAACCCATTAACATGACCACTGAACTATAGGCTAAAACAAAGTAGATGACAATACGCTTGATCACTTGCTTGGCTGATTTATTTTTTGGGTCCATCTCTATCATTTATTATTTTCCAGTGATATTTACGAATTAATGGTTAGTTGCCATTGGCCATGTTTGATCCATTTTAATAATAACTCACCTGAGATGAGTTCAGACATTAAATTACATCGCCAAAGTTGATCGGTCTTCTCGATTAGTTCAAGATTTCCTTTCGCTACCTGTATGACATGGCCACGGTTTTCATTAATTGGTCCTTCGTAATCGAGATATTTTTTCCGATGATCAAATATCCGTTCACTTAAAATGGGCTCAGATGACCATTGGCTGGGCTCCTGAGGCACTTGCCAAGTCGCCAGTTTCTCTTCCATTTCGAGCATCAAATCCCAATGATAACTCTGATCGGGCAATATATGTTTTAAAATGACAAATTCAGCCATGAATATCCCTATTTTATGTATCTAATCAGCCCTAAGTATATGATTATGTGCCGCAAATCGCCAACATTTGGCTTTGCTTCGATCCAGAATTTCGGTAAAATACTATCAGTATTTGGGTTACATGATTTTGGAGCCAAGAATTGAGCCTTCGCAAAGCACATTTAGGGGATGTAGAAACCATCCGTAAACTCATTAATGAGTATGCCGAATTGGGCGTGATGCTCTTTCGCACCCAGGCGGACATCTATTCGTCAATTCGTGACTTTCAATTATTTGAGTCGAATGGTGAAATCATCGGCTGCTGTGCCCTGGAAATCACCTGGTCCGATCTGGCAGAAATTAAATCTCTCTCGGTGAGCAAATCTCACCAGGGAAAGGGTATCGGCAAAGCATTGGTCCAAGCCATGATCGATGAAGCTAAACAGTTACACTTACCAAAGGTCTTTTGCTTAACACTTGAAAAACATTTCTTTGAAAAGTTGGGATTTACCCAGGTCGCCATGGATTCACTGCCACTAAAAGTCTGGAAAGATTGCATACGTTGCAGCAAACAGGACAATTGCGATGAAATTGCAATGGTTCTGGAACTTGAAAAACACCAAAAATAATGTCATTTTTTCCACCATTTCCTCTCCGTTAAAGTCTGATAATATCGCCCATTTTTAAGTCGAAAAAAAAATCCAGTTTGCCTCGAGGAAAAAGAGTAATTAATGGTTGACTTTTAACTTAAGCATCACTATTGTGCATGGCTTAAATCGTCGTAGTGAAGATCATAATGCAGATCGAACTACAGCAGAATGCATGACATGCTAAGGACAGAAAAGGACCTTAACTGCATGCCCGAAAAAGACTTAGATGGACAAAAAGAAGAGACCAATTCCGAGAACGTCGTCAGACGCATCGGCAAGACCTATGGTTCTTCTGGACGATGGCTTGGTTATGGCGTAGAGCTTGCTGGCGTCATCGGATTTTTTGCCTATATCGGTTACCTCGCGGACCAAAAGTTTGAGACCAAACCCTGGCTAACCGTCACGGGAATATTAATTGCCATGGTTGGCATGTTTTATCTTTTGTTCAAAGAGCTGATCCAAGATAAATAACGGCAAACAATGGTTCATTGCGAGTCATGCTTGAACACGCGAATTCTCGTTCATCAAAAAAGATAGGATCGTCATTTGCGTGGTATTTTCTTAAAATTATCAGGCCAAGCAATTTTGGTTGTCTTAGGTGTCGCACTATTGGCTGCATGGCCTTGCTGGCACTTACAACAAGAAACTGGCCTGAAAACGTTAGCGATGGCTGCCCTACTCAACTTAGCGGTGTCTATTGCAAGTGTCTTAATAGTGTTATTAGTCGCCAGCCAAAATCTTCTGGTAATCCACGCGAATCTCATCGCAATGATGTTTCGAATGGTGGCGACTGGGCTAGGTGCTTTTGCGATCCTCAAGATCATGAACCCACCGCTCAATAGTTTTTTACTATTGGTAATGACCTACTATGTTGTATTGCTATTATGGGAAACATTAACAGCAATCAAAATCGTTCAAGCAAACGTTGAATAACTTTTTTACAAAAAATGGTGATTCAATAAAACAGGCTAAAACGGAGAAATAAGCAACAATTGAATAATATCATCCTTGCCGCTGGCAATCCATTAGATCACGTCGTTCAGCACCCGCTATGGGAAGGTGCTTTTTTTACCAACCATATGTTGATGATACTTCTCGCTGGAATATTAATGATTTTAGCGTTTACTTACATTGCACGACAACGGACTATGGTCCCAACAGGACTACGAAACTTCCTGGAAGCCATATTACTTTTTGTACGTGAAGATGTGGCAAGACCTGTTTTAGGAAAAGATACAGACCGTTTCATACATTACTTATGGACGGTTTTCTTTTTTATACTCTTTTGCAATTTACTTGGCATGCTCCCCTTTGATAGCGTGATTTACTTTATCACGGTTGGAAATGTGCAGACGCATGTCAACGGTGCCGCGACAGGGAATATCTGGGTCACCGCAACCCTAGCGATCATTTCATTCTTCATGATTCAGGTCAATGGTATTCGTGAACAAGGATTAGGTAACTACATCAAAAACTTTATCCCTCATGTTCCACTGGCTTTGGTTCCCTTGATGTATGTATTGGAAATTGTCGGAGCACTGGTTAAGCCATTCGCATTGGCCGTTCGTTTATTCGCAAATATCTCAGCTGGGCACGCCGTTATTGGTGCGTTGTTGGGTTTGATCTTTATGTCAAAAAATTATTTCGTTGGTGGTGTTACTGTAGCAGGCTGTGCCGCCTTTAGTATTCTGGAATTGTTTGTTGCGTTTTTGCAAGCATACATTTTCACCTTTTTGACTACGCTATTTATTGGTTCGGCAATGCATCCGGACCACTAATATAATTGTTGTATTCGAAGCTTAATAATTAAGCTTACTGGAATTTTTAATCTCATTGTAACCGTTTAAGATTTTGGAGACAAAAAATGGACTTAATGATGTTAGCTCAAGATGCAGTTACAGCTGCTTCTGCTATTGGTAATGCTGGTTTGGCTTGTGTTGGTGCCGGTTTGGCTATTATCGGTGCTGGTTTAGGTATTGGTAATATTGGCAGCAAAGCTGCTGAAGGTATTGCTCGCCAACCAGAAGCTGGTAACAAAATTCAGACCGCAATGATTATTTCAGCCGCTCTGATTGAAGGTGCAACCATGTTCGCACTTGTTATTTGTATCATGGGCTTAGGTAGCTAAATCTCTGGCAAAAGAGAATTCGTTAGACATTATTTTCAATTGCTAAAAGGAGATTAGGATGCCTAATCGTTTTTATCCTATAGTAGCTTTGATCGTCACTAGTATGACTTCAATCGCTTTCGGTGCAGCTGAGAGTGGTGAAACTCCCAACATTTTTGCTGGTGGACTAGGCACCTCTGTCTGGACCTTTCTGGTATTTGTTGGGCTAATCTTTATCCTTGGCAAATTTGCATGGAAACCACTTTTGGAATCACTGCAAAAGCGTGAAGATCATATTCGTCAGTCGATCGAAGAAGCAGAAAAAGCTCGTGGCGAAGCAGAACAAGCCCAGGCTGATTTTCAACAGCAATTGGCTGATGCCCGTCAGGAAGCTCAAACGATCATCGAAAAAAGTCGTAGCGATGCCACGAAACTGGCAGATGACATCCGCAATAAAGCACAAGATGAAGCTCAGAAACTTCGCGATCGTGCCCAACAGGATATCGCCGCGGCAAAGAATCAGGCGTTGAATGAAATTTACGAACAAGTCACGGTTCTTGCAACCGATGTGGCGGGTAAGATCATCCAAAAAAGCCTCGATCCAAACGATCATCGCCAACTGCTTGATGAGACATTAAATAAAATTCAATCAACCGATATTAACCCATAAGGGTTTTAGGAGAGTTTTTTGGCTACCGACCGATCACAATCCATTGCACAGGTATATGCTCAATCGCTATTTGAACTGGCCCATGAACAAGGTCTAATCGAATCGATTCGCAAAGAACTGGAAGCGATCGCTGATGCGATTCAAGCCAATCCAGATTTCACCGTTTTCCTGGAAACCCCTGCCATAGGTATTGATCAAAAGAAACAAGTTGTTTCCAATATCTTTGCAGGTAAAACCAGTGACTTGATGACGGATTTCCTGATGGTGGTCGCTGAAAAAGGACGCCTGGAACTTCTGGTACAAATTCAGGAATGCTATTGCAAACTGGATGATCAGAATGCCGGTCGCGTTACTGGAAAACTCACCCTGGCGATTGAAATGAAAGAAAAAGATATTGCTCGTCTGAAAGAACAAATTGGCCGAGCGATTCGCAAAACCGTTGAGTTGGAAACAACCGTAGACCCATCCATTTTGGGTGGTCTGATTTTAACCATAGAAGATTGTATGATTGACGGCTCGATTCGGCGTAGCCTACAAAACATCGGTCAGCAACTGAGTGTGAATGCCTCAAATGTGCTGGACGCCAATCGTGCTGTTGTAGAATAGGTTCCCAAAAAACAGATAATTAACATCTAAGGATCTATAAGAAAAAATGAAATTCAAAGTTGAAGAAATTACCAGCGTTATTAAACAGGAAATTTCGCAATACCGCAGCGAACTGGATGTAGCCGAAGTCGGCCGCGTTCTGGAAGTGGGTGACGGTATCGCTCGAATCTACGGTCTGCAAAATGCGATGGCCGGTGAACTGCTTGAGTTCCAAAATGGTGTCAAAGGCCAGGTGTTCAACCTGGAAGAAGACTCTATTGGTGCTGTGGTTTATGGTGACTACCTGGGTATCAAAGAAGGTGATGAAGTCCGTACTATGGGCGAATTGCTTTCTGTACCTGTAGGCCCTGAAATGTTGGGTCGCGTGGTCAATCCTTTGGGTGAAGCCATTGATGGTGGCCCTGCTATTAACGCATCCAAGCGACGTCCTGTGGAATTGATCGCACCGGGTATTGCAGATCGTCAACCTGTGACGGTACCTCTGCAAACTGGTATCAAAGCGATTGACTCAATGATTCCAATTGGTCGTGGTCAACGTGAATTGATCATTGGTGACCGTAAGACCGGTAAAACCGCTGTCGCGATTGATACCATTATCAATCAGCGTGAAAGTGGCGTGATCTGTGTTTATGTTGCCATCGGTCAGAAAGAATCTACGATCGCTCGTCTGGTAGAACAACTTAAAGCGGAAGGCGCGATGGAATACTCAATCGTGGTTGCCGCTTCTGCTGCTGACCCTGCCCCACTGCAATACATTGCACCATACGCAGGTGTAACCATGGCAGAGTATTTCATGTATGAAGAAAACAAAGACACACTTTGTGTTTATGATGACTTGAGTAAACAGGCTCAAGCTTATCGTCAGGTGTCACTATTGCTTCGTCGTCCTCCAGGTCGTGAAGCCTATCCTGGTGACGTGTTCTACTTGCACAGTCGTTTGCTCGAACGTGCAGTAAAACTGAGTGACGATATGGGCGGCGGTTCATTAACCGCTCTACCAATTATTGAAACACTGGAAGGTGAGGTTTCCGCCTACATTCCAACCAACGTGATTTCAATTACCGATGGTCAGATTTATTTACGTCCGGACTTGTTCTTTGCGGGTGTTCGCCCTGCGATTGACGTGGGTATTTCTGTGAGTCGTGTGGGTGGTAACGCTCAAATTAAAGCAATGAAAAGCATTGCTGGTATGTTGCGTTTGGATCTGGCTCAGTTCCGTGACCTCGAAGCGTTTGCTCAGTTAGGAACCGATCTTGACAAAGCAACACAACAACAGCTGGATCGTGGCTACCGCATGGTTGAACTGCTTAAGCAGCCGCAATACAAACCATTGGATGTCATTACTCAGGTGATCAGTATTATCGCGGGTACCAGTGGCTTCTTGGATGATGTCGACATTAACCGCGTCGCTGAATTCGAAGAAAAAATGCATGAGTACCTCAATAGCTCTCATTCAAACGTTGTTAAAGAATTGGCAGAGAAAAAAGCTCTGGATGATGATTTGAAAACAAAATTAACCAACGCAATTGGTGAATTTAAAAAATCGTTTTCTTAATTAAAACGATGGATGGCAAACCATCGCCAAACTACGTTTGACGCTGCCACCCAAGCTTATAAAAAGACAATAAAATATGGCTAATTCAAGAGAAATTATTAAACGACTCAAATCGGTCGGCAACATTCGCAAGATCACCCGTACCATGGAGATGATTGCGACGGCTAAATTCAAAAAAGCCTTTGACCGTGCCGTAGGTAGTCGTCCTTATAGCGATAAGATTTCACAAATGGTGGGTATGTTGGCTTCAGGTGACAGTGGTTCAGACCACCCCCTACTGCAAGTCAATAGCGACACAGGCAAAACGCTTCTTTTGGTCATTACCGCGAATCGTGGATTATGCGGTGGCTACATCGGTAACATCTTACGACGTACCAACAAAGAAATTGAAGCGATCAAAAGTGACAATGAAATCTTAAATTTGCGTGTCTCTGGCAAAAAAGGTCTTCAATACTTCAAATTTATCAATACGGAAGTCGAAGAAGGCTATCAGCAATTTGATGACAAAACGTCATACAAAGAAGTTGAAGAGCTGGCCGATGACATTATCTCGCTATATACCCAAAAGAAAATTGATAAAGTCAAAGTGGTCTACACCCGCTTTGAATCGGCATCAAAATATTATGCCCATACGGTCAACCTGCTGCCTCTGACCGATTTAGCAGGCGAAGAAACCGAAAAAACCGATGGCATGAACGATGACTACATCTTTTCACCCAGTGGCGAAGAAATTCTTAACGAATTAATTCCCACCATGGTTCGCCTGAATGTGTACCAATGCTTTTTGGATGCGATTGTCAGCGAACAAGTGGCTCGCATGTCTGCCATGAAAGCTGCGACCGACAATGCGGAAGAGATGATTAAGTCATTAGGTCAATTATATAACCGCGCTCGACAAAGTCAGATTACCGGCGAATTGCTGGATATCATGGGCGGTGTCGAAGCGATGAAATAGACATAGTAACTAAGATACAGAGTGATGCAGTGACAAAGAAAATCACTGAATCACAAAAGAATAATAACCCTAAGTTAATACGAAACAATCGGAGTAAAAAATGAACAAGGGTAAAATCACACAAATCATTGGTAGTACCTTTGATGCTGAGTTTGATGAAGCCAATCTTCCTGAAATCTATAACGCCTTGACCATTGAAGGTGATGCCAAAGGTCAACAGATCAAACTCACCGGTGAAGTGCAGCAGCACCTTGGCGGTGGTAAAGTTCGTGCCGTGGCACTCGGTTCTACCGACGGTTTAATTCGTGGCATGGAAGTTGTTGACACCGGAGCCGCTGTATCAGTGCCTGTCGGTGAAGCAACATTAGGACGTGTTTTCAACCTACTTGGTGAACCGATTGATAAACGTGGCCCAGTGAACACTGAAGAAAAACGCCCGATTCACAGTAAGCCTCCGAAGTTCGATGAACTGTCATCCTCAACCGAAATGTTCGAAACAGGTATTAAGGTTATTGACCTGCTTTGCCCATTGGTTCGTGGTGGTAAGTGTGGACTGTTTGGTGGTGCTGGTGTGGGTAAAACCGTTATTATCCAGGAATTGATTGCTCGTTTGGCTCGATTCCATAGCGGTTACTCTTGTTTCGCTGGTGTGGGTGAACGTACTCGTGAAGGAAATGACTTATGGCTGGAAATGCAAGACGCCAAAATCGGTGATACCGGTAAAAGCGTTTTGGATCAGACAGTTATGGTCTTCGGCCAAATGAACGAACCACCAGGTGCTCGTCTTCGTGTCGCTTTGACAGCTTTGACCATGGCGGAACACTTCCGTGATCAAACGGGTGCTGATACCCTACTTTTCGTGGATAACGTCTTCCGTTTTTCACAAGCAGGATCAGAAGTATCTGCTCTCTTGGGTCGTATGCCTTCTGCTGTGGGTTACCAACCAACACTCGGTACTGAAATGGGTGAATTGCAAGAGCGTATTACTTCTTCCAGTAAGGGTGCTGTGACATCGATTCAGGCTGTTTATGTGCCTGCTGATGATTACACAGATCCAGCTCCTGCGACAACCTTTACCCACTTGGATTCATCTGTGAACCTACAGCGTGCGATTGCTGAAAAAGGGATTTACCCTGCTGTGGATCCGCTGGAATCAACCAGTCGTATTCTTGATCCAAACTTTGTGGGTGAACGCCATTATAAAGTGGCTCGTCAAGTACAGGAATTCTTACAGAAATACAAAGACTTACAAGATATCATCGCGATTCTCGGTGTCGATGAATTGAGCGAAGAAGATAAAATCGTCGTGGCACGTGCTCGTAAAATCGAGCGATTCTTGTCACAGCCCTTCCTGGTTGCTGAAACCTTTACCGGCCTGCCAGGTAACTACACCTCACTGGAAGACACCATCCGCAGCTTCGAAGAACTCTGCGAAGGTAAATGGGATCATCTTCCTGACATGGCATTTATGTATGTAGGTAAAATTGAAGAAGCTGCTGAAAAAGCCGAAAAAATGGCCTCAGACGCAGCATAAGAATTAGTTAATCATTTTGGACAGGATTGACAGAACAGCCTGACAATCCTGTCTGAAAATTTTACAGGATATAAAATGGCATCAACGATGAAATTTAGTGTCGTCACTCCAGAAGCTCAAGTCGTCGACGTAGAAGCAAGTGATATCTTCTTACCTGCCCACGATGGTGGTATGGAAATCCTTTCAGGCCACGCTCCCCTACTTAGCAACCTGGGTATTGGCCTATTGAAATACTGCGACGCCAGCAATAACGAACGAACTATTTTCATCGACAGCGGTTTTGGCCATGTCGTCAATAACGAAGTCACGATCCTGACACGCGAAGCGATCTTGCCTGGCGATATTTCAACTCAAGAGGCACAACAAGCATTAACGGATGCTGAAGCTCTCCCTTCAAGCAATACAGAAGAAGTCAATACCCGCAACCAAGCCATCCAGCGAGCCCAACAGCTAATAACTTTAACCAACACCAATTAATTTTATCTTAAAGTGTGCACTATCTTACGACAAAATGCAAGATAGAGAGATTCGATAGCTTCAGGTCGCTTGGTAATATATTCTGAAAATAACAATCGTCCTACTTGATAATTCCACTGACGCGAGGCATTATGGTTTCGCTGCAACGCTTCTTGTTCAAGAATCTCATTCATTGGCCATCCTTGACCAATATAAGCATCCTTTAAGATGGACTGCAATCGATCATTAAATTGGCCATAATTATACTCACGCAAGAAACGAATCCAGGCATACAATTGAGCATAATAGGCTCCTACCTCCGATGATTTTGCCTGGTGGTCACCATGGCTTGAAGCATGTTGGAGAATTTCTCCTGCATGCTTACTGATCAAATGACTCAGGGAATGGAGCTTATTCTTCAACAGAGCGTTTTTAAGCGAACTGAGCCGCGAAACATTTTGACTAGGCTTAAAATCAATTCGCCCTTGATGTCTGACATAGGATTCAAAGTTTGTCGCAATCCCTTCATCCAACCAGGCTGGCAAGCGATATTTAAATGTCAATTCACTAAACTGATGCCATCCTTCATGAGCCAAGATCGAAAAATTCACTTTACTATTTAAATGATAAACGACGCAAACGCCATTTAGATAATAGGCTCCAGACGTGATTTTAAGGTAAGTGTCTGCCAATGGCCCTGCAAGCTTTTGTGTATACTGTTCCCACTGACCGCGATCATCGAAGACCAACACTTTAAACTTTTCTTTTTGCCGGGTATCACTGCCAACAAATCGATTATATGCCAGGTAACAATTCTCTAAAAAAAATGGCATCTCGTTTAAGACCAAAGGCTGTTGCAACGAAGCATAAATTTGGTAATGCCGTGTCTCGATCTTCATCCCTTCAAGATTGCCCGTTGTGATATAATCAGGCAATGTCCACTGCTGAAAAGATTTTACCGAGGGAGATTTTCTCAACAAATTAACCAATTGCTGTTGATCAGGATTGGCCCATTGCTTTTCTTCTGCGACGACATCTAAACGATTAGACTGGCATCCCGACAAAAAAATGATGCAAAAAAATATGACAGCCCAGCATCCATGCAATGATTGCTTAATCAAGCTCGTCTCCTCAATTCCTATGTCGCCGAAGTCGCAGCTTGGGTAATCATCATCATGCGATCTAACGACAGGCGTGCTTGCTCTTTGATCTCATCAGGTACTCGAATCTGATTATAGAGTTTCGTATTTTCCGGATCCTTGAAATGCTTGGCAATGTTATCAATAATCCAGGTCAAATGCGGTAAATCAATGCGATACATTGTCACGCAAGGACACGCTTTTCCACTAAGAGAGCGAACCTGAATGTGTTTGTCTTCCAAGCGTTGTGCCAACCGCTTGACCAGGTTAATTTCGGTCCCCACCACCCACTTGGACCCCTCCTCGGCATTTTCAATCAATTGAACAATCTTCGCCGTACTGCCTGATGCATCAGCCGCCTGAACAACATCAAAGCCACACTCAGGGTGAACGATAACATTAACATCAGGATCTTTTTCACGGGCCTCCTGGATCTGCTCTACATTAAATTCTGCATGAACACTGCAAAACCCCTTCCACAAAATCACTTTACTGTTTTTGTATTGCTCATCAGTAATACCGCCCATTTCGGCGAAAGGATCGTAAAGTGGCATTTGGTCCAAGGGGACACCCATTTCATAAGCGGTATTGCGTCCTAAATGTTCGTCAGGCAAAAAGAGAATGGTCGCTTCAGGATCGTTTTCCCAGACAGATTCAAAAATAAAACGACAATTACTCGAGGTAACACAAATTCCATTGTTTCTTCCAGTAAATGCTTTGATTTCTGCGGAACTATTCACATAGGTAACAGGGATCACTTTACTCATATTCGGAAAATGTTGACTTAAATCTTCCCAGGCCATTTCGACCTGATCCAAATCCGCCATGTCCGCCATGGAGCACCCAGCTGTCATATCAGGCAAGAACACTGCTTGATCATCGCTTGTCAAAATATCAGCCGACTCTGCCATGAAGTGAACCCCACAAAAGACAATATATTTTGCCTCTGTCTGCTGGGCTGCCAGTTGGCTCAGCTTCAAGCTGTCCCCTTGAAAGTCAGCAAACTGAATCACATCATCACGCTGATAATGATGTCCCAAAAAAACCAGGTTGTTACCTAGCTCTTTTCGATGTTGATTAATGAGATCCACCGAAGCTTGCGGTGTTAGATTTTTTATATGTGATGGCAAGGGCATCTGGTACATTCGGTTTACCTTTCCCGCTGAAGTAACTGCAATCCATTTGGAGTTTCATTCTTAGATTTCAATTGATAAAGTGACGCAGGTCTACGTCCATTACTTATTTTTTCACCTGTATCTTCTAACAGATTAAAACTATTAATCCATTTACGAAAATTACGGCGGTCTAGTGGCTTTTGCCAGATCGCCTCGTAAACTTTCTGCAATTGTGTAAACGAAAAACGCTCTGGTAACAAACAAAAAGATACCGTGGTATATTGCAATTTTCCTTTGAGCCTTTCTACGGCACAATCAATAATTTCATCATGGTCAAAGGCAAGATCAGGCAATTGATCCAAGCCAAACCATTGAGCCTCAGCCGCATCATCGCCATGAGCAATCTCAGACATTCGTGTTGCAGGCAATAAACTATAATAGGCGACTGTGATCGTTCGCCCTCTTGGATCACGATCGGGCCGGCCAAAACTATATAATTGCTCAATATATAATTCTTTGAGGTTGGTCTCTTCTGATAATTCACGCAAAGCAGCATTTTCAATATCCTCATTATCATCCAAAAACCCACCTGGTAAAGCCCAACACCCAGCGAAAGGCTCATTTTTCCGACGAATGAGCAGTGTACATAATCGATCTTCTAACAGGCTAAAGACGACGACATCAACTGTAACCGCAGGTCTTGGATAATCATAAGTATATTTTTTAGAATGCGTTATCATTTACAGCGCCTAAAATGTGTATTTGATACACATTTAATTTTATGGTAAATTTCCTCCCCTGTCAAGCACTCTTAATCTTTCTACTATTTAGAAGTGAATCAGGCCTAAGGCGTCGGTTGTAATTTCAAGCTATTTGAATGGTAAAATTGACTGGTTTGAGATAATAGCTCTTGGAGTTCCTGAGCACTTACCATATCGATTTTTCCATCTAGTAAAATAATAGGATGGATATCTGGGTAATATCTTAATTTGAGTTCAGGTGCATAGACCAACACGGAATCACTAGGCGAATCGGGCAAGATATTTTCAATATTGTAAACCAGAACATCCAGACTGACTTTCCGTGAGTAAAAGTCAAATTGCAGAAATTCCTTGTTTGTAGGCCATGATTGGTTTTTTTCGTGATAAGCAATTAGCTTTTGGGAAAGTTTTTGGAGTGAATTTCTTTGATCGTTTATCGCCAACCATTCTCGCCCATAAAAGAGCAGGAAAATCAACGCCCCCGCCAGGATGATTGAGAAAACAAGTTTCAAAATCAATCGATTCTGACGAATATGAGATATTCTTTCGTTACTCGTATTCATGATTACTATACTACTGCCCTATCCATGGAACCCTGAAAGAATGTTACGTATTTCAGACTGACAAGATGACTCCTACGCTATCTAAAGTATTATATCAAAAGCACTCAGACATGTAGAAAATAATTTAAAATTTTTGGCCTGATCAGAGAAAACGAAAAAAAGTAAAATTTACTATTTTACCAAAACATGATTATTCTTGATTTCTAAACGATCTTCGCTAAATAACCGGATCGCCTCCGGGTAGGCAAGGCACTCTTCGTTAAAGACGCGTTGGGCTAATACATCTGCAGTATCATCAGGTAAAACCTGACAAGATCGCTGTAAAATAATGGGCCCGGCATCATATTCATTATTCACAAAATGCACGGTACAACCACTTTCTGGCTCTCCAGCATCAATGACGGCTTGATGTACATGATGGCCCCACATACCTTTGCCACCATATTTTGGAAGTAATCCAGGGTGAATATTCATCACCCGGCCCTCAAATTCATCTCGAATGGTCCAATAGCAAAGCCAACCACATTGACAGATTAAATCGATATTTTCTTCCAGAAGAATATTCCAGAGATGATCGCTGAATTGATCCGTATCCTGAAAATCTTTGCGACGAACAATATGTGGTTCAAGTCCCAATTCCCTGGTACGATCATTTCCCCCTACATCACTACGACTTGAAATCACAACAGCGATCTCTGCGTTTAACTCTCCCTTTTGAATGCATTCGGCAAGGTTGACCATGGTTCGGCCACCTCCCGATAATAATATAGCCAGTCGAAGCGGCTTTTGCGATTTTGTCATTTAACTGACTTTATCTATTTGCAGGGTTAATGTAATATCGCCAATCTCAACATCTTTGGGTTCGCTGTGATCAAAGCTTTCGGTTGCCACGAGATTGTCTGTTAAGGTTTCATTGCTAATATAGTCCTGATGCTCAGCAATCGCAGAACAAATCGAATCATCCTGAGATTTCCATGCAACATTGATACGATCTTGAATTTCAAAACCGCTATCTTTTCGAAGTTGCTGAATATGTCGAACGATATCGCGAGCCAATCCTTCTAACTGCAATTGCGGTGTAATTTCAGTATCCATACCAAGTGAAAAACGAGGTTCAGCAGGTGCAAAAACAAAATTATCAATCACTTCTTCAAAAATTTGAACATCTTCAGGACTAACAGAATAAACCTGGTCCTCGCCTTGAAGTAATATTTCAGAATTCTCTCTGACCTTTGTACAAACATCTACCTGGGAATGCTGCTGTAACAATTTTGCAACGACTTTGACGTCTTTTCCAAATTTCTGACCAGCCGTTTTAAAATTTAACTTTATATTGAAATTTTTGTATTCCTTATCATCAATAATTTTTAAATCTTTAATGTTTAACTCATCTAAAATCAAATCTTTGTATTGCAAGCAAACAGACTCAGTTTCAGCATCAATAGGATCTATCAATAAACTCTGCAGTGGCTGACGCACTCGAATCTGATTCACTTCACGAAGGCTCAAAGCACGATTCACCACATCGGCTACCAAATCCATATCATTGGCAATTTTTTCATTATAAAGCGATTCATCAAATTGCGGATAATCGGTGTGATGGACACTCTCTGGAGCATTTTGATCAAACGTTCTCACCAAATTTTGATACATATCCTCACAGATGAATGGCGTTACCGGCGACAAGACTTTAGCCAAGTCTACCAAAACACGATAGAGAGTTTGATAGGCGGCCAACTTATCCTGATCGCTTTCACTTTTCGCACGCCAGAACCGACGTCGATTGCGACGCACATACCAGTTACTTAAACGATCAATAAAATCATCAGCACACTGAATAAATCCAGGTGTGTCAAATGTTGATAATGCTTCATTAGCGGTTTTAATCAAGACTTGCAATTTACTTAATAACCAGCGATCAATATCTTGCAGATCTTCATACGCAACCTGGTCAGCTCCAGGATCAAATCCATCTAAACGAGCGTAATTGGTAAAGAAGCTATAGACATTCCACCAGGTACTAAAAACACGTCGCCGGACTTGATCACCAACGCCGTAACCGAAACGCAAATCATTCACAGGATTTTGGCCACAATAGATCCAACGCATCACATCAACGCCCATGGTATCGGCCGCATCTTCGAACCAGATGGCATTGCCTTTAGACTTATGCATTTCTTCGCCATTTTCATCCAGAACCAATCGGTGGCCCAACAAGGTTTTGAATGGCGGAATATTTTCCATCGTGGTACTCATCGCAAGCAGCGAATAAAACCAGTTACGGAATTGACCAGGAAAGCACTCCAGGACCAAATCAGCTGGCATCCATTTTTTCCAATAATCACGATCACTGTTATAGTGAACCGTTGAATAAGGAACAATCCCGGCATCCAACCAAGGATTACCAACATCTTTGATGCGTTCGCCAATGAGGCCCGTTTCAGGATGTTTGATTTTTACTTTATCCACCCAGGGACGGTGCGGTGTTTGACCTTCAAATTCATCCCAGCCTTCAACAGCAAGCTCCTTGAGTTCTTCACGCGAACCAACGACCCAATAGGAACCATCTTCAAAAACCCAGATGGGTAATGCTAAGCCCCAGAAGCGTTTTTTACTGATCATCCAATCGCCCATATTATCAAGCCATTCATGCTCAAGTTTTTGGCCAACGGCTGGAATCCAGTTAATCTGATCGACAACCTTTTTAATATCGCCCCGCCAATCCATATTGATATACCATTCATCGACCAAACGGAAAACCAGCTCATCACCGCTTCTCCAGCAGTGAGGGTAGATATGTGGATATTGCTCGACATGAACCAAAGGCCCACGTTCTTTTAGATCATTGATAATTTCATCGATCGTTTCAGGGTCGGTTGCTAACTTACCACTGAGCCAACCAAATTCTTCGAGGAATTTTGACTCAACGCTTAAAGGCGCAATCTCTACAAGGTTTTCTTTTTGACCAATCTTATGATCGACATCACCGCAGCCAGGTGCAATATGAACAATCCCGGTTCCTTCGCCAGCAACCACAATATCGTTACCGATACCATCTTTGCCGCCATCAATTACACGATGACATTTCAGCCCATTGACGCCTTGCTGCTCAAGTTCATCTTTGGTTAATGGGTACCCACCGGCAATTGATTGAGCAGGCAACTCATCATAGGGACCTTCATATTCCCAGCCCACCATATCAGCACCTTTGATCGTATCAATGATTTCGTAGCCGCCACGCTCTTTAAAAATTTGAGCGATGGTTTTTAATTTAGGGACCCCATCGATCCATTGTTTCTTTTCTTTGAATTGCTTATCGAGCCTTTTAAATTCCAGGTTCTCTTTGGCAAAATAATAAATGCTGCCATCATCCGCTTTGCATTTGACGTAATCTAATTTCACGTTTACTGCCGCGGCGACGTTTGAGGTTAACGTCCAGGGCGTTGTGGTCCAAACTAACAAATATTCGTTATCACGATTTTTCAATTTAAATCGCACAAACACACTTCGATGAGCAACGAGTTTTCGCCCTTCAATAATTTCCATCTGAGAGTAGGAGGTACCTGATCGACCAGACCAGGGAACCACATCGCTGCCCCGATAAATCTTTCCTTTTTCAAATAACTTTTTAAGGAAGGACCAGATGGTATAATTGTTCTCTTCACTCATGGTATAGTAGGAATTATCCCAATCCATCCAATAACCTAAACGAATGGACTGATCTGTCTGAACCTTGGAATATTTTTCCACACGAGCTTTACATTTATTGACAAAAGTTTCGATACCAATTTCTTCAACTTCACGCTTAGAACTGACACCCAATTCTTTTTCAACTTCAATCTCAACCCATAAGCCCTGACAATCGAATCCATTCTGATAGCGCAACTCATGACCAAGCATCGCATGGTATCGTTGGAAGCAATCTTTCAGCGTCCGACCCCAGGCATGATGCACCCCCATAGGGTTATTTGCGGTAATTGGACCATCTAAAAAAGACCAGGGTTTGTTTCCTTCATTTTTCTTACGAAGCTTATCAAACGCCTGATTGTCATCCCACCAACTTAGAATGTCATGTTCCAGCTTGATATGATCGCAGGTTGAGTCGACCTGATTGAACATAAAGGGGGCTCTCCATTTTCTTAACTACTTCAATTAAATACACTTACAAAAAGTAAGGTTTCTGGGACACTTGCCCAAAACCAAAAGGGGCTATTATCGTCAGAAATGCCTACAATTGCAAGGCTTACTCACCTAAAAGGCCAAATCGTAACCAGCACATCCGCCAACTAAAATCTTTTGAATTATTAGCAATTCAAGGTTAATATGCACCTCTATTCAATGCTACCCAATGCCAGCTAAATAAAAATTAAACTTGGAGTTATACCAAATGAGCAATCTACATCGAAACGTATGCTTTTTCCTAGTAACCATTTTATTTATTGCTGGTTGCGATACACAAACAGCAGATAACACTCAAGAGAATTCTTCTACAAATCAAACCGACTCTAAAAAGTCTAAAACAAATGTCGATCTAAAAAATGTCAAGCTAGGTATTTCCATGTACACGCTAGGTGCTCCTTACTTTGTAGCTCAGCTTGAAACGGCTAAGGCCAAAGCAGAAAGCCTGGGCATGACGGTCATTTCCAATGAAGCACGTGATGATATCAGTACTCAAATTAGTAATGTAGAAAATATGCTGGCACAAGGGATTGATATTTTAATTTTCAACCCGAAAGATCCTCTGGCGATGGTGCCTGTGACCAAGCAAGCCACGCAAGCTGGGGTCCCCATTGTCATCATCGATAGCTCGATCAGCCCCAAAGCAGATTTTGTCACAACGATCCAATCGAATAATATGAAAAATGGGGAATTGATCGGCGAATGGCTAGTCAAAAAAATGGCTGGCCAACCGATGAAGATAGCTCTACTCAGTGGCGTGCCAGGAAATCCTGTTGGTAAAGAACGTCGTCAGGGTGTATTCCGAGGGATCATTGAACAGCAACTTCGCAGTAAAAGCCAATGTACCTTGGACGTCGTTGGTCACGGCTGGGGCAATTGGACTCAGGAAGGCGGCCTTAATGCCGCGGAAAATTTATTGGTCGCCCATCCAGACATTAATGTCTTGCTGGCAGAAAATGATAGCATGGCACTTGGCGCCCTGAAAGCTATCAATGAAAGCGGAAAAACAGATGACATTTTGGTGCTCGCTGCCGCGGATGGACAAAAAGAAGCTCTTGAATTAATTCAGCAAGGTAAATATGGCGCAACAGGATTAAATGATCCCGTCTTAATCGCAGAGCGTGCCGTCGAGGTTTGCGTGGAAATCCTTAATGGGAAAACCGATTTTTCGCCAACGACCTATACCCCTGCCGTATGCATTACCCAAGACAATGTGGATCAATACTATAAAGCGGATGCTATATTCTAGTGAAATCCTCTTTTCGCTTAGCCAAGGTATATTGATGGATCAACCTCGTGTCGACATGCAAAATATTTCTAAGTCTTTTGGAGGCATCCACGCACTTAAAGAAGTCTCTCTGAAAGTCAAAGCAGGTGAAATTCATGCCTTGGTGGGTGAAAATGGTGCCGGAAAATCCACGTTGATGAAAATTCTTTCGGGCGCCTATCAGAAAGATTCAGGCGTCATCAAAATCAACGGGCAGACAGCTTCCATACCATCACCGCATGCCGGTCGCAAACTCGGCATCGGCACCATCTATCAAGAATTTGCTCTGGCTCCGGACCTGACGGTCGCAGAAAATATTTTCCTCGATCATTTGGGTAGCCTGAAAGGATTTATTCACCGCAAAAAACTTTACGCCAAAGCGAGCGAACTGATTAATCGACTCGGTTTTGATATTCAGCCGCAACGTTTAGTAGGCCAGTTAAGTATTGCTTATCAACAGGTCGTCGAAATCTGTAAAGCTTTATCACAGAATGCTGAAATTTTAATCCTCGATGAACCCACGGCCGTTCTTTCACCCACAGAAGCAGAAAAACTTTTTATCACTCTGAAAAAACTTCAATCTCAAGGTGTAGCGATTATTTATATTTCTCATCGACTCGAGGAAATTTTTCAAATCGCAGACACCATCTCTATACTGAAAGATGGACAAATAACTGGTCAGGTCTGCCCCGACGAGGTTACTACAGATCAAATTATCCAACGTATGATTGGCCGTCAAATCACATCGCTCTTTCCTGAACGCAAAAACAAAGTCGGCGATAAAATTTTAAGTATCAATCGTCTTACTTCAGAAAAGAAAATAGAAGATATCAGCTTTGATTTACATGCTGGTGAAATCCTGGGATTTGCCGGCCTGGTTGGCAGCGGACGAACGGAAACCGCAAGGGCTATTTTTGGAGCCGACCGAATCGATCAGGGCACCATTCATTATCAAGGAAAGCCCATCCACATTAAATCACCGACAGACGCATTGAAAGCTGGGATTGGCCTAATCCCTGAAGATCGAAAACATCAAGGTGCTATTTTGCCATTACCGATTGAGAAAAACATTTCGCTACCATCTCTATGGCGCAACTACCAAACCGCCGGCCTGATCAATCAATCCAAAGAAACCAAAGACACCATTGATTATATCCAGAAACTAAAAATAAAAACATCAGGCCCGAAAGAGCGGGTAGAAAATTTAAGTGGTGGCAACCAACAAAAAGTCGTTCTTGCCAAATGGCTGGGTGGCCATTGCAGCGTTTTAATTTTTGATGAACCCACACGCGGCGTGGATGTCGGTGCTAAAGCGGAAATCTATCAACTCATTCAAGAACTCGCTCAACAAGGATTAGGCATCATCATCATCTCATCAGAAATGATCGAATTGATAGGATTATGTAATCGCGCGATCGTCATGCGAGAGGGTCGAATTCAGGGCGAATTACAGCAGAAAGAATTAAGTGAAGAAAACATCATGAAACTTGCCATCATGAAACAAACGGCGTAACGGAACATAGGAAATAAAGTGACAAAACTAAAATCGACATTGAACATTCTTCTACAATATAACACGCTGATAATCTTCTGTTTATTATTGATCATTTCCTCAATGATTTCAGATTCATTCCTGACGCAACGAAATATTTTTAATCTGCTACGACAACATGCAGATATTGGAATTATCAGCATGGGCATGCTTCTGGTGATTCTTACCGGCGGAATTGATTTATCGGTAGGTTCGATGGTAGCATTCACCAGCGTCCTAACTGCCTATTTCGTTAAAAATGGCATACCGCTCGGCTTTACCACCCTATCGGGATCTATTCCAGCAGCCATCATCATGACCATTTTTCTAGGCATGCTATTAGGAAGCGTTAGTGGTTTTCTGATCGCCAACCGACGGATCGCACCTTTTATAGCAACACTGGCCATGATGTCGATTGTCAGCGGATTTGCTTTCATGGTCTCCAAAGGCTACCCGATTGAATTGGATGAATCTGCCACAGCGTTACAAAACTTTGGTAGTGGTTACTTGCTTGGCGTTCCCTATCCTGTCTGGTTGCTATTTATCGTCTTTTTTATGATTCTCATTACGTTACGTTACACCGTTTTTGGTCGTATTGTGATTGCCATCGGCAGCAACGAAACGGCCGTTCGCCTATCGGGCATTCGCGTTGGAATTTATACCTTTTTGGTCTATACCATTCTTGGAGGTCTTACCGCTTTGGCCGGCATTGTCACAACCGCCAGAACAAACATTGGCACCTATAGTCGCGGTATCGGCCTGGAATTAGATGTCATCGCGGCAGTCGTTTTAGGTGGCGCAAGTCTATCGGGCGGAAAAGGCACGGCGGTTAATACATTATTAGGCGTACTGATCCTGGCAATGGTCGGCAATATCATGATCCATATGAATATCCCGATCCAAACGCAAAAAGTCATTAAAGGCGGCATTATCATCCTGGCAGTTTTACTGCAAGGTCTCCAATCCAAAATTTCAGAAAAACAGTGAGGGCAGACCTTAAATCACCCACAAAGCCCCCAAATTTCATGATCCCTTCCAAATTTCACGCTTGACTTGATAATTCATCAAGACTACTTTAATGGGGTTGGAAACATATCGCTCAACAGCGGTCGATTTAAAAAATAACGTCATTTTCATGAAAGTAGGATTCATGCAAACACAAACATTTGAACCAATGAGCTTGGGTAAAATTCTTGATAATGCCATCGCCATCTATCGTAAAAACTTTATCCGTTATACGACGATCGTAGCCATTATACAAATCCCAATATCATTAGTTACCATTTTCGTGAGCACTCTATCAACCAGTTCATCGGACATGCCATTTCCTGATTACAGTTACCAAACTCCGATAGCGCAAATTACCCCATCAGATGATTTTGTATATGAAGACGATTATTCCCCAACAGCAGGCTCAACTTCATTGGAAACTATATCATACCTAAATATCCTGGTCGCGTTTATCGCTGGAATAGGTTATCTGCTATCTAATGGGGCTTTGGTAAAAAACGTTTCAGAATATTATCTGGGAAATACATTGACCATCGGACAAACGTATCGTTTTGTTATCCCCAAACTTTTGACAATGATCATAGCTATGATTCTGATGATGATAATTATTATGTTTGGGTTTGTATTGTTAATTGTCCCAGGTATCATTTTTTCGCTTTGGTTCGCTCTCACCATCCAAGTAATTATGGCAGAGAATCTTGGCCCGATTGAAGGTCTTAGTCGAAGTAAAAATTTAGCAAAAGGTAATCTCGGAAAAATATTTGCTGTTTCCTTTGTAGCAAATATCCTTGCCACGATTGTCGGAGGTATGATTGGAGGTCTTGTTGGATTTATTGGCGGTTACGTATGGTCCTTCAACTCATCCACATTCAATATTATTCTACATCTTGCCGAACTATTCGCTAACGTGATTACGATGCCATTTGTAGCAACAGCACTCATCCTTCTTTATTATGATCTAAGAATACGCAAAGAAGGTTTTGATCTAGAAATGATGGCTCAACAAATATCTAACGATGACAATGAAACCGATGGGCCAGCAGCCTCAATTGCTAATTAATCATACTATGCGTCCCTTGACATTGATCATTGCAATCTTCATATGGTTAACACTACCTGACCTCACGGGGCATTTGCATGCTCAAAATGCCCCCTCAAATTACCAGCGAGCGGATGCAGAAGACATTAAACAAAAAGTTGAATACATCTTAAGTCAAAAAGATTTTCAGCCACATAAAACACTTTCCCAGAAATTTGAAAGCTGGTTTAAAGGACTCAATATGCAATCCTGGGATCCGTCACAGGATTGGGTTCAATCCATTATCTGGTTTATCGTTATCTGGTGCGGACTATCACTCTTAGCCATATTTATACATTTCATTTGGACGCTCTTTTACATGTTTTACGAAGGGCCAAAAAGTCCTAAAAATGTATCAACAATTTTATTAGATGAACATCTCAGCTTTGAAGAATCGGAATTAAGAATGAAAGAATACCTTTCTAACAACTCTATTCGGGAAGCAACGGGAATGATGATGCTTGCACTATTGAAATACCTGGATCATATTGGACGCATCCGATTCCATATCAGTAAAACAAATGGCGATTATTTAATGGAATATAGCACACCGATAACAAAACCCAGTGATTTCAAGTCACTTGTCCATTCATTTGACCAATATGTATATGGATCTGAAACAATCTCCAAATCACATTTTGACCAAATGTATTCATTATTTGAAAAAGTAAAATTACGTGAACAAAAACAGCCATAAATCAGATTATATTACTCTCATGTTCCTGGGTATTTTCGCTATAACAGCCATCACCCTGATACTGTTCTGGCATAAGGTTAATGACACCAGCAGTCAAAAGATCGAATTGCCTTCCATTCACTCAACCAATGTTGAAGGCGTCAAAGTCTACTATACGTTATTGAAAGAATTTGACTTTGAACCCATCGCATTCGAGAAACAACCCTTGCTGCATCTGGACGAATTGGATGTATTATTTGCTCTGGGCGACATCTATAACTTTCCTAGCTATGAAATCGATGAGCTAAAAAAGTGGATGATCAACGGCGGGATTCTAGTTATTAATTTTCCATTGATGGATTACTACTTTAACAACGACAACCACCTCAGTGTCTCCTATGCAAGCAATAGCTACGACACAAATGATAATCAAAAAAGAAAAAGCATCTCCGTAAGCACGATATCATTTTTCGAACGCAACCAGTTGCTTTCACGAGATGTGTCTGAAGTAGCGTTACGAACAAAAAATCATTTCGAAAAAAATGACCGTAAAAACCTTAATAACGAATCAACACGATCTAAAGTTAAAGCAGAAATACTCTTTACCGATTCTGAAGGCCCTCGTATTACTCAAGTCTCGATGGGTGCTGGGAAAATGATTGTCATGTCAGATATGTCATTTATGCAAAATGGATTGATTGGCAAAAAAGATAATTCAATATTAGCCACCAATCTAAGTGCTTATTGTAAAAATATTGCCAGAGGTAATCGCCTGGGTTTTGATGAATACCATTTCGGCTATGGCGATCATGAAACAGGATGGTATTTATTAACAATGATGCTTTTTGAATCGAGCCCAGGCTGGAGTTGCTTATGCCTAGCTCTGGCTGGCATCCTTTATCTATTTTATAAAGGTCGACGATTTGGTATTCGTCGAGCCCCCGCCAATAACATGAGACGACGTGCAAAACTTGAATTTGTTCAGTCGGTCGGTTTGACACTCAATCATATCAACGCCCATTTCCTAGCATTTAAAATCAACTATCAATGGTTTTTGAAACATGTTGCCAAACAAACAGGTTTAGCGTTCATCCATGATCATAAGTTAATCGCCAAAACAGTGGCCCATCAACTGGAGAAACCCCCTGAAACTTATTTAAACCTATTCAACCAATGTGAAATAATATTAGCTGAAAAAAAACTATCTAAAAACCAATTTCATAAAATAATGACTCAGCTTGGACAATTAGAAAAGGAGATATTTCCTAATGGACATTCATGATGCGAATAAAATTGCTGGCCAACTCTTAAACGAACTTAAAAAAGTCATCGTTGGCCAGGATAACGTCATCATCCAGATGCTTGTCGGCTACCTGGCTGGTGGCCATATTATATTAGAAGGTGTACCCGGTACGGCAAAAACGCTGCTATCGCGATCATTGGGGTTTGTGACAAAATCAACATTCAAACGTTTACAATTGACGCCAGATTTAATGCCAGCAGATATTACAGGTGTTAATATTTTCAATATGTCAACCAATGAATTCACCTTTCGACAAGGCCCCATATTCAGCGACCTGGTTCTGGCTGACGAAATCAATCGCGCGCCAGCTAAAACGCAATCAGCCCTGCTGGAAGCAATGGAAGAAATGCAAGTGAGTATCGATGGCCAAACACATGATATGTCATCGGTATTCACAGTCATCGCAACACAGAACCCAGTTGAATTTGAAGGAACTTATCCCCTTCCCGAAGCGCAGCTGGACAGGTTTATGCTCAAAATTCTTGTCGATTATCCCTCCGAAGAACATGAAGCTTCGTTTCTCGATATGATCGAAGAAGGTTTTGATGCAAAACATCTTAACCAAACAGACCTGCAGAAAACCATAGACACTGAAACACTACTACAGCTCCGTCATGCCGTTAAATCCATTCGATCTGAAGAAATGACGCGACGCTATATCACACAAATTATCAGAGCGACCCGCAACACGCACGCCATTGCATTAGGTGCCAGTCCAAGAGCTGCAGGTATGCTTCTATTAGCAGCAAAAGCCTATGCATTAATCATGGGAAGAGATTTTGTCACACCGGATGACATTAAAACAATAGCCTATCCTGTCCTGAGACATCGAGTTATTTTAAGACCCGAAGTCGAAGTGGAAGGCCGAAGCGTTGAGGATTGTATACAAGATTTACTCGTTACCGTTGAGGTCCCAAGATAAATCATGATTCCATCATTTAGATTTGTCATCGCCTGCCTGGCTGCAGCCCCGATATTCTTACTAGGAACATTAATTCCTATTTTGAATCTTGTGGGTTTTTTGTACTTGATTTCGGTATTTTCCTATGCAACACTCGACAGATTATTGTTACCTGGTATCAATAAAATTGCACTGAATCGTGTGATTCCAAAAAGAATTTCACTAGGCGAAAAAACCCAGCTTTCTTTAGAGATTGAAAATAAAAGCAAACACACGCTAATGATCTTTTTTGCAGAAATTCATCCGGAACACATGAACCTCACCACCGAAACCAATAGTATTCGATTAAAACCTGGGCAAAATGGAATCATACCTTATAGTCTCGTAGCCAACAAACGAGGGTCCTACCAGCTTGAGGGGTTGGACATTCGACTGTTTCGTCCATCTGGCATTTTATACCGCCAGTTTCATGTCGCACTATCAACACCTGTTGAAGTTTATCCAAACCTGGTTGATTTAAAAAGATATGACCTTATGGTCCGGCAAGGTCGGTTTTCTGATTTAGGTTTAACGCCTATTCGACGCATCGGCATGGGCACAGAATTTGAAAGCATGCGGCAATATCAAACCGGAGATGACATTTCCCGCATTGACTGGAAAGTCACTGCCAAACGATCAAACTTAATTGTTAAAAATTATGAACATGAACGCCAACAACATATCTTAGTAGCTATTGATGTTGGACGAAATACCATAGGTGAATTTGAAGGCATCAGTCGCCTGGACTATTTTATCAATGCAACACTTATGCTTGCCTACACATCTCTAAGTAATGGTGACTGGTTTAGCTTGGTGGCATTCAGTGACAAAATTGAAAGCTATCTGCCACCCATACGACAATTAGGAAAATTTGAACAAGTGGCCACCGCCCTCTATAAATTAGAGTCTAAATATGTTGAATCGAATTATGATTTGGCCTGCCGATTCCTAAGCATCAAAAACCGCAAACGCAGCCTGATGTGCGTTATGACGGATGTGGTAAATCGCGATGTGAATTCTGATTTGATCGCCTACATGAACACCTTCACCAAGCACCATATTTCGATGGCCGTCACATTAAAAAACCCAGAAATTTGGGAGGTAGCAAACCACCCTATGACTCAGTCTGAAGAACTCTATAATAAAGCAGCTGCCATAGATGTTTTAGAGGCAAGAGAAGAAGCCCTTCATTGCATGAGGCACCAGGGAGTTAATGTGATTGATATTACCCCAAAACACCTGACGCCCACATTGATCAATCGCTATCTAACGATCAAAGCGAAACATCAGCTTTAGACGAAAACCCCACCAGAAAAAGATACGCCAGCGTAATTCCCAATGCACCAATCCCAATTAGAATCTTGAATTGTCCCGACATATAGGATGGTGTAATAAATCCTTCAATCAACCCGGCCAGAATAAACATCGGAATCGTACCTAAAACCAAAAGAACAGCATCTTTGGCACCTTTTTGCAATGAAGACTTTCGCGTCAGTTCGCCTGGAATCGCCAACGACAAACCCAGCCGTAACCCTGCAGCACCAGCTAAGATGATGGCAAATATTTCGAGTGCACCATGCGGGACGATAAATGAACAAAACGCATATATCAGATCATGATTCGCAAAATGACCTGCAATCCCCCCCAACATCATCGCATTTAATATCATCACAAAACAGGTCCCAATACCAGCTGTAATACCTAATGCAAAGGCATTGAGAGCAACGGAAATATTATTGGTAGTAATACCTGCGGCCATAATACTATTTGGCGTATTGCGAAATCGCTCACTAATATCCTCAGCAGAAACACCTGCACGACCATCCACTAAATCCATTGTTTCGCCACCCGGCACAAACAAATAGGCCGTCCTAGGATCCAATTGAACCATGACAAATGTGCCCAGACAAGGTAGCAAAAACAGTACAAGTGACAAAGCCACATAGGGCCACATTTCACGAAAATGTTTTGGGTATCCCTTAAGATAAAAACGCCCCATGGCCTTAAAAGGCTGTCGACTTTTTTTACGATACAAGATCCCATGTATACGCACTGCCATTTGATTTAAACGCTGCTGAGTCCTTTGATCTGCCTGGCAAGCTCTGGCCTGAGCAATATCAACCGCTAAAGTAGGATACAAACGGGTCAACTCCTGAACTTGATCGGGCGACAACGTTTTTAATCCTTTTTTATCGACCTGCAACAAGAGCGACTCTAGCTTATCCCAAGTATCACGCCGTTTTTTTATAAACACAGAAAGTTTCAACGATTGCTCCCTGACTCATCCGTTCGCGAGGAACCGGTATGCATTAATTTGGTAATCAATTCATCCAAAATCTGTTCACAGCCGACATGCTGTAATGGAACCTCTCGACCCATTTTAGTTAATATAGGTTCTAACAATTTTGGTAATATTTGATATTGAGCTTCAAGATCAAGTTCTGATCGACGCCTCCAAAAATTATAGAGCGTATCAAATTCTTTTTGAGTTAAACCGATTGCTTCCAACGCTTCAGCATCAACATCTGCATACCAGGCTTCCTGGCGACCTTCTTTCTCTTTAGCAGCATATTGAGGCATTTCTTCAGAAATGACAATACAGCCTGAGGCCATATCACCTAGTCGCTGAGTTTTTTTACTAAATAACATAAAAATCCCGGCAACAAAATAAAACCCTGGTAATGAATCGACAACACGTAATAAGTTACGAATTGCCACATCGGCAAAAGTAATCGGGGCACCATTTTCTTTGACGACCTTCACGCAGGCTTTCTTCTTTCCGATCGTCTGGCCATTTCTCAACCACTCCATGAGAGTATAATACCCCCAGTAAATTACAAAAAATGAAACGATCAATATACCGGTTGCGACATCGTTAAATTGATTAAAACCTGCAGAATTTATAATCAAGAATATGACAAAAATGATTAAATACATCAGAAGGAGAATAATATTATCATACAAACCTGCAACAAAACGTGTCCCCACACCTGCCAAACGAATTTGCAAGTCAATATTTTCCGGGGTCTCAATTTTCAGATAGTCTTCTTCAATCATTTTTTACCAATTCAATTTAGAACAAAACTCTACCCTGCAACCAACACTCGAACAGGATCAGTGTAACTCCAAACTTAAACAGTTTCAACTTTATTTATGAATCCAAATGATCACGCCTTGCATCAATTTAATCACCTAAATAGGCTTCTGGCTCAAACCAAGACTCTCGCGACAGGCATTATCTTTACGAATCGCACTTTCAAAAACGGATTCTGGAGGCCGCAAGACCTCACCATTAACAAACAATATATTTCGACGACCTTTATGGACTGGATTCTTATCATAAGCTAAGATCATTTCCTTTTTGGCTGACTGATCTAAATCCTCACCTCGATAAATATAACTACTCTGCCCAACAGGGACATCACAATTCGGACAAACGAAATCCCACACATTCAGTTCACTATCTTCTATTAGATCCAGTAAACAGGCAGGATTCTTGCCATCATGATTCTGTTGATATGTTTGTAAAACATTATAAATTTTCCGTAATGAATCATCACAATGCGACATAACTAATACGTAAACCTACTTAACTTTCAATGTCAAATCAACAAAAGTATCAACCAATTCTTTTATTCGTGTCTGAATCTTTTCTTTGATCTCATCATCAATGAAATCATCCGTTACGGCATAGACAAATCGCGGCACAATCAAACAACGAAAATCGAGCATCAAGCTGTTGGCAAAACTCATGATCGACATATAGCTGCCTCCTCCACCTGCACTACAGAAAAACCCAACCACTTTATCATTCCAAGCACTGCCTGTTAACTCTATCAGATTTTTTGCCGCGGCATTTATATCAAAGTTATAAATCGGTGTAGCAATCAAAATACCTTCGGCTTGACTCACAATTTCAGTCAGCTCCCCTACCTGGCTATCACTATAGGCACCCGCACCATCACACATGGGAAGCGAAATATCCGCCAGATCAATATAGTCACAATCCTCTTGAGTACTTCGCAAGACTTCAAAACCTGCACGAGCCAATAATCGACTTCGACTCTCTGGATTCAAACTACAACTGATCATTAGAAATTTTGACATACTACTTTTTTCCCATCTGTCTTTTTTGAATAAAAAATTCCTGTAAGAGCGCCCGGCAAGGCTCACTCATAAAATCACGAATCACCTCAATTTGATGATTCAACCTTTCATCATTCACAATCTCATACAAACTCTCACATGCCCCAGCCTTAGCATCCGCTGGACCATAGACCAGCCGATCCAGCCTGGCGTTCACCAATGCTCCGGCACACATCGGACAAGGCTCCAATGTCACATACATACTGCAACCATTGAGCCGCCAATCTCCCAAATAACTTGCTGCCTGAGTCAATGCAAGAATTTCTGCATGAGCCGTTGGATCTGATAAGGTCTCACGCTGATTATGAGCCCGACCAATGATCTTATTGTTATACACAACAACGGCACCGATGGGCACTTCATCTTCATCGGCCGCGGCGATCGCTTCTTTGATCGCTTCGACCATATATCGGCCATGGTCATTCTCATCCAGTTGTGAAATTTCTTCAAAGTTCATCATTACTCTCTTAAATATTGTAACTTATGGCTGAATATACCTTTTCAGGCGGCAAGAAACAAATGTTTTTCAATCAATGCCTTTGAAATTGAAAGATTAATGGATCTGAAAAAGATTTGTTTTTTTAAAATCACTTGCTATAATACCTTACGAATTTATGGCTCAATGAATTGCAGCCAGTTGTAGGCAAGCAGCCCATCCAGAGATGATAGCAATTTTAAGGCAAGAATGGAGTCGACTCATGCTGAAATCTTACCGATTAACGATCTTCACATGTTTCGTTTTATGTATCGCATCTACTCAGAGCTTAGCTCTGGACCTAACCGGCGCCAGCATCACGCTTCAAGGCAGTTCAAAAGTCAATATCAAAAAACTAGATTCCGCGACAAACCCACATTCCATCGATATCACCTTCGGACCAACCGAAGATCCCAACGTTGCTGCGAACGCATTTCTATTTCTTGACAATACCGGTGATTCGCTAATAGGCAACTTTATTGTTAATGACAAAAATGATATGGAGCTGACACCTGATCCTTCCAGCCTGAATAATTATGTGCAAGAGAAGATCATGGATGCCATCGAAGACTCCAACAAAATTAATAGCCAACTCTTTACAATTACTAAAATCATTATTTACCAACAATCATTTGACTTTAGTGCCAAAGAACAAAAATCGGGCATCAGCAGCTCAACCAAACTGCAAGCCAAATGCCTGATTGAAGCAAACAACAACGGCAATATTGAAGCCATGTTTGTCGATGTGGATCTATCGGCCAAAGCCAAGTTTGATTCTGACGTAGCCGGCAATCAGGTCGACCCGAACGAAGTGGGCGTAGCGGGATCAACCTGGGATGGCTCATCCAAAACAAAAGTCACTTTCAAGCCGACGAGCCTGACAATTTCCTTGAAAAAATCACATCGCGTTCGTCAAAGTGATAAAAACACCACGATCCATTTTGGCCCAAACCAAGACAGTAACCTCGTAGATTTTGAATTTAACACCGAAGCGGATCTGGATAACGATAACCTCAAAGAAGAAATCCTTTACGGCACCTTCAGCCTAGGACAGAAAGAGAAGCTCGCATTAAGCCTTGATCCATTACTAATTGAAGAGATTGCGATACAACTCATTAAAGATAACATCACAGAGATTGTTGCACCTATTCCTCTAGTCTCTCAAGACATCGAACAACTTCAAATAAATATTGCCATTTCCAATGTCGAAGCTGAAGGAAAAATTAAGCCAGGGAAATCGGTCAGTTTTACGGTCTCTTTTAACTTTGCGGCCAATGTTGAAATTCTCGATCAGGAAGTGTTTATTTTCACAACCTATTCGACGACAGTAAAAGCAAAACCCTCGCTATTCTAGGCTCATACCTGTCAAAATTTACCTATCTTAATACGCTCTAGATCAAGCTGAATTAATCCAATGGATTATTTTGCCTTCTATGCCATAAATCCTTGCTATTAAACTTGTTTAAGGTTTTATAAATTTCTATAATATAATATTAGTTTGGGTTCCGACACAATTCTATTGATGTCCCAATGTTTTATAATTGTTGTGTTTATTTATATATCATGGAGAAAATTAGTATGAATCGGTCTTTAAAATTCCTGGGAATGTTTTGCTTAACATTGGTTTTTGCTACACAAGCCTATGCGATGGATTTAGCAGGTAAATCCTTTTCATTTACAGACGGAAAATCTAAAATTAGCGTCAAGAGGGTTGGCACTGATAAGGGAACAGCACAATTTAACATCAATTTCGGCCCCAATACCACCCCACTGTTGGGAGATAATGATTTCTCTATAGTCACTCAAGGGGGCCAAAGTTTCACAGGCACCTATAGCGTCGATGCGAAAGGCAAAGTCACGCTAACTCCCAACGAACAATCTTACGAAGCCTTCCTTGCCCTTTTAGTAGCAGATGCCATCACAACGGTTGACCCAACCATTCAATCCCTCACAAACGTGGTAGCTGATATTACAAAACAAAAGGCTTCCTTTAAAGCCAAAGAAGGCAAAAATGGCACCAGTGTTTCGATGAGTGTTAGTGTAAAAATGGATGTTAACGGTATCGTGGATGGTGTTAATGAAAGCTCAACCGCAAGCATGTCTGTTTCCGCAAAAACAACCGTCCCTAATGAACCTGCTCAAGGTGGCGAAGATCCCAGCACACAACCTGGCCTGGCAGGTTCAACCTGGAACGTAACCAGTAAAATCAGCGGCGCTCTTCAAATTAAAATCGTAACCACAACATCTATCCCAAAACTAAAACCGATTAAGGTCAAAATAAAAGATTCAGAACAAAACATTTTAATTAACCTTGGCCCCAACCAGATTGTTGACTTGCAAGATACAGAATTTAATGTCGAAACCGGTGAAGGTGAAATCTTTATTGGAAGCTATACCATCGACAGCAAAGGGAAAATGACATTTACCCCTGTCAGTCAAAATCTTAAAGATTACGTCGACGCTATCGTCTCAGACGACCTTCAAGAAGCTCTAAATAAATTTGGTAACATCCCTGGAATACCATTTGATTTATCAACGTTGTTCAGCAACATCCAGTTGGACGTAGCCGTTTCAAATATTAAAGGTGCTGGCAAAATCAAAGCAGGCAAATCTATGAATATGGATATCTCTTTTGATTTTTCAGCAACGCTCGGCTCTGCAGGCTTCCAGTTGGAAATTAGTGGCAATCTAAAATACTCCGCCAAAGGCAATCCTGCCAACTAAATAAAATTCATAGTAAAACATAAAAGGCTGAGTAACTTTCGCTCAGCCTTTATACCTGATCCACTCAAAAAACTATCGAATCAGCTCTTTTCTGACCCAATTTCCACTGAACTGCAGGACCATAAATCCCGATATAATAGTGTAATACAATTTTAATTAGCTTGGATGGGGATTTCGAAATATAATACAGTAAATAGGTTTAACTTATTGCAGCATAAACAATAATGAGTTAAACCAAAAAACAGACACAAAGTGATTTGACCAGAATCCAGGAGCAAAACAATGGAAAAGGCAAATATCGGACTACTAGGGCTTGCAGTTATGGGCGAAAATCTCGTCCTGAACATGGAAAGCAAAGGTTTTACTGTCGCAGTCTATAACCGCAGCGAAGACAAAACTCAAGCTTTTGTCGAAGGACGTGCGAAATTCAAAAATATCATACCCACTTATGATATCAAAGAATTCGTCGACGCGATCGAAACCCCACGAAAAATCATGATCATGGTCAAGGCCGGCAAACCAGTCGACATGGTCATTGATCAACTAAAGCCTTACCTATCCACTGGTGATATCATCATCGATGGTGGCAATAGCCATTTCCCAGATTCGACCCGCCGCACGAAAGATTTGGCTTCCGAAGGCATCCTTTATGTAGGTGCTGGCGTATCAGGCGGTGAAGAAGGTGCCCTCAATGGCCCATCGATTATGCCTGGCGGAAACAAAGAAGCCTGGGAATCTGTCAAACCGATCTTCCAACGCATCTGTGCACAAACCGAAAACGGTGAACCCTGCTGCGACTGGGTCGGCCAAGATGGTGCAGGACACTTTGTCAAAATGGTACACAATGGCATCGAATATGGCGACATGCAAATGATTTGCGAAACCTATCAGTTCATGAAAGATGGACTGGGTATGACCAACGATGAAATGCACGAAGTCTTTGCCGATTGGAACAAAGGCGATCTCGATTCATTCCTGATCGAAATCACCAGTGATATCCTGGGATACAAAGATGAAGATGGCAACCATGTCGTCGATTTAATCAAAGATACTGCCGGTCAAAAAGGTACCGGAAAATGGACCGCAATTGCTGCTTTAGATGTTGGACAGCCTCTGACCTTAATCGGTGAAGCTGTCTTTGCACGTTGCCTTTCTGCCCTGAAAGAAGAACGTGAAAAAGCATCCAAAATCCTTTCTGGTCCTAACACAGAATACTTAGGTGATCGCGACGAAATGATTGAAGATTTACGTCAAGCACTTTACGCATCTAAAATTGTCAGCTACGCACAAGGCTATCAGCTCATGCGTGCAACGGCCGTGGAAAATGGCTGGGACTTAAATAATGGTGCAATCGCTTTGATGTGGCGTGGCGGATGTATTATTCGTTCAGCTTTCTTGGGTAAAATCAAAGAAGCATTCGATAACGATTCTGAATTGGTCAACTTACTGCTTGATCCATTCTTCAAAACCGCTGTGGAAAAAGCTCAACGCGGATGGCGTAACGTGGTTAGCTCAGCATTTAAGTTGGGTATCCCAATGCCAGCGATCAGCTCAGCACTTTGCTACTTTGATGGCTATCGCCATGAACGCTTACCAGCCAACTTACTACAGGCACAACGCGACTATTTTGGTGCTCATACCTACGAACGCCTGGATAAGCCTAACGGTGAATATTTTCACACCAACTGGACCGGCCGTGGCGGAACAACGTCATCAACATCATACAACGCATAATGCTACAATATACTACAACCTCAAAAAGGCTGTTGAATCGTTCAACAGCCTTTTTTTATGGACAGAACGAAAGCTAGCTTGTATATTCATTTTCCAGTACGAGATAATTCTAATCGAGATAACATAAAGGTGGATATCACAATGGAAATCCTAGGTTTAATTTTAATGGGTATTGGTGCGATTATTTCAATCGTCTATTCGATTATTCTGATCATTGAATCATTTAAAACATCTGTCATCTGGGGACTGGTCTATCTATTTGTACCATTTGGAGCATTAATTTTTATCATCGTCCACTGGGATAAAGCAGGCAGTCCTTTTCTGAAATCCTTGCTATCTATTCCATTCTTTGTCATTGGCATTATGATCGCCGGTACATCACTTATGGATCCAGCAGGACCGTAAATTAATTAACGAATAACATTAGGCATAACAAGACAAATATGACATGCTCACACATGCGTGAACATGCTTACTAAAGTAAACCAGCACATAACTTAAAAATGAGTCCTTAAAACGATCAAAGGCACTTGAAAGTTTACTCTAACAATTCCTGAGTCTTTTTAAACTTCACGCTTTACTTGCTTGGTTTTTCCCATAGTTTTTTGCAACACTCTAATGGTTGATAAGTACTCAAGGGCACCTTACAAATTTCTTCGATAAATCCATTTCCCTTTATACGAAACTAAATGTTCAGGACCTTCAGAAACCGTATCACCAAACAGCCAGGCTAAACCTCACAATCAATCGCATAGACATCCATCAAGATCGGATGTTAGACATTTTCATAATAATTATTATTGTAATTTCTCAGTAAGATAACTGCGTAACTATCTAAAAACCCCATAACTACAACCAACCCAAAAGAAACACAACCTTATTTCTCACAACACCTTAACACAAAAGCAAAGAACAATTATTTAACATAATAACATAGACAGACTTCGCAAATTCGGTTAAAATCCATGTTCTACCTTGGGGTGTGTATAATCAAGCGTATTTTTTAGTTTTAGTGTGTTAATCTGAACATAGAAAAAGGTTAAAAATCAAATGAACCGATCTCTCAAAACTTGTCTTGCCGTAGCTATCTTTGCTTTAATCTTCACGCATTCCCCCTTGCAAGCCTTCGATGCCTACTATACCAAAATCGTAAAAGGCCTCTCCTGGGAAAAAGATGAACGAACTCATGAACATGCCGATATTATTGTCCGTCTCGATCATGGCCAATTCATTTTCTGGCGTGGTTCAAGTTATCTCCCCTTATGGAAGTCAGGTCAGAAAGAATGGTACGTGCCTGAAGTTATCCAGCGTAGTGGTGATGGCACAGATCTACGACACGATGACAGAAACATGTTTTCACGCGTCAGCTTAATCTCATCAAATGAAAAAGAAATCGTTGTTCACTGGCGTTACCTGCCAACCTTTGTTAAAGGCAACCCAAAAACAAAAGTCGATCACTTAAAATTCGTCGATGAATATTTTACCATTAAACCCGATGGCAGCGTTAAACGCACCATTCAACAAGGCACACCCAAAATCGACGATTGGCTCGCTAAAGCAAACGTCATTACACAAACATTCGAACTCAAACAAATCGGTATCGAAAATGTCGAAACCGTCCATCCAGATAAAAAAAGAAAACCCTATAAATACCATGGCAATGCCGTCAAAGGCCCTGTCGTCGGCAAACCCGTTTTACACTTTAAATTTAACGAAGGTCAAGGCGATGTTACAGCCGATCATATTTCGAAAGATGAATACGCCATCGAAGGCAACAAAAGTTATTGGAAAGCTGGCGTCTCAGGCAATGGCCTCGCATTTGACGGCTACGATTCAGCGATTCGTGTTCCTGCCAGCAAAGCACCCAAACTGGAAAACTTTACCATCGACGCCTGGGTTACCCTGCCAGCCTACCCATTTAACTGGGCACCGATCGTTCAGCAATCCAAGTGGGAAGAAGCTGGTTTCTGGCTCGGCATCGATGCCTACGGAAGAATCGGCTTTAAAGTCGCTTCAGGCGATTGGATCGATCTGCAAACCGCCTACGAAATTCCACTACGCAAATGGACCCACATCGCCGCAACCTACAATGGCACCTATTTGAGAATTTATGTCAACTCAAAAGAAATCGCCTCAATTACAACAGATGGAAAATTCAAACCATCAAACACAGAATTGGTCGTTGGCATGAACTCGCATAAATCCAATCCGGTCGATCCCGTTCGTGATTATTGCGAAGAATGCCATACCGAAACCGAATTTGGCATCGACGGCCTAATCGATGAACTTAAAATTTATGACACGGCACTCTCGGCCAAAGAGATCACAAAATCATATAAGCATTTCTTCCCAGGAAACATAATCGCAAATGACCCTGATATCTTCAAACGTGTTCTTCCCACAGGTCCAACCTTCGGTCAGTTTAATGCCTACTATACACATCTAAAATATTACGACACATGGGACAACCTCGCACGCTTCGGGGACTATACTGATATCGTGGTCGAATTCGACGAAAGCCCCAGCAAATTCATTTTCTGGCGTGGCATGAATTACATTCCACAAGTCGTCAACGGCGATGACCAGTGGTACAATAATCAATTCAACGAATCTTGGGATCCAGGCGGATCTTGGGGTGAACCCATGAGCGATAAAAAATCAAACAATTCGCACGTTCGCCTCATCGAAGATACGCCTGCTCGCAAAGTGATCCATTGGCGTTACGCGCAAGTACAAATCAATGGCACACAACAAAATTTTAACAAAAAGACAAACCAAGGTGACTGGAGTGACTGGTACTATTACATCTACCCAGATGGTGTCGCCAGTAAACGTATGCTCCACTATTCCTACGACAACCCGGAAGATCACGAATGGCAGGAATCCATCGGCGTCATGGGGCCAGGCCAAACGCCTGAAAGCATTTCCTACGTCTATGGCGATTCCGTCACATTTGATGACTTTAAAGAAACTGATTCCTATAGCTGGAAAAATGAAAACCCACTCGAACTGGAAGGCAAATGGGAAAGTCGCCCAATGCACACTCAGCTGATTCACTACAAATCAGATTATAGCCCATTTACCGTTGGAGATTTCCGAGGCGGTGAAAATTATGGCGACGCCGACGGACGCATCGCTCCATTTTCCAAAATGGTGGTTTACATCCACTGGCCACTGGGACAATTGCCAACCGACGGTGCACGCCCAGTTAAACCTGACAGAGCTTCCAGTAATGGCTGGACACACCTCATGTTCAAAAAAGCAACGATTAAAGGAAAACACTGGGCACAACGTACCATGCTAGAAGGTATGACCGACAAATCTATTTTAGAACTTCGTCCACTAGCAAAATCATGGCTGCATGCACCTGAAGTAATCCAAGCCAAAGGTGGCAAATCATTAGGTTACGAACAAGCTCAGCGTGCTTATCTATTTGAACTGAAAGATAAATTTATTAATTTTAATGTGGATGCCTCAGAAGGAAACCCCATCGAAAATATCTGTTTTGTCGTCAAAAAATGGAACAGCAAAGACAAAGCCACCTTAAAAATTAATGGAAGAGAAATTCAGCCCGGAAAAAGTTTCCGTCAAGGTGTGATTATCGATACCGACGGCACAGACACGCTGGTTGTTTACGCAAAAATCTCTTCAACCAAAATCACAAACTTTGAAATTAGCAAGAAATAGATTCTAGAACTTGTCCAACCAGGCCTTGAGAATGGTTTTCGTTAAGTTGAACTTCAACAAGATCATTCTTTTGAATGGCCACTTCAGGTTGATCACAAAGAATCTTAAAGTAACGCTCATTACGGCCACTGATCTGCTGATCGGTGGCCTTTTCTACAAGTAACGTTGCTGTTTCGCCAACAAATTGCTCTTGATAGTTTTGCGTTAGTTCACGATCTAACTGCCCTAACTGATTACAGCGATCTTTGATGGTTTGCGAACCAAGATGATCTTTCAGCTTTTCTGCAGAGGTTCCCTGCCGAAGTGAAAAGGGGAAAATATGCATCTTGGAAAAATGCACCTCTTTAGCTAGGTTGACCGTATCTTCAAAATCCTCATCTGTCTCGCCAGGAAAACCAACAATCACATCCGTCGTCAATGCCGGCCGATCCAAACGTGATTTGATCATCGCCGCGGTTTCCAAAAATTCATCCCGGCGATATTGCCTTGCCATGCGTTTTAAAATCGCATCACTTCCTGATTGCAAACATAAATGAAAATGCGGCATCAAGGTTTCCGGGTAGTCACAATATACGTCCACTAAATCCTGCGTAATATCAGCAGGTTCCACCGAACTCATGCGCACACGTTCCAGCCCATCGACTTTAACCAACTCATAGAGCAATTGGGCTAACTGATGATTTTTGCGTCCTTCCCACCGGCTGCGAATCACACTTTCCTGCCCAAACGCACCAATGAAAATTCCCGTCAGCACAATTTCCTTATGCCCACCATCAACCAATCGCTTGGCTTCTTCGACTACATCCGCAATCGGCTTACTACTCAACACGGCACGCGTTTGCGGAATAATGCAATAGGTACAATGCCCATCACAACCATCCTGAATTTTTAGAAAGGCACGCGTGTGTCCATTGAACGATTGAATCGGTTGATTGGTTTCGGTTACACCAGACGTACAAACTGAAGCCTGGTCTTCTTGCCCGGAAGCGTTCTTTTCTTCAAGAATCGAAATGAGCTTTTGCTCAAGCCCATCGTTATGCCCCACCCAGACAACCTGGCCATCAAAACTTTTATCCGGCTCTTCCACACTCGGCAAACAGCCTGTCACCACAACAGTCGCACCAGGTGCTTTATTGAGAATCCGACGAACAAATTGCTTACTTTTCGAGCTCGCGGCATTGGTCACACAGCAAGTATTCACGAAAGCCAAATCGGTCGATTCAGTGAGCTTATCTTCGGTCATCTGATAACCCTGAAGAATCTCACGAATCTGCTGGCTTTCATATTGATTGACCTTGCAACCAAAGGTTTCTATGCAAAATTGTTTCATATTAATAATATATATGCTATATAAGCATTTAAAAAAAGAAAAATCAGTTAATTCACCAAGCTAACGCTATCTCTTTTATAACATGATCTTGTAAAAATCGAAAAACACTACTAGCATTTTAATGATCAGTGTTTTCATTTATCGAATAATGTTCCATTCCTTTTGTTCAGACATCCATTTACGGCAAAGCTCTACTTCTTCGGCAGTATAATTTCTTGATTCTTTACGTAGTACAGGAAAACCTTCTAAACAATTTGCTAAGGCCCCTATGGCAAAACGATAATAAGGTGTCCCGATTGCTGTTGGCTTAGTTGCCGGGAGTCTATCTTCACTATTTAAAAAACTTACCTTGATTAATTCTACAGCTTCGGGCTGCCGCATATAGCTTAATTTTTCTAATAAATGCAACGTTTGCACATGAGGATGCTCTGCTTTAATTAATGCGATACATTGGACAATATCTTCGTGTGCACCCATTCTGGCTCGAACCAGACGCACAGCAAATCCAGTAGTGTAATACCATTTTTTGCCAAATTTCCCCGCTTGCTTTTTATATTCCCATTCATCAATCAAAAGGTTCTCTAAGTCGGGAAACAGTTCCTTTATATTTGCAATTCCACAAATATAAATTAACCCTCTATCAAAGATCTTGTCAGTAACACAATTATCTTTAGTTTGATTTTGATTAGCTTTTTCGACTTCCTCTTTCACTTGATGGAATCTTTCAATAATCAAAGATCTTGTTACTTCTGAAAAATCATCTTCACAAAATGACACCAGCCATTTGGAAGCATGGGATGCCATTCCAGAATTTTGATCTATATAAGCTTTAACCAAACTCTCTGTGACATCTTGTCTAATATCCTTTTGTGGATGCAAAACCGCTAATCGCCATTGACACCATAGAACAAAATGACGACCTTCCCAGCTCTCTTCATTTTCATAATTGTTTAAGAAAGCTAGTACCTTCTGTGGATCTACATGTTCCAAAGAAGCATCTGTCACTTTTCCAGCAAACTCCTCCTCCAAGGTTCGATCACGTTTACCCTCTCGTATCTGACTGACTCTGACAGAAATACATTGAATCACCTCTTCTGTCGAATCAGCGAAAATCACCTTACTTCCACAAGAAAATAGGAGCATGAACAACATTGTTTTAATGGTTAGTTTTTTCATCTATCAAATGAACTTTAATTCTATTTGTTCCCAAAAACATAATAACAAAAATTTGGGTTAAATTCTCATTAAAACTGGATCATATTTCAGGGAGCAGACCAATGGCAAGTAGACAGAACTTTAACGCAATCTTGAGTTTTAAAGGATATTAAGGAAGAGAAATTGGTTTACGAAGGCATGCTTAACTGTACTTTACCCAAACTCTTAATAAAAATGAAGGTGCTGGGACTCGAACCCAGGACCCACGGCTTAAAAGGCCGTTGCTCTACCAACTGAGCTACACCTCCAAGTGTCTCTATATTAACCAGTTACAGAAAACTTGGCAATGCCAAAATTTCATCAACCTGTTAAGAATCCGAAATTATAACGAAAGATTCGCACAGATCAAGAGAAACCAACCATAATTCTAATAATCTGTTATATTTCTTGGATTTAAAAGCAACATTCTGGCCAAAAACCAACGAATTTGGCATCTCAAAACCATTCCTTGACTTCAACGCCCAAAGACGTTAGCCTGTTCGCATAAAAATAGATTTAAATGGATGATTACAAGAAATTTATGGTCGCTCCACATAAAAATAATATCTCGAATCTTCCGATGGTTTTAATCGGAATCATCGCCTGGCTCATACCGGGAGGCGGACACTGGCTGATGGGCCAAAAAGAACGAGGCGTCATCATTTTCGTCGGTATTTGCACCACATTTATACTAGGAATCATGCTGGGCAGCATATACATTGTTGACCCTAAAAATGGAAATGTCTTCTGGTTTTCCCTACAAATTTTGAGCGGTGCCCCGGCAGGCCTGGTCTATTTCTTGAAAGGATCCGGGTTGTCCCCACTTGTTCTGTATGGTCATGGCGTTGATCTTGGTGATCTCTACACCCGGCTGGCTGGCCTATTGAATTTTATCTGCATACTCGACGCGGTTTACTTATCCGCATCGAATGAAGTTAATACCTCCGCAAAGAAAATATAAAGATTCATACTAAATGATTTTTAATGGCATAACAACACTTGCAGCAATCTTCACAGAACCCATGTACATACCTGTACACGCGGCATCGCTGCTTTGGGCACTGCCCATTTGTTTTTGTATCGCAACCGTCTACAAGGCCGTCAAACTGGAAGAATTTGAAATCAAGGTCTTCATCCGAGAAACCATTTTCCTGTTCATCACTATCATCGGCTTTCTTGTCTTCGTAGCCATCTGCCTACTCGTCATCGCAAAACTGGCCAACGTCGTCTAGACACACCCCAAAACAGGCATCATAGAAAAACCCAAAAGTTTAATCTGACTTAAACGCATCTTCGAATAAACGTTTGCCATGGATAATGGTTAAGACATGAATGTCTTCATGTTGAATTTCATAGATCAATCGAAATTGAAAAACAAAGATTTCTCGAACGCTGTCTTGATTGAGTTCGGGAACAACACGTCCTATTTGTGGGTATTTTAGAAGGACTTGTGGGGCATGAAAAAGTTTAGCAACAACCGATTCGGCATAAAATTGGGAATCACGGGCAATATATTCAGCGATGGCTTCGATTCTTGTATGGCCTGGGATGACCAAATTAATTTCCGAGCCATTTAGACAATCTCGCTTTGGCATCTTCGTTCGATATCCCTTGCCCATCTTTGATCGACTTTTGGCCTTTCTGGATCTTATCAAGCACGTAGAGATGATATTGAATATCCTCTACCGTCGAATCATCAGGAAGGTTATGAATCATGTCCGCAATATTATCTTTAACTGGCTTCATATCATTATTATACAATATATCTAAATAAATTCAATCTCTTTTCTAACCACAGATCCACCTAACGAAAGCTACGGTGAGATAAATTGGCTGGCCACGTTTCACAGATGAACGCAGATCAAAATCAAAATGCTTTAACTGAGCCTGCTCTTTTACGATGTCTTGCCAGGAGAGATAAACCGCCTAAAGTCAACATGCTTAACGTTGCAGGCTCAGGAATAACATGATAATTATAGGTCACTTCAATGTCCCCTTCGACAGCGATGTTCGAAAAACCACCTTCGACGCCACTTCCACCGGAAATATTAAATGTTCGACTGGTATTTAAATCAATCTCATACGTTCCCGTTCCAATAAAAGTACCAAAACTAGAAGTCAATAATGATTGAAAAAAATCTGACTCGCCTGTCAAATCGATCAGCGCACCGTCAGGACCACTACTATCAATAACGCCAGTGCCATCACCATTATCAGCCGCCAATACTAATGGAACCGTATCTGTAATTTTAGCTCCAACCGACGAGCTAATAAAAACATCAGAGGAACTCAAACTTCCCAAAATGCTATACTCGTAATTGATATTTGCGGTTTGTGCACTATCATTGTCTGCAATAAATCCGCCAGATAAGGCTTCCATTGTAATTTTTAGTTGTACAGAATCAAGAACGCGCGTTCCACCTAACGTATCAAAGTAGTCAAATGTGAACGAATCTGCGATATCAAGAACACCCGAATAGGGTGCCGTTTGAACAATTTGCGTGGCATGGACTTGCACCGTAAATAATAAAACACTAACAGCAGCTAAAATTCGCGATTTCATAACATTTTCTCCTCTACAATGCCCCCCTGGCATCCTGGCTATGTTAATATTGGTAACGAACTCAAAAAATAGGCATAAAAAAAGAACCTGAAAGAAAAAATCCGCGTCAACCGATTCTCTCTCTCAGGTTCTCAATGGCACTAATCTACCAAGTGCCAAATCAGATGTCAACTTAAAACCAAGCAGGCAAACACCTGGGTGGCAGCCTCAGTTCATCGAAGATGAAATGGGGATGGAGACTTTAAAACTTTTCTAACCACAGATTTAGATCTCAATTTACTTTCTTCTTCTTAGAACAGAAATACCACCTAAAATAAGCAACGATGATGTAACAGGCTCAGGGATGATATGAACATATATGTTGGCAGTGCCTGCATAATTATCTAAATTAAAAATGAAATATTCATTATCAAATGAAGAACCGTCAGCTAATGTGCCTTCGAGCTGGCCGGTAAATGAATTATTCGGAAAATTAAAGACAGAATGACTCAGCAAATCTTCACCATCCGAGAGATTTTGGCCATTAATAGAAAAATCTGTGCCATAGATATCAATACGGCCATTGTTTCGGGTGGTAATATTAAAATTAAAATGCGCCCCATGAGCAGCTCCGATTGAACCACCCCAAATATTGAGTTGGCTGTCATGTGCGACTTGGATTTGCCGGAAAATAAATCCGCCATGGATATTGGCACTTGAATTATCAAAGGTGTCGAAGACGCCTGTAATATGACCACCCGTCATATCCGCAGTGCTGAAATTATGCAACTGAACATCACCATCGATAAAAGCATCATCCAAGATATCGAGATGCGTACCAGGAAGGTTCGCTACAAAAAAGTCTGCCAGGACGGAGTCATTGATCGGATTTGAAGCATCAAAGACATGAGTCGCTCCATCACCAACATGCAACGCATTTAATGGAGCTTGACTTAGAAAGATAAATAACACAAGCACAATCGAAATCTTTTTCATTTTCCTTCTCCAAAAATAAAAAAACGCAGACAAAGCGATCGACTTAGATCTGCTCTCTCTGCGTTATGATATTTAGCTATTTATAACTTTACCGTATAGTAGAACATATTACTTGCTAAACGTCGAGCATCGATTTCTAAGAAAAAGACTCAATCAAACAAGGAAATTCCTTGGCCCATTAAAAGTACTCATCTACATGTCTCACCAATGAGGTAGCGCTCAGCGGAAGCGGTTATTGTAAAATCCAAGAACTTAAACAGGCGAACGCCTGTCGCGGCGCTAGAACATACGAATGTATGCTTGATCGTCCCACTGAGGTGGAAGTGGAGTCAAAAACCCTTTCCCAGCCCGATCAAGCACTCTCCGTTTTTATCTAGTTCGCATCACCTCCCTTCTGTACGTTCTTCTTAATGATTCTTTCGATCCGTTTACACACACACGTTTGTCATTCCCGCGAAAGCGGGAATCCATGTCTTTATTTCTAACCACAGATTTCACAGATTAGCACAGATTGAATTAAAACCATTTCTCTTTTGTTATTTAAAACTAAAATATCTTGCCTTTTAAATCTGTGTTCATCTGCGCAATCTGTGGTTAAAACTGTTTTTTGCATTTCGTTTTCTCTGCGCGCAGGTTAAGCACTTTATGTTGCAGAATTCTTTACAAAACGGAAAGTGTGCTCGGTTGTCCCGTTATGTAGACAGCGTAATCCCTACGCAACCGAGCTTATGAGATTTATTTGGAATGCCCCTTAAATGACACATACAAAGTATGTATATAAAAAGAGCACCGCCTACCCTGTGCACCAGATAGGCCGCAACAGCCCACAAAGAACACAAAAGCAAGCGATGCTCTTTTAGTCTATGACGTGATAGACGCAGAGTCATCGCGAGCTATTCAGTGCCTCTTTGAAGGATACATAACTAAAAGTCATGCAGTTGCGTTTATCTGGAGACAGCTGAAATCTCTAACGATTTCCGCATATTCAATTGTCTATCAAAGGAAGTTTTAGATGGAAGCATTCGCCTCTGAAAAGACCCCTTTGATCATTTTCAATATACACCCTTCATCGGTGTTTTTGCAAGGGTTTTCTTAATAAAAAAAATCTATGAACAATCCTCTACATTGCTTCTATTAAATTTTTACCTTTTGGGAAATTCAATTTCGAACAAAGAAACCCATAACCAACGAATTGATTTAGAAGGAATGTAATTGCTAGCCCCCCTTCCCTGCCAATCAAGGGGGAACCACCTAGTTTCTTTAACTACTAGATTATTTTTATTTATCTTGAATGTCTTAATTAAATCTATCATTTCAACAACATCCGTAATTTTTATTTTTATATTCTCCTTAATTTCACCTACTCTACCCTTGTACTTATTATCTAATGGCCTAATCTCATCTACTAATTCTTTAAGAGCACTCTTCAGCGATACTTTTCCCTTACCATAATACTTAGCAACTACACTTTCTATTTTGTTTTGAGTTTTCTTAATTGCTTTTTTATAATCTTCGCTATCACTTCTTTTCGACTTAAGCCCTATTAAATCTGAAATCACGCCTTTGAGTTTCATTCCTTCAAGAATTTCATCTTGAACATCTGTCGGCTTCTGTCCATCCTCATATCTACGATCATCTTTCTCAATCCAATTCCAAAGCAAAAGATATTTTCGACAGTTTTTCCCATTTGAATATTTATATAACTTTATGACGTCTTTTACAACTTCAGAGACATTACAATTTATTTCTTCTTCCCCCTCACCATTTATCGTAATTGTCCTTACTTTTTTTGCTTCGATAATAGCAGGATCATGAGTTTCATTTGTATCAAGAGGATTATATCTTTGAATATATAGATCTAACTTAAAGGAACGATTTAATTTTGTTTTAGGCTTGAGGTCGGCATAAGCATATTCTCTATAGATACGATAAAACCTCTGATCTGGTTGATCTTTCTTTTTATCACCTTCCACTAATCTTCCAGACGTATACCCAGAATCACTAAATTCTTGATTTATTGCGAATAAAACATCAGTCTCAAACGCATATTCTATACCTTTACCTATATTTAAATTTGATATGCTAGAATGATGAAAGGTATTTCCTGATGAAAGCCTTTGATAATCATAGTGAACCTTCCTAATTGCTCGTTGAGCAAGTTCGATAAATATTTTATCCCATATAGAACTCTGTTTAGACATTAATACCTCACAACACTTTAAGAAAGAGCAATTAAAGGGATCAGACACCTTTAATCCTCCAACTTACAATGAGCTCGGAAAAGTTTCTTGTATACGAGGTTGAACTTCCGGCTCTTTCATTTGCTTAATTTCATGTATGTTACCATTCCGTTTCGACACAGATTCTCTATACTCTTTGGCTTCTGCTAATTTTGTAAATTCTATTTGACCATGATCTTTTAATACGATCTGTTCAATTTCTTTTAGTGTAACATTAAAAAATTCTTTGCGATTATTGATTAAATTCAATCGATAATCATTAAAGGTATTATGCAACTTTGCCTCTAGCTCTGGTGCATTATCTGAATATATCATGGCATGAACATCAAAACTAAATGGCACTGAAGCGTCACCCAGCTCTTTAACTCGATCAAGTGGTTCTAGCCTTCTTGTCATACCAATCTTATAAACATCTTCTCCAAAAGATCCAATATTTGAAATCACATAAACATGTCCAGATTTTGTCATTTGAGCACGTGATAAAGCTCGATCTTTTCTTTCATGAGCCTCTTCTAGCTTTTCTTCTAACAATTTAATCTGTTTTTCCAGTGATGATAGTTCTTCGCCATGAGTATTTTTCAATTCTTCTTTAGCTTTTACCAGAGCAGCTTCGTATTGATTTTCCTCTCGTTCGGCAGCTAATTTAGCTTTTTCAATTTCTCTTTGTACTTTTTCTTCTTCTCGCATCTGTTCTTTTATTCGACGCTGCTCTTCTTTTTCTTCCTGCACTTTTTCACGATACTCATGCGTTAAAAACAACTCATCTAATTTCAGCCTTAAATAAACATTAGAAATAGCGATCGAGTTTGGCTCACCGAGTTTGTTAATGGCTTCAAACGCCTTAACAATCCTCTTCTCCATCTTATCAACATTATTCCAAGTAACTTTAAGCAAGTCGGCATCACACTCATTATTGAACGCTCTAAGCATTAACCGAATATTACGATCGGTCATCTTTTTCCCCTCTGCCTTACTACCTCCTACCGTCCATTCTGTATGACAAGTAGCGGCTGTTTTCTTTTTAAGCATATTTTTTTGCTTTATCCTATTTTCATTTATTTCATCTTTATATTTTTCAGAAGTATCAAAATCAAAATGAGGATCATACATACCACACTCTATGAACTCCATATGCTCTTCCAAAACCGTTAACTCTTCGGATAGCTTGTCATAAATATCCTTTTTCTTGTTATATTGATTGATTAATTCGCTTTCGATCTCTTTTTGCTTTTTAATGAATTTGTCATATGACTTTTGAGCTTTAGTCTTTTCTTTCTCGATGTCGATCACATCTTTAAATCGCTCATACGTATCACCATACTTAGATTTAGCATCTATAAATAAACCGATAAATACACCAGAAATAATGCATAGAATGATGACAGCAGCCCATAAAAAACCAATCATATCGAACCTCCCAATTTACATGCAACTATTCAAAAGACTTGCTTGAACTAAACTAACACTGCGACGTGAGTATCTCTTTGATCAATTCATTATAAGCTGGTTCTGCTCAAATACAAGATCAATTGCTCTATCAAAATCACAAAACTTTATATATTAGCCCAAAAACGACGATTTGAGCCCATTTCCCTAATCAAAAACCACTTTTTGCTCTGCGTCGAGCACAATTTCCTTATATCACTGAGAGAATTAAGAAAACCTTTTTAATATTGACAAACCAGACCGTATTCAATAACCTTCAGGACGATTGGGGGACTTCGGAAAATTAACGGCTATATAAATTAAGTATTTAGATTCTATGATGAAGAAAAACATTAAGAATTTTTTTATAACAAGAATTGATTTAATTTTGTTTCTTATATTTTTCGCATTGCTAGCCATTATATCAGAATTTTTTATTTCAGATCGGCATTCGATCCTATCTACACTCGTGACTATTCTTGCGTTTTTTGCAGCGTATGTAATATACCGATTTTTTGTATCAAAACCAGAAGAGACCAAGCATATCGTCAAAGACTCAATTGATATCGTTCAGCTAAACGATTTTAATTATCTTGATAGCCTTAAACACTTACAAGAAACGCTCACAGCATTAAGAAATAATTCAGAGGTAAGAGAAAAATCAAACTCACGCTGGGTAATTTTCTTCTTTGCACTAAGTGCGATTATCCCAATAGTCACATGGGGCATCGCCGCAACGATCTATAATGTTACCGAAAAGTACTCAAATGTTTGGGCCTTAGTTTTTAGCGGCGCTACAACAGGATGGATTACATACAGTATCGGTAAAGCCATTTCTATAAGAGGTCTAGAACTTGGCCGCGAAACACAATTCCTTAAAGATCGACTAATAAACTTAAGCAAACTATCCACCCTGATTGCTTCCGAAAGCCTGGTAGGAAAAGAAGCTGTCAAGGCAAGCATGATCCATATACTTAGCCTTCAAGAGTATATGGAACAAAACAAAGAAATATCTGATGACTCTCATACAAAGACAGTCGCAAGCCTGATTACCTCCATATCCAAACTGTCTTCAAAATAGATCTCGCTTTCAATAATCGCCATAACGCAGCCTCGGCAAAAAAATATCTTTCCAATTGACTTTTCCCCAGCACTCTGTAAACTCTCCTGTTCTAAATAATTATAGGAGTTTTTACTGAAATAATGATACCTGAACAAACACTGAGAAACGTCGCTATCATCGCCCACGTCGACCATGGCAAAACCACGCTCGTCGACCAGCTACTATACCAATCCGGCATGTTCCGCAACGAGGAGCTCGACAAACTCGCCGGCGGCCAGCATGGCCTGATTATGGACTCAAACCCGCTCGAACGCGAACGCGGCATCACCATCCTCAGTAAAAACTGTGCCGTCAGCTACACCGACCCGGAAGGCGAAAGCTACCGCATCAATATCGTCGATACCCCTGGCCACGCCGACTTCGGCGGCGAAGTCGAACGCGTACTCAAAATGGCCGATGGCGTCCTGCTCGTCGTCGATGCCTTCGAAGGCCCGATGCCCCAAACCCGCTTTGTCCTCGGCAAAGCACTCGAACATGGCCTTCGCCCGATCGTGGTCGTCAATAAAGTGGATCGCCCTGACGCACGACCTCAAGATGTCGTCGATGAAGTCTTTGATTTGCTGGTACAATTAGAAGCCGACGACGAAGCTCTTGATTTCCCGGTCCTATTCGCATCCGCCAAAAACGGCTGGGCCGTAAAAGACCTCAACGATGAAAAAGAAAACATGCGTGTCGTTTTCGAAGCGATCGTCAGCCATATCGAAGCACCCAAATTTGATACCGAAGCCCCCCTGCAATTTCTCGTCACCTCACTTGACTATTCAGAATATGTAGGACGTATCGGCATCGGCCGTGTCTTCGCTGGCGATATCGCAGAAGGCGAACAAGTCACCGTCATCGACAAAGATGGAAAACATACCCAACAAAAAGTATTGCACCTTCACCAATTTGAAGGTCTGGGCAAAAAACAAGTCACCCACGTACAAGCCGGTGACATTTGTGCTATCACAGGCTTAGATCCTATTGATATTGGCGATACGATTGCTTGTGCAGACAAACCTTCACAGCTTCCGGTCATCACCATCGATGAACCAACCATGCACACAACCTTCCGCGTGAACGATGGCCCGTTTGCCGGTAAAGATGGCAGCAGCGTCACCAGTCGTCAAATTCGCGAACGCCTCGATAAAGAATTGCAGCACAACGTTGCCCTTCGCGTCGAACAAGGTAAATCGCCCGAAGAATTCAAAGTCTCCGGTCGCGGCCTGATGCACATCGGAATTCTACTCGAAAACATGCGTCGCGAAGGATTCGAACTTTGCGTCGGAAAACCTGAAGTCATCATCCGCGAAGTCGATGGCATTCAATGCGAACCGATCGAAATTCTCGTCGTCGATTGCCCAACTGAATGCCAAAGCTCGGTCATGAGCCTGGTCGGCGAACGACGAACCGAAATGCTCAAAATGGATGCCAAAAGCGGTGCCAGCGATTATGTTCATATGGAATTCAAAATCCCCTCGCGTGGCCTATTCGGACTCAACGCCAGAATGCTCACCGCCACGCAAGGCCGAGCGATTATGCACCATACTTTTGAATCATACGAGCCGATGAAAGGCGCGATTCCTCAACGTCAGGCCGGTGTCATGATCGCGACTCATACAGGACAAGCCACCGCCTACGCACTCGACAATTTATATGATCGGGGCATCTTCTTCATCGAGCCCGGCAGCCAAGTTTACGAAGGTCAGGTCGTCGGCGAACATTGCAAAGATAACGACATCCCCGTCAATGTCATCAAAGCAAAACAACTCACCAATATCCGTGCGGCAGGAAAAGACGATGCCTCAAAAATTCGCCCCGCAAGACTGCTCAGCCTCGAAGCAGCCCTCGAATACATCCAAGATGACGAACTGGTAGAAATTTGCCCCAGTGAGATTCGCCTGCGAAAAAGGCTCCTCAAGGAATCAGAACGCAAGCGATTTGATCGCAATCTCAAAAAAAATGGGTAAAAACAGCCTTAAAGCCTTAAAAAGGCTACTTTTATAAAAAATAATCTATTGCATTATATACCATTTTTTATAAAATCTATGCTGGTGAGTCGAAACGGTCGGCTTAAATTACCTATTTTATTTTTTGGAGCAATAACTATGCAAAAGTCACTCTCTATTCTTATGCTAATGGGATTATTATTTACAGCACCTGGATGTGCAACCATTGTCACTGGAAAATACCAGGAAGTCCCAATTACATCAAACCCCGCAGGCGTTAAAGTACAGGTAGATGGTAAAGCTCAACTAGAAGCTCCTGGCGAGTTTAAATTAGTTCGAAACAAAACTCACACGCTCGTTGCAACCTACCCTGGCGCTGAACCTCAAAAACGTACTCTGAAACACGGCATGCAGGGAATGTTCTTAGGCAATATCCTCATTGGCGGTGGTATTGGTATGATTATCGATGTTGTCTCAGGTGCAAGTGATGAACTAACACCGAAATCAGTGCACTTTGACTTTACCCCCAAAGGTCAGGAACTTGAAAGAAAACGCGTTGCTTACATTAAAGAATTTAAAGCTAAACATCCCAAAAAATACAAAAGTAGAGTTTTTGCTATACAACATGGGTTAGTCCTTAAAGGAATGACTAAAGATGACGTGACTGCTAGCGTTGGCTCACCAGTTCGTGTTGAAACGAAAAAACACTCAGAAATATGGTATTATGGCAATCCAGAAGCATTTAAATATACCTTCAAAAAAGACAAAGTTGAATCTGTCAGAAAACTAACGAAGAAAAAGTAAAAATAATTCATCTTTGAATTAATGACCAAATAATATTTATACCAATGCTTTCAGATCAACCTAAGAAAGCATTGGTATTTTTTTGATCTTCTCTCAAAAAAAAACGAATAAAATAGCAAATGCCAGAGCCGCTAGCACGACTCTGGCATTTTAGCAAGAGTGTCTCCAAAAAGTGTAAGGAAGGAGGAGGAGGTTTTATGTTATTCACTTATCGTTTTAGCATGTCTTGTTCGTATCCACTTTTGTTTTTTATGTCATCTGTTCTGTATATTTAGACAGTTCAAAACCTTCTTTGTTACACACTTTTTTAAGACTTCCCCCACCAGATCGATAACCACCTACAAACAATAGAGTTAAAAATGATTTATTTATGATATCCTAGGGATTCTTTTGAGAAATGTAGCTAAACATACATAAAAAAAGCTAGTCCACCATTATTCATGGACTAGCTAATAATAATGTTCTAACAACTAATGGAATCAATCGTTTCGTTTAATCTCTATCCAAAATCAACCTGGCTATTCACCAATTAAATACAACTTGCCATGTTGATCAGAGTAATAAACTTTACCTGTTTTTTTATCTGCAATTCCATAAGTTACAATAGACTCTTTATGCATCTCATGTTTATGACTATCTTGCTTAAAATCATTTGCATGCTGAATTTTCTTTTCATATAAAACGAAATGCCGAAACCGAGATTCATTGCATCCTATAAAGACAAAAAGAACTAATAAAGGAATGAGTAATCGCATTTTAACCTACAATTCTCTGATCCAAATATTTCGGTATTGGACCGGATTACCGTGCCATTGAAGTCTAATAGGAAGCTTATCTGGATGCTTTTCATACTCGGCAAGAGCACAAAATGTTGAAATACCATAGAGCTCTTTATGATAATGAATTAAAACACCATTATGAATAACGGTAAAAGTGGCTTTCTTAACAACTTCGCCTTTTGAGTTAAAACGGGGACGATGGAAGATAATATCATAAGTTTGCCATTGGCCTTCTGGTTTCGTCGCATTTACCAAAGGAGCATGTTGCCCATATAGAGCACCAGCTTGACCGTCTGGATAGGTTTTTCTATTATAGGAATGCAGAACCTGTACTTCGTAGAGCCCCATCAAAAAGATGCCACTATTACCCAGTTCCTGACCAGCACCATCATAATAATCAAGAGGCTCCTCATCTTCTTCCCCCTGATCTTCATGCTCCTCTTGCTCATCTTCATCGTTAAATTCATTATCGTTTTCAAAAGCTTCAAAAGCTTTAGCATATGCTTTTTCTTCTGCAGCTGTAGGTATTCGCCATTCAATACGCAGCTGGCAATCCCCAAAAGCTTGCTTGGTCAGGATTTCACCACCCTTCATCGTGGCACGCATAGCACCATCAACAATCTCCCAAGTAGTAGCTCCCCCCTCTTCGTTTTGCCACTGATCAAGATTTTTTCCATCAAACAAAACAATCGCATCAGAGGGAGCGGAGTTATTTTTGCCTGGCGTTACTTTTTTAGGTTGAGGCTGCAAAGGATCATGGACACGATAGGCAGCCCCAGGATGCTTTATTGAATATAAATTGTTCAGTGAAAAACACAGAACAAATACAATGACAAAAACAGCAAATAATCGATTCAACTTCATATTATACACCTTGTCTCATCATGTTAAATTGATCAAATGAATCGTTGATTTCAAATAATTGTAATAAAAAGATTAATGGATTAATCCTCCTCCTCTTCTTCCTCCATTTCATCTTCATCACCTTCCCCTTCATCATCACCCTCTTCTTCTTCTTCGCCGCCTTCTTCATCAATCCAAGCTAATTCTTCAATGATACTTTCAGCAGTAGCCAGCGTGGTTGGGTTTTTGACTTTCCCCACAATGGTTTTCACTTTACGGTAAACGGCCTCATCATTCTCTTCCATAATTTGTATGCCGATTTGGGTTGCAGCCAAGGCAGCCTCTTCAATGATGCTAGCGTCATTCATTAAATCGATCGCCATATTAAAACTGCTTATCGAAGGGTTCTGGCTTAAACCAGCAGTGATCAAGCGTTTTTCTGATACATTTTCACATAGTGGCAATACGGATTGATATAATTTAACTTTTGCGATACTGCTACCTTCAGAATTACCAATCAATTGAATGTAACCTCGCAAAGCTAAAATTTTCTGCTTAGGCGTTTTGCCATTCTTGGCCAATTCCATTAAATCACCAGAAACCGTATCAAAATTTGGCCAGGCTGCCATGGCTCGGATCGCGGCATCTTGTAAAGCTGGGGATTGCGACAAGGCCTTCTTAACTAGACCATAAGCTTCTTCTCCACCCAAACTACCTAAGACAAACAAAATGGATGCTTTGAGTTTATCATCAGAACTACTATTGTAATTTGCTAATAATGATTTGGTTCTCTTTGATGCATTTGGCTCTTGTTTCGCGACCGCAATAACTGATTTTTCAGCTTCTTTGCGATCCGTATTGTTTTTTGCGTTGACTAAAATTTCTACCAAAGTATTTAAGTGCTCAGGACCTGCAACCGTCTTCAATGCTTTGATAGATTCGCGTCGAATTTTATTATCGTCACTATTTGCTAAAGCTAAAATTTCTGTCGCGGCCTCTTTTGCATTACGTTGACCCAAGACATTGATGTACTCAATTTTTTCTTTGCCATCTGAACTCGCAAGTCCTTTGAGCAATACGCCATTTGTGGCAGGATCTGAGATACCTACAAGGACTTTACGTGCATCACGTTTATCACGACTTTTTGCAGACAATGCAATCAATGGCTTCACGGCAGACGCATCACCCATTTTGGAAACGGCCATAAGTGCTGCCGCCTTCACTTCTTTATTGTTACTTGCTAAATAGCCAATAATGTCATTCAGTCCCTCTTTGGCTTGACGATCAGCTAATGTAGAAATAATCTGAACTTTATTGGTATCTGACGCACTGGCAAGATTTGCAATCAAAACAGAATTCAGTCCAGGGTTTTTAATGTCACGTGCGGCATCAATCGCTATGCCACGAACTCGATCTTCAGTTTGATTTTTTATCATTCCATCAAGGACACTTGCTTGAATATTGTCGTTTGTATTCATCAGTAAGCCGCGAGCTGCAGCTCCTTTGATGGCCCAGTTATCTACAGGATTGTTGTACAATTGATCATATATCGCAACCCCTTGAGGTGTTTTGCCAGCAGCGATATATTTTTCAGCACATCCCAGCAACGCATCTTCAACGAGACCTTTGTTAGATGAAGCTTTACTATGGTAGCCATTTAAAGCTTCAACGGCACTTGAGCCTCCTATTTTTCCTAATCCAGCGATACTGGCTTTTACGAGAGCTTCGTTATCGCTTGATAAATTACTAGATAATAAACTCACATTTTTTCCATCACCATCATCACCTAATGAAGCAAGTGCATTTAAAATTGTAATTTTGCCTTTTGGGCCTGCGTTTTTATAGGACATCCGGAGCGTTTTGGCCACATCAACAGACATTTGAGTTAATGGATAAATACCAATATCAACAGTTTCATCATTCACCAGAAGAGAGGAAAGAACCGTCACAGACATGTCGCTACCCACATGCTTTAATTGACGAGCCGCATACTGTTTTGCAGCTAAAGGAGTATCTTTCGACATCAAAACGCCAATGAAAAACCCTTCCAGTTTTTGGCGTAACTCTTCATCATTTGCAGATGCTCTGACCCAACTATCCATTTTATGTGTCAATGAATTATCGACTTGATAGTCAAATTTTAATAACTCTGCCAAAGCAGTTGTTAATTCATTATCCGTTTGTGCAACCAATGAAGTTTGACAAAACCCTAATGTAACGATCAATATTAATGTTAAGATATTTTTAAATTTCATATTATTATTCTCACCAACAGGTTGATATTTTATTTTTAAAATTACTCACTCAGACGATTACAAACTATAATTTCCACGCATTGCAGGGGCTTTCATGAGCTTTGCCGCTTGTGGATCATTTAGGATTTCTTCTTTGACAGGATCAAAATGTATTTTTCGGCCTAAGTTCATAGAAATATAAGCCAAGTGTCCTGGAGCAGCACTACGGTGCCCTACTTCAGCAGGACAAAGTGTTGTGCCCCGAGTTTTGATGCAATCGAGGAAGTCACGCATATGGCCAGGCGAATTGAACAGAGCACTCTCATTCAGCTTTGTTTTCTTAAAGATTTTTGGATCGCTGGCTTCAAATCCGCCACGATCAACATGAATCCAACCTTCATCGCCAATCCATTTTGTTCCTTGTTTCAAATAATTATTGCTGGCGAGTTTAATTTTTACGCCATTAGGGTATTTCGTATGCACAAAATATCGAAGCGGACTGTTATAGATACCGCTATCGACATAGGTCCATTTATTCACTTCAGCCTCAACTTCTGTTGGCCCCATATAATCCATCCCCATGCCCCAATGAGCAATATCAAGATGGTGACCGATCCAGTCGAGAAGCTGACCGCCTCCGTAATCCATAATCCAACGCCAATTCATATGCGTACGAGCTGGGCAATAGGGAGCATATGGTGCAGGGCCTAACCAGGTTTCATAGTCAAATGTTTTTGGTGGTTCGGTAAATTTTGTCTGTTTTGCCATACCACTAAAATCATCGTGGTCCTTAGGAAGACCGACTTCGATTGTGTGGACATTGCCAATGGCTCCACTACTTACGGCTTCACATGCGATTCGGAAGTGACGCTGCGAACGCTGCCAGCTACCCATTTGCCAAACGCGGCCATATCGTTTTACGGCACTGACGATGGCTTGTTGTTCTTCGTATGAGTGCGCGAGAGGTTTTTCGCCATAGACATCTTTGCCTGCTTTGAGTGCGGCGACTGACATGACACCATGCCAATGGTCAGGCACTGCGAGCATGACAGCATCGAGATCTTTTCTCGCGAATAATTCTTTGTAATCGTGATAGGCTTTGCAATCTTTGTTGCCATAAAATTCATCGATGGTATTTTTGGCCTGTTGCTTTGGCCCTTCATCGATATCGCAGACGGCAATCACACGACAATCTTTTTCATTTAAAAAGTTGTCTGTGTTAGGTGGTCCTTGCATACCCCAACCGACGGTGGCGACAGTAATTCGGTTGCTGGGAGCAACGGTGCCTGCTTTGCCTAAGGCTGAGGATGGAATGATGGTTGGGAATCCGATCGCGGCTGCAGCGGTAGTGCCTGCCGCACGCTTGATAAATTGACGTCTGCTGAGAGATTTCATACTGGTGTTCCTTTAACTTGAACTCGTTTTATATGATCGATGACCACTAAATTTTTTATTAACCCACCGAAATAGTCATAATATTACCGCAACTTCGCCTAGGAAGTTATTGTTTTTTGTCCTTTAGATGTACTGGCTGGAGAGACTCAACTAGGATCTCCCTGTAAGCTGGCCTAGAAAAACAACTTACAGTTATTCCATTGTCAAACTGGGTAGATGCCCATTCTACGACATTGTGTCGAATCAATCTTCTAAGATATACCACTGGTAAATATTGAACACCTGGTCATTGTAGCAACAACTAGCGGTTGAACAAGTGATATCTCGTTACATTCACCTGATTTACTACGCACGTAAGTCGATGGCTGTGCGATTAAAATGAGCTTGGTTTTGCCTCAAGTGTGAAATATCACGATGCTTCATTTGGATTTCGTGTTGGGCCAGATTGAGTTCGTTTTGGAAATCGCCTCCGATACCGGACGGGCCAATGCTGGTCACCGGCACTTGCGGGTCTTCAGTTGCGTCGTAGCTTGTGATGGCATGGACGAGTTTTTGGACGAAGGATTTAATTTTTTTGCGGCTGAGGGTTTGTGTATAAATTTGCTCGAAGCTATCGGCGGGCATTTGGCCTAGCATGCGACAGAGGTTGGCCCATTGGGTTGGATCGATTTGGGAATTAAGTTTGCACCAGACGGCGTGAGGTGCGCGATCTAATTCGTTAATGGTTGGATTGTTAGACATAGGTTCACTCCTTTACAAAAAATAGTTTTCTTGAAATGGGCTTCGGAGTGACAGCGTCGGTTCCACCCGGACATAATTCGCTGATTTTTATATCGTCAATATACGTGGAAATTCGTTAATTATTTTTGCTGAATTAAGTCTTCCACGACATGAATTATTATATATGAATCAGCAAAAATGTCAATTGAAAATTAGATATTAACCACGAAGTGCACGAAGATCGCGAAGAGAAAAGCAATATAATTTAACTACTAAATACACTAAAAGCACGAAAGGAAAAAGGCAATTTAAACCATAAATGCAAAGGGATGGCGATTTTGCCATCCCTTTGTATTGATATTTATTGAAAGCTTATGGGCAAGCTGTAGGACCTATATAAGTTAAAAGAGACGTTAAGTAGTTGAAATCTATTTGGTCAACTATTCCATCCTGATTAAGGTCTGCACATGGATGCCAATAAGGACGAGAAAAATCTATTGGAATTGAGTCTGAATATGTCAGTATGGCCAAAAGTACATTATAATCATTCATATCAATATAATTATCTCCCAAACCAGCAACACTTCCACCTGTAATATCACCCAAACATGTTTGGCAAACATAATTTGTTTCATCCGCTCCGATGTCAACGCTCGCTCCTACTTTCCGTATTTGTGAATCTATATCCACCTCACCTGCAGCTGGAACATATGCAGGATCACCAGCATCAATACAAGGCGAGTTAGCATCTAAATGGAATTTTTCAAAATCTGCAAACTTTGGTAATGCATCAATATTGCCTGTACCAGGATCTTGGGATAGATTACTTACTCGAGAGTATGTAGCTACTGGCGAAGGAATTATGCTACTACTTAAAGGGTCAACCGCTATAAGATCATCACTATTATTATAGAACAAACAGTTTGTGATTATAGGAGGTGTCCTATAAATTGATATATCTTTAATTCCTTCATGACAATTTATAATACTATTATTTTCAATATGTGTTGCTGGGCCACCATATCCAAATTCCTCAAAATTTATTCCAATATTACAATTGTTGATTATATTATTTGCGATACGAGGCGATGCATAAACTATTTCAATACCATTCCCAGGTAAGCTATTAAATGTGTTTTCCAAGATATTTGGTGAAGAACCATCACCAACTGAAACACCTATTTGTCCAGTTACCACAGTAGCTTTATCAGTAATAAATATATTGTTTTTTATAATAGGCGACGTACCACTGGTTCCACAGAAAATTGCAGCTCTTGATCCAGATAGAGTAAAACCCTGTAAAACAGCATCACTACTTTCCATAGAATTAAACACAACAGCATACAAACTACTACCTGAGATTATAGTTTGTTTTACAATCGATGGATCCAAAGGATCAATACTTTTTACAGTAATATCTTTAGCATTAAAGTTAATTGATTCATTATATGTGCCTGGATATACAAAAACCACTTCACCCGCTGTTGTATTTGGACTATCAATGGCAGATTGAATCGTATTGAACCACACCTTTTGATTTTGCGTATAAACTTTATTAAATTCATCGGCTCCCATATCAACAATGTCGCCTGCTAACCTGACAACACCATCGATATCTAATTCATTAGCTAAAACAAATGCAGGATCACCGGCTTCGATACATGGAGAATTGATCAATAAATGATAGTCATCATTTGCAGCATCTACAAATTGTGGGGCACCATCAATATTTCCTGTTCCTGGATCAGCAATTAAATCGGACACTCTACTGTAGGTGGTATTTGCATTATGGAGATCATCTGTATTGTTATAAAAGATACAATTGTTAACCGTTGGTGATTGCCCCACTTGAGACACACTCACACCAACAGAATGACCTACAATGGTATTATTCTGAACAAGTACATTTTGAGAATTAATGCTCTCAATACCATTATTGGCATTAAGAATTAAGTTGTTTTTGATTTTTGCGGAAGAATTATTTAATTGGATTGCAGCCTGAATGCCACCTAACAATTTATTATTTGTTAAAGTTGGTGAAGCGCCCTGGCACTTTACGCCTATAAAACAATCTTGAAGTGTGACTCCTTTGAGTACAGCACTATTGGCTTCATTTGTGATGAAGCTTACCGCAATGGAGTTTGGATCTGTTGGATTTCCTGGAGAAATGATCGTGCTTTCAACGATAGATAAATCCGTTGGATCATTCGACTGCAGCATAATTGCTTTACCTTTGAAATCTACTTTCTCTGTATAAATGCCAGGAAATGCTTTAATCACATCACCTGAAAGTGCTGCATCAATCGCTGCTTGAATCGTCAAGTAACTTGTTTTTTGTGTTTCATTGTAAACAATATTTGCTGCAGCATACTCATATGCTCCGATATCGATTCCGCTTGCTTGAATACGATTGGCCAGTTTGATATCGGTGTTTATTTGGTAACCAAACCCAGGTAAACCAGCGTTTATGCATGAAGACCCCATCAGCAACTGATAATCCCTATTAGCTTGATTAGCAAAATTAGGCAGTTTGTCAATATTACCATTGCGCCAATCAAGCATCGCATTCGTTGCTAAATATATGCCAGATTGATCTCCCTTGATATTATTATATTCGAACTGACCACGAGATGGTGAAGCATTATCAAGCACAGCAATTTCAGATCCATTTACAGCCACATTATCTCTTACAATCGAGTTGATAATACGAGCCTGGGTATTATTATCTAAGCAAATACCGCCACCAGTGGTGCTAGCATTATTGTTTGCGATGGTGCAATTGATGATCCATGGATGGCTTACTTCGGCATTACCTTCAACATAAATGGCACCACCATTTGTTGCAGCATTATCATGAAAAATAGAATTAAATAATTCAACATCTGTATCTTTAGCATAAATACCACCACCATGATTTAACGCACTATTATTTTTTATGATACAATTTTGAATCGTCGGTGATGTTGAGGTTAAATAAATTCCACCACCATTTTGTTGATCTGATAATGGGCCATTGGCATTGCCTCCAGTAATCGTTACACCATCAAGAAATGCTTCGTGATGTAAAACTCTGAACCCATCATCTGGACCTGTTACAACATGATAGCTATTGTCACTATTATCTCCTGGAGTACCGATATCACCACTCAGAATGGTTTGATTAATGAAAGGATTTCTTTGATCTAATGAGGTTTCAGTACCATTAAAACCACCATAAATGGAGACTCCTTGAACTAATTGGAAAGATTCATTCTCAGTAAGGCCAGGTGTATATATCCCTTGAGCTACCCAAATTTCATCTTTGTGGCCCACTTTATTCAATCCATCACGAGCTGCTTTGAGATCGTATTCATATAAAGCCTCGCTTAATTCTGTAAAAGCGTCCTGCCAGGAAGACCCATCGTTAAAACCTGATGCATTTTGATCAACATAAATAACTCTTTTTGTTGCTCGTGTCCTTACATTTGATTTGTGAATTGCATTGTTCCGAACTATTGCAGCACTGTTATGATTCTGGTCGCCAATTACTATACCATTGTAAATAATATCAGGATTAGAAAAATAATTAATTATAGTACCATAGTTGTTACACTCTGAACTTCCTCCCATTATCGTTTGGTACAATTGCCCATTAATTTCAAAATTAAAATTATCACAATGACCTGCTCCTAACCAATGACCGGCCTCATGTGAAAAAACACTATCTACTTCCATGCCTATAGCGGCAAATTCTCCCCCCCACTGATATCCTCCACCAAAGCCTGGTTTATGTATTGCGCCAAAATCAGCACTATATATATCCTGGATAATATAAATTTCATCCATAGAACCATCAGAGGAGTTGTTTATTTGTTGCAAAAGTTTTGACCCAATCGGGTCAACATACTTATCGAAATATTTATATACAAACCCTACCTTTACCAAGTTATACCTTTGTGATAATTCTGAATTACTCATAGTCGAGTTAGCATATTCGACACTACTAGTCATTTTTTGAGTTAAAACATTTTGAAAGTTAATTTGATCAGGCTCATTCCATTTTAATCCCAAATTATTACTTGGTTGCATAAACAACACATCAAATTCATTTTCATCATCTGGTTTGAGACGCCCTATATATAATACAACTTTAATATCAATAGAGTTATTCGCTGCTGTAGCATCGCTAATAACTATGTTTGTAGAATATACACCATAATCTAGCCCCTTGACAGTAGGTACGCTAAGAATCACTTCGTCAATCTCACCGCTAGATTGCCCACTGGTTAAAGACGCATTTAACCAAGAAGCTGTATGTGACAATGTCCAATTTAAAGTACCCGTTCCAGAATTAGAAATTTTTACTTTTTGTGTTTCATTTATTTCCCAACCAATATAAGGAGTAAAAAATTGTATAATCTTGGGAGACGTAGAAATTATGGGGACAGAATTAATAAACTCGTGTGCTCCAATATCAACGACAGCTACTTGATCATTATCACCATCAAGATTACGTGCAACCCCTTCAAAATCACTTGTAGGCAATCCGCCAACAGGAGTATTATTTCCCATGTCAATACAAGGAGAAGAAGGTAAAATGTGGAAATCACCTGTCATCGAAAATTGTGGGCCTAAAATTAAGTTATTTGCCCCCCAATTCAATGTACCAGACTCAACATGAATATCGCCTTGGCCTCCTTGACTAATATTAAAATCTCCATTTAAAGTCGGAGTTACAATTCCAAGATAAACTTGATTACCCAAACCTCTGATAGCCTGATTTCCCCAAAATATTGTATTCTCTACATTTGCAGTCCCTTGATATAAAAAAAGCCCCCCCCCTCTTCTTGAAATATTATTTGTAATTGTACAATTTAATACGCTCAAGCCACTGCCAGATGTACTTCGATAACGTATGGCTCCACCATCATCTACTGATTTAGAATTAGAGTTAATAATTGAATTAATAATTTTTAGACTACTTGAATTGATAGAATATATCGCTGTAGTCATATTATTTTCAATCAAACACTCACTAATTAAAACATCAGATTTATTTGCAATTGGAGGAAAATTATCAATTTCTATTACTGCCCGGACAGCATTATTGTTATAAAACTCACATTTTTCAATATTTACATCGCTAGATAAAATGGAGATAATGGCATTTGAATTAGTGTAATTTCCAAAAAAGATACAATTGCGAATGGTTGGTGATTTTTTCTCGCACATTATCGTGTCACGATCTATATTTTTAAAAAACCCATTGGTAACAGTTAGTCCGTCAATTACGGCATCTGTATTAAGTAATTTGATAAATCTTGCTTCTCCTCCTCCAACCTGATTTCCACTACAATTAATGACTGTTTTTGCGACAACGTCTGGATCTTCAGGGGTCACACTTTGTAATGTAAGCATTTTAGTTTGCAGGGTTAGCCCTGTATTTCCACTACCAGTGTAAGTGCCTTCAAGTAGTATAACCGTACCACCAGCATCTACTTGAATTATTCCTTTTTTAATTGTTGCATATGGATTACCAATTGTACCATCACCAGTATCATTATTTCCTGTAGGTGAAACATATACCGTACTAAGAGCATATAACGAATGACTAAAGAACATCCAAACAAACAGTCCAAATAATATAATTTTTTTATTTCGAATCATTTAAATTCCCTTTCCTATGTATGTCATGTTAATCTAGAGGAGCCGTTTCCAACCTTTTTGTGACCGATACTCTTCATACTACAGGAAATTATGGAATTGTCAAATGATATTTGTGTTAGAGTGGTGGTTAACCACATAATAGTTAAAAGGTGTGAAAAGAAAATCAAAACTTATAAATATTTTACTACGAATCTACCGTCGCTAAAGCTATGACGAGACATGTTTCACAGAAAACACGAAGAGAATACAAATTTTTTTTCAACCACTCAATACATAGATTACGTGAAAAGGCATTGTAAAAAATTAAAGGTTGTTTAGCCAATCTTCATAGGCTTGTCGCATTTGTTCTGCGGCCTGGTCAGGTGGGACACAACCTACACCACTGGTTAAGCCTGGACAATAGACTTTATCGATGGACTCTTGCCGAGCTATTCGTAAGACAGCACGCAAGGCACGATAGGCATTTGTGGCTTCCACTAGTTCCGGGGTAATCATCGTTGGAGCGATGATCATCCATGGTATAGCGTTATGATAGGTATTAATAATAATACTTGCGCCAACGGGTAAATACCCTTCCGGCCTATGTGATATGATCTCTCTGACTTTGTCTGCTAAACCTTGTCCGAAATATTCAACATAGCAACGATCAATTCCTCCATCCATAAACCCGTAGCTATTTGCTGGAGAAACTACGCAACCGGTAGCATACTCCAGGATATCTCCACAAAGAACATCTACTTTGTTTATAGATGCAAACTCGCTCTTGATTGCATCACAAACATCAGAAGATGTGTCTATAAAGACTAATTCCATTAGCAACCCCTTAGATTAACGCGTGAGGCATAGACCCACCCTATTTAGCAGCCTGCGGGGTGAGTGCAAGCTAGCCAATCTTCCATGAAGATGGTTAGGTCGATGACATCGACGTGGCAATCCTGATTGAAGTCAAAACCGCTTAAGGGTAACGCACCGCATTCGTCTTCAGAGATAAAAACTTCGACAGGGTCTGGAACACCAGTAAAGAAACTATCGCCTCCTGGTGAGATGATTAAATTCGTGACAGCTGTGGTCACAGACGGAACACCTGAACCAAATTGGGTTCCCTTTAATTCGCTATCTTGCACAGCAAATAAACTGACGCTTTGTGGGGTAGCCCAATTGGCTGCATTAATAACTAACTGTGACGGATCAGCAACAAATAATGGTGAGCCTGCAATAAGTCCATCGGTAACATTAACTGTTACGGTGCCAAAATCCGGGGCTCGATTGGCAACATAAACAAGCGTGCCAGTATCTCCAGCAAAATTCAGTTCATTTAATTCAACATCCACTGCATCAAGAAAGATACAACCTGTATCGACATCCTGTACATTTATTTCTAAATTGGACTGGGCGATGCCATTATCAAATTGAGGGTCAGACAAAGAGGAAAAAGTTGCAGGAAAAATAAACGTTTCAATACATGACTCGAAATGGGGATCGCTGACACCGCTGACAGAAACCGTTTGAGGGGTTTGCCAATTGACACTGGTGAAATTCAGAACAAGCGGTGGAAATTGATTATTTAATTTGACATCTTCGCCGCTGAAAGAATCTAAAGTCAACGTCACATTGTCTGTGACTGGGCCCATGGAAGGATCTATTGTTACCACCATATCAACAGAAGATTGTCCTTCGATGACGGTCACGCTTGGAGGTTCAACCGCTGCAACAATACTGTAAAGTGTGCTAAGGTCATGACGTGTATCGATGATGACTTCGTCCAAACAAGCCCCCCCCATACCTTCTATTAGAATCTGGATATTTTCACAGCCAGAAGGATTCGTTAGAAGTACTTCATACGCCAGAGTGGTTAAACCATTGCCGAGATCTGCCTGGCCAATGGTATATGAATTATCTGTTATTTCGATGCCATCACAAAATTGAAATCCTGGATCAGCAAAATATCCTTCTGCAGATTCAATGGCAATAAAGGGAATTTCTGTTAACGTTGAAGTAATTTGTATACGTACAATAACGTGTTCACTATCAAAGGTCACGTTGGTAAAGAAACTCAGAATATTGTCCTGGGTAACGACACCTTGTTGGCCAGCTGTTTGGCATGCTTGTGTGCCAAATTCCAAACCAGGCAGAACACCTGCCGTAATAAGTCCAGCGTCTGGACCGGTGATTAGGCTGGCTTGATTCAAATTTGCTGGATTATCAAAATTGTAAACGATCTTGGCGGTATTGGAAAAGCCACGCCAAAACGGTGCGAACTCGTCATTTGCATAAACACCTTGCGTGCATAACATTACAAAAAGAACCCAACAAAATTTGATCTTATGAACCATGATACCTCCAGATTTATCATTCCCCTCTCACTGATGTAGCGTACGCTGATCAGGTGAGGATCTAAACCAGATTGCATTATACATCGTGGGAAGGTGAATATCAAATGGTTTTAGCTTAAACGCGTAGCATAGCCCTACCCTATTGTGATAGGCTTTCTATCTCGTTATTCCAGACGATTTGTGCGGCGCCGATGAGGCTACCGGAGGCAAAGGCCAGGTCGACTTGCGAAATTTGATATTCGGTGATGGCCTGGATTTCAGCAAGTTGGGCATCGGCAAAACGTGTTTGGGCATCGAGAACCTGTGTGGATGTTTGGAGGCCTAATTCGAATTGGCGTCTTTCTGCTTTATAGGTCCGTTCTGCAAGCATAGCGGATTTACCACTGGCGACGACACGCTGCCAGTTGGTTTGCAATTGGTCAGCCGCATCGAGCACTTCTTTTTTTACGGTCAACCGGCTTTTTTCCTTGTTGGCATAATTCTGCTGACGTTGCAGGATGGCTGTTCGCAATTTGCTGAGGGCATCCTTATTACCTAAAGGAATTTCTAATGAGAGCCCAATCTGATGATCGACAAAACGATTTTCAGAAAGTAAATCATAGGAATCGCTGGCCGCGAATCCCAAGCCATTGATATTGTAAGTATAATTCAAAGATAACAATGGTAGTAATCCATTTTTTTGCAGATCAATGGTACTATTATTTTTTAGAATGGTTAATTCATCGACGAGTAATTCCATACGATGTTTCATGGCAAATTTAATTAATGCCTGGGTGTTTATTTCGTATTGTAAAGGGTTTGGTTGAGTGTCTATTAGAAGTGTGGTATCCGACTCCAGCTCAATGCCAGAAATGTTTAAGACCTGCTTTAATTCCCGCTCACGATCTCGAACGGCGTTGTCTGACTTGATGATTTCTTCCCAGCTTTTGGCGAGTGCTTCTTCGGCCCGAATCACTTCAATTTCAGCAGATTGCCCTTCTTTTTCCATTCGAATTGCTCGATTGAGTTGTTCATTCGCCAATTTGTATTGCTGCTTTCGTACGTCTTGTTCACGACGGGCTGCATACAAACGCCAATAAACTCGATCGACAGCTGCTAAGACACGAATCACTTCCAATCGCGTTCTGGCTCGTTCAATTTTAGAATCATAAACGGCAACCCGAATTTCATGGGTATTCGTTTTAACACCAGCACCGCGTAGAAGCGGCTGAGTCAATGTCATTGATAAATCGGTTGCATATCGAGGATCATCAATAATGACCTGAATGGGTTCATCATCATCCCCTATAACAGGATCACCATTTTTATCTAGTAGATCGACTTTTTGAGCAGACGATTTCACACGATTAAGCCCTGAGTTAAATTGGAGCTGCCCTCCCGTTTTTAATGGAAATTGCAGACCTGCGCTGGAATTAAAATTCTGGCTCTCATCGGAATCTAAAGTCACAGAAATAGGTGTACCAGCAGGTGTATCAGATTTTGCAAAATTAAATTGGGAAAGAAACAGCGGCTCAAATCTTGCTTGAGCTTGCTGAATCGATTCGTCGGTAATTTTCGGAGTAAATAGACTTACTTTTAGATCTAAATTATTTCTTAGTGCATGAGCTCTTGATTCTTCGATTGTCAGTGACAACTCTTTAGGCGATTCAGCTGCAGGTTGATTTGGCTCTTTACGGGGTTTTGTTGACGAGACAGAGGTTAATTCTAATGGCTCTATCTCTGATATTTTTTCATTTGAAGGTATATGTTCAGACATCGTATATTCATCAAATAGATAACATCCATTGAAAAACATTATGCCAAAACAAAGAAAAGTGCTTAACCATTTATTCATGCCGCAACGCCTCTATGGGATCTAGTTGTGATGCTTTGATTGCCGGAAACATGCCAAAAGTGACTCCCACAAGTGCGGAAAAACCAAATGAAACCGATACCGCCCAAGCGGGTATATATGACAAATCGAGATTGGCATTGGGAATTTTTGATATTCCCATTGTAAAAACTTGGCCGAAGAGAATCCCTAACAACCCTCCCATCAAACAAAGCATGACCGCCTCAACGAGAAATTGTAATAATATGGCTGCGGGACGTGCACCAACCGCTTTACGCAAACCGATCTCGCGTGTTCTCTCTGACACCGAGACCAGCATAATGTTCATGATACCAACACCACCCACCAACAATGAAATACCGACGATGCCTGCAGCAACGGCTGTCATAACCATCGAGAGTTGATTAAACCGATTGACCACTTGTTGAATGACATCAATGCGAAAGGTATCGGGATCACCCGGCTTGAGGTTTTTGATTCGTCGCATGTAAAAACGTAATTCGGCTCTTGCGTCATTGGCCAGTTCCGGTGTTTTGCTTGCCGCGAGTAACATGGTGTAGGGTTGCCATAATTTATAAGCTGTTTGATAAGGTACATAGATTTCAAAGGATTCTCCACTTCCACCAAACATTGAGGATTCAATGCGTTTATCGACGACACCAACAATGGTAAACGTGCGTCCCCCCACAACAATCGTTTGGCCAATACAATCGTAATCGAGGTAAAGTTTGTCGCGAACATCTGGGGTAATCAAACAAACACGACCGGTTTGGTTTTTGTCGACAATGGTAAAGGGGCGCCCCATGACCACAGACCGATCTTCAATTTTATGCCATGAAGGTTCGATGCCCGTTATTTCGACGTTTTGAATCGAACGTTGGCCTTTTCTCACATTCTGTCCCGTGAATCCCATTCTGGAAAAATATTCGATGGACTCACAATGTTCAAGCACACCATTAAATTCGGAAGGTTTAAACTGAATGAGTCGCATAGCCGCATTTTTAAGTCGGCCCTCTTCAGGTACTCGCGGCGTTAAATAAATACTGTTGGCACCGAATGATTCAAATTCTTTAAGAACTTTTGTTTTAAGTCCTGTCATGGCAGCCACAACGGCGGTCACTGAAGCCACACCAATGATAATACCAATGGTTGTCAGCATAGAACGCATTTTATTGGCCCAAATTTGTCCGAGTGCCAACTGAATGCTCTGGATAATAAAAATGATAAAACGAAGTGGCGCTGCAAATAATTTTCTCAATGGACGCTACCTCCATTGACTGATTCATCTGAAACGATTTGGCCATCTTTCATACGAATGATGCGTTTGGCAAACGCCGCGATATTTTCTTCATGGGTAACCATAATAATTGTTTGGCCCTCATTATAAAGCTGATCAAAGAGTGCCATGATACTTTCACTGTTTTTGCTGTCTAAATTTCCAGTCGGTTCATCGGCGAGCAAAATGCTAGGTTGGCAAATCAAAGCACGGGCAATGGCCACTCGCTGTCGTTCACCTCCTGAGAGTTGATTGGGTCGATGATACATACGATCTTTAAGCCCGACACGATCCAGCACTTCTTTAGCCCGCTTTCGTCTTGATCGCCACTGATTCCCTTTTGAATAAATGAGCGGGAGCTCCACATTTCGTGCAGCATTGAGCCTGGGAAGCAACTCAAAGGATTGAAAGACAAATCCGATTTGTTCATTGCGAACTTTTGCTAAGGCCCCAGCTCCCAATTTGGTGGTATCATATCCGGTTAATGTATAATTGCCACTGGTCGCGCGATCCAAACAACCTAACAAATTCATCAGTGTGCTTTTACCGCTACCACTGGAGCCCATAATAGCGACATATTCATTTTTGGAAATGGAAAGATTCACGCCATTGAGAGCATGAATTTTTTCCGATCCCATATTGTATGTTTTTTTAATGTCTTGTAATTGAATCAGCATAAAAAATTAATCAAATTTTCGTTCCTGTACAAGGCCCATATCTTCTTCAACCTCTTGGGATCTTTTTGTCAAGGTTTCATCTTCAACTTCTTGTTGATGTTTAACACCTTCTAAAACTTTAAAGGGACCGACAATCACCTGATCGTCTAAAGCTAAACCATTTTTTATAATGGTATGTGTTGCATCGCTAGGACCAATATTTACGGGGGTTACGATTGCTTTGCCATCGATATAGCGATAGACAACTGCAACAAAGGTTTTCTTTTTGTCGATGATCTCAGAGTTTTCACGAACATCAAAGGGTAGATTTTCAACACGCCGTTCCAGTACCGCTTGGCTGGAAATTTTTATGATGTTATCATAGAGCCCCACCTCAATATCAACATCCGCTGTCAGGCCAGTCAAAATCCGTTGATCCTTAATATCAATTAGAATCTTGGTTTCAAAAAATTTCGCACCGCTGCTGCTAAGGCTATTGGATAAAGCAATGGATTTAACAGTGCCATCAAACACTTGCTCTGGCATGGCATGAATATTTACACGAGCATTTTGTCCAACTTTCACACGATTAATATTTATTTCATCAATTTCTGCGACCAAGAGCATGGTCGATAAATCAGCAACAGTCAAAATCACCGTTCCAGCATTATTCATCGTGCCGGTCATGACTAATTCCCCTACTTCTGCATTTAGCCGAGTGATCGTTCCATCAATCGGAGAATTGATAATCGTGTAGGATAAATCTTCCTTGGCACGCGTAATATTCGCTGCGGCTTCTTCCAGGTTATGTTCAGAGACTTGAATTTGAAGCTTGGCACGCTGAAGACCATTTTGTGCCGCTTCGAGATTGGCTTTGAGTTGGTCATAGGTACTTTGCGCCTGATCTACGACTGATTGACTGACATCTTTGGTGGCCAAGAGAGCTTTTTGTCGATCAAGATCACGCTGAGCTTGCACGTACGAAGCCATTGTTGCATTAATCGAGGCTTGTTGGGATTCCACCTCCAATTTGGATAATTCAATTTGTGTTTTTCTGGCATCAAATTGAGCTTGAGCTGATTTTAAACTGGCCTCAAGATCACTCGCATCTAGCTTAACTAATACGGAAGGAGGATTATCATCATCTCCTTTGATGGCTTGCATGCCTTCTTTTAAAGGTAATTCCATGATTCGTGCAGCAATTTTGGCACTGATATCCACTTTTTTCTGAGGACGAACTTCCCCAGGCGCATTAATATACTCAATTAACTGACCTTGAGTCGGTTTTTCAATGCGAACAACGACTGGCTCTTTCTTGGCTTTGGAAAATGTAGATTTAGCAAAATAGATAATACCTAAAATTATGAGAATGAATAGAAGCGTGATAAAAAGAACCGTTACTAGTTTTTTCATATGTTTTAAGACCTGAAAGAGTATGATCCAGCATATAAAAATGGATCGACTTGCAAGAACATTGCTACATAGATGATAGCATATAAAATATTGACGGATACCAAACCCAAAAATTACAAAAAATTGCTATTTTTTTGATATTTTTCAGGTTTTATTTCAGATCTAACAAAAAAAAGGCATGGCCTGACAACTAATAACTATTCACTACCCAGTTATACAATACAATATTTAAATAAAAATAACTTCCACATAATCATTCTTATTCAAATTTGCCGGTGCTTCGCAGCACACACATATCGTTAAGTTGTCAGGCACATGCCTAAAGTTTATTCACCCCTTCCAACCCTTGTCAAAAGGGAAAGAAGGTATTGTTTAATTTGTAAGCTTAACACAATTTCTAATATACAGACGCTACTTATCTTTATCACTTACATCAGATGAAACGGTTGCATCTTCTTCAATATATTCTAATAATTCTCCAGGCTCGCAATCCAACGCTTGGCATAATTTTTCAAGCGTGGAAAAGCGAATAGCACGTGCTTTATTCGTTTTTAACACAGATAAATTATTTACAGAAATACCTGTGGCTTCAGATAGCTCTTTAAGCTTCATCCGCTTATCTAGCAGAAGATAGTCCAGTCTAATATTGATCATATCATGAAAATCCTTAGACCAGAGTCTTTGATTCTTCCACCATGGGAATCACACGTTTAACAATTAAGCTCATGGCTAGTAATAATAGAAGGACACCTACTAACCAAAAAATAGCTAAGGGGAAAAAAATCATTCTCTCAATAATGTCAGGCCAGTCATACAGAATGCTTAATGTAATGTTCGTTATATGAGTGACAAGATGATAAACGATAAAAAAATATATGATCGATTGACTATGTTTTAAAACCCAACCAATGCTGGCATCCTCGTCAAAAATATATTTAATAAATTGCCCTAAACCCAAAACTAAAAGTCCAAACGGAACACACTCAATGTAATTCCAGGGAACTTCATCAAAATAGAAATCCACAAATGGGTGCAGTGGAAGTTTATCAGCAAAGATTTCATAAAAATGAAAGATCGTTGCAGAACAACCAAAAATCAAAAGCAACACGCCAAGAATATTGGCAGATAAATAAAAGGGTTTGAGCAACCTCTTATTTTCTTCAATGAATGTATGCATGGGCAGGCTTTCTTATATGTTGTGAATAGTTAACCTTATTTATATATTATTACACGATTATCATGTAATTTTCAATTAAAATAAATATTTTTTCACCCTTTATCAAACCACAGGCTTAACTCATTGCAATGAAAGTGCTTACCAAAAAAGCCTCTTGATCCAACTCAATAATTCACCATTTTTTTGCATGTATCCACTAAACAATTTAGATGGAATCAGCTAAAAATGTGGGCTATAATTCGGGACTTGCGAGGACGCGTCGATCATCCTGCTAAATAACAACCAATAATAAAAATCTGCAGAGGAAAATGACTCTATGAATATTAAACTGACGTTTCTAGGTGCAGCCCAAAATGTAACAGGTTCGAGATATTTACTGGATATTAATGGATTCAAATTACTCATTGATTGTGGTTTTTTTCAAGAACGAAAATTTCAAGATCGCAACTGGGACCCCTTTCCGGTCCATCCTAATACCATTGATGCTGTTCTACTCACACATGCCCACCTGGACCACTGCGGACTTTTACCCAAACTGGTCAAAGAAGGCTACAGCGGAAAAATTTATGGAACATCTGCAACTACGGAAATTGCAAAAGTCATTATTATGGATGCCGCTCATATTCAAGAAGAGGATGCGGAGTTTAAGAAAAAACGCCACAAACGGAAAAAACATACACCCAAACGCCCTGTCGAGCCACTTTATACCAAAGAAGATGCCCAAGCATGCTACCCTCTATTTCATTCGATAAAATATCAAACCCCACTACAACTTGCCGAAGGTATCGAAGCAACTTTTTATGATGCAGGTCATATTTTAGGCTCATCATCCATTTCATTAAAAATTACACAAGGCGGCGAATCACGTAAGATTGTCTTCTCTGGCGATATTGGTCGCTGCGGAGCCCCCATCTTACGAGACCCAACCCTTCTGACAGAAGCAGATTATGTGTTGGTTGAATCAACCTATGGCGATCGCATACATGAGAGCAATAATAACATTAAATCACTTCTTGCGGATGCGGTAAATCGAACCTACGAAGCAGGAGGCAACCTGGTTGTGCCCAGCTTTGCGGTCGAGCGATCACAAGAATTGATCTATTACCTCAACGAATTAACATTGGAAGATCGCATCCCCAACATCATGACCTTTTTAGACAGCCCCATGGCTATCAAAGTCACTCAAGTCTTTAAAGATCATCCTGAGATGTATGATGAAGATGCGAGAGAATATTACGAAAATTATGACGACCCTTTTCATTTTCCGGGTTTGAAAATGACCAGTCATACACGTGAATCTAAAGCGATTAACCATATCAAAGGAACGATCATGGTCATTGCAGGTTCGGGCATGTGCACCGGCGGTCGCGTAAAACATCACTTAGCTGCCAATATCAGCCGCCCAGAAAGTACGATCCTCTTTGTTGGCTATCAAGCTCATGGCACACTAGGACGCATTATTCTCGACAAACCAGAAGAAGTTCGTCTCTTTGGTGAAATGCACGAAGTCAAAGCAAATATCGAACGCATCCATGGCTTCAGCGGCCATGCCGATAGAGATGAATTAACAAAATGGCTCAGCGGCTTTCAGGCAGCACCCAAAAATACGTTTATCGTGCATGGCGAAGCGGAAAGCTCAAAAGCCTTTGGCGAACATATAGAAAAGACTTTTGGCTGGAAAACAACACTGCCAGAATACCAACAAGAAGTGATTCTGGATTAACAACAATGAATCATAGCATACCTATTATCATTATAATTACTGCGGGCATCTTTATCTTTTCTTGCAATAAAGATATCGCTGATACACCCAAGACTTCAGACCACACCGCAATTGCTAAACATTTTAATAATCGGAGTGACTACCGACTTTATATTGGTGTGCCCTTGGACAATCCTATAAAATGGGTTAAAGCCAACTATATCCCAACAAACCAGGTCAAAATTGGCAACCAATTGATAAAAGCTGAAACGATTAAAGCGTATTTAATTACATATCCCAATGGTGAAATACTCGATTTTAATTCAGAGACAATCCCTCTACCTGAAGAAACAAGTGGTTTAGTTATCCACTATAATAAAAAAGAAAAAATTCTTACGCTGAAAGATCTGGTAAAAGGAAATAAAATAATCAATGTCGTTTATGGCCCCAGCACTCAAGTCGACTCTGAAAAACTCTATTATTCGACATCTATCAAAAATATTTCAGATAAAAAAATACGAATTATTAATTTCTCGCCTTATATAAAAAAAGGATTGAAATATGGCGCAGAGATCACTTATACCAAAGAACAATTCATGACATGGTATGGTCAATCAAGCGAATGGATTCAACCTGGCCAAACAGTTACTGACCACAGTAATTATGGTGGTCCTCCATGCCTATGGGCCTATACCATTGAAACGGATGACGGAACAACAGCCATTGGTGGAAAAGTTTTTACGGGGCGTTATCACTAAAAGCGTTTGGCTGAAAAACAGCACTGCCAGAATACCAGCAAAAAATGCTTTTAGATTAAAAGATATTCAAAATACTTAAGGCCAAAACTCCGTAAAGATTGAATAATCGTATAGATTAACGAAAGCATCTTCGTTGATGTCTGCCCGATCACACTCGTTTACATTGCAATCAAAGAGCCAATGTTCTGCAAAGATGGCGAGATCGACAAAATCGACAACACAATCTTCGTTTTGATCAGCAGGTGAATCACATTGCGTTGAAAAGACACTATCTGACGGGGCACTTTCACAGTGATTATCTGTTCGTGCCAAACCGCGATAATAATACGTCATACCATCTTCTAATCCACAAAATTCGTGACTTAGATCAATGATCCATCCACTATCATCAATAACTGAATTAAAATTTGGATCATCCGAAAATTCAATTAAATATTGCTCTGCATCAACCACGCTGTCCCAGAAAATCGTTTGGCAAACTCCTATAGTGTTTTCAGGTAAATCATCCAGAACGGGTGAGTCAATCTGTTCAACGATTAGCTGGCCAAGTGAACTTGTTTCGCTGCCACATGCATTGGTTACGACCACATCATAAAACCCATTATCGCTGGGCTGAATATTATCTAGGATTAAATTTGGATCTGTCTGGCCAGGTAAATTAACTGCATTTTTCCGCCATTGGTAGTTAATGGGATCAGTACCCACCGCTTCAACAGAAAAGATGGCCATCTCATCGAGACAAACAACCTGTAATACTTCGGGCTGACTGACAACCCATACTTCTTCACATACGGGCTCGACAGTGATCGCAAGATCATACATTTGTGCAGCATTATCGTTACCATAAATACGGACATAATAATCATCGTTGCCATCGACTAACTCCAAATCAATAACGTTTTCTGCATACCCCGCCGCAGTTGAATTTGCCGTAGCAAGCACACTGCTCTGATTGGGGGCAATAATTTCAAACCAAAGATTGCTTTGGGCAACGGCATTAAAATTCGTCCCTGCCGAACAGGAACCATTTGAATTCTGCTGACCACTTAAGTAGGTCGGTCCTGTAGGAGTCACGGTAACAGAAATAATACTGCCTGACTCAAAATAGATGCTAAAAATATCCACATCAGAATTATCATCAATACTGATGCCGGTTTCGATGAGGGTTTCACCCAAATTGGGAGTCGGTAAAAAGGTTGCATCGACAAAGGTATCATTATCTTCAAAAGGATCTCCATAGCCGCGATGCCCGGCAAGAATATCATCAAATTGTGGCCCAACAAATAAGGTCGAAACAAAGGGTTCCATTAGCTTGCTTTGACTGACCGGGCAGACATGTCCCAATCCAATGCCATGACCATGCTCATGTGCCAGGACATTACGAAGTTTTCGCGAATCATTACTGGTGTCATTAAAAAAACTATCGCCGGTATCTATGACCATGTCGCCTATGTTTGGGAAAAAATTATACGCTAACACATCATTTGTGCCATCAATGTAATGCCCGCCAATTCTAACATCCCCACGGACACCCAGTTGGCCAGAAGGAATATTAACATAAGGACCTTGCTGCCTCCAACGACTGCCATCATCATTGGCCTCATAAATATAGGTCACTCCTGTCAACTCTCCCCAGCTCTCAAACATCTCTTCAAAATAAATAAACCAGGGTTTATCAACAATATCGATGGAATTATTGGGATCAGGATAAATGCCATCCAAAAAGGCAATCAAATCACTCGCGGCATCTGGCTCGCCATTAAATCCATCGATCATCGTACCGTCAGGAACAATACTCCAAGTAATTGTGGTTGGCTCGCCTTGTGGTAATCCTGAACCATTGGTTGCAGTACTTGACCAACGATCGCTGTCATCAAATTGGAAAGCTGCAAATGAGGAATTCGATGAATAGTCTGCTTGATGGCAGGTATGCTCTTCAATCCTATCAGAAGATGTGTCTGGCGCATAACAAACGGCTGGACCTTTTGATAACATCCAACCAGATGCGTTTAGATATTTTTTTTGAGTGGCTAACTTGTCATCAATTGATTCAATAGGTTGCCCGCCAAACAACAGTACTATTCCAAGCAAGCAAAAAACAAGATTGCGCAGACAATTTAACACAAATACACCTTATACAATTGATACGTACTCTTACTTTGATTGAGATTTTATTGATAAAAGGACAGAACGTCCATGAGACCAATAATAGCATCAGAAGTGGATTATTGTAGCAAAATGCCCCCGAGAAATCAAGCCACTGAGTCTCGCTATGGCCAATCTGTTACAAATAGGGCTAAGTCTAAATAATTTACAACGTTATCATCGTTAATATCCGTAATGTTATCACTAACAAAGGATTTTGTTTAATAATATCGGTCTTGAACTTATCAGCGTCTAAGATACAATTAGCACATGCCAATTGAAAATTTATTGATTCCTATCTTGAAATTTGAGCCTCAAAACGGTTTTTTCCGTTGGCCAAAAGAATGGGTCCTAGCCAGCTGTCATCGCTCGGATGAAATGGCTCTATCCCAGCTCACTAAAATATTAAAACAAAAACATTCAAAAACAACCATTCATTGGAATGCATACGGTAGTGCAACGTTACGGCTACTTCGAGAGCATCGATTCACAAAAGAAAGTTATCAACTTTCAATTGAAAGAAATAAAATCACTATTATCTCAGGTGACGATGCAGGTTGTTATTATGCCATCCAAACACTTATTGATCTCATAAAAATTGGACGATTACGATGCGGTACGATCAAAGACAAACCACAATTTCATCGTCGTGGCATATCATTGGATTGTTCTCGTGGAAAAGTTCCCAAACTAACCACATTAAAAAATCTGGTAGAACGGTTGGCTCACTGGAAAGTCAATGAGCTTCAACTATACATTGAAAATGTGTTTCAATTTAAGCAACACCCAAACATTGGACGTGGCACTCATCCTTTTTCCCCTACTGACATTCTTGAATTACAGCAGCATTGCCAAAAGCATCATATTCGCTTGGTAGGCAGCCTGGCCAGCCTGGGACATATGGAAAAAATTCTTTCGATTAAAGAATACCAGCCTCTAGCAGAATTGCCTGGATTTCGAGGACACCCGGGAGGGACAACACTCTGTCCAACAGACCCAAAATCGATTCAATTTATTTCATCATTATATGAAGAATATATTCCCTTGTTCGATGCAGATGATTTTAATGTCTGTTGTGATGAACCCTGGGAGTTAGGTCAAGGACGAAGCAAGGCAAAAGCAAATAAGCTTGGTGCAGGCCAAATCTATTTAGACTATTTACTAAAATTGCATCGTCTTTGCGAAAGCTATGGCAAACGGATGAACCTGTGGGCAGATATTGTGTTGAAATACCCTCAGATCATCAAAAAACTACCTCGTGATATTGTCTTATTAAACTGGGAATATGAAGCCAATGGCCCACGCATCCAAGAAACCAAACAACTCGCTGAAAAAAATCTGAACTTTATGGTATGCCCTGGCACCAGTAGCTGGCAAACGCATGGCACCCGTTTAGGCAACGCTATGGATAATGTGCGGCACTTTGCCAAAACAGGTAAGCAATTTGGCAGTAAAGGCGTGTTAAATACCGACTGGGGAGACAATGGGCATCGCAACCTTCTTGGACTTAGCATGCATGGCTTCGCGCATGGTGCGGCCCATAGCTGGCAACCTGGTAAAGTGAATGAGCCTACGTTTACACGAAGATATTGCCAGCAAACATTTGGCAAAGATTATCGCAAAGTATACAATTCACTAAAACTGATGGGATCAACCTATTCTCAAAATGGCGCCCCATGGTTTAATGAGAATGGGCTTTATTTTTCACTGGTTGAACCGCTTATGAAAACCAGAGAAAATATAAAAAGTCGAATGGATCTGTTAGATAGTAAAAAATGTCAACTTCTTCTAAAGAAATTTGACGCATTAAATCTATCTATTGAGAGTAAACCGTTAGCCAGCTTTGATAAGCAGACACTCAAGGACATATTGTGTGGCGTTGCAATGGAACGATTAGCGTTAAAACGTACGATTATAGGAAAATCATTGCGACAGCTAGGCACCGTCGATAAAACGGAATGTCGTCAATTGAAAAAAGAATATCGCTCAATGGCCAAACAATTTGAAAAAGCCTGGCTCAATCGGAATCGACCTTCTCGACTAAAAGACAATCTAAACCTTTTTAAACGCTCTGATAAAGAGCTTGAAAAAATATTAAAGAAGCTATGATAGAATCACTGGCAAAAAAGAAAACCCTTCGCATAGCAGGTCTCATGTCGGGCACCTCTATTGACGGCATTGATGCTGCCATTGTAGATTGTTCAAAGAAGAAAATCACTCCATTGAGTTTTTCAACAACCCCTTATCCTGATGATGTGCGACAATGGATTTTAGATACTGCCAGTGGCAAAAAACAGTCTGCCGGAGACTTAAGCGATTTAAATGCACTTATCGGCCAGTTACATTCGCTGGCTCTGGAACGACTCTGTAAAGAATCTAATATCCCACTTAAAAGTATTGACCTGATCGGATCACATGGCCAAACGATCCATCACAATCCTGATGGACGTAAAATTGGCAAACATCACATTCGCTCAACCTACCAGATCGGTCAAGCGGACTACCTATCTCAACGCTTTGGAGCCTGTGTTATTCATGATTTTCGAAGCGGTGATCTTGCCACGGGCGGTCAAGGTGCTCCTTTGGTTCCATTTGCAGATGCCGTGTTGTTTCGCCATAACGTGAAACATCGAGCGATACAAAATATTGGTGGTATCGGTAACGTAACATATTTGCCAGCTGGGAAAAATAAAATAATAGGTTTTGATACGGGCCCGGGCAATATGCTCATTGATATGGCAATAACGACTTTTACAAAAGGCAAAAACTATTTCGATGACCAAGGAAACATAGCTGCCCAGGGTTCATTAAATAAACCTCTTTTGAAATCATTGATGAAACACCCTTATTTCAAATGCCCACCTCCAAAATCGACAGGACGAGAACTCTTTAGCGAAAACTATTTTAAAAACATTCTGAAGCATAAGAAAAAATACAAATTATCGCAGGAAGATGTTATTGCGACTCTGACCGCTTTCACAGCTGAATCGATTTGCATGGCTTATAAGAATTATCTTCCGAAAAAATTAAATGAAGTTATACTTTGTGGCGGCGGTGTACATAATAATACATTAGTAAGCATGCTAAAAAAGAAGCTCGCCCCAATCGACCTTTTAACCAGTGATGATTTCGGGATCGACTGCGATGCGAAAGAAGCAATTTGTTTTGCGATTTTAGCCAGAGAAACTATTTACCAAAACCCTGTTAACAGTCGCCATGTTACAGGAGCCAAACGAAATACAATTTTAGGAAAGATCACATTGCCTTCATGATGAAAGATCGTCACAAATTAACCACCGAAAAGCGAAACCCACGTAGTCGAAACATAGACACACTCTCTACATTAGAGATGGTAAGCTGTATTAATGACGAAGACGAACGTGTCATAAAAGCGATTACCAAAGAAAAAAAGAACATCGCAGATGTAATTGATCTCATCGTCCAATCATTCCAAAACAAAGGACGTCTTTTTTATGTTGGTGCCGGGACCAGTGGCCGATTAGGCGTTTTGGATGCAGCAGAATGTCCCCCAACCTATGGCAGCTCTCCCGCTATGGTTCAAGGTATTATCGCTGGTGGTAAGCGCGCCCTGGTAAGATCCATTGAAGGTGCTGAAGATAATTTTGATGAAGGCCAAAACATCATAACTAAAAAAATTCGCACGAATGATATTGTGATTGGCATTGCGGCATGCGGGCTTACACCTTTTGTCCATGGCGCTATCAAAAAAGCTAAATCGATGGGATGCAACACCGCATTTATCACCTGTGCACCAGAAGTTAAAAAGAAACTCAATGTCGATGTCGTGATTAATCCTGTCGTTGGACCAGAAGTGGTAACAGGATCTACTCGCATGAAAGCGGGCACCGCGACAAAACTGGTTTTAAATACGCTAACAACCGCATCGATGATCAAAATTGGAAAAGTTTATCAGAACCTGATGGTTGACTTGAACGCGACGAATAAAAAACTGGAAGATCGAGCTGAACGCATCGTCATGGAAGTCACTAAACTCTCAAGACAAAAAACGAAAACCTTGCTAAAAAAATCTAACGGTGAAGTCAAAACTGCGATTCTAATGCATAAAAAAGCATTAGATTATCCTAAAGCGACCAAAGAACTAAAGCTTGCCAAAGGATCATTAAGACAAGCACTTCAATAAGTAAATTAATTATATTATGTTTGATGTATTAACCATTTGGGACTGGACCATCATAGCAACCTACCTTTTGTTTATGCTTGGGGTGGGTCTCTATTTTACTCGTCGTGCGTCTCAAAGCAGCGATGACTTTTTCCTATCAGGTCGCAATCTTCCCTGGTGGCTGGCTGGGACATCCATGGTTGCCACCACGTTTGCCTCCGATACGCCTTTGGTTATCACTGGCTGGATTCGTAATGAAGGCCTAAATGGCTTATGGCTAATGTGGGGGTTTGCGATTGGACATATACTTAACGTTTTTATATTTTCCAAGCTATGGCGACGTGCAGAAGTGACCACGGATGTGGAATTAACCGAGTTACGATATGATGGCACTGCCGCGGCATGGCTTCGCGGTATTAAAGCTTTCTACCTGGCCGTCCCCGTTCATTGCATTACGATGGCTTGGGTCATTGTCGCAATGATTAAATTTCTCAATGTTTTATTTAATATTGATGGAACGACGGCAATCTATATTTGCGTTGGGCTAGCGACCTTTTATTCTGCGCTTTCTGGCCTTTGGGGCGTTACTGTCACAGATTTGATTCAATTTTGTATCGCAATGATTGGCACCATCATTTTAGCCATTTTCTCTATCAAACATTTTGGGTCACTGGAAACATTTCAACAGGAACTATCTAAACTGACGAAGCCCGCGTTACATTTTTTTCCATTCCTACCTGAAGGGACACCATTTTTCTCAAAGGAATTTTGGCAAGGCCCCATACTCGCCTTCTCTTCAATTATTTTGGTTCAATGGTGGGCCAATAAAAATGCAGACGGAGGCGGTATATTTATCCAACGAATGTCTGCAACGAAAAATGAGCGTCATGCCTTATTAAGTATTTTGTGGTTTAACTTCGCTCACTATGTTTTACGGCCCTGGCCCTGGATTTTGGTAGCACTCGCTTCCATACTTATTTTCCCAAATGTGAGCGATCCGGAAGCTGCTTACCCAATGATGATCAAAAAGTTCATGCCCTCCCCTCTGCTCGGTTTGATGGTCATGACCTTTTTAGCCGCATTTATGTCGACCATCGATTCCACTACAAACCTATCGAGTGCTTATCTAGTGAATGATATTTATAAGCGTTTTCTAAATCCAACCGCCAGCGAAAAACATTGCGTTTGGGTTGCTCGACTTTGCAATGTCATCGTGATGATCATCAGCTGTGTGATTGCATCGCTCTTTGATTCGATTTCAGATTTATTTAAATTTCTTTTAGCCTTTAGCAGTGGTATAGGAGGGATCTATATTTTGCGCTGGTTCTGGTGGCGTATCAATGCTTACAGTGAAATCGTAGCAATTTTAACCTCATCCATATTGGTGCCAATCCTCTATCACAAAACGATTTTTAGTTACCCAACCATTCTTCTCATTTCGGTGGCATCGTCCATCATTGCGTCTTTATCGATCACGATCATCACAAAACCGACCAGCCGGGATCATCTTCAACACTTTTATAACAAAGTAAAACCCTTTGGATTTTGGAAACCTCTAGCCAAAGAAAGGAAAACCCCAAAAAGCCTGCGGCAAATTATCAATTGGATTGTGGGCAGCGCGGGGATCTTAAGTTCATCGTTTGCGTTAGGAAAATTCTTATTAGGCTTTCCAGGCCAGGCCAAAATCTTAGCTACCATCGCCATTTTTTGTATTGCCTATATCGTCAATCAACTGAGAAAACAGTAGCGAAATGAAGAATAAGGTCTATAGTATAGAGACATCAAGTTAAACTAAATCAGCATTCATAGTGAGATATAATGAAAGAATTTTTAAATAACATCATCACGCAAGCCGGGCAGATTGCAATGGATTATCGAAACCAAGCCTCTGAGTTAAAAGTGAATCGAAAATCTGACAAAGATCTGGTCAGTGAAGCCGACGAAGCTGTTGAAGCATTTTTAATTTCTGAGATCCAAAAGGCCTATCCTGACCATGCGATCTTTGCAGAAGAAACCGGCCAACATGAAGGCAACGAACATCGCTGGATTATCGATCCGATTGATGGTACAACGTCATTTGTTCATCAACAACTTTACTTCTCCGTTTCGATTGCCTATGAAAAAAATGGCGTTTTAGAATGTGCTGCAGTCAATGCACCCGCATTGGATGAATTATTCGAAGCACAAAAAGGATGTGGTGCGACACTGAATAATAAACCGATTCGTGTTTCAAACCGTGACAAATTGATCGACTCTGTATTAGCTACAGGGTTTGCGTGTGTTCGTAGCGATCTTACCCACAACAACATGCCCTACTTCGAAAAAATCTTACCCAACATTCGCGGCATACGTCGCTACGGTTCGGCAGCCATCGATCTTTGCTACGTTGCTTGCGGCAGAATGGAAGGTTTCTGGGAACTAAACCTAAAACCTTACGACATCTCAGCGGGCTGGCTCATTCTGGAAGAAGCTGGTGGCAAGCTTACTGACTATGACAATGGCCAAGCGAACATTCCCAACGAAACGGTGGGCACCAATGGTAGCATTCACGATGATTTAATTAACTATTTAACGACAATCAAATCACATCAGGTAAAATAGATTTTTTACTAGCCAAATACCCAATATTAAGTATACTTATCATCTGGATTTAACAATTCGTTTCTGACTGTAACAAGCCTTCTTTGCGACGACAGCGTGTATAATAAGGGATTCCGCATGAAGTTCAAAACAGTATCAGGCACAATTTATGAGGTGATTAGCCGAGAAGAGATACGCAAAAATGGTGTCTTTATGTTCCATTATGCCCTTTTAGGAAGTATTGAACATCGCTATATCACCAAAAATCCCAAGCCACACATCACCGACTATGAAAAATTAGTCACTGAACCCAGAGATTTTCAAGTGGGTGAGCATTTGATTTTCCAACAGGTTAACACGCTTGGGGAAGGTCAGGGCAAACTGCATATCAGCTCCAAAATCCACAAAATCAAACGTGGTATTTTATAATTTGATTGGTCTTGCTTAATTACAAACTGAGGTTTAACGACAGAAGTTGTTTTATTTTAAACCGTTAACACCTCCAATTTTATTAGATTGCAGCCAACAGTCTTTAGGTTTTCTGTTGTTGCTCGTCACATTTTCGGGTAAGATACGTTTACTACCAACCATCCTTGAAATCATTGACGGGATGTCTACATTGACACATAATTATCCTAAAATAAACAAACTAGAGGACGTGCAAAAATGACAAAATTGGCTAATCTTGTCGCCATGGTGGTGATTGTATCTTTAGGACCCCTAACATTTGACAGCCAGCTTTCAATCGCTCAAACGTTTAAGGCATATTATACCAAGATTGATATCGGTGAAGAGTTCGAGAAAGATTATCGAGCTGGAAAATATGCTGAGCTGGTTGTGCAAATTAACAGCAATATAAAAGTATACTTCTGGCGAGGGACCAGCTATCTGCCCATCCTGGAAACTCCCGATGGAAGGTTTACTTTTGATGAAATGGTGCCACGCAAAGGCGATGGCAGTAAAACCATGCCTGATAAACAAAATCGATATTCAAAAATACGCTTAATTGAAAATACCCCTGCACGTATCGTTGTCCATTGGCGTTATGCTCCTGATTTGTCTAAAGTAGGATTAACATACTATGTAGATGAATACTTTTATTTCTATCCCAGCGGAATTGTCAACCGTTCATTTAGACCAGGAGCAACAAAATTAGACGACTGGAAAAGCCCATCCAACCTCAAAGTCACAACATCAATATTGAATAATAATGGCATCAAGACGTCAGAGATTTCATCAACTGAGAAAAGAGGAATTTCACAAGTTAGCAAAGGATACTCATTTGCTGGTTATGATGCCGCTCAACGATGCTTTAAAATAAATACAGACATAAAAGCATTCGGTAAGCCATTAACCTTTACGGTGAATGACGGACTTGCCCACCCTGCATTCTTAATTAAGAACTGGGGTGAACATGCCATTGAAAAAATCTCAATAAAAGATAGAACCATTCAAAATATTAAAACAGGATATCTCCACACACTGGCTGGTACGGACTTGATTATTTCAATCAGTGAAAATATTCGAAACAACAGCTTAGTGACGATTACACCTAAACACGTTGATATACCAGTTGTGAATCAAGCTCCTATTGTTGACGCCGGCAAAGACCAATCCATTATCATTGAAGATAATGATTCCGAAGAAATTGAATATGAACTTCAAGCTTCAGTCAAAGATGATGGCCTACCAAACTCAGATCTTAAAATCAAATGGTCAAAAAGCAAAGGACCTGGTAATGTTGATTTTGAAGATGAAACATCCCCAACAACACTAGTTACTTTCTCTCGGTCTGGCAGTTATATCTTAACCTTAAAAGCAGAAGATGGTGAATTCAGCCATGAAGATACAATCACACTCCATTTTAAGGAAAAATCTCAACCTGTCACTCCTCCGATTGCCTGGTGGACCTTTGATGAAACACAAGGCGATATCACAACAGAAATCATTGGCAACACCACTAGTAAAATCGAAGGTGATAATGCGATTTGGGGGGCAGGGGTTTCTGGCAGTGGCCTGGTATTTAACGGATGGAGTTCGATGGTTTCACTACCCGTCGAAAAATCTCCATTCCTGTACGAATCATTTAAACGCGATGTGACCGTTGGTGAACTTTCCATGGAAGCCTGGATCGCGATTAAGGCCTACCCTTGGAACTGGTGCCCTATCATCCAGCAAAGCATACCCGGAAAAAATGGCTATTTCTTTGGGATTGATTATTATGGTCACCTCGGATTCAAAGCAGCCATTGGTGGCGGCTGGTTTGAAGTGATCTCCAAAGAAAAACTCCCCAGAAATAAATGGGTGCACGTCGCCGCGACCTATGAAAGTAAAAAAGGCATGATGACTATTTACATCAACGGCCAAAAAGCAGGCGACCTGGAAACCTCAGGCCGGGAATTATTCATGGCAGCAAATAATCAAACTGCTGATCAACTTGACGTGCGTATCGGTAAAGGCACACCTATGAAACCGGCATTGCCTATTCGCCCATTTTTTACCGACACGTCTGAATTTGCCTTTGATGGAATAATTGATGAAGTCAAAATCTATGACACGTATTTAGGACCAGACCAGATCTATAAAACCTATGCTCAGCATAAGCCTAATGATCTGCGACGACAAAATCCAGATCTTCAAAAACGTGTGTTGCCTGGTAATGGTTTGCAGTCAAAACGATTTGGTGCTTACTACACGAAATTGAAATTTTATGATACTTGGGACAATCGATGGCGTGTGGGCGATCATTCTGATTTGGTCGTGCAATTTGATGAATTGCCAGTCCAACTGATCTTTTGGCGTGGCACCAGCTACATTCCGCACTGGGTCTCAGAAAATAATATCTGGGCAACACAGGAGTTTACTGAATCTGGTACAGAATATGGTTGCGCTGAACCCATGTCTGACAAAGAAAGCAGACACTCTTACGTAAGAATTATTGAAAATACGCCAGCTCGGGTCGTCTTACATTGGCGATATGCTCTTGTTGATGTTAAATACGATAGCGCAGGAGTCGAAGAGCCAGGCCAGTGGGGAGACTGGACGGATGAATATCATGTCATTTACCCTGATGGCGTTAGCGTCCGTGCCCAGCATGCCTGGAGTATAGAACCTGGAGATCGCGAATGGCATGAAGGGATTATTTTGAATGGCCCTGAACAGCGTCCTGAAGATAACCTTGAATGGGACGCTATGACATTGGCGAACTTGCTAGGCGAAAGTCACACTTACTCCTGGAAAGACGGCCCACCTCAAGGCGAATACCATGGCGGTGGTATGCGAGAACCTAAAGATCGAAATATTGCTGTGATGAATTTGAAAGCTGATTGGGACCCATTTGTGATTGGTCCCCCCAGCGATGAACTCATCTTAGCAGCGTATAATGATCCAAGAGAGTTTACCAAATATTCAAAATTTTCCTGGTTCAATCATTGGCCAATGTCCTATGTGATTTCAGATGGACACCATGCCCATACTGTTGACAGAACAACATCAACGTCCATGTTCTGGTTAGATACAGTAAATGAATTTTTTCATCTAGATGAAAATTTAGGTGTTAAACTTTATTTAAATGGCATGACGACAAAACCCGCACGCGAATTAGCCAAACGAGGACGATCCTGGCTTCAAGCTCCTGAAGTAACAAAAATCAGTGGTGCAAAAAGCCTTGGCTATGATCAATCGCAAGCGGCTTATATTTTAAAGGATCCAACTTCGAGCATCAAATTTACATTGCCCGCTTCTGATGAAAATCCATTACTGAATCCATGTGTCTTAATCCAGGGATGGCATGATGATGTTTTAGCAAAAATGACAATTAATGGTCAAACAATTGAATCCGGAACGGACTTCCGCCAAGGGGTAACTATTGCGACCGATGGAACTTTAAATAAAGTGATCTGGATTAAATTTGAAGCAACAAAAACCACTAACATCGTGATTTCTAAATAAAAGACACATAGCAATAATCGTCAACGATATCTTTTAAACAACCTGCCAACTATGAGTGATTCGCAAGTCATTTATAGTTGGTTTTTTTATCTCTATCTCTACCATAAAATAGACCCACAAACATCATTATCACAACCTCATATGTCTAAAAAGGTTACAAATATATGTTTAATTTAATTGAATTCAATTGTGCTGTGAAGTAAGATACTACGTCTACCCAATAAGCTCAGAATGATAAATAAATTAGTGAATCATTTAAACCTAGGAGATCCATCACTATGGAAAAAAACCGTCCAGCCATTTCATATCTAGTAATTATTCTTGCCTTGATGTTTGTCACAGGCAATGTCATGGCATCCTCAGATTTTTACGCTTACTACACTCGCTTGAATTATGATATTCCAGTCGATGAAATGTTAAGCTACTTACCTCAAACTGATGAGTTCGATTACACCGGAATCCCACTTGATGGAGAAGAGGAAGAAGGAGAAGATGAGGACGAAGAAGAAGATGGAGAGGATGAAGAGTATGATGATGAAGATGAGGATGACGATGAAGAAGGTGGTGAAAGATCAGGAAAAATCACTGGAAAATATGCTGATATCATTGTCAATCTTTCTAAAGGTCATCAACTGGTCTTTTCACGTGAAACCAGTTACGAACCTAAATGGGTAACACCTAAAGGCTCATGGTTGGTAGATGAAGTGAAACATGATCACCCTGAACAAGGTATCATTAGCCATAAACGCGACAAAGATATTGGTTGCCTTTATAGCTATTCCCGTATCATCAAAAACAACTCTGATGAAATCGTGATCCACTGGCGATATGTTCCAGATTTTGATAATCCAGACTTTGATGGTGTTGCACATGAATTTTTTACCATTACACCTGACCATCGCGTTAAACGCGAAGTTCGCCAAGCTACGGGAAAAACAGACGTCTGGAAAACTAAAACCCAATGGCTCAAGCTCGATACCGATGGAATAAAAGTATTATCTCATACCGAAAGCCTAGAACGCCATGCGACAGCTTCTGCCCCGCAAAACCCTACGAAAACATATAACGTCATCAATCCTGATTTATGGTTCAAATTTGATGATGCTGCTAGTGAAATGACCAAAGAAAATCAGTCTAAGCAACGCTACCCGATCCAAGGCCATAAAGCGGCTTGGAAATCAGGGGCATCAGGTACTGCCCTGGGATTTGATGGTTATTATACTAAAATCTCTGTCCCTGCCAGTGCAGCCCCTAAAGTGACAGATGCTGTTTCAGTTGAAAGCTGGGTAACTCTGGGTGCGAATCCTTGGAACTGGGCTCCGATTGTCCACCACTCCATCATGGATCCTGGTCCAGTTGAAACTGGTGGCTTGGCAGACTTCAAGCGTAAAGCAGAAGAAAGAAAACCTGGAAAAGGTTACTACCTGGGTGTCGGCCCTTACAATCACGCTCTGTTTGTCGTTAATAACTATATCTTAAAATCAAAAGAAAAATTACCTCGTAATAAATGGGTTCATCTGGCAGGAAGCTATGGCAATGGCTCTATGAGCTTGTTCGTCAATGGCGAAGAAATTGAAACCATTTCGGTATCAGGAAATGTTGAGGTCCCTGCAGGCACTCCGCTACTGGTTGGTATCAATAATCAAATGGCTTACCCCTCAGATCCAGTGCGATCTCCATTGGAACACCTTCCTACGATATATGGTATTGAAGGCTTAATTGATGAAGTAAAAGTCTATAGCAGCGCATTAAGCAAAGAACAGATTAAACAAAACTACAGTAAAAACAAACCTAGCGATAAAATTATTCAAAATCCAGATATTGAAAAACGTGTTTTGCCTGGTGAAGTGGATGGCAAACCGGCTAAAGCATTTGGCGCATACTATACCAAACTAAAATATCATGATCTTTGGGATAATATGTGGCGAAGTGACGACTACTCAGATGTGGTCATTCAATTTGATTCTTCTCCAGCAAAAGTGGTTTACTGGCGTGGTGGTAACTACGGTCCAGGTTGGGTTACAGACAATAACATCTGGATGGCAGATCAAAGTTGTGAAGTATGGGGTAAACATGGTTGCTCTGAACACATGGCAGACAAAGATATGCGATATGGTCTTGTAGAAATCATTGAAAATACTCCTGCTCGCGTTGTCATTCACTGGCGATACCCCTCCAACGATGTTAACTATCTTTTCCCAGAGCCACTTGCATGGGCAGATGAATATCATACCTTCTACCCTGACTCATTGGGAATTCGCTTTGTAACATACCATGCAGGTGAAGCAGGATGGCAGGACATTCAATTCTTTAGCCAACCTGATGTAAAACCACTGGACCAAATTGATTTGCAAGCTATCACACTTGCAAACCTCGATGGAAAAGTATTACCTCTTCAGTGGGAACTTCCCAACAAAGTCCCTACCAATGAATTAAAAGACGCTTGCATTGAACTCATCAATTTCAAATCTGACTATAAAGTGTTTGGTATCTTCCAAAAAGGTACTTACATTACACCTTGGGGACATGTTGAACAATCTAAGCATACACACGCTGAAGATCCATTTGCTGGCCCATGGAATCACTGGCCTGTTAGTCAAATCCCATCTGATGGACGCTTTGCGGTTGACTACGACCGTGTCAACCACGTTGCACTGGCAGCTGCTGATAATGTTGTCCAGCATGGCAATATGGGTATGTATGGCTTCACCAACAATACCGACGTTAAAGCCTTACTACCTCTAGCGAAGTCCTGGAACTTCCCAGCAAAAGCCAAAGATGTTGATGGCGGAAAATTTCTTGGTTATAATAAATCTCAAAGAGCATTTGAATTTACTACTAAAAAAGGAAAGTTATCCTTTAGCTTAAAAGCTTCTAAGAAATCTCCTGTTGTGAATCCTAGCTTTGTCGTCAAAAATTGGAACAGCGATAGCCTTGCCAAACTGAAAATCAATGACAAGAAAATCAAACCTGGCCCAGATTTCCGACAAGGTGTTACACGCGATACTGAGGGCAAACAAATGCTGGTCATCTGGGTGAAAAAATCAGCGACCAAAGCATTAGACATCAGCATCTCGCGTTAATTATTTAATTTAAATAGTTTGCTTAAAAAGGCCCGATACTTCGGGCCTTTTTTTATGGAGAAATTTGCGGCTTATAACGATTAGAAAAAGATAATTTTTTAAGTAATAATTAACAATTTATTTGCCCCGATAATGTTATATTTTACACTTAAATTAACCAATCCAGGAAAGCAGGCGGTCAAAAAACATAAAGTTAATACTATCTTCTATTTTGAAAGGAATATTATGAGATGTCCCAAAAAAGCCGCCCTATATTTTCTATGCTCACTCTTTGCCCTACTTTCTTTTGTAGGCCTAAGTACCTCTGAAGCCAGAGAGTGCTCACTCCATGATAGAATCGAAAAACCCCAATTAACAGACCACACAAACCCTCTTCAGCTGTCAGATGATGATAATGATGATGAACCTGAACCAGCCGATGATAATAGTAAAAGCGAATAAAAAATATTAAACGCTCCTGTTTTCTCCAGGGGCGTTTTTTTTATTTTTACTCACTAGCAGTACAAACAACCAAAAACTGCACAACAAAAGCCCTACAGCTTCTCGCACCAACTCTACTTGGTTAATATCATCCTTGGGTTTTGCCAGAAGTATCCAAGTATCTAGCCCCCAGCCTGGCATAAAGATGACAAACCCAACCAGTCCACCAAGACACCCTATCAAAGCAAACGGTTTATGCTTGTTCCAAAATTGTAATAGAGTCACCATAATCACAATAGCATAAATCAACATCCACCAAAAGCCATCAGCATCGTTATATTGCACAAAGATACAAGCAGCCAAGGCTAAGATGACAAAAAGTGAAATCAGTCTAAACATGTCAAAACCCTTTAGAAATCACATCCTATCTGTATAAACAAAAAAACAGTATAGCATCACAACGTCATAACCAATCGACAATCAACCAGTTATCAATCTAGTGAATCGATCGCAATCAAGTTGTAATTCTACTGCCAGCATGATACACTAACAGATAAGCATTGCTAAGTAAACCACACAACCGTTAAGGAGCATTGATATGGAGCTTGAATTAGACAAAATCGCCTTCGAAAAAATCGAAAAATTGATCTCCTGCAAAGATAGCCCAGTGGGAATTGATGCCAAAAAAACACATATCATCATCATCCATAAATTATTAGAAATTGAACAACGCCTCAATAAACTGGAACGATTAACCGGTGATTAACATCTCCAAGAAAAGCTGCACTGATATGAACAGATGTCTTGAATTATTGCAATGCTTTTGGGCCTTGTTGGTATATATTTGGGTAAGCCCAACGACATTATTTGGGCTACTCTTTATCCCATTTGCACTTACTAAAAACAGCTCCATCCGTGTAGTTCGAGGTGTGTTAGAATTGCAAGGACCTGGTGTAGAAAAAATGCTGAGGTTTATCTCTCCTTTTGTAGGTCAAGCAGCTGCTATGACACTTGGCCATGTGATTGTGGGTTGCAATCAGCAATGCCTGGATGATTGCCGAGATCACGAACATGTTCATGTCCGCCAATGCGAAAGATGGGGCCCTTTTTTCATTCCAGCTTATCTACTTGCCGGCCTGATCCAAAAATGGCGAGGTTTTGATCCTTACCTGGATAATCCCTTTGAAAAAGAAGCTTACGAGAAAAGTGGCTGAACTTATCGAAGTTCCTTGATCCCCTATATTTAACTATTTATAATGGGCTTTGGCTTCACGACCTCAGCCGCTTTTTGTTCTGACCTCGTGAATGTAAGTGGTTGTGGTCCCTACCGGTCCACCACCACATATAGAACCCCTAACTTTTATAAACACAGAAATAATATGAGCTTACCAAGACGAACTAAAATTATCGCTACGATCGGACCCGCTACAGACTCAGAAGAACAACTGGAAAAACTCATCCTGGCGGGCATGAATGTCGCCCGGATTAATATGTCCCATGCTAGCCACGAAGGGGCAAAAGAAATTGTTGATCGCATTCGAGACATCAGCAAAAGGGTAGATCGCAATGTGGGTATTTTGATGGATACTCAAGGCCCTGCTATTCGAACGGGTGATCTCTCAACCGAAATCGACCTAACCCCAGGCGATGTTATCGCTCTGACCGTACGAGGTGAAACATCCGAAGAATTCCATTCTGTCGATGTGAACTACGAACACCTGTGTGATGATATCAATGTCGATGATGTCGTCATTGTTGATAATGGTAATATCAAATTAAAAGTTCTAGATAAGCAGCAGAATCATCTGCGTTGCGAAGTATTAACCGAAGGTGTTTTGGGAAGTCGTCGTCACATCAATTTGCCTGGCGTACGCGTTAACTTGCCTGCACTCACAGAAAAAGATATCAAAGATATTGAATTGGGCATTGAGATTGGTGTCGATATTTTTGCGATGTCATTCGTACGTGAAGCTCAAGATGTCATGCGTCTTCGAGCAATTTTGGATTACCGAAATGCCCCGCAAAAAATTGTCGCTAAGCTGGAAGATCAGCAAGGTGTCAAAAATCTTGATGAGATTATCGAAGTCGCCGATGCGATCATGGTCGCCCGTGGCGATCTAGGTATTGAAGTGGCCATTGAAGACCTACCCCCGATTCAACGGCATATTGTAAAAAGTTGTATCATCAAGGGCTGCCCTGTGATTGTTGCAACCCACATGTTGGAATCGATGATCGATAATCCAATGCCAACGCGAGCAGAAGTGACCGACGTAGCCAATGCTGTTTTTGAACAGGCTGATGCAATCATGCTTTCAGGCGAAACTTCCGTTGGAAAATATCCAGCAGAATCAGTTGAAACCATGAGCAAAATTGCACGACGAATTGAGCGTAGTGGCGGTGCCAATTATGCTGAATTGGGTGAAAGAAAATCTGTTGCCTCAAAACTGGTTTATGCTGCTTCATCGATGGCCAAAGAAGTGGACGCTGATGCAATTGTTATCTTTACCCGAGATGGTCGCATGGCCAAAAATGCTGCCTGGACACGATCACTTCATACCAAGATTTTTGCTTTTACCAATAAAGAGCTTACCCAAAAGCAAATCGCTCTTTTATGGGGAACGGAACCATTTGTGATCGATTTTTCTGAAGACTCCAACGAAACCGTCAAAGAAGCCAGCCGCTTTCTTATGAAACATGACCTGGTTAAACGCGGCAGCAAAGTCGTTTTCATCACCGATGTCCGTATTCGCGGAAAAATGGTTGATACGATCCAGCTTGAAGAATTATAATTCCAGCCTTTAAAAGCCGCTTTCTCATTAAGACTTGCAACTTTTAGCAAATTCGTATACCCTTGCGCATCGATTCAATTATAAATAATTTCAACATTCTTGAGGGACTTTATGAATAACGAACAACTCACCGTCATCGCTCGTATCAAAGCTAAAGCAGATAAAATTGAAGAAACCAAAGAAATGCTCTTAGGACTCATTGGTCCAACACGCCAGGAAGCCGGTTGCATTAATTATGACCTGCATGTTCATCAAGAAGATCCAAGCTTATTTGTTTTTTATGAAAATTGGACCAGTAAAGAGGCACTTGATAAACATTTAGAAATGCCTTATCTCGTCGCAGCTGGTGAACGAGGCGAAGAACTTCTCGACGAACCTGTCGAAATTACGCTATGGAATCCTATTGGCTAAAATCGTCATGTTGGAGATAAAAACAACCTGATAAACAGGAGATGACCATGAAGGCATCCGATCTTTTTGTCAAGTGTCTGGAAAATGAAAATATCGAATTTATTTTCGGTGTGCCGGGCGAAGAAAACGCGGACTTCATGATGTCTCTGGAACAATCAGAAAAGATTCGTTTCATTTTAACTCGCCATGAGCAAGGTGCTGCATTCATGGCGGAAATTTATGGCAGGCTTACAGGCAACCCTGCCGCTTGTCTGGGTACACTGGGACCGGGAGCCACGAATTTAATTACAGGCGTTGCCGATGCGAATATGGATCGCGCCCCCATGCTCGTTTTAACCGGTCAAGGCGCGACCACACGATTGCATAAAGAATCGCACCAAGTCATGGATGTGATTGCGATGTATGATCCAGTCACCAAATGGGCTGAAACGGTTCGACACCCTGACAATATTCCAGAAATGGTGCGCAAAGCCGTTCGCGTTGCACGTACAGAAAAGCCAGGAGCTTGTTTATTAGAGCTCCCAGAAGATCTGGCAAAACTCCCCTCTGACAAAGAACCTCTGCCAGTTCGTCGCCTACGACGATCAGTTCCGGCAGATAAAATTATAGATCGTGCATATGACCTGATCAAAAGTGCTAAACGCCCTATCATTCTAGCCGGAAACGGTGCGATTCGTAAACGAGCCAGTAAACAGCTTCGACTTTTTTGTGAGAAAACAAACATCGGCGTCGTTAGCACTTTTATGGCCAAAGGCTGCGTGGATATGGATGCGGATTATTGCCTCTATACAATTGGTCTGCAAGCCAAAGACCATGTTGCCTGTGCCATTGATGCTGCAGATCTGGTCATCACGCTTGGTTATGATATGGTGGAGTACCACCCAAGACTTTGGAACGCTGATGGTTCGCAGAAAATTCTACACATCGATTTCCTTCCTGCTGAAATTGATGAATGCTATATGCCGGAAGTGGAAATCAATGCCGACCTGGCGCATACGCTTTGGATGCTCAACGAACGGATTGATCAGGATGGCGGTTTGTCATTTGATTTACCAACACAACAAGCAGCCCGCAGGGAGATGAAAGCGGATTTCAAAAAACATAGTCAGGATGATACGCAAGGGTCGATTCGACCACAAAAAGCGTTGTGGGACGCCCGAACGGTCATGGGAGCAGAGGATATTCTTTTGTCGGATGTCGGTGCTCACAAAATGTGGATCGCGAGATATTACCAGTGTCACCAGCCAAATACCTGCTTAATCCCGAATGGATTTTGCTCAATGGGATTTGCATTACCCGGTGCGATTGCGGCATCATTGGTATATCCAGAGAAAAAGATTTTAGCGATATGCGGCGATGCGGGTTTCATGATGAATGTCCAGGAAATGGAAACCGCTAAGCGACTCAACTCAAATATTGTCGTCATGGTCTGGGAAGATTTTTCTTATGGCTTGATTGCCTGGAAACAAGACAATGAATTTGGAAAACACACTGATTTATCTTTTGGAAATCCAAACTGGCTCAAATTATCAGAATCATTTGGCTGGCATGGACACCATGTAAAAAATAGTAAAGACCTTCAATCAACATTAGACAAGGCCTTTAGTGAAGATGGCCCTAGCCTGATTGCTATCCCAATAGACTATCGTGAAAACGAATTACTGACAGAACGATTAGGAAATATCGTCTGTCCGATCTAACATTTAAAAGGTGAGCGGATGCTAAAAGAAACCTATCCATTTTATCTAGCGAACAAACCTCAATCCCCCAACACCGATCTGGAAGTGTTTGATAAATTTACTGGCGAAGTTGCCACGCGTGTTGCAATGGCAGATCAAGCAACGATTGACCAGGCCATTGCTGCGGCGATGAAAGCGGATGAACCGATGCGAAAGATGCCTGCACATCATCGCCAGGAGATTTTGAATCATTGCGTAAATCGCTTTACCCAGCGACAAGATGAATTGGCGGATGCACTTTGCATCGAAGCAGGTAAACCTATCAAAGATTCTCGTGGCGAAGTCTCACGATTGATCGATACCTTTCGTATTGCCGCGGAAGAAGCCGTTCGCATTTATGGTGAAGTAATGCCAATGGACATTTCCGCCCGAGCCGTTGGGTATAGTGGCATGTGGAAACGTGTTCCGATTGGCCCCTGCTCTTTTATTAGCCCTTTTAATTTCCCACTCAACCTGGCGGCACATAAAGTTGCTCCGGCGTTGGCCGTGGGATGTCCATTTATTTTAAAACCCGCCAGCCTAACACCCATTGGTGCGATTATTATTGGCGAAATATTAGCTGAAACAGATCTGCCCGAAGGCGCTTTTTCCATACTCCCCTGTAAACGAGATGGTGCAGAACTGTTTACTACGGATGACCGCCTCAAACTATTGAGTTTTACAGGATCTCCAGAAGTTGGTTGGGATTTAAAAGCCAAAGCGGGCAAGAAAAAAGTGATTCTAGAATTAGGCGGTAATGCATCTTGCATCGTCGATGAAGATGCAGATCTGGATGATGCAGTCGAACGGATCATTGTAGGTGCATTTTATCAATCAGGTCAGAGCTGTATTAGTGTACAAAGAATTCATATTCATGAATCTGTCTATGAGTCCTTCAAAGAAAAACTCGTCGCGGCAACAAAAAATTTAAAAATGGGAAATCCCAAAGAAGAAGAGACTTTCATCGGTCCCATGATTTCAGAAAAAGAGGCATCTCGATTGTATGGCTGGATTCAAGAAGCAATCGACGATGGTGCGAAGCTTCTCTGTGGTGGAAAATGTTATGGAAACATGCTTGAAGCCACTCTACTGGAAAATGTCAGCACGAAAAGCAACCTGAGTTGCCAGGAAGCTTTTGGCCCAGCAGCCATACTAACCCCCTTCAATGATTTTGACCAAGCATTAGAGGATGTTAATAACAGTGACTTTGGTTTGCAAGCGGGTATATTCACACGCGATATTTATAAAGCACATAAGGCTTGGGATACATTAGATGTTGGCGGCGTTCTCATCGGCGAAATACCATCATGGCGAGTCGATCACATGCCTTACGGCGGCGTTAAAGATAGTGGACTCGGTCGCGAAGGTATTCGGTTTGCCATTGAAGATATGACTGAAGTACGGTTAATGGTCATTCGGCATCCAAAATAAATTATCTGATCATTTAATTTTGAACAATACTGGGTAGCAGCGTCAAGTTTTGCTTGGCGATGGTTTTACAATATCCCATCGAGATAACTTAACACAGGGAAATATGAACATGAAACAGCCAAGCCAAATAGGATTCATCTGTATTTTCATGATGATCGCGGGTTGCGGTACACCCAAACCAACTCAACAAGAATTACAAACGGGACTGATTGTCAGCTTTCCAGGTGTTTTTGGAGGTGACTGGGCCATGGCCGAATCACGTAGGGCCTATCGCGATGCAGGTGTCAAGTCGGCCATTATTTCATTTGATTACCAACGCATTCCATTTATTAGCTTCTTAGATAATTTAATGGATGAAGATGGTAACCGAAAACGAGCCCTTAAGATTGCCAATAAGGTTTCAGACTATCGCAAGAACTACCCCAACACGCCAATTGATTTTGTTGGCTATTCAGGTGGCGGACCGATTGCATTAATGACTGTTGAAGCCCTTGACAACGACATAAAAATTCGAAATATTCTATTGGTGCAATCTGCAATTAGTCCAAAATATAACCTAACACCAGCACTTTCACACACAAAAGGAAACATCGTCAACTTCTACTGTGAATCTGATTGGCTGTTTTTGGGCTTGGGAACAAAAATCTTTGGAACGTCCGATCGATTACAATCGGATGCTGCAGGAAAAGTTGGATTTGATATTGAGTCGGCAATCCCTAACCAAACCGATCGCATAAAGTTGATAGAAATCCCCTGGACACAAGAAAGCTTCAAAGAAACAGGTCATCTAGGCGATCATTTCGGCATGCTCTTTTATCAATGGAATAAAGAGATGATTGCCCCTTATCTTCTAATTAAATGAAAGTAAAAATATCGGGTCACAGCGTCAAACGAAATTTGGCGATGGCAAAATAAAAACCATCGCCAAGCAAAGCTTGACGCTGCCACCCTTTTATTTAATCTTATTTCTTGATATTATCCAATCCCATATGCATAAGCGGTAGAGGCATGCTGCTATCGCTGTTGATAAAATACATTTTTGAGGCAGGATCTTTTGAAATCGATTTTAGCGCTTCCATGGCTTGTAATTGAATGTAAGCAGGATTATTTGCTATCGCGTCATTGATTTTTTGAATTTCGTAGGCTTGAGCATCTGCCAACAATTTAACTTGCAAAGCTTTTTGTTCAGCGGCATCTTTTTCTGCTCTGGCCTGAGCCAGTTTTTGTTTCTGCTCGGTTTCAAATCTTAACAGTTCTGCTTTTTGTTTTTCGACTGCCTGTTCACGTTCCTTTTTCTGCTCGATCGCTTTCGTAATAAATGCCGGAAGACGAATATCACGAATCAAAACATTTTCAACATCAATCCCTTTAGGTAAAAGGAAATCTTTCAGATCTCTCGTCAAAGAAACTTGAAGTGTTTGCTGGGTCTGCTCTAAAAAGAAATCTTCCGCCCGCTTGATTGTTTTACCCTGTTCACGCAAAAGCGATCTTAACTTGGGAACCAAATGGACCTGCAGTGCTTGTTCTGTCGTACCAGTTTCCTGCAAAATTTTGGGTGCCATGACCTTGCTAACACGATATTGCACTGACACTTCAATCGATGTGATTAATTGATCCTGACTGGGAACGCCAGCCGTTTCTTTGTGCGTTTTTTGTCGCACATCAAAAATAGTCCACTTATAAAGCGGGTTCACAGGGATATGCAAACCTTCGGGATAGACATTCTCCTGAACTTTACCAAACAACGTCGCAACCCCCACTTGTCCAGCGGGAACGGTTTTAAAAATTTTGGTTCCTAATATGACAACAACTAGAAAAATCACAACGGTGACCATTAAACCAACATAACGGCCAGGTTTGATAGGATAATCATTCATAGCAACACCTCCATATCGTAATATTCATTGTACGCTTTTCACTGGGGCTGGTTTCATACCAATGTGGATATGACCGCCTAGGAATAGCATTTATCTCAATAACTTAACATATGACTGCACTTATAACGCCTGTGCAATTAGAAGTAAACGTAATTCTACAGGAAAGTTTACGCTTGCTCAGTAAGTTCATCCAAACGTTTCTGAAACGGTTTTCGCCACTCAGGGGACAAGGCCTCAATAGCAATCACTTTTTTCATCATTTCTACGTTCGTTTGATCAAAATAGTTCAAATGCCAGATATCGCGTATGCTTACGTCTGCTGGATCTGTATGAATTCTTTCGATAGCGTCTCCAGCCTGAATTTGTCCTGACTGTAAAACCCGCAAATAAAATCCCACACGACCGCTGTGAAGAAAGGTCTTGATAAAGGATGGATCGCCCATACGGACCCCCAACTTGAAACAAGGCTCTCGAGGCTGGGTAACCTCAACCAGAGCTTGACCAATTCGAAATTGATCGCCAATATGCACTTCAGGTTCCAATAATCCCTGAACCGTTAAATTTTCACCAAACTGGCCCATGGAAAAATCATCACGCCCCAATTCGTCTTGCCAGGTTGCGTAATGTTCATATGGGTAGGCATAAACCGCTTTGTGAATGCCGCCATGAACTTTAAGATCCGCCTGACCATCCCCTTCAAGATTAAGTGGCTCCATTTGTACCGGTCCCTCGACGGCAGATTTAAAAATCCCCGTTGAAATAGTGCGGCCATTAAATTCCACCTCACGAGGCAGGCCAACATTGACTGAAACTAATTTCATTGTACTACCTCTGGCATAATAACAACCCCCTCTTTAATACAACCACGGTGGACATTAATCCATGGATCTTCAATATCTTTAAGGTCTTCCAGCATTGCTTCACGATCAACGTCAAACCTTTTGAGCTGCACGACTAGTTCATTTTTTTCTATACAAACAATGAGGAAACTACAACGCAAATCCACTTCTTCTCCCCACTCTGCCTGACCTTTTTGATAATGTGTTTGATGACCAGCGATAATTTTGTAAAAGGGCATACAAAGTGAACCGCTATTGGCGATGAATTTATTAACACTTTTTTGGATAAAGGGATAATGAGTGTGTCCCAGACAAACTAAATCTTCTTTTTCATGTTGATAATGTTGAACTTGTTCCATGGGCGTTGCCATCCAATTGCCATCCGATCCATCGGGCAATAAATGACCATGCTGACAAACAATCTTTTTACCTCGCCATTGCAATTCTAACCGTAAGGGTAAGTTGGAAAAATGATCCCGCTGCGGTTGAGATAATCTTTCAAAGGCGCCTTTTTCGCCATAGGCATCGCTAATATCATCAGCCTGCTTGAGCATACCTTCATCATGGTTCCCTAATGTCATGTAAGGACCAGCGCGTTCAATGATCCATTGGGCACACTCGACAGGATAAGGACCACCGTAAAATAAATCACCATTAAAAATAAGTTGTTTACTCCCTGAGATCTTATCATATTCACGCTCAAATGCCTGTAAACCTCGGATATGACTATGAAGATCACTGGCGATCAATAATGTCTCTATGGACTCATCCAATTGATAGTTAGCTGTTTTTATCAAATGTTAATTCCTTTTGGACTTTACAAATTCTAAGCTTAAATGATTCGTACCATTTTTCTTTACCTAATTTTTTTGCCATGAGATGTTCGCTATGAGCTTTCCATTTTTCGATGGCTTGCAAACTATCCCAATAACTCACCGTAATACCCAAAGCATCATCACAAGCCGATTCCACATCAATAAAGCCTGGCTGCTGGGAAGCTAATTGAAACATATGTTCAGCCATTTGAGCATAACCATGATCTCCTTCAGTACGAACAGAGGTAAAAATCACAGCATACATCTCAGATGACTTTGCGTTTTCTCGTGAACTCATCCTGTTATCTTAGCTCATTTTATGATTTTAAGATAGTGAGAATTTTAAGAGTGGTAAACTCGCATGGCAACCTTAGTTCATCGAACTGAGACTGCCACCCAAATAAAATCTTAATGATATCTCTATTTTTGAATCGTGTGAAGTTTTCGAGGTTTGTTGGGGTCTGTTTTAGAATAAGACAAGGTATCCATTGGACAGACGCTCACGCAGATGCCGCAACCAATGCAGCTGGAAGTTTGATTATCGAGCGTTTCCTGCTTAAGGGCATATTGCATGACATCGATGCCGACCTGGCAATTGCGACTGCATTCGTTGCAGGCAATGCATTTGTCATTTGAAACGATATGAAATTTAGAAAAACCAAACTTGGTATAGACCTTTGACATCACCTGCATCAGCTTGGCAAGCGGACACCAATAACGGCACCAGACTTTCCCACCCATGAAAGGATACACCGTCACTGGCAATATACCTACCAGCCAGACGTCAGCGACAATGCGATAAAAATTCATTGCTTTATCTGTTGGCTCTCGTAAAAAGATATAAGTATCTTTGGCAAGCATCATGAGAGTAATAACCGTTGCCATGATTAATATCACCAGTCCCATCTCTTCCCATTTGATACTTGATTTACCTTTAGGAGCCAAATGTCGCCAGCGATCACCAAATGTTTCAGCCAGTCCACCACAGCCACAGATCCAACTGCAATAACGTTTGCCATGAAAGAGGACAAATATGGGAATGACGACAAAGGTAAGCAACACTCCCCAAACAACCCAAATCATATGTGGGTCATAGAAAAAGGTATAAAAGAATAAAGGCCATGCATAGATCAACCCATACGACCGCCAGGCTTGATCGGCAAATTGTGGATTCGTTGCCAGGCTTTCACCTACCCACTGATATTTGACGGCCCATTGGAATAAAAATTCCGGAACGATAAAAAAGAAAATCCACTGAAAAGCAATCAAGCTCACAAAACGCCAGATTTGCAAACGGTCCTTTCGATCAAAGCCCCAACGCTTCATCGCGATGATACCAAAAATAGTCATGAGCGCCGTATAGATGACCGTATACCAAAACGGCCAGGGACGATCAAAAAATGAAAGAAGATCATACCCCCACCCGCGATAGGGCCAGAATTCCTGACCAGGTCCCACTTTAATGCCATAAATCGAATACCAGATAAAAAATGAAATACCTAACCAACACCAACGATTGCCCATGTATCCTCTTGTTACTAAGAACATCATAGAAAACCAAGCAGTGACAAAACCTATCCCTTGAATTAATTGCGTATTAAATTTTTCAACCTGCCCTCCGTAAAACCATAAACCGAGAAACATAATAAATGTCCAAATCGTTGCTAATATAAAGGACCCTTCCCATTCGTTTTCTAATTTAATGCCTAAAGATTTTAGAAATCTCACGGGCAGTTCGGCACCAATCAAAACAAACCCATGATCCATAGGGATTTCTCGGGTTTCCTCCTTAATTGATAAAGTTGCTATGCCATCACCAAATTCTGTTATGTTGGAATTGAAAATCACTTCAATACGACCCTCTGCGATCGCATCATCGATTTTTCGCTGATTGTCTTTGAACAAGCGGGCAAACTCACTTTTGCGATAACTAAGGTAGACTTTGTTTTGCTCAGCTAATGTCAATGCCGCTTCGACGGCACTATTCCCACCACCCACCACAAGAATCTTCTCATCTTTATAAGATTTAGGAGAGTATAAACGATGATAGACAGCTTCCTGATCTTCGCCAGGCACATTGAGTTTACGCGGATTTCCCCGCTGCCCTGTCGCTAAAACAATTTTTCGCACATGATAGGAATGCTTGTCCGATGTAGCAATGAAAGTTCCATTCGATTGCTTTTGAATGCCAATTAAAGATTCTTCCGTTGAAATTCGTAGATTATTTTCCTCAACGATTTGATTCCACCGCCCCACCAAATCTTCTTTCGTGGCACCATCCAGCCAGAGCTTTCCTTTCGGTGGCACACTATCAGGTTCGGCATAAATCCATTTGCCTTCAGGGAAATTTTCGATCGTGTTGGCAATTTTATTTTTCTCTAAAATAATGTGCGTCAAGCCACGTTCTTGTGCTGCCAGTGCCGCATTCAAGCCAGAAGCCCCTGCACCTACGATCAACACATCAATCATCTCATCTTCATCGGTATGCGCCCCTTGGGCATGCTGTTTCATGTCAGGCAACTGAGAAATGTAATCAATCACCTCAACCCCTTGTGCCATGGCGAGCTTAATCACAGGCGCCCCGGCAAGATCACCAATAATAAATAATCCTTTAATATTGGATTCGTTCCCTTTTCTGATTTCAGGACGACGATTATCCCTGGAACCGCTGGTTAAGACACCTTCCAGTTTTTCACGAATGTTGAACATATAGTTTTCCTGTTAGATGCGAGAGGTTTCAGATTCGATTTTAGGTTCTAACTTAACTTGACAGCCACTACAATAACGAGCACTTGGATGAACCTTCTGATCACAATGCGGACATTGGATCGGCAAAACGGTCGAAGGAATTTTCCCAAATCCCGCAGGCACCCCTGCCGGCAAACCCGATAAATCCCCTTTTGGTGTCGTAGAAATCATCACGTAAGCAATCACATTAAAAAACAACCCGATCAAAAACCAGAACTGAGGATCTAACCCTTTTCCTAACGCTTGAAATCCACAGAGTCCACCAAATATCATTCCTGCCAGCATGTAAAATCCAAAATAGAGCCAACCATAATTCACTGGATTTTCATTCACACTCTTTTCATCAAATAACGCACTGCGAGATTGCATTTTAGCGAAATGGCGATCAGGTTCAGCAAGCCAGTGCTCCTGACATTTACCTGTACATACATGTACCTGACGCCCTTTATACTGGATCGGCTGCACGCCATCTGAAACGGAGTGATTGCACACAACACAAGGGGGATTTACAGAATCCCCCTGAGCAAATAGTGATACATTTATCGACAATAGTAAACCAAAACCTAATAAAAGGCTGTTACGGAATGTCATGATAGATTCCTTACTAAACTACATTGACATGAATAGTACGACAATTTAGCAATTCAGTTCACTATTATATCGAGATTCCCTCACTGATGCAAATATATGAAAAGAGTACTCTATGGGTTTATCTCAATAACCTTAAACTTTGCATAGTGGCCTTCATAGGTTTTTACGACATAGGTATGTCCCAATATACAAGGTGCGGCATTACTTGAATAACCTTCAGGCTTTGCTTCGATGATTTCACTCAAGTCGACTAGACCTGCATCATAAAATCCATTTGAGTCCGACACATAGAGAACTCTGAAGACAAGGGCAATTTTGTTATAATCTCTATACATTTCAAGATCTCGATAGGTATCATGATCATTACGCTCAATTCTGGCCTCAGAAAAATCTAAGCCTCCTTGCCTTTCTGACCATTCGATTCGGCCGTAACGTAAGTCGCCATATAGAAAGTCCCGGGTTCCATTGGCCTGATACACATAATCCAATGTCAACTTTCGGATAGCGAAAATCGTCATCTCCTGTAGAATATTTTCTCCTCGCTTAGGAGTAAACATTCTTCGATTAAATGCGCCATTCGAACCTTCAGCATAAAACCTAAATTTTGCGGGCTCGAGTCCTTCAAACTTATATACACCATCTACACCAGTCTTATAGGTAAGCACCGGATGATTTCCTATACCATGATTAGTAAAAGGATAGAATAACGTTACGTTAGCACCATCTACAGGATTTTGAGATTCGTCCAAGATTACACCATTTACAGCAGACAAATCAGAATCAGGTAACTTTGTTAGTTTATACTTTAATTGGTGCACCTTGCCATCGGCTAGATTAATCTCATCTTCAATGGGACGATAGCCAAATGCACGAATAGTGACTTTACCACCAGCACCCGTATAAGACCTTTCTAAGGGAACATAGAAATAAAACCAACCATCATCATTTATTTTAGCAGGACGATCCCCATCACTATGATAGTTAATTTGTACATCAGTGCCCCCGTTTATTTTTTTCCCATCTTCAAATTCAACCTTTCCAACAATACCAAAACCACCCTTCTGGTCGATCTTAGTTTGAAGTAATTGAATTTGCTCTTCAAGAGGGCCTGCTTGCTCACTTCCCAACACAAACGTTTGAAAAAATAATCCAACGACCAAAACAAATATTATCCTGAAATATCGACTGATTAGAAACATGATATTACCTCCAGAAAATGTCTGCAACCTCTTCAAGATAGGATATCCCCAACTCTGACGTATTGCAATTCCGAAAAGTTATAAAAAAAGGCCTTCAGTATGCATTACCGAAGGCCTTATCAATCATCTATTTAAGAATAATTCTTATTGAAGTTCAAACGTAACCGTAAATGGTTTGGAGGCTGTTTTTTCAAGCCAGATGAGTTTATCCCATTGGCCACGGGTATTACGCACGTTACCTTGTTTGATATCGACAAGGGTATCATCCACCCAAATGCTCACATCATCTTTGTTGTTCCAATCTTTCAAGACAAAACAACCATTTACAAACGGAAAGGTTTTGCTGGCATTCACACGGAAACCAAGGGCTTGAGAGTCTTCCTCCTCCTCGTCTTCTTCCTCACCTTCGTCGTCGTCACCTTGTTCATCATGTTCTTCCTCCTCATCGCCCTCATCTTCACCTTCATCTTCGCCTTCTTCTTCCAATTCGGCTCGGGCCAACTCATCGCCATCTTCTTCCGGCTTCATTACTTTGAAGATATAAGCACGTTGAGCACGATCATAACCAATTCCCTGGAATCCAGTAAGATTAGAAATCTTCGGAGCATACTGCCAGGACTTGGCCAGATCCACCAATTCAAGTGGCTTGGTTTTGAGCATCCCTTCGAGCATAATTTTAGAATAGAAAGGTACAGGATCATCGACCACATATTCATAAATTGGAGGATAGACGTGGGTCAAAGAACTGTGTGATGTACGGTCAGGGAAGCTGGCATAACGACCATCGGAAGGCAGTTGAGCAACAGGCCAATGGTTCCAGGTTGGAAAAACGGCATAAGGGGTTAATTCACCACCATACACATTGGTGCCTTCAAATGGATCGGTAATTGTCACAGGATCATATTCTCCTGTATAGTTAATGTACTGAATACATGCACCAGCTGGTTCATCAACAGAAGGTGGCGGACCATTGACCCAATCGTAGGTTTTATATTCGCCATCCAAAGTCACCATCGTCACCGCACCTTTGGTTTCAATGATTTGTTCAGGATGCTGGTCAGGACCAAAGATCGCCATCGATTCCTGCCATTCGTGATTGCGATTGCCATGAGTAAAGAGCTGCATATATTTCGCGGCAACGCCATCTGGATAAATGTAATAAGTCCATTCACTCCAGTCACACCAACCAGATTCTTCATCGTAATTGGCCATCACATGTTGAACATCAACCAATGGAAAACGCCATTGCACAACACTGCGAGCTGGGGTGTTTTCAATAATCTTAGCATGATTATGCCAACTCTGTTTATCTGACATCGGTTCCTGGCAACCAGCACCGCCTGAGGTTTCCCAGGTTTCATTAAATTCGTTGCTGTACCATTGTGCTTTGTCGTTTACCATCATCGTAATGAAACTTACACCACGCCAGAAAACAAACTTCGCTGGCGAATCGGCAAACTCAACCACCACGTCTGGATGATCACCAAAACGCCAGAGGTTATCCCACACATCATAGAATTTCAAATGGGTATAGTAAGCGCCAAACTCACCCGTATTTTTACCAGCAGGCAAAACACGTTTGTCCATATCCACGGCGATTTTACGATAAGCACTATAATTGGCCGCCACCTGACCATCAGATAAAGCAGAATCATAAATACGCACTTCGTCAATCAAACCATCAAAGGAATATTGACCAGGAAAGGTATTTTCTCGCACAGGATTAATCTGGCGACGCATTTTACCTTGACCAATTTTTAATGGCTTATCAGAAGCGGTTTCGATATTGGTTTTTGCAACAGTCTTTTGCCCAGACAACTGACCATCAACATAGATCGACATCTTACCCGTCTTCTTATCATAGGTACCAACGATATGATACCACTGACGACGTTCCATAAAGGTGTTGGCCGTGAGTTCTTCCCATTTGCCGCCTACACGAATTTTCATACCAGCAAAGCCATCGCCATTGATACCCAAGAAGTAACCATGATCATCTTCATATTTATATTGAACGCTATACGCGTCATCTGGATCTTCACCTTCCTCTAGTTCACGACGAAATTGTTCGATTTCTTCTGGCACATCGGTCGATTGCTGAACAATCGGAACCCAGTTCCAAGGATAAGAACCTAATACAGCCCAACCTTCCAGGGTAATCGCCGATTTAATTTTGGGAGCATGTTTGGCAGGCAGTTCGATTTTGGTTTTGTAACCATCAAACTGCAAAGCCGTACCAGAGACACCTTGACGCCAGAGGCTTTTGCCACCAGCAATATCTCTTTTTTGGCCTTTGACACTTTCTTTTGCCATGTCGCCCATGCCTTCATCAAATTTCCACCAAGCCACAGGATCAATAGCAACTTTAGAAACAATCGCATTGCCTTCTACTTTTTTATCTTTGCCTGACGCCTTGCCCTTTTTAACTGAAGCTTTAGAAATGCCGTTGAGTTTTAGATTAAACTCATACACTGAAATGTTATCAGGGTCGACCCAATCTAAAAGCTTGGTCGTACCTTTTTTCAATGTACGTTTGATACTGCCATCTGGTTGAATATAAAAATATTCATCCACAAATTTCGTCGAAGCAACACCCGTTTTGGGATTGCCATCACCAAACTCTGGCAAGTAACGCCAGTGAATCACAACTTGCTCATTATTGCTTTCAATAATTTTGACAACCGAAAACAGATTCACTTTATCGGGACGCTTTTTTGGACCATCACCTTTTCGTTTAATCAGTTCATCCAGCATCCATTCTCCTTTTGCCGTTTTCCACATCGGAAGATAACTGGTCCCCCGCCAGAAAATGAGCTGCCCATTGTCTTTGCCCATATCGACAACGACATCAGTGAACTCTCCGGCACGATAATATTTTTCAAAATCAGCACCAGTATCTAACTTGGTATAATAAGCACCAAAATCTTCACAGGGCGTTAACGCCGCATGCGTTAATTGAATACCTGATAGCGAACAGACCATCATAAGAATCAAACGGTGGGTAAAACGGGAAAGGGGCATCATGGTTTCTCCTTAACAAAACTCAATTTCTTATTTCACACTTATTCAATAACTTTGGTAAACAAGATAAACCTATCGATATATCTTGTGCCAAACAACGAATTATCAATATAAAATCTTTTCAAACTGAACGTCTAAGCAGGTGGACAATCTTATCTTAAAACAATTTTGAGTTCGTCAAATTGGGGTAGCTAACGATCCAAAAGAATAGATGAAAACCTCCAAAAGTGCAATCAAATTCCAACGAGAAAACAAGGCCCTATAACTACTTAAATCTACACCAGTTGGAACATGAAAAATCACTTTATTTGCCTGTGGCAACAATCAACCATTGTCTCTGCCCTACACGACTGACATACCTGCCCCTAATACTTCGCTAGAGACATACAAGGTCTAAAAAAAAGGCCCTTAGCAAATATGCTAAAGGCCTTCTAAATTTAGAATGCTACATAATCATTATTCAGGCTCAAAGGTAAGAACAAATGGTTTGTTCATCTTCGCTTCGACCCAAATCACTTTATCCCATTGACCATCGGTATTGCGGGTATCACCCTGACGCGTCTTCACGGGCTTGCCATCAATAAAGGCGGCCAGAGGCGTTTTATCATTGTAGCTTCGAATAACAAAACAACCATTAACAAAAGGATAAGACTTACTGGCATTGATTCTGAATCCAGCGGCCATGCCAGGACCTTCTTCGTCTTCTTCATCCTCCTCATCGTCTTCTTCGTCGTCGTCATCATTGCCTTCTTCTTCAACTTCACGCATCACTTTAAGGATATAAGCACGCTGCGCACGATCGTAACCAACACTTTGGATGGTCTCGACCATATTATTTGAAATCTTTGGTGCATACTGCCAGGACTTGGCCAGACCAATCAATTCAGCCTGCGTAGTTTTAAGCATACCCTCTAAGAATATTTTAGAATAATATGGCTTGGGACCCGTTTCAACATCTTCATAAAATTGCGGAAACAAATGCGTCAGTGAACTATGCGATGTACGATCAGGAAAGTTCGCATAACGACCATCGGAAGGAAGCTGAGCGACAGGCCAGTGGTTCCAAGTTGGAAACACAGAATATGAGGTCAACTCACCGCCATAGACACCATTCCATAAGAATGGATCCGAAATGGTCACAGGATCATACTCACCCGTATAGTTAATATGCTGAATACAAGCACCCGCAGGCTCTTCAACACTGTTCGGAGGTAGCTTAAGCCAGTCATAACTTTCTGATTCGCCTTCCAGATTAATCATCGTCACAGCACCCTTTTTCTCAATGATCTGCTCAGGATGCTGGTCAGGACCAAAGATCGCCATCGATTCCTGCCATTCGTGATTACGGAACCCATGCGTAAAGAGTTGCAAGTATTTACAACCAACACCATCAGGATAAATGTAATAAGTCCATTCACTCCAGTCAGACCAACCAGTATTGTCATCGAAGTTCGCCATGATGTGCTGCACATCAACCAATGGAAAACGCCATTGAACAACGGTACGAGCTGGCGTATTTTCAATAATCTTCGCATGGTTATGATAACTTTGCTTATCTGACATCGGCTCCTGGCAACCGGCACCACCTGAAGTACTCCAGGTTTCATTAAATTCGTTACTGTACCATTGAGCCAAATCATTGACCAACATAGGAATGTAACTCACACCACGCCAGAAAACAAACTTCGCTGGTGACTCATCAAACTCAACGACCACATCAGGATGTTCACCAAAACGCCAGAGATTATCCCAAACATCATAGTAACTCAAGTGCGTATAGTAAGCACCAAATTCACCTGAATTACGTCCTTTAGGCAATACACGCTGATCCATTTCAATAGGAGTATTTTTGTCATACGCTTTGAAATTGGAGGCAACTTGATTAGCTGTTAATGCGACATCGTAAATTCGTACTTCATCCAATAAACCATCGACAGAAAATTGCCCGGGAAAAGTATTGGCACGAACCGGATTGATCTGACGACGCTCTTTACCCTGACCAATTTTAAGAGGCTTACTCGATAGCTCGATATTCCCTTTAGCGATGGTTTTTTGTCCAACCAATTCACCATCGACATAAACAGACATCGTACCTGTTTTTTTGTCATAGGTTCCCGCCAAATGATACCACTGACGACGCTCAAGTACTTTCTTACCGGTTAACTCCTGCCACTTACCATCCACACGCAACTTCAAACCAGGGTTGCCATCACCATTGATTCCTAAAAAATAGCCATAGTCATCTTCATATTTATATTTCACAAAATAATCATTGAAAGGACTACTCTCTACTGATTCTTCATAGGCTTCGCGGCCATCTTCTCCCGTTAACGCACCACTTTGCCCTTGCGTTGTATCAATTTCTTCAGGCACATCTTTCATCTGCTGAACGATGGGTGTCCAGTTCCATGGATAAGCCCCTAAAGCGACCCAACCTTCCAAGGTAATCGCTGATGAAATCTTTGGAGCTTGACTGGCAGGCACTTCAATCTTCGTATTATAACCATCAAACTGCAGCGATGTCCCGGAAACACCTTTACGCCAAAGGCTCTTGTTACCGGTAATGGTTTGTGATTTCCCACTGAGACTTTCGCTCGCCTGCTCTCCCTGGCCTTCATCAAATGTCCACCAGGCAACTGGCTTGGCGGCCACTTTTGAAACCACAACACTACCACTGACTTTCTTATCGCTACCTGAAGGTTTTCCAATCTTGACAGAGGCTTTTGAAATACCGTTTTTCTTTAAGTTAAAACGGTAACTTGAAAAATTATCTTCATCAACCCAATCAAGAACTTTTTCTGTCCCCTTTTTAACCGTACGTAACACGCTACCATCCGGCTTGACATAAAAATATTCGTCCACAAATTTTGTTGCAGATACACCTGTTTTTGGATTACCTGCACCAAACACGGGCAAATAACGCCAGTGAACAACGACCTGTTCTTCAGAGCTTTCAATAATTTTAACAACCGAAAAAGAGTTCACATCATCAGGACGCTCTTTAGGACCGTCACCTTTTCGTGGAACGAGTTCATCCAAAGACCATTTTCCTTCTGGAGTTTCCCAGTATGGCAAGAAACTCGTGCCACACCAGAATACAAGCTTGCCATTGTCTTCACCCAATTCAACGATGATATCGACAAATTTTCCGGCACGATAAATCCTTTCAAAATCGGCTCCGGTATCCAGCTTAGTATAATAAGCGCCGAAATCTTCGCTGGGCTCTAACGCCGCATAAGCCATTTGAACGCTCAACGCACAAAACAAAAAGGCAATACAAAATCGCAGTAATGAACGAGGGTTGGTTATCATGATATCTCCTTAATAAAAGTCATCAACCAATTTAATATGTAAAAGAGAACACTAGTTTTGCAAATTTTGAGATTAATAGACAAAGAATGTGCGCAGAATCGCCGCAGGCAATTAATCTGGGAATGTTAGCTGGATAAGCAAGAACTACACCTTTATCTATTAAGTCATTATGGGATTATAGCGTAAGGTAGTAGTAGGCCGTCTATAGTACTAAAAATAGTATGTAAACTCAATACTTTTCCCCAACTTTTGTATGAACGTCATAACCAATTTATTCATAGAAATTTGTATAAACAGTGGACTGCCCTGCAGGCATCATGCTAAAGATTTTTCGTATACACTCTCACAAACCCAACTTATATTATGGCGATATGACCTTCTACCAAAAAGCTGCGATTGCAATGACCAGCCAAATGACAACACCGATGAATAATTTAGTACTTGTTCCAATGACTTGCCCGACTCCTGCGCTGGCACCTGCCTTGGTGGATTCTTTTAATTTCCGCCCTGTGATTGTTTCTAACAAAACCGCTCCCAAAAAAGCACCTACACCAATACCAATGAGTGTTCCAATTAATGGAAAGATCGATGTTCCCACGATGGCCCCTACAAAACTGCCAAGTAAAGCTCCAATACTCCCCCACTTTTTAGCACCACCCTTTTTGGCACCTCGGACTCCAGCAACGATCTCGATAATCTCACCTGCTAACGCCAATCCACCGACCACCCATAAGATGATCGAATCAAACGCCACTTGCCCTTCGACCAGCCAAGTAAAAACCAGTACTGAAAGAAGCATTAGCCAATTCCCTGGAATGCCAAAGGCCACCAGAAAAAGCCAGAACAAATTCAGCACCACCAATAATATTAACCAAACTATCATCATAGAAACAGCTCTCGATCAATCAAATTTACATTGAAATTGTAGCTTATCCCAAATCATTTGAATAGCTTGAAAAAGCTATTTAATTTGACACACCCCCACAGAAAAGTATGATGGAGGCAACATGAGTAAAATCAAACTCGATAAAACCCGACCAATCTTTATTATCAGCGACCTGCATATGGGCGACCAAGGCCCTCGCGATAACTTTGAGGCAGATAATAAAGAGGCCGCTCTGAAACAATTTCTCAGTCACGTCAAAAAAGAAAATGGTCAACTCATCATCCTGGGCGATCTGTTCGAATTCTGGAAAGCCAATATGGGCAAAGTACTGGTCACCCGCCGCAATTGGATCGACCGATTTGATCAAATGCAGGCAATTTATATGATCGGCAATCATGACATTCAGCTGGAAGCCTTTATTGGCTCTGACCTTTTAGCTCACCCATTTTTCTCACGCATGACCGGCCCTTTCATTCAGACCATTGGCGGTAAAAAAATAAAATTTCTGCATGGCCATGAAGTCGAACCTTTTCAACGTGATGGCAATCCAGGCTGGGGAACGATCTTTACCATTATCCGCGGGATCATTGAAGATAAAAAAGGCTCACCCCTTCTTTCAGCCGATGGTGCTTCCGAAAAAGCCTGGCTAGGAATGGGACAACGTTTCGCCTGGCTCTGGAACATGTACATGAACCGCCTGGAAAATAAAGCGACAAAAAAAGAAAATAAAAAAAATAAGAAGAAGAAAAAAAAGAAAAAGAAAAAACCACGTGTCTATCACATTGAGCGCGAATTGACTCCCTCCCAAAGTCCTGCTCGCGCCAAAGGTATGCTGGGCCTATTCAAAAAAGAACGAGCCCGAGCCAATGTCGATGTGGTCATCGCCGGCCACACACACGCCGCCCGCGCCTTCAAAGGCTGGTACTACAATAGCGGCTGCTGGATCGGTACCAAACAAGACTACATCCGCATTCAACCCAACGGTCAAATCGACCTACTCGAGTGGAAATAACTTTCCATTCACGACACACCCGACACTAACACTTATGTGCATAAAAAAAAGATGGAGCGAGAAACTCCATCCTTTAGATGTTTGAGATTAAAATAACCCTTTTAGAATAATTCGGGTTGTTTGGCGTCCGGGTCGCCTGCTGGGGCTGGATTGGATTCGCGGCTGTCGATGTATGGGCCGGTGACCATGTCTTTGTAGCCCATGCCAGGACCGACCATCGGCATAACGTCGGTTTCGCGATCGATCATAACTTCCAAAAAGGCTGGACCATCGAACTTGATGAAGCGTTCCATGGTTTCCATGACTTTGGATTTATCATCTAATGTTTCTGCGAATTCAAAACCATCGGCTTTAGCGGCTAAGGTAAAGTTTTTACTGTGGAGCGATTTATCAGTACCAGAAAAACGATTACCGAAATAACTACGCTGCCATTGACGCACCATGCCATCACCCAGATTGTTTAGCAGAAGCACTTTAACAGGTAAATTGTAAGTTGTAATGGTTTCCAGATCACCAAGATTCATACGAATACTACCATCGCCATCGATGTCGACACAAATCGCATCAGGATTAGCGAATTGAGCACCAATTGCCGCTGGCAACCCAAAGCCCATTGTGCCCATACTCCCTGAGGTTAGCCAGGTACGTGGGTTTTTATATTGGCCATATTGTGCGGCCCACATTTGATGCTGCCCCACGCCGGTGGCAACAAAGGCTTTTCCATCAGTGACTTTTGCCAGGCACTCAACCACATATTGCGGTTGAATCAAATCGGTACCTTTTTCGTAACTCATGGCATAATCTTTTTTCAGCTGCTTGATATGCTCTACCCAGCTGCTGTAATCTTTTTTGAATTTAAGATCGTTAGCCGCGGTCATCAAATCTTCCAAAGCAACACCGGCATCACCCACATGTGACCATTTGGCAGGTTTAACCTTGCCAATTTCTGCCGCGTCGATATCAATATGAGCAATTGCTTTGGCGTTCGGAGCAAATTCATGAACTTTACCAGCAACACGATCATCAAATCGTGAACCAACCGCGATGAGGAAATCACAATCTTCCACAGCATAGTTCGCATAAGCGGTTCCGTGCATACCGAGCATATGCAGATACAAATCGCTTTCAGGATCCATGCCACCAATACCCATCAGGGTCGTTACAACAGGAATCTGAAACGTTTCCGCAAATTTTCGTAATTGCTCAGAGGCGTTACTATTAATCACACCACCGCCCATATAAATGAGTGGGCGTTCGCTTTCAGAGAGCATTTTGAAAAAGCTTTCGCTCTTTTTATCATAAACACGCGATTGATCTAACAACTGCATACGTTTTTCATAGCCAGGAAAACTCAAAGTACCTTCACCTTGGTAAGGCCCTTCCCAGTTTTGCACATCTTTAGGAATATCAATCACCACCGGACCAGGTCTTCCGCTCATGGCAACCTGAATAGCCGTACGAACCGTAGCTTCCAATTCTTCTGGATTAGTCACAAGAAAAACATGCTTAGCACAAGGATGCATGACATTATAAACAGGTGCTTCCTGAAAAGCATCGCTGCCCATCGCTTTGCGAACAACCTGACCACAAAGTAATAACATTGGAATCGAATCGGCCATGCAATCGCGAACAGGCGTCAAACTATTGGTAGCACCTGGACCAGACGTTACCAGGGAGACCCCAATGCGACCACTACTACGAGAATAACCTGCGGCCATGAAGCCAGCGCCCTGCTCATTGGCTGGAACAATCAGCTGGATTTGCTTGTCCTTCTCATCTTGATGCTCGCGATTAAATTGGAAAATCGCATCATAGGTTGGCAGAATTGCTCCGCCGCTATATCCAAAAATCGTATCCACACCGGCGTCCGCCAACACCTGGACCACCATCTGGGCACCGGTCATTGTTTGACCTGCCAGTGGGTGTTTTTGCGTTTGCTGTGACTGCGTGTTCGGTTTTGGTATAGTACTCATGATTGCTCCAAAAATTCAAATTTCTTAAAATAACTCGAATTTATCATAATACATTATTAATGCCATTTTTACAAGCCATTTGGGAGAATTTTAACCAGAGCCTCACAGTCCCTAAATCCCGATATTTCATGAGGTAACAAGCTGCAAAAAAGAGTTTTTTTGTTTCACATCCCACAGCAAATCGTTAAAATCTTATCCCATGGCACTTTCTAATAGAAAATCTTCTAAGAAACAGACCCACTCAGACGGATTCCTCCAACAGTATGGGCTGAATTCTTCCTGGACGGTCTCCATTGTGATCCACCTGCTGGTAGCACTCGTTTTCTTTCTCATAACCGACTCAAACAAACATGTTGCGATGGGACAAAAACAGGCCCCTACTGCCAGCATCGATGAACCGATTGAATCTTTGGAAATCGAGCCAATTATCAATGATTTGCAGATTGAAACACCCACGCTTGAACAACAGGCGATGCCAGACTTGCCCGACTTACAAGCCCCGAGCTTAGATGCGATTTCGATGCCAACACCAACGCAATCTGATCCGATGATCGCCAGCTCTCAAGGCTCACTCAATTTCTCCGTGCCGGTCAATACAACTTATAAAAGTTTCAGCAGCCAATTCGCTAACACCAACACGAATGCCAAACGTATTTGTTATGTAGTGGATTATTCCGGCTCAATGGTCATCGCCTTTGAATATGTTCGCAAAGAACTCCAGAAAACCATTCAGCAGTTAAGCCCGGCTCATTATTTCCAGATGATCTTTTACACTGGCGGCACCCCCAAGACCTTACCTCACGACCAGATGATTCGTGCGACGCAACAAAACCGAGTGAATACTCTTAACTTTTTAAAAACAATCCAACTTGCCAGTGCAGGCAACCAAGCTGATGCGGCACAATCAGTTGTTGCAGCCCTTAAAAAAGCGTTTAATTTTAAATCACCAGAAAATCAGCCCCCCGATTTGATCTACCTGATTACCGATGGTGAATTTGACCACAAGATCGTCCAACAAGCCACCCGCCAATTGCAACAAACATCCACACGCAAAATCCCGATTAATGTCATTGCGTGTGGCAATAAAGATAATCAATCAAATCTCAAACGATTTGCCCTGCAGAACAAAGGAATTTGTCGATTTGTAACAACAATGGAGTTAGATGCCGCTATCGCACAATAAACAATAACAAAGAAAGGATGTCACGTCATGAGAACGTCAAGGATGACACTCAGCATGATTGCACTACTTGTATTACTGGCTTCAACTAAAACGACTTTAGCCAATAAGCCATTATTTTATGAAACCCAAATGAGCAAGCCCTACTGGAATGCTCAACCAATACGACCTTTTAACCTGAAGTTTGATTCGCAATTAAAAATAGCGACGCAACTTCTCAAAAAGAAAGACTACTTAAACGTTGTGAAGCAACTTGAAAAATTAAAAAGCAAATTACGCACCAACGAGCTTAAAGCTCAATGGCACTATCTCTCAGGAATGGCACACATGGGCCTGGGAGACTTTGCTTTGGCAGGACTTCACTTTGTCAGAATTGAATTGTTTTACCCAGAGTCGAGCTGCTATGGCTTGGCCCTTTATCGATTAGCTCAGGTACATGAACGACTCGACCGTCATGATCTGGCTGGCAAGCTATATGTCCAAACAAGCCAATTGCCTTCCAGTGTCAATAATAGTCCTGCTCGTGGCAGAGCCAGTCGCTTTTTACAAAAATTTGAATTAGCCAACACACCCCAAAGGATCCAGAAATAAATTCTATGTTTCGATTGAAAAATGTTTTGTTCATTACCGTTACACTCATGCTAGCCACAACAGGGCTATTTGCTGCTGAGTCTGCCCAGACACAATCAAGTTACTTTCAGAAATTTTTTATTGATGGCGGCCTGCTGGTCTGGCTGGTATTACTGCCTCTTTCTGCCCTGGCCATTCAATTGGTCATCAAGAACTGCCTGGCAATCCGACGCAATCATCTCATCCCACAAGAGGTTATCGATACGACCAACCGGCATATCGAACAAGACAACACCTTAGCTGCAGTTGATTTTCTCAAAGAGCAGAAAAACTTTATGGGCCTCACATTGCATGCCGGCCTGGCGGAATCTTTTCATGGAAGAGCTGCAATGGAAAACGCCATGGCAGAAATGATCGAACAACAAACGACCCATTACCTTCGAAAAATCGAATGGCTCAATATTATAGGAAATGTCGCACCGATGATTGGCTTGTTTGGCACCGTCTGGGGCATGATCAATGCTTTCAATGGCATCGTCATTGCCGGCGGTCAGCCGGAACCCGTGGATTTAGCCGATGGTATTTCTGTCGCACTGGTAACCACCTGGTGGGGATTGGTCGTTGCGATTCCATCGCTGGCAGCCTATGGCTTTCTACGTAACCGCATCGACACATTAGCGGCAGACACCGCCGTTGAGTCAGAAGAAATCTTACGTAATATCCAAACGTTCAAGTAATTTGCTGCTGCCATGAAAATTAACTCCATATTAAAAACGCATAGCGACAGTCAATTCAACATGACCGCCATGATTGATGTGGTCTTTTTATTGATCATTTTCTTTATGTTGATTTGCCAATTTATCGTACAGGAAAATTTTACACTGGCCATTCCGGATGACTGTGTGAATGCGGTCGTACCTGACAACCAGGATCAAAATGCTGTCACGGTGTCTGTTATCCCAACAGAGAACAATGAAGATGTTTTTTACGCAGTACGGAGCAGTCAATTTCTACCGAAAAATTATGATAGCCAGACATTACTATTAGAAGACATGTCCAATGAGATTTCTGTGCAAACCAGTCGTAAAGAAAATCAACTGGTTCACCTGCGTGCCGATAAAGATTTAACCTATAAACAGGTCCAGCTAGCTCTACAGGCACTCTCCGCTGGCGGAATACAAAAAGTACAACTTGCAGCATTTAAAAACGATCAAGAATAATTTATGTCACTACACACATTAAAATCTTATCACCCAAATCGCACACATCGTAAAGAGCGACGTCGTTTTGAAATTAAAATGACGCCCATGATTGATGTGGTCTTTTTGCTATTGATCTTCTTTTTACTAACGGCCAATTTTCGCAGCAAAGAAGGTTTTTTACCTGCCGAACTTCCTCAACAGGTTACGCGAGCAGAACAGCTGGAGTTTGTTCCACTTGATGTTCAGGTCGATTCGAAACCTGATGGCAGTTGTCATGTACAAATCGGTCAAACAGAAGCATTTGCGATTCAACTAAAAACTGATGAAACGCAGCGATCAGAATTTGACATTTTAAGTCAACGCCTTAAGTCTGTACTTGATGAGCAAGGACGAGGGCTAATGGACCCGATCAAACTTATTCCCACCGCTCGCACCAAATGGGATCATGTCGTCAAAGCCTATGATGCCATCTGGCAGTTAGATTTAAAAAATATCACCTTTGTTTTAGCCGAGTAATCCATGCTGCGAGTATGTTTCATTTTATTCCTCCTTTGCTTCACATCGTTTACATTAGCAGAGATCTCCCATGAAGATCAAATGCTTCTTAAATCTCTTGAAAAACGTGGAATGGTTGAACTATATATTCGACAAGTTCAAGAACTGGGTAATAACGCAAAACCGATTCACCATTTAAAAGTCCAACTGTTTACCCTCCAACAAACGCCAGCCCAAAGTGATAAAGAAGCAGTACGCATCGCCTTAAAAGAACTTGACCTTTATGATCGCATGATTGCCGAAGTGAGCCAGCAATTTAGTGACTTTGAGACATTATCAGATAAACTACTCGCCATAAAATCTAATACACCAGCCCCTGAACGCTCCGTTGCCGTTCAAACGATGATCGACCAGGAAAATACCGAAGTTCTATTATGGATGCTTAAAAGCTGCGAAGCGGTACTTCTCCAAATAGGCCCCATTCAATATCAGCAGTGTCAATTTTTTATTGGCAGTGCCCAAACAAAACAGATCGAACAATTTAATGACCACCTGAATAAAGTCACGACCTATCTAAGCGTGATCGATGACGTCACAAAAAAGTGCCATGCCTTTATGGAATGGTATCCTGTGAATTTATGGCATCAAAAATTTGGCGAAACCTCTTTTTATGAAAACATTCTTTCCATAGAAATACAATCAAAACTACTAAAAGGGTTTTATTGCTATTACCAGGCATCGCTAGAACTCATGCAAAATAAAAGCTATGATTCGCTACTACCACCGCTAGCCCAGGGGATAGAAGCCATCGATCATACACTAAAAGATAGCCAAACCGCCGATCAATTTTTCTTAGAATTATGGAAATATAGACTGCAACGAATGATAGACCATTCGTCAGACAACCACACTGCATCACAAACACTTTTACAAAAAATATTTAAATTAACTAACACGGCTGAACAGGAATGGCAAATTCGCTATGAAGCCCTATTGTTCATATTAAACTCTAACGACAAAGAGAATAATTATATTAGAGCACAGATTGATAAAACACAGCAATGGCTTTCTGAAAATCGTGGGGCGTTGACCTATTTCTCTGAAAAACACCTGACCCTTGCCATGATGAAATCGCAACTGGACGCACGCCAAATCACAGACAAAAATAGTCCAAAGGCTTTGATAAAACATATTGAACCGCTCAAGGCTATATTAGAATTACATCCGGAATTAAAACCGATTATCTACGAGAAGATTGCCCAACAGCTTTCTGAACATCTACAAAATTTTGATTCCAATATCCATCAGACAAATTGGGGTATTATCGAATGCAAAGCTCTCAAACAGTATTTTCTATCACTCGAGCCACCTGATTTACTCAATGCCATAAAAACCTGTGAGCTATTTTTCAGACAATTAAGATTTCATCATCCGGTGGAGGCTGAATTTTGGTATGATCAAGCCTATTGCCATTATCTATTAGCAGAGCAAAGAAAAGAAGAAAGTGATTTAGAGGCATCAGAAACCCATCTCTTAAAAGCCAGTCATTCATGGCATCATTTGGCCAAAACATTTCCTGGCTGGAAACATCCTAACAACCCACAAGCACATTCACACATGGCAGCTCACATGTCAACAGCCCTTGCATACCAATTATACCAAAGTAACCCAAGCAAATATCAACAAACCGCTGTTGAAATTATGTCGTTGCTGATAAACACAGCCCCCTACGCCAATACACCTCAAGCAGAACAGTATCGTTATTACTTCGCAATGGTCCTGAAAAATACCATTAACGTCGAAATGGCCATCAAGATATTTAATAAAGTACCTGTAAGTGATAAAAACTATCATTCGGCCTGCTATCAGATTGCACTTTGTTGGCAAAAGCTCTTAAAACAAAATTTACCAAGCCTAAAAGTAGAAACAGCGATTGAAGAACTCAAACGCTTAACCGAGACACTGCCTAAAGAATCTCACCTGAACTCCACCCAAATAAGTACGATATTGCTCATCGCCAATATATATATGGATTTACAAAAACCTCAAAACTGTTTGGATCTTATAGAAACATACGATGCGGCTTTGAAACAATTGCCGCCTGACGATCCTGCAGTATTGAATGCGAAATTACTAAAAATCAATGCTTACCAAAAGCTAAATCAATCCGATTTGGCGATTGCCGAATTGAACCGTACGGATTCAACACAACTGAAAAATAAAAATAATATCGCACTGGCTCTAAACCTACTTGGACAACACAAGCACAATATCCTGCGATGGCATGCACAAGGGAATATGCAACAGCTCATGTCAACACTGGAACAATCTTTGGAATTAAACGAATTGATTTACGCACAACTTACCGATCAAGATTCTAAATCAAACCGCCTCCGAACCAAACAATTACTCCTTGAGCATATTACCTTATGGTTGATCTCGATGGACCCAACCAACAATGAAACAACTCTTTTACAAAAACGCCAATCGCAATGCAGTCAACTCATAGAAGAACTCAAAAGCAATCCAAATTATAGTAAACAAATGTGGCTGATTCGCTGCCAAGCACTATGGCACTATTCGCAAAAAGAGTATGCCGAATCACAAAAGCTCTGGTATCACATTCGACAGGCGACCCAAAACAACCAACAAAAAGAGATAGACTACTACTGGTGGGAAGCCCGCTTCTATGGTCTGCTTTGCCTCTACCACCAACAAGGCAGCGAAAATGTCAAACAAATCATCACGACCATCCAAAAAACGCATAGCGGAACACAAAACGCCTGGCTTAATCGTATGGAAACATTCGCTCAGCAGCTGTGATTAATTTCACCATTGGACAAATTCTTCAAACATTATTTCGTTTAGAATAATTATGATATCTAATTGTCCAACTTAAAATTTATAATTGACAACTCCTGCGTAATTTCTTTACGATGCCATTGTAATAAAATCGAGATTTGAGTTTTGAGACCCAATATTATTTTTGATATTTGGACACACCAATTCATGTAAAAATTGTATCTACTTAAAGGTGTCGAGAAATGGTTGATATAAAAATTCGTCTAAAATCATGTATTGTTTTTATCTCTCTGATATCCTCACCTCTTTTAAACGCAGCCTCGTTCATGGGCATTGGTGACTACCCTAATCCTTACAATTCTACTTTGAGCCGAGCTGATAGCATCTCTCCAGACGGTTCGACAATCGCTGGATATAGCCATCTTTTTACTACATCTTTCCGCTGGAACAACGGCGTCATATCTGAAATTGGAGATTTACCTTATGGCAATCAATATAGCAAAGGATATGATCTTTCTGAAGATGGCTCCATTATTGTTGGTGCCAGCACAAACCATGACGGGTTGGAGGCATTCCGTTGGGAAAATGGTGTGATGACAGGATTAGGTTCTCTGCCCGGAGGACTTTATCATAGCCAAGCACATGCGATCACTCCTGATGGTTCGATCATTGTTGGTGGAAGCGAAATTGGCAATGGCTACGAGGCTTTTCGATGGGAAAATGGTGTGATGACAAGTCTAGGTGACTTACCAGGCGGGAGAATAGGTAGCTATGCAAATGATATCTCATCAGATGGATCGATCATAGTGGGCCTTGGACAAAATGACAATGGTATCGCCGCTGTACGTTGGGACAATGGCATCATCAGTGATTTGAACGTTCCTGGTAGTAACATCTTAGCACAAGAAGCAATTGCCGTTTCCACAGATGGTTCAATTATCACCGGCAATGGAACTGGCATCCATGGCCAAGAGGCATTTCGCTGGGAAAATGATACGATCATCGGCTTAGGGGATTTACCTGGTGGAAAATATTTAAGCCATGCAAACGCCATGTCTCACGATGGCTCAATCATTGTTGGCTACAGTGAAACAGATCATCTGTTTGTAGAAGAAGCATTTCTCTGGGACAATATAAATGGCATACAAAATCTCCATCATGTATTAACAAACAATTACTCTCTGGATTTAACAGGCTGGTATTTAACTCAAGCGACTGGGATTTCTGCTGACGGAAAAACAATCATTGGAAATGGCATCAATCCAGATGGAAACGGGGAAGGCTGGATTGCAACAATTCCGGAACCGGCAAGCATCGGCTTATTGTCTTTGGGCGGACTCACTTTGCTCAAGCGTAAGCGAAAATAACCTACAAAAATCCGAGAAGTGTCAGTGTCAGAAGTGCCTAGGAAATTATCATTTCTCATCTAGAATGGCTTAGCCAAATTTGCTACAATACCCTGCTATGATTAAAGATACAAAAATCCCTAAAGCAGATTCGAACAAGGTTTACCTGGAAACCATGGGTTGCCAGATGAACAAACTGGACTCAGAACTCGTCCTAAGTCAATTGACTGAAATGGGTTACGAACTCACTGACAATCCTGACGACGCGGGTGTTGTCATATATAATACTTGCTCGGTTCGCCAGCATGCTGAAGATAAGGTCATCAGTAAGATCGGGAATCTGAAAAAGCGGCATAAAGAAAAGAAAGATTTGACCCTGGCGGTCATCGGCTGCATGGCACAACGCCAAGGGCCTAAAATGCAGGAAGAAAATCCGCAAGTCGATATCGTCTGCGGACCTGGCCAAATACACCGCTTGGGTGAAGAAATTACCAAACTGCAGAAAACACATGCCCCGATTGTTATGCGAAATAGCAAAGCGGATATGGAAAAGCTGGAAGAGTTGGATGCGACCCGAAAAAATTTCAATAAGGAAGCCCCCTTCTCTGCTTATGTTCGAGTGATTCGCGGCTGCAGTAAGTTTTGTCATTTTTGTGTGGTACCATTTACCCGTGGGTTAGAGTCATCTCGGCCCATTGACAATATCGTCGAAGAAACCAAAAAACTGGTCGATGGCGGTGTGAAAGAAATTACTCTGCTGGGCCAAACGGTAAATTCCTATCATTACGTTAATGGCAAAGCGCATACACTGGCTGATGTCATGTATCGTATTCATGATTTTACAGGGTTGGAACGCATTCGTTTTGTGACCAGTTATCCAACTGATTTTCATGATGAAATTATGCAAGCCATGGCAACGCTCCCTAAAGCGTGCGAGTATTTACATATGCCTGCTCAGCATGGCAGCGATGCCGTCCTCAAACGAATGAATCGCCATTATGATCGCCAACAATACGTCGATGTAATCAATAAATATCGCGAGACCGTGCCAAATATTGCGATTGCAAGTGATATTATTGTCGGTTTTTGCGGTGAAACCGAAGAAGAATTTGAAGAAACCAAAGATCTTCTTCGCGAAATTCGATTTAAAAATAATTACATCTTCCAATATTCCACGCGTCCAAAAACACACGCTGAAAAAGAATTACCTGATGATATTCCTTTGGAAGTGAAAAAACGACGTAATCATGAATTGCTGGCACTACAAAATAGTATTGCCCAGGAAGATAACCAAAAATTCATCGGGCAAACATTTGATGTTCTGGTTGAAGGCCCCAGCAAAAAACCGCATCTAAATACCATTCCAGATACTCCGATAAGCCAATTGCATAATATCGTGAATGTCTCTGCGAAACCAAAGCAAGCTGAACCAGTAGCAAATGAAGAAATCATTCAGCTGGTTGGCAGAACCAAGGGAGATTATATTACGGTCTTCAATGGTCCTAAATCACTCATTGGCCAGATCGTTGATGTGCAAATTAAGAAAGCTTCTGCGGTCACGCTTTTTGGCGAATTGGATTCTTAGAAATTTCCCCCCTAAAAAAAGACGAGTGGCAGCCTCAATTCAACTTGTTAAGTTAAGCTGAGGCTGCCATCCGATTATTGACTATTTATCTTTATCGAAGATTTTCAAACCTTTACCAATACTGTCCGTTGCATCTTTTAAAATATCGGTACCGATTTTCGTGGTATCTTTCAGAGCTTTTCCAGCACCTTCACCAACTCCACCTAAAATATCGCCCATAGGACCAATCAACTGATCAGGCAAAATACCTTGTCCCTGATTAGCAATACCTTTCGCCACAGCAACCATAATTGTTCCGGTCAGGACAGCCATATCCATTTTATTATCACTCCCTAAGTTCTCCATAACAATTGGTGCCACTGTGATTTTCATGGTATCGGCTTCGCCGGGTATTGGCAGCAACTTGATATTAACCTCAACACCGGAGATTTCCAGACGCTTGATAACCAGATTCTTGCCACCATGAGCTTTTTCCTGCTCTTCTTCACTTTGCAACCGTTTAATAATTTCCTGCAGATTACTGGTTAAGCCTTTCTGCTCCATCACCATTTTAAAATCTTTTAGCGTGATGTCTTCGATTTCAATCGTATCTGTAAAAAGAGAGGAACTGTTAAGCTGAACACTTGCCAGCCCCATTTCGATCATTTTATCATGCTGATACCCTTCTGGGTTATCGATGGATAATTCTTTGATACTTGCCTTACCGCCCATGAGACGCAAATCCACATCTGCAACAGCCACTTTTACCCCCATCGCTTCTGAGGCAAAAATTTCAATCCCATCTTTAATCAAGCGATTGCCAAAAATGTTAAATCCTAAAATAATAATCACAATAAAGGAGACAAATGCGATTATTACAATCTTAAGTAGTCGTTTCTTGAGCATGATAAGCTTCTTTCTGATTAATTACTTTCTTGAAATAAATGTACATCACGTTGTGGGAATGGAATACTAATACCTTCAGCATCAAAGGTGAGCTTAATCGCTTCTGTTGTATCAAAATAAACGCCCCAATAATCAGCGGCATTGACCCATAAACGCACGGTAAAGTTCACACTGCTATCGGCCAGTTCACCAACGACAATTTGCGGCTCTGGATCTTTTAGAATACGAGAATCTTTTTCAGCTATAGCATGTAAGATTTCTTTCGCTTTCTTGATATCGTCGCCATAACCAATACCTGCGACCAAATCGACCCGCCGTGTCGCTTCGGTTGAATAGTTGATAATGTTATCACCCATCAATTTACCATTAGGGATGATCACCGTTTTATTATCTGGTGTTTTTAAGACCGTAGTAAAGACTTGAATTTCATCCACAATACCGCTGGTCCCGGCCCCTTCAATATAGTCGCCTTTTTTGATGGGTCGAAAAAGGATCATTAAAAAGCCAGCGGCAAAGTTCGAGAGCGATCCTTGCAATGCAAAACCAATCGCCAAACCAGCCGCACCAATAATCGCAACAAAGGAGGAGGTGTGGATACCTAACTTTTGAATCGCGGCAACGACAACAAAAGCCATCAATGCGATATAGGCCATATTACTAACAAATGCAGCAATGGTCGGATCTACATTCCGTTTGCCCATCATCTTATTAATAATGTTTCTGATGATCCCAACGACCCATTTACCAATCACTAATATAGCAATCGCGGCAATGACTTTGAGACCATATTCGGCCACATAGCCTTGAATCATCTCCCAAATCTTAGAAACTTCTTCGGTAGTACCATTTATTGTATTTTGAATATTTTCCGCTGTCGTTTCTGCGGTAGTTTTTGTTTCTTCTGCTGACATTGAGAATTCTCCTGATATTGTCTATATGTTAAAATCCCTACAAATTTAAGTATTGTCCCTAAAAACCCCAACCAAGAGAAACTATGTATTTTGTATCTGTCGTACTTGAATCATCAGCGGGCGTAGAATCATAATCCAGTAAGGCTTTTAGACTGGTAAACATGTCGTCAGTAATATTTGCACGAAGTTCAGCACTACTTGATAGATAGTAATCTGAAATACGATTAAAGCTTGGATAATAAATTGTTTCATGAATAAATTTCACTTTATCATTAACTTTGGTTTCTAACTTATAACTAATATTCGCAGACAACTCATCATTTTGAGTAATTTCTGTTACTCTCGCAAGAGTTACACCTGGTCCCGGATCCGTATCAACCGTCTTTTTGACCACATATTTTTCATGCAAGATCGCTAAACCAAGATCGGTACTGAAACTTGTTTTATCATTCTTGACCCATTGGTACCCACTACCCAATGTACCAATTAGACGACGATCTAAATCGGCAATATGATCTTTCTTAAATTTTCCACTAACAAAATGATACTTTTTATCAGAAACAAAAAATGATTTTTTTCCTCTCGCTGTCACATTTTCTTCTGTTGTCTCTTTCTCTCCATCTCCCCCCTCACTTCTAGCTATAACATATAATGCACCTAAATCTGTCACGGTTTTGTTTTTCGTATCATCTTTTTTAAGATCTACACCAAAACTACCAGACTGACTAAAGGTATTGCCATGAGCACTCGTAAAACCAACATTTAAATTACCAGACCATTTTACAGGTGGCACTTTGACCGGATTAATCGATTTTATTTCAGAGATATTGATGGTCTTACTATCAGAGTTAATTTTCCCATCACCTGCCGATTGAATAGAATCCACGATCACCGCACCATTAGGCAAGTGAATGTCAATTTTGGAGTCAGAGGTAAAGTTTTTGACAGCTGAGACATCGAAGGTTTGCTCGCCGATCATATCGGATTTGAATGTGAGCTTGCCCCCTTCCAGACGTACGAGTTTACCAATGAGCTTTTCGCCATTTTTAAAAATGACTTCATCAGCCAACAGATTACTGGACATCAAAACCACCAAAGACAAAATCAAGACTTTAAAACGCATGCGACTTTTTCCTTTTTTATGTTTGAACGTTTGCAACCCTACGTTACAAATATGAATGACGATATTTTGGCGCAATTGCCAAAAAATGCAAATGGTTATTGGATAAAATGTGATAAGGAACCTGCAAAATTATCACTCTGAAATGTTTGTGAACCCACATGGTATTTATGGTGCGCCCGGGAGGACTCGAACCTCCAACCTTCAGATTCGAAGTCTGCTACTCTATCCAATTGAGCTACGGGCGCTAACGAATCCTAAGTTTATCAATAAGGCAAAGTTATACACACCCTCCTACTCTTTGTAAAGACAAAACTTGCTTGCAACCCATCCAGTAAGAATGATTTTTCAAAAAAAAGATGTTGACAAAAAGTTAGCCTGGGCTATCATTACACAAAACTTAGCGAATGCTAACTTAAGGAATTAAGACTATGGTCAAACGATTAACGGCTAGCCAGGAAAATTATCTGGAAACGATCTACAACCTATCGCAGGAAGGTGTGGTCAGAATTCGTGATATAGCAAAAACTGCGGGAGTCAAATTACCCAGCGTCACACGTGCAATCAATAAACTGGCCGACGAAGGCTTGGTAACCCATGAATCCTATGGCACCGTTGAAATTACTAAGCAAGGTAAAGAAGCCGCTCAGTCAGTGATTCGACGCGATAATTGTTTGAATGAATTACTCACTCAAGTTCTTGGTATGCCAGCGGAAGATGCCGAAATGGAAGTCTGCCGCATGGAGCATGTCCTCAGCCATGAAGTGCTGGTTCGATTGGAAATTCTGGTCAAACATGCCAAAGATACAGGGTCCAAGAAATGGCTTTATGAATTACATGAAACATTGAATTCATTAAACATCGAAAAAAAAGGTATTCGGGTTGGTGATGTGAATCCACATGTCACAGCTCGATAATCAGTTCATGAGTCAAATAAAATGGAATAACCATCTGAGGTATTCAGATATTTGTGATAGAAAATTATTTTCAATACCAAGAGTTAGCTTCAGCTAATTTTTACATCTAACATTTGAGAAAGGAATAATGTTTATGTTGCGTTCATTGATATTAGCATGTTTTGGCTTTTTGATTCTTACTAATGCGACCCCATGCTGGGCAGAACATCATGATGAGAAGAAATTGGTAGTGGTAGCATCGACAACCCAAATCGCCGACTTTGCCAGGCAAGTCGTTGGCGATCAATGCATTGTCAAATGCATTCTCGCACCGGGCGCCGACCCACACACTTACACCCCCACACCGGGCGACGTGGAAACCGTTCTAAAAGCAGATATCTGCTTGCAAAATGGATTACACCTTGAAGGTAAAAACTGGATGGGCACTCTAGCCAAAGATGCCGGTAAACCACTGGTCACCTGCACCGATGGCATCAAGCCATTAAAAATGGATTATGATGGCAATATGGTCAATGACCCCCACGCCTGGTTTTCACCTACGAATGTTTCAGTTTATATTAATAATATTACTAAAGCACTAGTAACAATTGACCCTGATCACAAATTAGCTTATGCTTCCAGAGCAAAGCTCTATTTGCAGCAGCTACGAACATTAGATGCCTGGATTAAAGCAGAGTTTAATGACATTCCATTGGAAAAACGTATTCTGGTAACGAGCCATGATGCCTTTAATTACTTTGGCAAAGAGTATGGCTTCAAAAATCGCGCTCCTGTGGGATGGTCCACTGGCAATGAAGTCGGTGCCGGCATGACACCAGAACGCCGCAAGCTTGTGGTCAACTCAATTAAAGAATTTGGCGTGAAGGCCATTTTTGTAGAAACCAGCGTTAATCCAAAAATGATTCGTCAGATTGCTAAAGAAGCCGGCGTGGCAATTGGTGGTGAACTCTATTCAGATTCCATGGGAGAGAAGGGTAGTGCTGGCGAATCATATATTGGTATGATGCGAGAAAATGTGCTAATTATTTCACAGGCCATGAGGTAATCTCTGATCTGACAAAAGGACTTTGATGCGTTTTATTTCAATTATTATTATTTGGATCGTTCTCATTGGCGGCATGACACTATTTATGAATAGTCGTCCGTCTACAGTGCCGATTCAAGAAATTAAACGCGATGCCGCTCAAGGTGATTTCTGGTTGGATGTGACAACCACCTTTGATGCTCAACCTGATCCTTTTGCGCTATCCCTAGATGATTCAAGCAGTGCCACGGCCTTGCTTGTCAAAGTCGATGGCGACGAAATCCTAAGAGAAGAAAAAAGCGTTCAAGCAGGCTCAGTTATACAAGTGAAACCTGTCTCACAATTGAAAGTGGGACAGAACGAATTCTTTATTGAAGCCAATCCCCCTGCTTCACTTATTAATCAAGCCCATGCCGTACGGTGTCGTATTTTTAATGGATCCTCCTTATTGAAAGAACAAACAGTCTGGTCGCAACCAGGTTTGTCGATCGTCAGTACGTTTTCAATTGATCTGGAAAATCAATCTGCTACAAAAGAGGATGACCATGATCACTGAGTCCAGAGAAGTCGCTGCTTTTTCCGTCAAGAACCTAACAGTCAGTTACGGACCTAGGCCTGCCCTGCTTGATGTTTCTGTCGAAGTAGAACAAGGGCAACTGATTGGCGTGATTGGCCCTAATGGTTCTGGCAAATCTACTTTTATCAAATCGCTGCTTGGATTTGTTAAACGGGATTTTGGATCGATTGAAATATTAGGTCAACCGATCGAAAAAGCGAAAGGCATGGTAGCCTACGTACCTCAACGCGGCAGCGTCGATTGGGATTATCCCATCACGGTTGAAGAAGTAGCCCTTATGGGCCGTTATGGCAACATTCCCTGGTACAAATCTGCCAGTAAGGAAGATAAACGAATCGTCAAAGAATGTTTGGACATGGTTCGGATGAGTGATTTTCGCAAACGACAAATCGGACAACTCTCCGGCGGACAACAACAACGCGTCTTCATGGCACGCGCTCTGGCGCAAGGTGCGGACCTGTTGTTGCTGGATGAACCTTTTGCCGGCGTAGATGCCGCGACTGAAAATGCGATTCTCGACGTACTTGAAAGTGCAAAAGCGGCAGGTAGAACACTTGTCGTAGTTCACCATGACCTGGCTACGGCGGCAGAGTATTTTGATAAATTATTACTGATTAAACAGCGTCTTTTTGCTTATGGCGATCCATCAGCCGTTTTAAAAGAAGATTTACTCAGCGAAGTTTATGAGGGTGAACTCAAAGTGTTCGCAACGCTAAAACAAAATGGACATATTTAATTAATGACAGACTGGCTATATCAAACATTTGGTATCCATTTGACGCAAACCTATTTTCTGAAGGCACTAATAGGTGGGAGCATCGTTGCATGCGTTTGTGGCGTAGTAGGCTGTTTGGTAATTTTACGCCGCATGGCATTTTTGGGTGACGCTCTATCACATGCCATGATCGCAGGTGTGGTTTGTGGCTATCTTTTCATGAAATTAGCGTTTGGCATTGAAGCCAACGCTCCTGCGATGCTCATCGGTTCCATCATCGCCGCGGGCATTACAGTTGCGCTTATTGGCTTTGTTTCTAAAGCCTCCCGGCTTAAAGAAGACACAGTTATTGGTATTATGTATTGTGGAATTTTTGCATTAGGAATCGTCATTCTCTCCATTTTTCAAAAGCATGTCCATATCGATATTATGCATTTTATTATGGGTGACATCCTTGGCATTGGCGATAGCGATATGTGGTTGACGGTCATTGTTGCAGTTATCGTTCTGACAGTAATCATTCTTTTTTTCCGATTCTTCCAGATTACCAGCTTTGACCCAATCATGGCCGCTTCGATTGGCATTCCAGTACTACTCTTTGATTATATTCTAACAACTTGTATGTCATTTGTCGTCGTCAGTGCGGTGAGTATGGTAGGTGTTATTTTGTCAGTAGGTCTTTTGATTACACCGGCAGCTACAGCGTATTTATTAACGGATCGATTAAACCGCATGATGATCATCGCTGCAATTAGCGGTGTGACCAGTGTCATTGGCGGACTCTATTTATCTGTCTGGCTCAACGCTGCTGGTGGCGTATCGATCATGCTCTTTTGTACATTGCAATTTATCGCCGTACTTATCTTTGCACCACGTTATGGGCTTATGGCAGATTGGCTACGTCGCAAACGATTGGTTCCTCAACAATTGCTGGAAGATATTTTACGAAGCGTACATAAACTTGGCGGAGAAAATGTCCCTATCTCAAATATTGCAAACTCTATAAAAGTTGAACTTGGAAAAGTCAAAAAAGCCATTACCTCGATGATCTCTGAAGGCCTGCTTGATAAACAAAACAGTCAAGTTACTTTAACCGGCAAAGGGCAACTTCATTCCAAACGTATGATGCGTTCACACCGATTATGGGAATCTTATCTGAAACATGTTGGTATGGAGATGGAAAAAATCCACGACCAAGCCGAACAACTTGAACATATTCATGATGAAGAGACGGTTGATTACATTGATGACAAATTAGGTCACCCAACCAAGGACCCTCATGGCGAAGAAATCCCCGAAGATTTCATCCATACTCCCAAAGGTGAAATTGCACCCGTCAGTTTATTACGTACTGGCCGCCACGCTGAAATCCAAAGAATTAAAGATAACACAATCGATATCCAACTCACACCCGGCGAAATGATTTCACTCGGCGAACGTCAAGACAACGGCGCCACTTGGGTCGTCATCCGAGAAGATGGTGAACAGATCTATCTCAATCACAAACAAGCTGATGCGATTCTTGTCAAAACGATTGATTAATGAATATCACTATAAAAGCAGCTCATCCTAATGATGCACAGACTCTGACGGAATTAACATTTTCTTCGAAAAGATATTGGGGTTATCCTGATGCTTATATGGAAATATGGAGAGATGAATTAACCATCACTAACGAATATATTGATAATAATACTGTGTTTGTCGCTCATATTAACGAATTATTTGTTGGTTATTACTCTATCATTCATGTTCAAAAGGAGACTGATTACCCTAGAGGATATTGGCTTGAACACATGTTTATTTCTCCCGAATATATTCGTAAGGGAATCGGTTCACAATTATTAAAACATGCGCATGACGATTGCCTAAGCAATAAAATAAATAAAATTCAATTACTATCCGATCCGAATGCAAAAGAATTTTATATAAAATCAGGATTAACCTACCTTGGAGAAATTCCGAGTAATATTGAAGGACGAACCGTCTGTCAATTTGAATGGTGTATCAGGTAGATAATCAAAGAAACACCAAGTTTAAAGGTTGACACGCTCCTTTGTATAGAAATAAAAAGAATATATTAATCTTATAAACTACTAATTCTTTATAGATTTTATCCATGGATATAATCAAATTAAATCGAAGTAAAACAAAAGCTGTTATTATGCTACTTGGAAGCACCCTCTTTTTTTCAGGAAATCTTTGGCTGACTAAAGATCCTGAGAAGGTAATCATGGGATACCTAGGTGCAACCCTTTTTGGCTTGGGTATTATCATGGCGATAGTAGAATTAAGACTTGGCAGTAGCTATCTACTCATTAATGAAAAAGGGTTTATGACGAGTTATTTATATCGAAAGCATTTTACCGCATGGAAAGATGTCGACCATTTTTTCATCATCAAAATTAACCTTAAAGAATCGATTGGATATAATTATTCTTCACACTATAAGATCAAAGGTAAAAAAATAGCAAGACTCATCGCCGGGGCAGAATCTTTATTAGCCAACTTATATAATGTCAAAACAACAGAACTCCTGAATCTGCTTAATACTTACCATATGAAATATTCTTAATTAAGGGTATTAAAATTCTCACCAGAATTAAATAGTTTTGATGAAAAATTGTTCTGAAGATGACTGAAAGGCCCCAAACGCAACCTCACCACATTTTTTAAAACCTTGTTTCTCATGCCAAAGTTGCGGTTTCAACTCATCCGAGACTGCCGAAGTCATGAGCTGCTTAATCCCCTTAGCTTGCATTTGATGTTCCCAAAATTTAAACAAGTCACGACCTATTCCTTTCCCTCTAAATTTTTCTTCCACCCATATCATTTCCATATAGGGTATTTTACCCCAAAAGTAACTATATCGTAAAAAACCAATTTTACTTTCATCGCATAATGCAATGATATATTCATCGTGTTTAATGCAACGTTGAATCCAATCATGATCGACATGACAATCATGTTCAAATAGCCATTCTAAATCTTCAAACTGACCAAAATGATAGGATATTTTATTCATCATTGGTAGGTCAGGCCATGCCTGACGGGTTTTACGTAAAATTGTCAGGCATGACCTGACCTACATCTATAATTTAAATTGTTTATACTTGCCGCGACGGCTATTTAAATGGTCCGGGTTCTTTTTGAGGACTTCGTCTTCATAGGCAGCAAAGTTACCTTGAAACCATTTGGTTTGGCCGTTGCCTTCAAATATGAGTAGGTGCGTACATATGCGGTCGAGGAAGAATCGATCGTGACTAATGACTAATGCACATCCAGAAAAATCAATGATCGCTTGTTCTAATACTCGCATGGTATTGACGTCGAGATCATTTGTTGGTTCATCTAACAGTAGTAGGTTCCCGCCTCGTCGAAGCATTTTTGCCATGTGAATTCGGTTACGTTCGCCGCCACTGCATTGCGAGACTTTTTTCTGCTGTTGAGCACCCCGGAAATTAAACCGTGCAACATAAGCCCTTGCGGCAATCAGAGTGCCTCCTACATCAAGCTGATCTGCCCCCTCTGAGATTTCTTCAAATATGGTTTTATTACCATCCAGTTCATCACGATGCTGATCGACATGCCCAATCAACACCGTCGGCCCCACTTCCACCGTTCCCGCATCAGGCTTTTCGTCTCCGGTAATCATTTTAAAAAGGGTCGTTTTTCCGATACCGTTAGGACCAATGATCCCAACAATCCCATTGCGAGGTAGTTCAAAACTGCAATCATCCACCAGTTCAATGTCACCAAAGCCTTTTTTAACATTATTAAAGCTTAAGACTTTTTCGCCTAAGCGCTGGCCACTGGGAATCTGGATGAGCACATCACTTTTTGCATCCACTTTTGATTCACCGGCCATGGCTTCATAAGCATTGATACGCGCCTGATTTTTTTGGTTTCGACCTTTAGCAGAAGTATTGATCCATTCTAATTCACGTGCCATGGTTTTTTGTCGTTGCGACTCTTGTTTTTCCGCAACGCGAAGCATTTCTGATTTTTGCTTTAGCCAACTGGAATAATTTCCTTCGAATGGCAAACCGTAGCCATTTTCCAGTTCTAGAATCCACTTGGTAATGTTATCGAGAAAATAACGATCATGCGTTACAATAATAACAGTTCCTGGATATTCACGCAGTGCCTGTTCGAGCCATTGAACGGTTTCGGCATCTAGGTGGTTGGTCGGTTCATCAAGTAGAAGTAGATCTGGTTTTTCCAATAGTGCAATACTCAATGCTACGCGGCGACGCTCTCCACCCGATAATCGCTGTACAGGCACATCATCTGGCGGCAAGACCATTGCATCGGCAACAATATCCAACATACGATCGGTTTCCCAGCCATCGCAGGCATCAATTTTATCCTGCAATGTTCCCATTTCTGCGAGCAGTTTTTCCATCTCATCGTCGGACATCTCTTCGCCCATCTTCATTGAGATTTCATTGAATCGCTCAACCATATCCAAAGTGGGTTTGATGGCGGTTTGTAGGTTTTCCCGAACGCTTTTATCCAGATCCAATTCCGGTTCCTGAGCCACATATTTCAGCGACATTTTGGACTGCAATTTGCATTCGCCTTGAATGTCTTTATCGATCCCAGCCATGATCTTGAGCAGCGTACTTTTACCCGCCCCATTTTCACCTACGACACCAATCTTGGCTCCATAAAAAAATGAGAGCGAAATATCTTTCAATATCTCATTCTCGCCATAACGCTTACTCACACTATCCATCTCAAAAACAAACTTCGGGGGCATATTATTTACCTTATCATCAATAATAGTTAATTTTGTTTAAACAGTGCGACAGGATATCTTAAATGCATGCTCCTGTAAATTGCTAATTTACAAATCTGACCTAACGGAGTATGATGTTTTCTGGCTCGGAATTTCCAATCAATATTATAAGATTTTAAATAAATTTCATTATGAAGAACGAACAAAATTTAACACCTCAGGCAAAACTCAGACGGTTGAGGTTACTTGCTTATGACGCCCTGAAGGCATACTCATTCAAATATTCAAAATTAGAATTACTGAACCATTCTTGCAAACAAATCACCTATAAAATCCATACTCAAAAAACGACATATATTCTAAGGCTACAACAATCGAATACTTATAATACACCATCTAAAATCAATATGGAATTCAATTGGCTCAATAGCTTGCAAAAACATACAAATCTTATCGTCCCAACACCCATCTCAACCATTCATGGGAAAAACAGTATTAAAATTTCACATGAATCAATCCAAGATCCCTATATTTGTTCTGTAACAAAATGGGTCGAAGGAAAAGTCATATTGCGAAAAAATGGACCGGGTCAAAAAACGTTAAGTCAAGTCGGACACAACATGGCCATACTCCACCAGCATAGCCAAACGTACATGAAGAATAAATTTTTAAAAAGTCACCATCTGGATTATCAAGGTTTATTTAGCCGCAATACTTCTTTTTTGTCAAAGAGCACATCAATACCATATACCAAACATCAAATTGAATTGATAAAGAAAGTTAAATCACAATGTAAAACCGTCATGAATCGGCTTGGAAAATCTCATGACGTCTTTGGACTCATACATGCTGACCTCTTGCAATTAAATTATATAATCCACAAAGGGCATGTTCGTTTCATTGATTTTGCGGATTGTGGCCGGGGATTTTATCTATATGATTTGGCTGTCACATGTCATGGTTTGTGGGGCTTGGACGAAAAAAACAGTCAACGTGATACATTCCTTGGAAGTTATATCAATCAACATCCCATACCAGATAAGCAACTCAAACACCTCCCTCTTTTTACAGCCATTAGAGCCATCTCGGTACTTCAATTTTTGGAACATTTGCCAACCCCCATCCTTAAGAAACAATTGGCTCATCAATTCCATCATATCAAAAAAGTACTATAATAATCTTTTTTAGTTTAATTTATCGGACAACAATATCCCAAAATAACTTTTTGTAATATCCACACCGTTCCTTTTAATCGTTATCCTTACTAACCTTTTTAAATTCAATGATTTAAAACACACTTATCCCTAGGAACAATCCCTCTTATTCCACCTATTAACTTACATCTATATGCATCCGATGTATAAGAAGATTCAGGGGTATTGGTTGGAACATTATAGGACGGAAATTTTATGCCTGTATATTTGAGTATAGATGAGTTGTCCCCCGGCATGACGCTGGCTCGCAACATCAACAATAAGTTTAACATGGTCTTGTCAAAAGGCCATCGTTTAACGGATCAAGATATCGCTGGATTGCGTCGCCATTATCCAAACATGATGATCCATGTGGGTGACCCAATACTAGATGAATTCACCTCATTCCAGGACGATTCAAATAATTTTGAAGTGGCGTATAATGTTCATACAGAAATTTCACAAGTCGCACAAAAAGTCAATTATGCATTGCGTGATAAAACAATGTTAAGTATGGAGAATGTCCAAGGTGTGAATAAAGCGGTCAAAGACATGATGGGTTATATCGCTTCCACCAAAGTCTCTCATGCTGTCATGAATCAAATAACCAGTAGCGACCAGTATTTTCAAGAGCACAGTGCCAATGTATTTTACTTAAGTGTGATCATTGGAAATACGCTTAGTAATTATATCAAAAAGGAACGTCAGAAATTCAGTCGCGCCAAGCAGGTTAAAGATCCTTTTAACATGACCCCCCTGGCGATGGCCAGTATGCTGTGCGATATTGGTATGATTCCCCTTCAGGAAATCCGTACAAAAACCGACCCACTGACCGACAAAGAAATAGAGCTGATTAAAAATCATCCCTTTGATGGTGCAGACATGTTACCCGATGAAATGGACCCCATGATCAAACTGGCCATTCGAGGGCATCACGAAAATATGGATGGCAGTGGTTATCCTAGAAACCTTCTAGGCGATCAAATCAATATTTTCTCACGAATTATTCGCGTCGCGGATGCTTATAGTGCAGCAACAGCTGAAAAAGTATTTAGTGACGCCCGAAGCCCTATTCGTGTTTTATTCGAAATGGTCACAGAACCCTTCTGCGGCTTCTATGACCCAGCGATCTTAAGAGTCTTGTTTAGAATTTTGCAACCTTTTCCTATTGGCGCTAAGCTTAAAATGAGTACGGGTCAAACCGCTGTAGTCGTACGACATCAATTAAATAATCCGTTTGACCCAGTCGTTATTCTTGCATACGATGCTATGGATGAAAAAATTTCTTCAGAAAATTTAGAAAGACCATTTAAGCTCAGTGAAAAACCATTACTTCATTTAGTCTCATTTGGAGATGAAGACATCAGCTATTTGAACAATGTCGTGGTTGATTTTGGCAAAATGGAAGCAAATAGCGACGAAACACAAAATTCTGAATCAGCGATGCTTGCCAGTATCATTCCACAACGAAAAGATGAACCTGAAGAAGTAGGCGAAGATGGTGAAGCCATTCAAAGCATGGCATTGCCTTTCAATTTACTTTATCCATAATGTTAATCGAGTTAATGACAGAAAGAATATATTATGCCGATTTTACTTAGCACCAAAGAATTGGCAGTTGGCATGACATTGTCACACAATGTTTCCAACCAACATAATATGATTCTTAAAAAAGGTCATGAATTAACTGAATCAGATATTTCGTCATTACGAAAGTATTACCCTGATATTATGGTTCATGTCGGTGATCCGATTCTGGATGAAGTCATAGATTTTGAAGATGAATCAAAGGATATCGAAGTATCGCAACAAATTCGTAGTAATGCCGTGGCCATGACACAAAAAGTCAGTGGCGCTCTTAAAAATAAAACGAAACTCACTGGTAGAAGCATCATGGGGGTTCGGCAACTCGTCTCAGAAACGCTGAACTATCTATCTGATAATCCTGTCACGAAAGCTATCTTAGAACAAGTGACCAGCAGTGATGAGTATTCACAAGTTCATGGCGCCAATGTCTTTTACTTAAGTGTATTAATTGGAAATTCACTAAAGAACTATATCAAACGCGAACGTGAACGACTCAGTGCTGTTCAGCAAGTCGATGCACTGAACCTAAAACCCTTGGCCCTATCCGCATTGTTATTTGATATTGGCATGATGGATCTTCAGGAGATCCACCACAAAGACACTCCTCTAGATTATGACGAAATGGAAAAAATTCGCTTACACCCGCTTAAAGGGGTTGAGATGCTTCCAGAGGCGATCGAACCGATGGTCAAACTCGCGGTTCGATGTCATCATGAGAACATGGATGGCACAGGCTATCCGATGGGACTAATGGGAAGTGACATTAATATATTTTCACGGATCATACGTGTTGCAGACGCTTACAGTTCTGCTACCTCTCAAAAAATATACAAACAAGCCAGAAGCCCCATTAAAATTCTACACGAGATGCTCACAGATCCGATCCGTAAATATTATGATCCTGTCATCCTAAAAGTGTTTAGTGACTTGATGCAGCCATTGCCATTAGGTGCAAAACTAAAAACCAATACCGGTCTAACCGCTGTCGTCGTTAAACATCATCGCGGCCAACCATTTAATCCTGATTTAATGTTTGCCTTTGATGCTGAAGACAATCCAATTCCAAAAGAAAAATTATTGCCACCATTTAAACTCGATAAACATCCAGATCTTAAAGTACTATCGTTCGCCAATGAAGATATTAGATTTATCAATGGCGCGTATGTTGATTTTTCTGAAATCGATTCTGATATTTATATTCCACTAGAATACAATTATCAAACTCCTGAAATCATACATCAAACCCCAAACACTGAACAAACACTTTACAGCAAAATGATTCTGGATTATCTTTACCCATAATCATACTATTTTCAAAGCCTTGCCTCCCTTCAGCTTTAACTAATCTTGCCGACCGATTATTAGCGTTATACCGTTTGTTAGCATTATATAAGCAATAAAATATATTTTATCTCTTATTCAAATTATCATCTCTTGAACATTTTCCTCTTGATTTTTTTCAATCAATGCGATAGTATTTAGTATAGGATTCAATCATAAAGATACTTGTACCTGCATTAATTTTAATCATCAACTACACCCAAAAAAACTTACCTAAAATGTAATTGCATTGCACCACCTAGCTCAAAGTACGTTTAGAGGGCACGGCAATGCAAGTGTATGTATATCAGAAATATCATCAGCTGGAGGTATATTTGGACATACACGCAGAGACTTTGCGCAAAAATATTCATGCATGTTAAATATGTATGTTTGACAAGGATTCAATAATTACTATTAAAATTTTAGAGTGTAGCTAACCCAAAAACTGTTTCGAGAGATCGTATAATTCGTCAGTACCAATTAAGAAAAGGATGTGTATATGTATAACAATCCCACTAGAGCCTCATTAAAAATATTGTTATGGATACCTCTCTGTTTCGTTTTCATAATCGCTTCATCAAGCACTTTGGCATACGATACAGCCCAACTTGGATTTAATGAAATTTTATATAATCGCCATCCTACCTTTAATCCGGATCACTATTATACCGATTTTATCAATGGGATGGATAGCAGCTTTCGAACAGACAATGGGATCTACAAATTAAATCTCGACACTCTGGTAGAAACACCCATTATTACTGCAATACAAATGCCCGTTGCAACCAACAATGGTATCTTTGGTCGTTTTTCTCTTCGTTGGGATGCACAAAAAATCGTTTTTGATTTTAAGGAATCTATTGATAAAGGATTTCGTATATGGGAAGTTAACATTGATGGTTCGGGTTTGCGACAAATCACATTTCCACCGGCAAATGAAGCTGCATTGATCGCACGATATGATAAATCCAGTCTGGGTGCAGAATCCCCCACCTACAATAACCACACCGACGACATGCATCCTTGTTACTTACCTGATGGCGGATTCATGTTTACCTCTACTCGCGGGCAAACAGAAATCTTCTGTAATCCAACCGGTCAATTCAGTGTAACATTACTCCATAGGGTTGATAATGACGGATCAAATTTAACACAATTATCTCACAATGGTGTCAGTGAATTCCAACCGGTTTTATTAAGCACCGGCCAGGTGGCTTATTCTCGTTTTGAATATGTTGACAAAGCCTCTTTAGCCGTTAAGGGAATTTGGGCTGTTAATCCAGATGGCAGTAAATCTGTTGAGTTATTTGGCAATACGATCGTGCAACCGGCAGCAATTGTGCAACCACGAGAGTTTCCCAATAATCCGATGAAATTTGCTTATCTAGGTACGCCACATTACCCACAGGGCCCGGTTGGCTCGGTTCTCACATTTGATCTAAGTAAAGATATTCGCGAAGGCGATTCAGACATTTCAGTCGCTGGAGGCAAGTATAATATCGATTACTTCACACCAAATACAAAAATGTTTAGCTACGGCAATTATGAATCTGGCTGGTTCTTCAATAATGGATCAAACTATTTCGAAAGTGAAGATGGCATAGGCGGCAAACTCTATTCTGATCCTTATCCAGTCAATGACAACCAAATGCTGGTTTCCTGTAAATTTAATAATGTTGATCACTGGACAACTCCCAGCGGTTACGATCTCTATTTAGTCAATGATCAGGGAGTTCACGAACTTATTTTAAATAAAGCGAGTACCTCCTGTTTTATACCTACGCCCATTATTGTCAAACCAAAACCACATGCACTTCACGATCCCGTTGATCCTGTTGCAGCAGCGAATGATGAAGCAACAGTGATTGTTCATGATATTTACCAAGGCATGAATGGGGTACCTCGAGGAAGTATCAAATGGATACGTATTAATGAGCAAGTCCCTCGCCCTTGGGGATCTAACCGCATCATTCCAGGTTTTGAACATATGCCAGCCAGTGTCAATCGAGAAGCTCATTTATATGTTAAACTCCAATATGGAATCGTTCCAGTAGAAGCCGATGGCTCAGCCTATTTCAAAGTGCCTGCCCATCGAAATATTTTCCTACAGGCACTAGATGAAAATTATTTAGAAGTTCAACGTGAGCGAACCCTAGTCAACTACATGCCTGGTGAAGTTCGATCTTGTACCGGCTGTCATGAAAGACCAGGTGAAGCTCCCAAATCTTATAATGTCGGCACTCTAATCGCACTAACGCGTCCACCAAGTACACCTCAACCACAACCTGGTGAAACAACGGGAAAAAGACCCTTGTACTATGCAACCGATGTCCAGCCTGTTTGGGATAATAACTGCATCAGCTGTCATGGTAACACTTCGCCAGCAGCTGGGATATCACTTACGAGTAATTTAACACAAATATACAATGCATCATATGATAACCTTATTAATCATCATATTAGCACCTTCTTTAATGGTTCAAAAACATTACTAGGCTTATATATCACGGAAGATTTTCCAATTTCCGTTTTCGGATGGTCAGATTTCCCTGATGTCAAATTTGTTGAGCCATACAGCTTAGGCTCTCATAGCAGTCGTTTATATGAAATGCTTCGTGATGGTCACCAGGGAGTTAACTTAACCGAAGCAGAAATGGTTAAAGTCACGACCTGGCTAGATGCCAACATTCAATATTATGGCACCTATTATGGTCGCCGAGATATCGCAGACCAAAGTCATCCAAACTTCCGTCCTGTTCAAACGGTTGAGCAGGTTCTAGCTCCCGAACCGGATGCATGGATTAACTGGGCTGATCGGTAATAGACCATAAAGACTATAACACTAAAAGGTGAAAATATTATGAATATAAAAAGAACTCAAATAATCAATACCATCACGATACTTTTATTAGCAATAACAACAACATCATATGCCGCCGTGGGAGATTTTTATTCTCCGATAGCCATAGAAAAAAAATCGTCTGGGCTACATATTTATGTCGCTCAATCAACAGCAAATCAAATTGACGAAATTTCGACATTAACAAATACTGTTACGCGAACATTTAGTTTAGCCGGACCTCCCAATGGACTTGCCGTTTCGCAAGACGATCAAAAACTCTACATCACCAGTGGAGATTATGCAGGAAAATTAACGTTGATTGATCTAAACACTGGTATTCCCCTTCAATCAACGACAACAGGTCATACCCCGGTGGCTCCTTCTGTTAATTCAAGTAGCAATAAAGTTTACGTTGCCAATCGTTTCAACAATACTATTAGTGTCTTTAATGCAACAACACTTCAGCTATTAAATACAATTTCAGTCAACCGCGAACCAATCGCCACAAGCTTGACATCAAACGGCAATACACTTGTCGTCGCGCACCATTTACCTCAAGGTGCAGCAAATACAGGAACACATGCAGCCAATGTCACATTAATTTCGACGGCAACAGAGACCATCATCCAAACACTTCAATTACCAGATGGAGCATCTAGTTTAAAAGACGTTTGTATTTCCCCTGACAATCAATATGCCTACGTGTCACATGTTCTTGCCAGGTACAAAATGCCATTTACACAATTAGACCGAGGCTGGCTTGTTACCAACGCGGTTTCTGTAATCCGTTTATCAGATAACACCTATCTGAATACGTTTCTATTGGACGATATTTATGAAGGGGCTGCTAACCCCTGGGCCATCGCATGTTCAGCAGATGGAACCCAATTATATGTTACACATGCTGGGCTACATGAAATCAGTATCATTGATTTAACAATATTGCACCAACGATTAGCTGATCCAACAGCATATGCCGCAGCAGGTGGTTTTGCAAATACTACCGCTGATATTCCTCACGATATGGGCTTTCTATCAGGAATACGACAACGACTAAAACTTAATGGTAATGGCCCTCGATCCATTGCGGTTGTTGGTAACATTGTTTATGTAGGCGAGTACTTTACAGACTCGATCAGTTATTTTGACATAACCACCACCCCCATTACGCCACAATCACTTCTGCTGGGACCTCAAAACACTCCCACAGCCGAGCGACGTGGCGAAAAATATTTCAATGATGCAACTGCATGTTTCCAGCATTGGCTAAGTTGCACAACTTGTCATAGCGATAACTCCTCCGATGGTTTTAATTGGGATCTATCGGTTGATGGCTATGGTTCACTGAGAGCAACAAAAAGCCCACTCTATTCTGCCTTTACGCCACCGATGGATTCCAATGGTGGTCGACCAGATTTAGACTTTATTGTCAGAGAAAATTTCAAGGGCGATTACAGAATTAGTGATTACCCAGAACAAGATGCCGCGGATGTTGTCACTTATTTGACATCCCTAACACCTAAACCGAGTCCACATCTTGTTAGTGGCCAGCTTAGTCCAAATGCTCAAAATGGACAAACCCTCTTTGCCAATCGGTGTGCGTCTTGCCATAGCGGAACCTATTTCACGGACCTCAACAAACATAATGTCGGCACGGGTTTAACCGTCAACGAAATGCTCGACACACCATCATTAGTGGGTCTCTGGCGAACAGCTCCCTATCTTAATGATGGCCGTGCAGCAACCATTCAAGAGGTACTAACAACACACAATCCAACCGATCAGCATGGGACAACTTCGAATTTAACAACGCAGCAAATTGACGATTTAGCAGAGTATGTATTAAGCATAGGCCCTGTCATTGTTACTGAATCTGATCCACCTAGCCCCAACCCGATGACTTTTGCTACAGATCCTATGGCCATATCAAATAGCCAAGTATCTATGACGGCTACCACGGCTTCAGATAGTAATGGTCCGATTGAATATTATTTTACGGAAACCACAGGCCTAACAGGCAGTAATAATAGCGGATGGCAAGTATCTACGACTTACATTGATTCAGGATTACAATCATGTGGATCTTATAGCTATACCGTCAAAGCTCGTGATGTTTTTGGTAATGAAACGGGTGAGTCACAATCCATATCTGTTTCGCTTCCTGGAGCTGATACGGACTTTAATAATGATTACATTACAGATACTGCTGATTTGATGATTCTTTTAAGCGTCTGGCTAAATCAGAATTGTGATCAAAACAATAATAATTGCAACCAGGCTGATCTGAATTGTGATGGTGCTGTCAACTTCCTTGATTACACCATCTTTTTACAGGATTGGTTAGTCGTTATTAATTGCACCGTACCTGATGTTGTCAACCAAACGCAAGCTACTGCAGAAGCACTCATCACATCATCTAATTTTACAGTCGGTTCAGTGACATCAACATCGCACGTTACGATCCCTGCTGGACAGGTGATTTCGCAAACGCCACCAGCATTATCTCAAATTATCTGTGGTTCAAGTGTTGACCTCGTGGTCTCTACAGGATTCCCACAGTGTCAAATTCCTAATGTGGTGAATATGACTCAAGCCAATGCCCAAACAGCGATAACAACAGCAGGATTTACCGTAGGAGCGATCACACAAACACATCATAATACGGTTCCTGCCGGAGCAGTGATTTCACAAAATCCTACGGATGGCGGCATCGTTGACTGCTTTGGCACTATCGATTTCGTCGTTTCGACTGGGCCACCAACCTGTGGTTCAACCTGGCAGGCCATGGTCAACAATACCGATCCTAGTATCAGCTATATAAATTTCGGTGGAAATGTTTCAGCGGTTGGTGGTTTTAATAATGATGCCCAATGGGGAGTTAATCCTGGTGCCACTGCAAACTTTTCATTCACAGGTGCTGGTTTTAGAATTTACGTCTGGCAGTTTGATGACCAACAAACATTTACTATTTCAATCGACGGTGGTACCGCTCAATCTGTTACCGTACCAGCCGGAGCAGAAAATGGCGTCATCGCATTTGAAATATCATCATTGAGTTGTGATGATCACACCGTACTCATTACACATGTTTCAGGTGAAACTCACCTAGATGCCTATCAAATTCTAAATTAATTCTGAGCACTTACAATAATTACAAAAAGGCAGGTCAAATTATTTGACCTGCCTTTTTGATTCAACAATATAAAATTGGCTATCATTCAAATCTTACTGAAACGATAATCTAGTTTTGCTCGTTAAGGTTTTGTTGATCCAGTAAATTTGTTTTGTATGTTTGAACTCTAGTTCCGTACCACAGCTATAATCTGATCCCAGCTTTAAAAGCTGACCATTCATAGAAAGTTTTCGTTCGTTCGTTTCTAAATTATTGAAAATCAAAACAGGATTGACCATCGGAGATTCCTTATCAGCCATAATATCCAAGTCAATGGTTGCAGATGTGCCACTTTTTGACAAAGTTAAAACATAGGCCCGTTGCGTCATATCGTATCCTTCATAGGTTGCCAGCTTATCATCCACTAGTTTCAATTCAGGCGCTTTAAGCCAGGATTGAGCGACAGGCACCAATCCTTCGACAGCCGTTTGGGTCAAACCGTGCAGCATGATTTTGGTTAGTTTATGTTTCTCTTTTTCATAATAGGGAATATTCAGAACATGGAAGAAGGAACCATGGGCCGCCTGTAAGCCATTGGCATTTCTACCAGGCGTCGGCTCGCGCGTGGTTGGCCAGTGATCACGCCAACGAAAATGCGACCCTCCTTGTGCGCCTTCATACGGAGACAATTCGACACCTTCTTGTGAAATAACAAAGGGCTTGTAGTTGCTTTTCATATTCATCATAACAATGTTACTACCGTCGGGAGTTGGCGTGGTTGGCTCGCCATGTGTCTTCCAGGACCACTTGCCAGATTTCCCTTGCATATTCGCAACATGTACAGCATCAATGTGTAAATAATCCTCTGGCGTGGTAAATGGATGATACACAACGATCCCTTCCTGCCATTCATGTCCACTTTCATCGGTTGATTTTATCGAACTTTCACTGGCATACGAGGTGTGAAGTATGACCTTGCGAACACCAACTGCATCCGGATATATATAGTAATATTCATCGCTCCAATCGCCCCACCCGGTAAATTTATCTGGCCAGGCGATATCATATTTCACATCGTTTAGCGCATAACGCCAATGCACCACTACACGTCCCGGATGACTGGCCAACAGACGCACATGACTATAACGGCAATCTTTATCTGACATCGGTTCAGCTGATCCATGTGAAAACCAGGTTTCATTAAATTCATTGTTATACCAAAATCCTTTTTCTGTGACCCAGTGAGGAATGTAATTGGTGCCTCGCCAAAAAACAAACTTATGAGTATCCTCCGGAAAAACAATGACCAAGTCGGGATGATCGCCAATACGCCACCAGTTGTCCCATTCCGGGTAATATTTTAAATCAGTATAATACCCACCAAATCGGCCAGGAGTCAGCGGTGTTGAGGGCAAGCGTACTGGAATTTGAAGTCCTGTTACAATGGTTTTTTCCAACTGTTCCTGGAGTAAATTTTCAGTACTGTTACCGGCCAGAAAATCATCTATTGCTTTTGACGATTGTTTGATAAGATTGTTCATTGATGTCTTGAACGCTTGCCACCCTTGATGATCATCAGGATAATTGACCTGAACATAGTCCATTTTCTTACAAAAATGATCAATTTGATATAAGAGCCGAAGGATCTTTAAACCGTAAAAACTATTCTGTTTTTTAATAAAATTCTCTGCAGTCTTCTTTAATTCAAAATCTGAGGCCATGGCATCAATATAATTCTGACACAACCCTTCATGTAATTCACTTAGATTTTTAATCGACCAAATATTATCTTCAATTTCCCATGCAATCATTTCTTTCAGCTGATTATCTTTAATCTCTTTATAGCTTTTGGAAAGAAAATGAGCCAACAGATCCATCGAATCGATGGGGGGTTGTAATGAAAATCGAATACTTGTGTCATAGTGATTATCAATTTTAATCAGTAACTGATTTTCCCCTTTTTTCAGCTCAATGCGTTTCGATTGAGCTGGCGCGTTCTGTTCTTTGTTCGTAATAACTAAGCGTTTATTTAACCAGATTTTAAAGGGCATATTACAAGAAACTGTTAATGGCAACTCCACTGCTTCTTTTGCTTTAATCGACCGATGTAAATAAAACACGATAGAATCTGGAATGTCTTCAAATGGATAAAATTGATTGTCAGAAAATGACTCAAATACTTCCCACTCAGCCTTTTCCAAAGATTGCTCAGGAGCAAAGACCATGTCAAATCCTTTGGCCTCTTCAACTTCATAATGTTCAGATCTTTTCCAATAACTCAATTCAAGCTGTTGAAAATTTTCTTGATCATGTTGAGCGATTTTTTGCATCTCTTGACACAATTCATAATGTGAATCAAACCACTGCGAATAAGATTGACTTTTCCGGTGATCAACCACAATATCCGCTAGTAACGGAATTGAAACAAGTTGACAGAACATGCACACACCCATGAATATGGGTTTAAAAAGAAACAACTTCATAAATGAACTCCTGATATTTCTACACGATTTCTACACTTTAGTAAGGTGAGCAAAATATGCCCACCCTACATCTATTATTTTCTTTATTGCCGAAACGTTAGCTTTGTCGTTTTATTTTCATTCAATTCCAGCCACACAATAAGATCTTGTGATTCGAGTGTTTTGCGAATTGAATATTTGACCCCATCGGATTCTTTCTGTTGAGCACCATTAATTTTTAGTTTCAACGAATCGCTATTCCAATTTTTGACAACAAAAACAGGATTAACAAGAGGAGAAGATTCACTAGCAGAAACAGTCATGGCAATTTCAGTTGCAGCCGAATCATTTTTTGTAAAATGATAGGCTCGATCATTTCGACTGAATCCATTATATGTAAAATTTTGGCTATTGATTTTAAGCTTAGGTGTGTTTATCCAGAATCTCGCAAATGGAACAAGCGCCTCAGCGGGTTCTTCACTAATTCCCAGGATAAACCGACCTTCTAAAGGACCATTTTCAGTCTCTCGTTTTATACCAGATCTCGGTGAGGTTATAGCAGAACTGGTTACCCTGTCGTTAGATAAAATGAAACGACCATCACTGGGGATTTGTGTTACAGGCCAATGATTTCGCCAGTGAAATTTTGATAACCGATAATCAATTTCTCGTTTGCCTCCGCCATAAGGGCCGATGCTATTTTCATGTTCATAGATAAAAAATGGCTTTGCTTTCGATTTGACATTGATCACAGATAGCACTTCATTGTCAACCGAATTTTTAAAACGACCAACCTCTTCATCATCATTGTTATCCTCAGCAGGCCAGGTTTCAAATGAATGACTGCTTGTTTTGCCAGCAAGATTAGCAACAGTCACCGCAACCATGTCAATATTGTCTTCAGGTTTTTCGCCAGGACTACAAAACAAAGCAGGTTCCGTCACGCTGTATCCTCCATTCTCAATACCATGTATCAAGTAATGACGTACAGCAATACCATCAGGATAAACATAATAATACTCATCCGCCCAATCCCCCCAGTTGGTTTTAGAGTCCGTATTAGCAATGGTATAATTAATGTCTGTCAACGCATAACGCCAATGTACAACAATTCGAGCATCGCTGTTTTCAATCAAACGAACATGGCTATAACGGTTTTGTTTATCTGACATATGCTCCATACAACCAAATTCACCAAAGGTTTCGGCACTTTGATCCCCAATCCATTTGCCATTTTCCGTAATAAGGTTCATGTTATAATTGGTCCCCTTCCAGAACACCATAGAATATTTTTGTTCATCAAAGGTAATCACAATATCTGGAAAGCGATCATCTCGCCATAGCCGATCCCAATCCGCATCATAGTTAAGTTTGGTATAGAATGCTCCAAATTCAGCATTATCTGTGGGAATTTTTGGTAATTTTCGCCAAACAAGTTCAGGAGCTTTGCTGGGCTTAAGCCGTTGGTAGTTTTTAAGAAGCTGCGATGAATCAAGAACTCCTCGGGTGATCTTTAACTCGTCAATAATGCCATCAAACGAATATTTCACTGGTACATTCACAAACCCCGCTCGATTCAAAGAGGAAGGCGACATAGGCTCATGATTACGAGCTATTTGCATGGGAAATTCTCTATCGTATAAAAGATCTCCTTTCACATGCAACTCCCCAGATAACTGTCCATTGATATAAACGCGCATACCAGATTCTGGATGAAACGTCGCGGCGATGTATGACCAGGCCATAAAAGGAATTTTGTCCTGACTAACACATTCTCGCCATTGTCTTGTTACAGCGGTATGCAGGCCAACGCGACCTTCACCATCAATTCCAAAAAAGACACCTCGCGCTTTTTTATATTCCTGATTATAGACCGCGCACCAGTTCCATGGATAGGCCTGGGGTGCGACCCACGCTTCAATGGTAAAGGCTTCTGCAATCACAGGATCACTTATTTCTTGCTCATACCGTTCTCCCTCATTCTCATCTTCATTTTCATCCTCGTCATCTTCATCTCGCTCCGGCTCACCGCGTGCAATCGATGTGGTAAAACCATCACATTTGATCGCTTTACCTACAACGCCGTCAACGATGTCAAAATGGCCATCAATGAAATCCCATGATCCTGAACCATGGTCTTTGACACGTCGACCTTCGATATCATCAAATGTCCATTCAGCAATCATATCGCCCTTTGCCGTCTGAACATTTACTGGCAAGGTTATAAAAAATAATAACATTAAAATCACATTAACCAACTTCATGATGAACTCCTTAATGTCTTCCAATTTCTACATTGATCGACTTATACGTTTCTAACTTTAACCAAATGATTAATTCTGTTTTACCCTCTGTATTAAAAACAACTCCCTGTTGGAAATCCTGGCCATCCTTTAACGTCTTTCCGTTTATCATGACGGTTGCTTTGACATTTCTTCCAGGCCAGTTTTTAACTTCAAATGCCGGATTTACCAATGGCGATTTATGATTGGCATCGAGTGTAAAAGAGAATGGTTCACTATTATTCTCAATTTGATAGCAACGTTGCTGAGGTTCATAGCCAAGACTTTTACAATTGTTTAAATGGATCACTCTAGGCGGATTATTCCAACTTCGAGCTCGCGGCAAAAGTTTTTCTGGGGATTGATTAGATAATCCAACCATCAGATACTCTTTTGAGGGTTCCCCCCACACCAAAGAGGAGTGAGCCGAACGATCTGCGGCCTCCGCACTGCGTCCATCGGAAGACATTTGGGAAACCGGATAATGATTCGCCCAGTGAAAGGCGGAATAATCGCGTCGAACCAGCGGAGGTACGAACGTTATAACCTGTGAATCAGGTGGGTAAATATAAACAGGTTTATAGGTTGATTTCATATTAACCATGGTAACGGTTGCCGGAATGCCTTGACCAGGGTATGGATAATAATCGGTCCAATCAAAATCAACTCGCTTTCCTTTACTATCAATTGAGGTAAAGGCTTTAAGATCGACATTATCTTCAGGACGTGTGCCAGGTTCATTATAGAACATGGTTTCCTGCCAACCACCTTCACCTCGAGCCACATGACGAATACCAAAACCATCAGGATAAAACGTCCAATACTCATCAGCAAACGGACCATCTCCATTATGCATCGGAAAAATATACCTCACATCCACTTCGCCATATCGCCAATGAATCACACTGCGAGCCGGCGTGTTTTCAATGATTCGCACATGGCTATGTCGACACTGCTTATCAGACATATGCTCACAACAGCCTCGAGCGATATCATCTCCCCATGTTTCACAACTTTGATCACCACTCCATTTACCATTATCCGTAATGATGCCAATGCCATAACTTAGGCCGCGCCAAAATGCAAACCGACCAGGCACCTGTTCAAATTCAACCAATACATCGGGATGTTCACTGACACGCCACAGATTATCCCAGTTTTCATAGAAATCGAGTTTCCAATATTGAGTTGAAAAAGCAGGAGCCGTCTTACCTTCCGGGTTAGCAGGAAAATGCCGTCGATCCATATCTGGATGATGAATTTCGTCACGACTGGGTTTCAATTGATCATATATTTGTTTGATGTCCTGCCAACTTAAAGGCCGATTAAAGAGTGCCACCTCATCGATCAACCCATCAAATCCAAAGGTCGCCGGGTATGTCCAACGACGATGGGCATTCGTAGCACGAACAGGATTGTTTCCCATACCTATTAAAAAATCCTGTTGTTTTGCGAAATCGACGTGAACTTCATCTACTTCAGGATCAATTTCAGCTTTGACTCGTTGGCACTTGATTAACTTACCATCAAGAAAGATACACATCAGCCCCTCTTCAAGGTTATAGCTAGCAGCAACATGATACCAACGAAATCGTTCCAGTGACATTTTACTGCGAACGGTTTCCCAATGATCACCTACTTTTGCCATGAATCCAAGTTGCCCCGAATCATTGATACCCAGAAAATACCCCTTATCACTCCACTGGCTTTGATGAATAATAGGAGACCAATTCCAGGAATAGGCTCCAATCGATATCCAAGCGGATATCGTAAAGCCTTCTTCAAATTCCTCATAAAGATCCTTAGGAAACGACTTGTTAGATATTTTGACCCCGGAGCTATATCCATCAAACATCAGAGCAGATCCAGAAACACCTTCTTTATAAAGTGAAATATTCCCATCAATTTTAGCTTTTAGATGATGAACTGATTCAAGCGTCATATCTTTAGCTTCATAAGATCGAGTCTTGATACCCTCATCAAAATGAAACGATAGAACCGGCTTATGATTGGATACGTTTTTAATGGCCCGATCCGTCACAGGTTTTATCTTTAGATTCCTAAATTCAGGCCGTTTTGTTAATAAGATTTCAATGCCACTCTCATTGAGTTGACACTCCTGCCTGATTGTTTTTTCTAAATCCTGCCATTCATCCAGTTTATCATTGGCAAAGCGTACCCTACGGCGTACTTTCTTATCTGGGGTAAATGTAAAATACTCATCAATAAATCCAGCCTGTTCTGCCTGTTTAAAATTTTCAACATAACGCCAGTGAACAATGACTTGATCAGGTTCATTTTTAATAAGTCTAACATGGCTATAACGATTAATCCTATCTGGCCTACCTGAATCACCATCCCCTTGCCGAGGAATTAATTCTTCAAAAGCCCATGTCCCCTGTCGGGTTTGCCAGACAGGTAAATAACTGGTTTGTCTCGAAAAGACAACCTGATTATTTTCAAATACATTAACAACAATATCCGTATATTGTCCCACGATTTTTTCATATGGATCATCAAAATGTCGTTTGGTATAGTAAGCATAAAATGGGTCCAAATCATTCCCAAAAGATTGACTCGACAGGGGCACCACAGTAAACACCATCGTGGTAAAACATACAATGATCATAGCAATTCGCATGAATGCTCTCCTATCCAATATACACGTTAGTTTTTTTTAAAATCCAAATACTCTGGGAAGTACTAAAGTAATTTCAGGTATGTAAGTCACTAATAGCAGTGAAATAATCATGGCCACAAAAAAGGGAAGCAGCCATTTGAACATATGGGTGATTTTTGTATCTGCTACGCGACAGCCAACAAATAAAACCGCTCCAACCGGCGGCGTACAGATACCAATACATAAATTTAAAATCATAAAAATACCAAAGTGTAGTGGATCAATACCCAATTGAACCATCACCGGTAAGAAAATCGGGGTAAATATCAGTACTGCTGGTGTTGCATCCATAAATGTCCCCACCAATAGTAACACAACATTGATCAGCAATAGAATGAGCCATTTATTATCCGTCAACTCCAATAGAGCTTTACTAATCAACTGAGGAATATTTTCATAAGCCAGCATCCATGATAACGCCATACTGCACCCAATGAGTAGCATGACAACGGCATTGGTAATGATGGTCTGTTTTAAAATCTCTGACAAATCGGACAGCTTTACTTCTCGGTAAATCAGAACCGATAGAATGAACGAATACAAAACAGCAATGGCTGCTGCTTCTGTGGCCGTAAAAAATCCGGCAATAATACCACCAATGACAATGACCACCAGCAACAAACTCAAAAATGCATCACCGGAACGTTTCACAAATTCTGAAAACGGTACCCGTTGGCCTCCGTGATAACCTTTGGCCTTTGCAACAATACCCGCGGCGACCATGAGTAATACACCAGTCAAAATTCCTGGCAAATACCCGGCAATAAATAACGCCGCCACTGAAACGCTACCGCTCACCAGCGAATATACAATCAGAATATTACTAGGTGGTATCAAAAGCCCTGTCGTAGATGCTGTGGCATTGACGGATGCACAATAATTTTTGTCATAACCACTTTTTTCCATTTCAGGAATCATGAAACTGCCAATCGCAGAAGTCGCGGCAACCGCCGAGCCGGAAATAGAACCAAATAACATACTTGAGACAATATTCACATAAGCCAATCCACCAGGAAGCATCCCGACACATGCCCGGGCAAGCTGGATTAAACGCCGAGCGATTCCACCTCGCCCCATAAATTGGCCGGATAGAATAAAGAAAGGTATCGCCAACAGAGCAAAACTATCAAGCCCTGTGGCCATTTTTTGCGCCACTTGCGTCACGGCAGGTTCCGCAGGCATATGTGACATCATGGTTAAAACGGTTGCCATGGCAATGCATATTGAAATGGGAACGTTCATCAGTAGCAGAAAAATAAAAATTATAATTAATAGCATCATGGAAACGGTCATAACGTTGCCCCCATGGTATCTTCTTGCTGCTGCTCAGATGAATCGTTACCTCGCTGCTGAATGGATAACTGTATGAAATAGACAGAATAAAATATCATCAACACACCAGTTAACGGCAGAACGGTATAAACATATCCCATTTTAATCTGCAATGCCGGTGAGGTTTGATTAAGATATAATGTAATAAAAACTAATCGCCCTCCACCCCAGATCAAAACCAAAACTGAAAATAGAATAACTATAGAGAAAATAAAACATTCCCATACCATTCTGGTTTGACAAGACAGGCGATGAGTAAACAGATCAATACCCAAGTGTGCTTTTTGTCGCAACGCATAGGCACTGCCCAGCAAACTGATCCAGATCAATAAATAACTAGCCAATTCTTGTGTAAAAGAACTGGGAGTTTTGAGAATGAAACGAGACAATACTTGCCAGGAAACATCAAGAACCATCACGATTGTCAAAAACGATAACAACCATAGCAAAATCCTATCTACCCAATAGACAACTTTAAACATGGTTCAATTCTCCAAACGACTTTGCGACACACGATTCAAATAATCCTTATCATCAGGTATCGCTTGAATATCGACCATCAGCTGGTAAAGTTCTAGATGCTCTTTTTCAACAATATCATAAACAGATTGAACCTTTTCTCTAAATAATGATTTATCAGGCTCTATCACTGTTAAACCTTTTTGACGCATATCTTCCAATGCTTTTTGCTCAGCCTGATCCCATAAATTTCGTTGATAGCTCAATGACACACCCACTGCATGCATTAACCAGGATTGCTGCTGCTGACTCAATCGATTCCAGCGGTGCGTACTGATCATAAGAACATCTGATGGAGAAGAATGACCATCTAAAACAAAATATTTGGATGCCTCATAATGACGAGAGCGATACAGTGTCGAAATATTATTTTCCGCACCATCAACAACCCCCTGTTGTAACGCGGTATACAATTCACCAAAGGAAATGGGCGTCGCTGAACCACCCAATGCATTAATGGTCTGAATCGCCCAATAACTTTTCATGACACGAATCTTCAAACCCTTTAAGTCATCTGGTGTATGTACCGCTTTGTCTCGCAAATAGAAATTGCGGCTCCCTGATTCATAGAAACAAAGGCCACGTAACCATACCGGTTCCCCCAGTGTTAACAAACGCTGCCCCTCAGGACCAAACAATACATTCCAACGATGTTGATCTGACGTAAAAATATAAGGCAAACTTAACACAGCAAACTGAGGTACAAAATTTTCCAGCACCGCTGAACTGACTTTGGCCATATCCAAAGAACCGATTTGTAACGATTCAATATATTCTCGTTCGCTGGCACCCAATTGACCTGAAGGATAGATATCCAATCGCATTTTCCCATTGGATACAGTTTCAAGTTCTTCGGCTAAACGAACCATCCCCTGACTAACAGGATGAGATGCATCAAGCACATGAGCCAGCTTAAGCACACAGACAGACGAATCCTCTGGCCCAGCAAACAGCAAAGCAAGCAGAGAAAAGCCCAATACCAAAATGACAATAACAAACGTTTTCATCGTAATTTCAGATTGCCATGACAACAAATGCCTTAGAGCATATACAATCCACCATTAACCTCAAGGGTTTGCCCGGTAATATAATCAGAAAGATTTGACGCCAGAAACAAGGCCACACCCGCAACATCTTCGGACTGCCCATGACGACGTAGTGGAATCATACCAATAACGTTTTCATGTGTTTCTTTAGGTGTAAAGGTATCATGAAAAACCGTGTTAGCAATAAAACCTGGCGCAATACAATTCACATGTATTCCTTCCGGTCCTAATTCTTTGGCTAATGATTTTGTAAATGTCCAAATACCACCCTTACTCGCGGAATAGGCCGCAGAACCCGGGCCGCCTCCGTCATGCGCTGCCTGTGACGATAGATGAATGATTTTTCCTGATCCCTGTTTTTTCATTTGAGAGATCACCACGTGAGACATTAAAAATGCTGAACGTAAATTACTATCGATCACTTTCTCAAAATGCGCTTCATCAAATTCCGCAACTGGGACTCTCTTCACCAACCCTCCCGCATTATTGACAAGAATATCTATGGAATCTGAAAATTCCATTGCCGCATCCAGAAGCCTTTGGCATCCCACCCTCTGAGAAACATCTGCAACGACCGACTTAACTTGGAACCCTTGTTCTGTCATTTCTTTTGCTACACGATCAAGTCGTTCGCCGTTTTGATGACTATTAATTACTACAGATGCACCAGATGCCGCCAAAGCTTCTGCAATAGCCCGGCCTATCCCTTGTGAACTACCTGTTACTATCGCAACCCGCCCTTTAAGAGAAATTTCCATGAAGTCTCCTTAGTGAATGAGCTTGACGCTTGCTTACCCTGCACCAATCAGCACAAGTCCATCCAATTTTTATACATCATATCCTTAAAAAAACCGCTTTTTTAAGAAAATAATTGACATAACCTGTATGTTGTCATACAATATACACAGTTAATCGAGTTTTGTCAACGGATTTGTAATGTCAGGAAAATCAAATGATCGAGTCGTTCGCCCGAATACAACCAGAGAAATCACTGAGCCAGAAAATCGAATCGCAAATTCGAGAGGCCATTGAAAATAAATCCTTCCTCCCAGGAGATAAACTGCCCGGCGAAATCGAACTGGCTGAAAAATTTGGCGTGAGCCGAACCGCAATCCGTGAAGCATTGCGCATGCTTGCTGGCCGCGGCCTCGTAGAAATTCGCAAAGGTAGCGGGGTTTATATCGCAGAGCCAGATGTTGCCAATATTGTGGATCCATTTTACATGTTTCTGGATATGAAATGTGGCGAATACTCATTCTTGCACCTCATCCGAACGAGATTATTCATGGAACCCCAAATCGCTAGAATGGCCGCAATACACCGAAGCGACGACACTGCCGAGCATCTCATGAAATTATGCCAAAGAATGAAAAAACAAATTAAACAACCTCAAAAAAATATCCCTCTCGATATCGAATTCCATCGTTGTATTTCTAAAGCAACTGACAATCCACTCATACCCATTATTATGGATCCGATTTTACATCTGCTAAACAAATTTATTGCCAGCACCTACCCATTCAGTGAAGCCCCAGAAGCGGCACTCAAATTTCATCAAGATATTGCAAAATCTATTTTAGATAAAAACCCTGAAGATGCATACAATGCGATGCGCAAACACCTCACTCAAGCGGAAGAACACGCCATAAAATTTTATAAATTAAACGATGTAACACCATCGAATTGAGTTCAAATCACCTTAAAGCTCTTTTTTAAACAAAATAGACAATTTATTTGCAAATTTAAACACAATGACATATAGTATGTGTACGTAGATTTTACTGCTTACCCAGCAACTGCTTTTTTCTGTTATTAAAACCCAAACCCTTGTTAACAGGAGAACAATGATGGATCTATCCCGCAGAGAATTTATTCACACCGCTGCAGTCGCCGCACTCTCAATGAGCAAACTCAGCATTGCCGCCCCGGCAAGAAACGGCATCCCCTATCGCGTGCTGGGCAAAACAGGCGAACAAGTTTCCTTACTCGCTATTGGAGGAAGCAATATCGCCCTGGAAGAACACCTCACTGAAAACCAGGCCATTAAATTAATGCGCACCGCAATCGATGAAGGTATTAACTTCTTTGACAACGCCTGGTGCTATCATGAAGGCAGAGCCGAAGAACGCATGGGCAAAGCTCTGCGTGATGGTTACCGCAAAAAAATTGTCTTGATGACAAAACATCACGGACGCGATCCTAAAATGGCTGAAAAACATCTGGAAGACAGCCTAAAACGCCTCCAGACAGATGTCATCGATGTCTGGCAATTCCATGAAATTGACGAGCTTGGTGAAATCATTGATATTTACGACTCGGGTGTTCTCGATTTTGCATTGAAAGCAAAACAACAAGGTAAAATTCGCCATATCGGCTTTACCGGCCATTACCGACCTTATGTACACTTGGAAATGATCAAACGCGGATTTGACTGGGACACCATCCAAATGCCCATCAACGTTCTGGATTATCACTACTACAGTTTTACCAAAGAAGTTTTGCCTATCGCGGTTGAAAAAAACCTGGGCGTCATCGGAATGAAGTCACTATGTGGAACGCCAAGCCCTATCGTTGCTAACAACATTGCCAAACCCGAAGACGCCATGCGATTCTCAATGACCATGCCAATTTCCACACTCTGCTCAGGGATTGACTCTATGGAGATTCTCCACAAAAACCTGGAAATCGCCAGAAACTTTAAACCAATGACCAAAGAAGACATTGAAAAGCTCATGAAGCAAACTGCCGACTTTGCTAAAAATGGCACGCATGAAGGTTATAAAAGTTACGAAATCGATGAACTACCCGACAATAACGCCTTACCCGAACACCTCAGACGCCCAGAGGAAGAAGACGAAGAAGAATTAGAAGAAGAGGATTAATCGAAACAACTCGTCCCTAAGCAGTGTCGAGTTTTTCAATAACGCGCTCCCTTAATTAATGCACAAGCTCATCGCAACGATAAACGATGTCGTTTTGATAAGCTTGTGCGACAATATGATAAATTTTGGTTTATCTAAATTGTAATTAAAATCGCCGTATAATTGCTCGAAAAAATTATCTCACCAACACAGTATTTCAAATCCTAAAATACTGTTTACGCTAACAACAAATATCTTTTTGACCTTTAGATTTATTCAACGGCCTAATAATTGATAGATCATCTCGCCTAAATGACTTTAGATATTATCAATAAAAATATTATAACTTATTTCTTATCTGGAGAATTTCATATTGACCAAAGGATAAATTTCGCCTACATATTTAGATCTCATGTATTTATTAGGTTTTGACATTGGAACGTCTTCAGTGAAAGCAACCTTGTTGCAAGCAGACAATGGTGCGCTGATTGCCAGTGCGACTTGCCCTAAAAAAGAGATGGCAATTCTCAGCCCTCAACCTGGATGGGCAGAACAAAATCCTGAAGATTGGTGGACGAATGTCAAAGCAGCCTCACAAGAACTTCTTAGTGAAAGTTCCATCAATCCCGCCGACATCAAAGGCATTGGCATTACCTATCAAATGCATGGATTAGTTTGCGTCGACAAAAATCAGCAAGTCCTTCGCCCGAGTATCATCTGGTGCGATAGCCGAGCTGTTGAAATTGGTAATAAAGCATTTAACGATCTTGGCCAAGAATACTGCCTGGAAAATTTTCTCAATAGTCCAGGTAACTTTACCGCCTCCAAGCTGCATTGGGTCAAAGAAAACGAACCGGACCTGTTCAAAAAAATCCATAAAATTATGCTTCCCGGCGATTACATTGCTATGAAGCTCACCGGCCAGATCAATACCACTCACACCGGCCTATCAGAAGGAATCCTTTGGAATTTTAAAGAAAATCAAGTGGCCATCAACGTCCTGGACTACTATGGCATTCCTGATACTGTTCTAGCTGATCGCGTCGAAGTGTTTGGTGACCAGGGCAACCTAACTAGCGATGCTGCAAGCGAACTCGGACTCGCCGCCGGGACACCCGTTTGCTATCGTAGTGGCGACCAACCCAACAATGCTTTCTCACTCAATGTCCTAGAACCCGGCCAGGCAGCAACAACCGCGGGAACATCTGGAGTTATCTATGGCATTGCCAAAGAAAGCTGCTTTGATCCGCAATCGCGCGTGAATGGCTTTTTACACGTCAATCACACAGAAGAGAAAAATCGTATCGGTGTTCTACTTTGCATCAACGGCACAGGTATTCTCAACAGCTGGCTCAAACACAACTTAACGGGTGGCAAAGATTACAACGAAATGAACGAACTGGCAAACCAGATCCCTGCCGGCTCTGAAGGATTAACCATTCTGCCATTTGGTAATGGTGCAGAACGCAGTTTGGCAAACAATAATATCGGCGCATGTTTCCAAAACTTAGATTTCAACCGACACACACTAGCTCACTGCTTGCGTGCCGCACAAGAAGGCATTGTTTTCTCACTCAACTATGGCCTTAACATTATGCATGACATGGGCTTAAGCATAAACACCGTTCGAGCAGGCGATGCGAATATGTTCCAAAGCCCCATCTTTGCCCAAACATTTGCAACAGTAACCAATTGTACTGTAGAACTTTATAACACCGATGGCTCTCAAGGAGCCGCACGCGGTGCAGGAGTGGGTTGCGGTGTTTATAAGGATTTTGATCAGGCATTTATAGGATTTAATAAAACAAAATCTATCGAACCAGACCCAAATCAACTCGAGTCGCTCCAAAACGCCTATGCAAATTGGCTTCATTGCTTAGAAAAGCAATTATCCAGTTAACTATTTACATATTAACCATTTAAACTCTCATCAGCCCAACCCCTTCTAGGGCTTTATCCTATAAACTCCCCCACACATACGATGTTATATATTGAATACCTGTTATTTTTCTGCTACACTGGTGGTTTAATGATGGATTCACACAAAAGCAATATACAAATCAAAAAATAGTCTAAGCAACATTAAGAACTTATTTTGATCTTGTAAAATGTGTTTCAGGGAGGAACAGAATTGTGACAGTATTTAGGAATTAGCTGGGAGAGCAAGGAGAGTTATTTTGTAGGGTAGAAAATTGTTAAGTTGTTTTAAGAATAGCACAACCGTAGTGGGCATTCCAATAAAGATTATGATGCTGGCTTCGTTTTTTTTTATGCTTACCCAACAAAGCAACTTACTTGCAGACAGCACCCTTGGCCCGGAAGATGTTTTAATTCTTGTGAATGAAAACAGTCCGACCAGTAGATATATTGCACGATTATACCAAGAGTATTACCCTGATATTGATAATGACCAGATCCTTTCCCTGCCTGGCCTGACTGATTGTAGTGGACCAAACAGTACACCCGCAGATGAAATTATCACTCGAACTGACTACAATACACACATTGCTACCCCACTAAAAAACTACTTACAAGACCCCAATACCCCTACGCGAATAACTGATATAAGAATCATCATCACAACGGCTGGACTTCCCTATCGAATCGAGGATACAAACCAAAGCCAATTCGGCTCAGTTATTTCACCCGCCGGATCAAGTGCGATTGTTGTTAATTTTGAAGGAAGTATTAATGCGGCTTCAGTTGAATCTGAGTTAGCAACGCTTTGGTACAATGATGAAATCGGTATCAATAATCGTGTGACAAATCCATACCAAGGATATCGTAACAGCCCAATCAAACTTTTTAACAAACCTGTGCCTCAAATGGGAGTTATGAGCTGGACATTTGTCAGCTCTCCCACAAATGTTGACTCACCAATCATGGAAGGAACACCGGTCGATTTCATCGGAGGCATTCAAAATCGCCTTTTTCATACAGGTCATATCTATCTGACAATTCGTCTAGATGGCCCCAAAGAACAAGGAGGAACACCTATTTTTTCTGTGCGTAATATGCTCGAACGCTCCAAAAGAGCTTCAGACCCCTTAATTGGTATCAATCCAACTCAAACAGTTTCTGTTTTTGACACAGCCCCGCAATCAGGTGTTGCAAATGCAGATAGCAATCGCATTTTTAATCTAGCCCGATACTCACCATTTAATCAGGGACCTAACGGCGAAACATCAGGTCCAGATTTTTGGGTTTTTGATCCAAATACCCCCCAACCTCCTGATGCACCAGGAAAAAAAACCATCGATGACTATGAACAAGGCTATACCATTATGACGGGACAAACGGGTACAACAAATGCATTTAGTTTTTCCCCAATGCCTCTGGCTCATGACGTAATGGTTGTGATTGATCAAAGAAATAATACCCAAGCAACTCAGGCAGATTTGGATTCTACCATAGGAACACTCATTGAGCGCGATGATATGCAAAAAGTAATAACGCTTGCTACCTATGGAATAAACGGAGATGAAAGTTTATCTGATGATTATCTGTATGCAACAGATCCAAATTCAGGTATTTTCAATTTAACAAATGGAAGTATTTTCACTTCGTTTGAAAGTTATAATGCCGTCACTTTTTTTTCTGATATTGCAACTCAACCCAATGCACAAGGGAAAATCGTCGATTTCATGGCTATTGGTGGCTCAGGTGCCATTGGACACTGCTTCGAACCTCAATCCGATGCCGCAATAGATAACTATTTCTTATTCTACAATTATATAGCTGACCATGACGATAATGGCGTTGCAGACCTAACCTTCGTTGAAGCAGCCTACACAGCAATACCCTACTTAAGTTGGTCAGAAGTAGTAATCGGAGATCCACTCATGCAAATTGCTTTTGGGCCCGGAGGTGATCATTTCAAAAAAATGCCGGGAGACACTAATCTTGACTCTATCATTAATTTGTTTGATCTCTGGTACATAAAAAAATCTATGGGAGGCGATTTAAACGCTTTAGATGAGGGTAAATTTCAAAAATACAATGATCGTTGTGATGTGAACCAAGATAGTCTAATTAATTTGGCAGATTTGTGGTTGGCAAAAAATTTTCTGAAAAATTAATCCATATAACCAAAATAACTACAATTATTTAAATTAATCTATTCATTAATTTTGCAATTTAATGATTTTCTAATTTCCCAATGGGTGAAATTATGATAGGATGGCATTCGCATTTTTTAGAGAGATTTAGCAAATATAATACGAGAGAGAGAATTTGGCACATTTGCGCCGAGTTCTCTTTTTTTTATGTATATAACGCGAAGGAGAGACTCCAGATAGGATCTGGAGTTACAAAACAGGAGAATGGATGATGTTGATTTGTAGGATAAAAAAAGAGGTTCTTACGGCTTTAGCCTTACTAGTGCTCACTACGTCAGGCTCCCCTTTCATTTCAAACGCAAAAGCGACTGAATTTATCTCCGACATCACTTTCACCTATTTTGATGGTGCAGAGTGGTTTCATGTTAATAATGGTTTAGGCGATGCAACAAACCCGTCTGTTTTTCAACCCAGAACCTTTTCTGGCAACCCTGTTTATGAAAACACCTTCGCCAATACAGCTCCCATCGGTATTTTTGGCGGCGGATTGGCAGATTATGAATTTCTAGGTAGCGTGGAAATAACGGCAAGCGAACTTTTAGCAGACAACTCCGTGAATCCAGGTCAAACAGGAAATGGAGATGCGATCGGAGTATTTGATGGTGGTAATAACATTGAAATCTTGATCAAAGCTAAAGCAGTAACACATTTAGGTAATATTGCCTATTTTGACTTAAACAATGAAATACTTTTACTTCGAGCGGTCATGGATCAAGCAACATTCCAAGCTTTTGAAAATCCCAATATTGAAAACTCAAATCAGGCTTTGGCTCAAGCATTCTTTGAACCTGTTGAAGGTGCGTTTTTTGATGGGGCTCTATTCGATGTTAAAATCGGTGACTTTCGTGCAGACTTTACCTTTAATAATAATACCACCCCTGTCCTGACTGATTTTTCAACATCAGACTACATCAGTAATACTGGAATTCTAGCCAGTCAATTAAAAATCGTCGCGAATATTCCTGAACCTGCGACTATTTTATTACTAGGAACAGGAAGCTTAGCATTAGCACGTTTTAGACGTAAGAACTGTGTGAGTTTTGACAATGGTCAAAGCTAGTAATTATATCGTTATATATTTTTAGGACCATTTAAAGAGAGTAAATGGAAAACTTCAAAGCAGGAGAAAAGCCTTAAAGGAGGTAATGGAAAATGAGAAACATCTTGTGTTTTACTTTATTACTGCTCTTAGCGAGCGTAACCCCAGCATCTGCCGCAATTGTCAATGATATTACCGTTGATTTTGCACAAACAACAGCTGTCACGGCAACGTTTGACCACAACTCCAGTGTCATTAACTGGTCAGGTGGTGGTACGGCAGTATTTAATACAGACATGGGTGCTGTAGGTATCAACTCGTTCTCAGGATCTTTTCTTGGAGTTACGTTTGGTATCGATATGACTGCTAGCTTTTCAAATATGACCAATACCAGTTCAGGAGGATTGGCCTCTGCATCGTTTGATACTGGTTCATTCAATCTTTCCGTGACTGCAAATGGGTCGCCTATTGCATCACTTGCTGGGATTGTAACACCCAACGCAACAGGTTATAACGAAGATGAGGAATTAACCAATCAAGATCAATTGACAGGTGGTGCAGTTGTGACCATCCAGTCTTTTGGCTTTGATGCACAATTCTTTGAAGATTATTTAACGCTTTTCGAAGGGTTTGGTGGTTCACTGAATGCTGTGGATTGGATTGATGGTCAAAATAGCCTTGGCGGGCTAATTTCAGATATTTCGCTTCCAACAAATTCTGGTTTTGATGATTATGGCACTCAAAGCTATAGCGGTAGCGCCATTATTACCATTACAGCCGATGAAACAGCTATTCCAGAACCAGCAACGATGGTGCTTTTAGGCCTTGGGTCCTTAGGGTTAACTCGTATGCGTAAAAGACACAACTAATTTTGGTAATTCTCATGCATGATAGAATGGGTTTTTAATTAATAAAAAAACCACATTTATTCTTAAAAATAGTTCGATCTAACACCTGGCAGGTATTAAAACGTTGCCAGGTGTTTTTTTATAATTAGGATTTTATATAACTTATTTTTTTATAGTATTTAAGAAAAACCCTATCTGCTTTTTTCATCTATATTGGCATCTCTACTCACATCCAGGCCTCCAAGGGTTTGTGGTTGACTCATAGGTCAATTAAAGTTAAACTTTATTGCTTTTGATTGACGCCGGTTTTTTTGTTAGGTCGTTGAAAACAATAGACTTACATCAAAGCTAACACTGATAAATATTGGCTTATAACGAGGATAACGACCATGGCAAAAGCAGAAAATAAAGGATTTACTTCTGACTTTCGCCAGTTTTTTGCAAGAGGTTTGGCCACATTGCTCCCAACGGTCTTAACGATCGTTGTTTTAGTAAAATGTTTTGAATTTGTCCAAACGAATATCAGCATCCATATTACACGAGGTGTTTCCTGGGTTACGGTAAAATATACCAACTATCCGACACTGACTCCTGAAGAATTGGATAGCTACCAAAAAGAAAATAAATTAGCACAAGACTGGTTTAATGACCCAAAATTAGTTCAAAAAAGTCGTCATGACAAAATGACACAGGACTGGTCGAATGGACCAAAGTCCCTGGTGGGCTTTGCCATTGCGATCGTTTTAGTTTATGTACTGGGTCGTTTGCTTGCCAGTTTTATCGGCAGACGGCTCTGGAATTCGTTTGAAGTAACGGTTGCAAGAGTTCCGTTATTTAAGCAAATTTATCCATATGTCAAACAAGTCACTGAATTTTTATTTGGTGAAAATAAAATAGAATTTAATCGAGTTGTTGGCGTGGAGTACCCACGAAAAGGACTCTGGTCTATCGGCTTAGTCACTGGCGAAAGTTTTAAAAAAATCAACGAGACCGCGAATGATGAATTACTCAGTATTTTTATTCCTAGTTCGCCAACACCAGTGACAGGGTATGTAATAACCGTTAGTAAGAACGATGTCATCGACCTTCCGATTACCATCGAGGAGGCGTTACGATTTACCATTAGTGGCGGCGTCATCGTCCCAGACCATCAGGTCAACAGGCCCAATAAAATTGAGTTGATTCCTGGCCCTGTTGTTACTGACCATCAAGACGAAAAACAAAGTAATTAATAGATGACGGCGACTCATGAAAAACAAAACCTGTTTAAGTCATTATAAACAGAAAGGATGATAAAATGATCACAAATATCACTGGTCGACACTTTGATGTCACAGATGCTATCCACAGCTATGTAGAGAAAAAAATAGCCAAACTAAGCAATCACTATGGGCGGATTGCAGAAATTGATGTGATCCTTGAGGAAGAAAAATTAACCCAGAAGGTTGAAATCATTGTCAAAACAGATCATGCCCAACAATTTGTTGTTACAGAAACCGGTGAAGACATGTATGGCTCCATCGATTTGGGTGTCGATAAAATGGAACGACAATTAAGACGATATAAAGAAAAACAACATAAGCATAAAGGACGATCTGGCACAGCTCAGGCAACCAACGATTATTTGGATTCGCTTGAAACCCCTGACGCCTAAATCGTTAGATTTTTTTAACGCATCACACATGCATAATCAATTAATGTAACCAGGAGCAATTGGATGAAATTGAGTGATTTCATGGTCGTCGACGCGATCATACCAGATTTACAATCTGACACACGCGACGATGCCATTCGGGAACTAGTAGAATCACTGTCAAACGCGGGTGTCCTCGACTCATCAAAAACGGATGAGATCGCCATAAAGATTATTGAACGCGAAAACCAAGGCAGTACAGGAATCGGCAAAGGCATCGCAGTGCCACACATCAAGCACCCAGATATCAAAGAAATGATCGGCACCATTGGATGCAGTCAACAAGGCCTTGACTTTTCATCTCTGGATAAATCTCCTGTCTATTCAGTACTGTTACTATTAAGTCCGCCTGACAATCCTGATAAGCATTTAGAAGCAATGGAAAACATTTTTTCACATCTGCAAAAAGAAATGTTTCGTAAGTTTCTCAGACAAGCTGAAAACAAAGAAGCCATTGTTGATTTGATTCAGGAAGCGGATGAATCGCAACAAGATAGTAATATATAACAAAGAAAAACAAGATATTGCCCATGAGTCAAGAATTACGCGAGGAACGCATTGTCAAAGTTCAGCATAAAGATGGGTTGCATATGCGCCCTGCCATGCAATTTGTAGATTGCGCTAGTCAGTTTGGCTCTAAAATCAATGTCTATAAAGAAGAACAATGTGTCGATGGCAAAAGCATCATGCAAATGACAATGCTTGCGGCATCAATGGGGACCCAACTCACCATCATCGCCGAAGGTAAGGATGCCGCAGAAGCAGTTGAGGCACTATCCAAGGTGATTGAAAATGAACTAGATGAAGTGTAAATGGAAATTCTTAAAGGCATAGGTGTTTCACCAGGTATTGCTATCTGCCCAGCTATCATCTTAGAAGCTGAAGATTACCGAATCCCTCAACGTTTCGTCGTCAGAAAACAAGTCCGTGCCGAAATCCAGCGATTACGCCAAGCCTTCCTGGATGCCATTGAAGAAGTCTCCCAGATGCAGGGCACACAAGCCGAAATCTGGGATAGCCGTATTAAGGATATTTTTGCGGTCCATTTGCATTTCCTAAGAGATCGAAGTCTTCGAAAAAAAATCGCCGATCTGATCAGTGAAAATTTCTATACCGCCGAATATGCTGTAAGCCATATCTTGCGTGATATTGCCAAACATTTTTCTCAGGCAGACGATGCTTATATTTCAGAGCGTGTTCATGATATCTATGATATCGAAAAACGCTTACTTCGGCATCTCATCGGTAAACGACAAGAAGAAATCTCAAATTTCTCTGAACCAATGGTGATTATTTCACAAGACTTGACGCCAACCCAAACAGCCTCATTCAATCAACATTATGTGAAGGGCCTGGCAACCGATGCAGGTGGTCGAACATCTCATACTGCCATTGTTGCCAGAAGCCTAGGTATTCCAGCAGTGGTTGGTTTAGGAAAAATCACTCAAACGGTCGCTTCAGGTGATCGTGTTATTATTGATGGCACACAAGGCACCATCATTATCAATCCCGATGAGTCAACGATTGATGATTACAAAGCCATGGCTGAAGAAATGGTGGAACATGAAACAGCCCTCGGCGAATTGGCCAGCCTGGATGCCAAAACAACAGACGGAACAAAAATTGATTTATTAGGGAACATTGAATTCCCTCACGAAGCCGATATCACACTTAAAAAAGGTGGTGACGGCATCGGGTTATATCGTACAGAATTTCTTTATCTAGACATCGACCATGAACCGACTGAAGAAGATCATTTTCAGGCCTACAAAGCTACGATTGAAAATTTTGGCGATCATCCAATAACGATTCGAACGCTGGATCTTGGTGCAGATAAATTCACGCATTACGGCCACAATATTCGGGAACGAAATCCATTTCTAGGCCTGCGGTCCATACGATACTGCTTACAGCATCTTCATTTGTTTAAAACTCAAATCAGGGCTATTTTGAGAGCAAGCGTCTTTGGCAACATCAAAATTATGTTTCCACTGATCACGAACATCATGGAATTACGTCAGGCCAAATGGATCGTCGAAGATGTCAAAGAAGATCTTGAAGAAGAAGGCATTGACTTTGATCACACCATGCAAATTGGCGTCATGATTGAAACGCCCGCCGCAGCATTAATTGCAGATCACTTGGCGAATGAAGTCGATTTCTTCAGTATAGGCACAAATGATCTCACACAATACACCCTGGCGGTAGACCGTGTAAATGAACGCGTGGCATCACTATATACACCCGCTCACCCCGCGGTACTCAATCTGATACGGCAAACCATTCAATGTGCACATCGTGCAAAAATTGATATTAGTTTATGTGGAGAAATGGCATCGGATGTTGAATATGCCCCCCTACTCATAGGACTGGGCCTTCGAACATTAAGTCTATCACCTCCGATGATACCAGAAGTAAAAAAAGTCATTCGCTCTATCTCACTTGATGAATGTAACGCCATCGCCCGCCGTGCAATGGAATTTGATACAAGTAAACAAACAATTAATTATTTACGAGAAGAAATCCGAAAAATTCAGGATGCGGAAGCCTAACGTATGATAGCCATGGATCATCAAACCTGTAAAATCGCAATATGGTTCTCCATAGAAGGCGATTTACGTTTTTTGTCACATCGCGACACCATGACTCTCTGGCAAAGGGCGTTGATTCGAGCACAACTCCCGGTTGAATTCAGTAAAGGCTTTAACCCGCATATGAAACTCAGTTTGCCTCTACCTAGAAGTGTTGGCATGTCATCGCTGAAAGAACTGTTAGTCATTGACACAACATTTCCATGTGATTGCCAGCAATATCAACAAAAGTTAGAAGAAACACTGCCCAAGGGCATTACCATTTGTCATATTCGGATCATTCCAAAAGGGGTTTCATTACTGCCAAATTGGGCTCGTTATGAGATTCATTTACGATCCGATCTTGACCAAACTCAATTACAGGAAAAAATTGAGGCATTTAAAAATAAAAAAGAGTATATTATCCATAGGCCACGCAGAGGTCGGCATCCGCAGCGTTCGATCAATTTGCCAGAGTATATCAATTGGCTTGAGCTTGATAACAGGCATTTGCGTTGCCAGATCAAAGTGGAGCCGCAAGGCACAATTCGCATAAGCGAACTGTGTGAGGCACTGGACCTGAAAGAGGTTGAATCCATTCTCGAAATAAAACGATTGGCCGCTGGTTATCCAGAGGAATTAATGGAAACAGATATTGACTAGCTCAATAGTTTGACGCAAGGAAGAACAACATATATTATGGCCATCAATAAAAAGACCCATCCCAATAAGAAAAAAACAATTTCAAAAAAGAAGAAAAAAAGGGGCTCAAGAAAAGAATCATCTGAACAAAAACAGGATTCAATAGAAAACGCCCCTAAACCGACTACAACAACTAAACCTACACCTAAAAAATCAATCCAGAAAAAGAAAGAGTCTCTCAAAAAGAAATCTTCTTCTAAAAAAACGTCTTATACTAAATCTGAACCTGTACGTGAGATGCTGATTAATGTCGCACAAGAAGAAGAGTGCCGGATTGCGATTGTCGAAGATGGCAAGCTCGATGAACTATACATTGAGCGTTCCACAACGACCAGCCATGTTGGTAATATTTACAAAGGAAAAATCACCAACATCGAACCGAGCATCCAAGCCTGCTTTGTAGATTTTGGCATTGGTCAAAATGGTTTTTTACATATCAGCGATCTTCAAACGTCCTATTTTCCATCAAACAATAAAAAAGAACGCGTTGGCCAGAAACGACCTAGGCGAGATCGCCCCCCTATCCAAGATTGCCTTAAACGCGGCCAAGAAATTATCGTACAAGTTATCAAAGAAGGTATCGGCACAAAAGGCCCTACATTAACAACCTACCTGTCAATACCAGGTCGTTTTCTCGTGCTGATGCCAGGGATGAACCGAACAGGTGTTTCCCGGAAAATCGAAGATGAAATTTCTCGAAGTCGACTTAAAGAGTTGCTAAAACAGCTAGATCCCCCTGAAGACATGGGTGTGATTATTCGCACTGCAGGTATTGATCGCAACAAACGCGACCTACAACGCGACCTAAATTATCTCGTGAGATTATGGAAAACAATCTCTAAGCAGATCAAAAAAGATCCTGCCCCTAAAGAATTATATCGAGAATCAGACTTGGTCATCCGCACCATTCGTGACATTTTAAATACAAACATCAAGAAGATCATTTGCGATTCAGAAGATACCGTCAAACGGGTTAAATCTTTTATACGAATCGCCATGCCGCGTACACAATGTAGAATCACCCATTACGAAGGCAACATGCCACTCTTTACGAAGCATCATATTGAGGAAAAAATTGAAGAAATTCAATCCCGCCATGTCCCACTCAGCAGTGGTGGTTCGCTTGTCATTGATCAGGCTGAAGCACTTGTAGCGATTGATGTCAACAGCGGTAAAAATCGCAATCACGATAACGCTGAAACGACGGCTCATATTATTAACACTGAGGCTTGTGAAGAAATTGCTCGTCAATTGAGATTGCGTGATCTGGGCGGCGTGATCATCATCGATTTTATCGATATGCTCCAAGAGAAAAATCGGCGTAGTATCGAACGAACGCTTAAAGAAGCCGTCAGTACAGATCGCTCCAGAACAAAAATCTTACGCATGAGCCAATTTGGTATCATTGAAATGACCCGTCAAAGAATGCGGCCCAGTTACGAGCGTAATAACTACATGGACTGTGTTCATTGTAAAGGCTCAGGCTTGATTAAAACGCCTGAAAGCATGTCCCTGGAAATCATGCGTCGCGTACAGTCGGTATTAGAAAAACAAAATATTGAAACCATCGAAGTGGAAGTCTCCCCTGAAGTGGCCTATTACCTGCAAAACAAGAAACGCTCGGTCATTTATGATTTTGAGCTAAAGCGAGATAAAGTGGTCATTATTCGTGCGAACAGTAATTTCTCCAATGACCAGATAGAATTCGTCACACGGGATTCTCGAGGCAGCCTACTGAATTATAAGTTTTAGATCTCACAGGGGGACTGTTAGCCTTTGGCCTTTGTTGATGCGCAAAAAAACAGCCGTGCCCTCAACATTTAAAGAAGGCACGACCGTTGTTAGCTTACGACTCCCTTTCGCGGCAAGAGTCTACTACAGATCTTGTGGCTTAATGGTCGAACGACGATTAGCTTGTGCACGTTCGATCGCACGATCTAGACATCCGTAGATGTTTTCAGACATAGCTTGAACAGCATCTGAGCTGCACATCATGCCTTGAGAACGGATGTAATTTTTGACTTTGCTTGCGACGACTAATACGTCACGGGATTTGCTCGCTCTTTTAGCTTTTTTCTTTGTTGCTTTCTTTTTGGCTTTCTTTTTTGCCATCTTTGTAGATCCTCCATGAATGAAGTAAGTTAATAAAAATCCTATTTAACAACAATTAACTACACATGTTTTAATATTCTGTAATAAGAATGCAACAAAAAAAAGTCTAAATATGCCAAATTTTGCACTCTAACACCCATTTGGAGCAATTTTAATGAAAAATATTAACCAAATTCATGGTTTTGAGCCGATTTTTTAATGTCTAGCAGTCTTTTGAGCTTTTCATGAAATGAGCTCTACTTTAGATTTCGTAATAATTTTTATCGCATTTTCACAAAGCCACCGGTTGAAATGTGATCATTTTTCGGTATAAATTGTGAAACGTTTAATGAATTTACAACATGATTTTAATTGGGTAAAAAAGCGACATGGCAAAGAAAGACGAATCCTCCTTATCCGACGAAGACTACATCCCAGTAGCATTTGCACAAGATATCTCAGAAGCTGAATTTTTCAGCTCACTACTGGAAGAGCATGGCATCCAGGCACGCATCGATGAGGAGCAGGACGAAAAAGAGGAAGAAGAACTAGAAACTGAACTAGGTCAGGGCATTCCTATTCTGGTCGCCGAAGAACATATATCTGAAGCTGAAGCGATTATTGATCGTCATAATGCCGATCATGAATATGATGAAGACTATGATGCCTACGACGAGGAAGAAGACGAATTTGAAGATCTGGGTGAATTTAATCCGGATGATCACGACTAAACCACTTAAATAAGGACCTCCTATGACTGAAGAAAACGAATCCGGAGAATACAACGGTCCAGACCGTCGCGGCACCGAAAGACGAGATAGACGCCATTCAGGCCCAGATCGCCGTACAGGCTGGGATAGACGTCGAGGACCTGGACGTCGTCGCAGCGATGATCGTCGCTCTGCTGAAGAAGGAGAAATGAATGATGAGCAGTTCGAGTTCCTTATGGCAATTGACCAATATAAAAAAGCTAACAATCGCCCTTTCCCTAGTTTTACTGAGGTTTTGGAGATAGCAAAAGCACTTGGGTACCGCAAAGTCGCAGACCCAGTCTCAATTGAAGAATTGGGGAAAGAAAATAAATCAGACGCTGAAGATTCTGAACAAGACGATCAAGAATAAGATTTCACAAATTATTCAGCATCATATTTAATCAATGAATGGACGGGATAATCACTAAGTTTGTCCCGGCCATTAAGAAACGATAATTCGATAAGAAAAATAATCCCCACCACTGTGCCTTGTAATTTTTGAACCATATTACAGCAGGCCTGCATCGTACCGCCTGTGGCTAACAAATCATCGACCAGCAAAACACGTTGGCCAGGCTTAATCGCATCTGCATGAATTTCCAGGCTATCGGTTCCATATTCTAATTCATATGATTCACTTAATGTCTCGTAAGGTAATTTACCTTTTTTGCGAACGGGTACGAACCCAGCATTCAATTGCCTTGCCATGGATGTTCCAAAAATAAAACCTCGGCTTTCAGCCCCGATGACAATATCAACTTCTTGATCTGCAAAAGGATGAGCCATCTGATGGAGGGTTAACTCTAAAGCATCTGCATTGGCAAGCAAGGGGGTAATATCACGAAAGACAATGCCTGGCTTGGGAAAATCAGGGATATTACGAATGTGTCCGATGAGTTGATTTTGAAGTTCCATCTGGGATGAGCTGCTCATGACCTAACCTTTTCTGTAAATGGTTTTCTGATCTTACTTTGTTTGAGTCAGCCATTATCCAGAAATGTATGCAGCTTCGCAAGGGATTCTTTTTCAATTTGGCGAACACGTTCGCGCGTTAATCCGACACGCTCGCCAATTTCTTTGAGGGTCAACGGCTCTTCATCATCCAATCCAAAACGCAAGCGTAACACCTCAGCTTCACGCTTGTCGATCTGGTTGAGTAATTTCTGAATCGTTTCTAATTCATCCGCGTTAAAAACCGCTTCATCAGGACGAAGGGTTTTTTCATCTTCCAACATCTCATTGATGGTAATCGAATCGTCACCTTCAGGCATTTGAGTTGGCGACGTAAATGCTTTGACCGCTTTGCGGATAAATTTGGTTTTACGGGTAGGCAGTTCCAGAGCTTCGCTCATTTCTTCGATACTTGGGGTTCGGCCTAACTCTTCTTCGAGCTTGACCTGGGCCTGCTTCCAGCGAGCGATCATTTCGACCATATATGCTGGAATATGTATCGGTTGAACGGCATTAATCAATGAACGCTTAATTGCCTGCTTGATCCACCAGGATGCGTAGGTACTGAATCGTGAGCCCTGTTCAGGATCAAACCCTTCCACAGCTCTAAGCAAACCAAGATTGCCCTCTTCGATCAAATCAGCGAGTGGCATACCCCGATTGGTGAATTTTTTGGCGATATTGACGACCAGACGTAAATTGCTGCGGATCATTCGATCACGAGCTTCGGGGTCATTTTCATGGATAATTTTACGAGCTAACTCTTTCTCTTCATCTGCTGTAAGGAGAGCGGCTTCGTTAATTTCTTCTAGATATATTTGTAAGGGTGAGTCCACATTCCGTCCTATTTAAAATTGAGACAAGATCTTTATCCTAAAGCTAATACGATTCAGCGGTAAATACCAGTTTTTTCTATCTGGTATTTCAATTATCGGCTTATCACACAGACTGGTTAAATTAAATTCAACCCAGACAAATCCGAATCCCGCTAAAGAAACTTAACTGTAGTCATAAAAAGAGGTTATGCATCACTAGAACGCATAACCTCCTATAAACTCTTCTTCTAGCTATTAATTATATGCCTTTAATAGCCAACTTTTCCAGGAATATTGGAATTATTCCGTTTTTTCTTCCGAATCTGAAGATCCTTCGCCCTCTTGTGGCTCAGGTGCCGCTTCTGGTTCAGGAACCGCTTCAGCGGCTGGTTCGATCGGCGAAACTGGTTGAACGTGCTGTTGCAATAATGAATTATCAATTAATTGTCCACCAGGTGCACTTTCACCCAACCCACCACGTTGTGGTTTGGACTCATCTTCTTCGATTGGATCATCTTCAGCGGCCCATTTGGCACGTTTCAACGACAAGCCGATTTTGCGATCATCGGTATCCACACGAAGAATTTTAACTTCGAGTTCATCGCCAGGCTTAACGACATCTTGTGGCCCTTCGACTTTTTGATCTGACAATTCAGAAATATGCAGCAGACCTTCGAGATCTGGCTCCAATTCCACGAAGACACCAAAGTTGGTCAACTTGGTAACGCAACCTTTGACGATCTGGCCAGGAATGTATTTTTCTGGCACAGCTCGAACCCATGGATCTTCGGTCATTTGTTTGAGACCTAACGCAACGCGTTGTTTTTCCTGATCCACCGTTAAAACGATGCATTTGAAGCTATCGCCCTTCTTGAGCATTTCGCCTGGATGGCTGATCTTCTTAGTCCAGCTCAAGTCAGAGACATGCAGTAAGCCATCGATACCTTCTTCGATTTCGATGAATGCGCCGTAGTTGGCCAGATTACGCACTTTGCCTTCGATAATGGTGCCCGGAGGGTATTTCTCGGCAACGGCGGTCCATGGATTTTCGTCCAACTGCTTGATACCGAGTGATATTTCCTGCTTGGCCGCATTCACTTCGAGAACCACACAATCGACTTCCTGGCCGACGCTCAAGATTTCGCTTGGGTGGTTGATACGTTTGGTCCAGCTCATTTCACTGATGTGGATCAAACCTTCGACGCCTTCTTCCAACTTGATGAAGACACCGTAATTCATAATATTGACGACATGCCCTTTAACGGTTTGTTTGACAGGATAACGATCGTTAACAGTTAACCATGGGTTGTCTGATTTCTGCTTGAGCCCCAGAGCGATTTTCTCATTATCACGATCAATGCCAATAATTTTGACTTCGATTTCCTGATCCAACTGAACCAGCTCTGATGGGTGACCTACGCGGCCCCAGCTCATGTCGGTAATATGAAGCAATCCGTCGAGACCGCCTAAATCAACGAATACACCGAAATCAGCGATATTCTTGACGGTACCGGTGCGAATTTGACCTTCTTCGATTTCTGATAGAATGGTATTTCGTGCGTTGGCTCGTGTATCTTCGAGCAGTTTACGACGTGAAATAACAATATTGCGACGTTCGCGATCGATTTTCAAAATCTTGGCTTCTGTTTCGTTGCCAATAAATTCGGTGATGTCGCTCGGACGACGAATATCCACTTGAGAAGCTGGTAGAAAGACAGGAACGCCCACATCCACCAGCAATCCACCTTTGATGCGACGTGTGACTTTCCCTTTGATGGAATCGCCTTCTTTGTAATTTTCGAGAATATTTTCCCAGCCGCGAATGCGGTCTGCTTTGCGTTTGCTTAAGAGGACCAGGCCACTGTCGCTTTCGACAGCTTCAAGCATCACTTCGATCACATCGCCTATAACGATTTCATCTGAACTATCAAATTCCTGTGAGCTAACGATCCCTTCGCTTTTTAGGCCGACTTCGACAATGACATCGTCGCCGATGTGATTGACAATGGTGCCTTTGAAGATGGTGCCTGGTTCGAAATGGGTGACCGTTTTGTCAATAACTTCGAGGAGTTCATCTCGAGTTTCGGTGCCGAGAGCAGCAATCGCTTGTTGTTCAATTTCCTGCTCGTCAATCCCCAGATCGTGAAGAATGTTGGATTTTATCATGAGGTTAATATTCCTATCCATGGCAGTTTGACGTACTTCCGGGCCGCCACAAATAGCCCAGCGCCGTTTAGGTCGTAGATATAACCGATCTACAACGATGCGTAATCTGACAATTAGACCACAATTTGGCATTTTGGTCAAAGCAATTTACCCAAACATGGGCAAAAACATAATTAACTGTAATTACAGGCATATCAATAGGTAACATTAAATTTAAACTTGATATTTTTTATGAGATTTTGGGAAATAAGTTCAAATCGTTTACGTATTTTTAGGGTAGGTAAGCAATACATCTTTCATTTTCTTTAAATATCTAATTTTTAAAAGCTTAGGAGTGTGTTTCAATGAAGAATACTGTCCAAAGATTTTCAGGCTTCTCGCTAATAATGTGCGTTTGTCTTGTGCTAACTTGTTCTACTCCTGCATGGTGTGCAGATTCGATTGTGGGTGACTGGGAATTCATGATGAAACGACGGGACCGCGAAGTGGCAAGCCAGATTACGATTTCCCAAAACACAGACGGAAGTTACGCTGGCACCTGGAAAACTCGCCGGGGTCAGCAGGAACTTAAAAATGTGACCTTTGAGAATAATACGCTCAGCTTCGATCGCATCCGTGAAAGGAATGGCGAAGAATTCAAAACCAGCTTTACAGGCAAATTTGAAAATGGGCAACTTATTGGAAGCATGACGAGCCGACGAGGCGAAACAAAAATTACCGCCAGACGTGCCAGCCAGAAAAAACTTCCTATCCTGGGTGAGTGGGAATTCAAAATGCAACGTCGCGATCGCGAGTTTACGACCACATTAACAATTGGTCAAACTGATTCAGGTGAACTGACGGGTATCTGGAAATCACGCCGCGGGGAAAATGAAGTCTCTAACGTCAAATTTGAAGATGGCAAACTCTCCTTTGAACGCGTTCGCGAGCGGGACGGCGAAGAATTTAAAATGACTTTTAACGGAATGCTTGAAGGTGATCAGCTCAAAGGGACTTTATCCATGGGCGATGAATGGGAATTTGAAATGAGCGGCAATCGAAAAGCTGCCAACCTGCCAGCCCAGTCAGGCAATGAAGCCAAATCATTACTGGGCGTCTGGGGTGTCAATATTCAAATGGAAGAAGATGAATCTTTTGAGATCCAATTGACCGTGGCGCAAAAAGATGGAAAAATGTTTGCTCGCTGGAATAGTGACGAATTTGGCGAACGGAAAGTAGATGCGATCAAAATGGAAAATGGGCAATTTCACTTATCGCGTCGCGAAAAAAATGAAGAAGGTGAGATTTATGAAACGGCTTATGTTGGCAAAATTGAGGGTGGAAAATTAGTTGGTAATGTCTCAGGACCCTGGGGAGAATTTGAAGCAATTGGTATTCGCAAAGCTGACGAAGCCCCAAAAATTGCCCAAGAAACAAAAAGCAAAGAAGCGTCAAATACCATCAATGTGGTTGGTGTTTGGGAGCTTACCAGCGAAGGCCGAAATGGCCAAACACGAACCCGAAAGCTAACGATACATGAGGATATGTCAGGCAGTTATCAAGGTCGACGTAATCGAACAACCGAGATTAATAAAATAACAATTGATGGCAACCAAATCTCATTTAGCTATACCGTTTCTCGTAATGACAATCAATTTGAAATGACATTTAAAGGAACCATTGACGGGGAAACACTTAAAGGTGAATTTGTCACACCTCGAGGCAGCCGCGAAGTCACAGGCAAAAAACTTGCCTCGTAAACCATTTAAAATAATGACTTAGTGTTATTTTGATATCTGTATCATCCATTTCGTAACTGGTGATACAGATATTTTTTTCTCTGGTAGTTTCATGTCAAAGGGGTAAAATATCGACTGAATCGTGGATCGCCTGTAGAGTGATCCCAGTTTCTTATTTTTAGGTAAATAAGATATTGGCTGAATTTAACATTCTAAATCGAAAGGTCTTTGCCATGAGTCGATTAATTGTATGTCTAGTTTTAACAATTGGATTTGTATCTCTACCCGGATGTGGAAAAAAGTCAGAATCCACATCAGCCCCATTACAAAAAGAATCTGAAGCTGCGATGGATAAAGCAAAAGATTTGGTTTCAGATGTCACATCCAAAGTTCAAGGATCTTGCCCTATGACCGCCGAAAGCATTGACAAATCTGTTTATGCTGATGTGGATGGCAACCGAATTTATATGTGTTGCAAAATGTGCAAGGGTAAATTCATGGAAAACGCGCAAGCGAATTTGAAAAAAATTACAGATCAAGGTATCACTCTTGAAAAAACACCAGGATCTTAATCAACGATATTAACCACTATTTTTAATGGAGACGCCCCACACATGGATAAGGCTATCAACCAGGCATTTAACGATCAGATCCAGGAAGAATTTTATTCCGCATATATTTATTTATCGATGGCAACCTACTGCGAAAGCATTGACTTGGGCGGGTTTGCTCACTGGATGCAAAATCAATACAAAGAAGAGCTGGATCATGCCAACCGCATTTATGAATTCGTTCATGACCTAGATGGCAGAGTTGAACTTAAAGCCATCGGCGCCCCGCCAACCGAATGGGCATCTCCGCTAGCCGTCTTTGAAGCCGCGTTAGCTCATGAGCAACATATCACAGGTTGCATTAATAAACTTATGAGTTTGTGCGTTGAAAAACAGGATCATGCATCTCAAGTCTTTTTGCAGTGGTTTATCACCGAACAGGTTGAAGAAGAAAAAACTGCTCGTGATATTATTAATGACTTAAAACGTATTGGTGATTCTCAAGAAGGTATTCTCATGATCGACCGCGAATTGGCTCAGAGAGTCCCTGAAGCGGAATAATTATATTTGGTTTTAATAACCATGCCCACACAAGTGTGGGCATGGCATCGGTTGGGATTATTCAATACCACGGATGGTTTCTACCCAATGTAGTGGTTGGTGGTTGGTGAGATCTTTGATTTGATGACGGCAGCTGAAGCCACAGGTCACGATGGTGGTTTGATCTTTGAGGTCGTTGAGTTTGGGGAGTAGTTTGTCTTCGGCAACTTTGACGGATAAGTCATAATGTTCTTTTTCATAGCCGAAGGAGCCTGCCATACCGCAACAGCCAGAGTCGAGTTCTTTAAATTGACAATTTTCTATTTGTGAGTAAATTTCTTTTATCGCTTTTGTGCCATAGAGGGCTTTTTGATGGCAATGTCCGTGTAGCGTAATGTCGTCAACCAGTGATTTAAATTGGCCTTTGATGTTGCCTGCTTCTAATTCTTCCTGCAAGAAAAGGTCGATCATTTTTACGTTGTCTTTGATGCGTTCACGAAGAGCTTTATTTCCTATTAGATCTGGTAAGTCATCTGTTAACGCCGATGCACAGCTGGGTTCGCAGCAAACGATTTGCAAACCATCGCGAATAAAGCGGTCCAATTTCGCAAGCGTTTGCCTTCCATCTTGTTTGGCTTGTCTTAGAAAGCCATTGGAAATTCGAGGCCGTTGGCAACAGCCGGCATTGGCGAGAATAACTTCATAGCCGCAAGATTCTAAAAGTTCAACAGCGGCGATACCGACATGGGGTTCATGGAAATTAATATAGGTATCATTGAATAGTACCACTTTTTTAGGGGATGCTTTTCTCTTTTGATTTTTAAACCAGCTCGGAAAGGTTTGAGACGTATAATCTGGTAATCTCCGTCGTTGATCGATGCCTATATATTTTTCTTGAAGAGACTTCGTAATCGATAGATTCTGTATGAAGTTTATAAAAGGGGCAAAAAATCCGGAAAAAAGTTCTGCCATTTTTCGCGAATTGCAAATGAGCTTGTCTCGTAATTTTGTACCATGGGTATCATAGTAGTGTTGGAGGAATTCACTTTTGAGTTTAGCCATGTCGACAGTGCTGGGACATTCACTTTTGCAGGCTTTGCAAGAGAGGCATAAATCTAAAACCTCGTGAACCTGATTACTGGCCAGCCCCTCTTGATCTAATTGTCCAGACATGGCTAGTCTCAAGGCGTTGGCTCGACCGCGGGTCGAATGGGCTTCATCACGTGTCACGCGATAACTTGGGCACATGGTCCCTGCCAGCGTTTGGCGACAAGCTCCGACACCGCTGCACATTTCGACGGCGGCAGAAAAACTACCATCGTCCAAATAATGATACACCGAATTAATCGGCTGCACTTGATACTCTGGACCAAAGCGTAAATTCTGATCCATGGCTGGACCATCGACGATTTTACCGGGATTCATGAGTCCTTTGGGATCGAATAGTTGTTTAATTTGCTTAAAGGTATTGTAAATTTGTGGACCATAGAAATCTTCCATATAGCTGCTGCGAACCAAACCATCGCCATGTTCACTGCTCCAGGAACCATTGTAATGTTTAACCAGGTTAAAAGAAGTATCGGCAATTTGTTTCATCTTTTCGATATCATCGGATTGCTTTAGATCGAGAATCGGACGGACATGCAAGACGCCTACACTGGCGTGGGCATACATCGCGACCTCACATTGAATCGATTTGCAAAATGCTAAAAGTTGATCAATGTAATCGGCCAAATGCTCAAGAGGGATCGCGGCATCTTCAATGAAGGCCATGGGCTTTTTCTCGCCTTTCATGCCTAACAAAAGACCGAGACCATTTTTACGCACGGTCCAGATGTTGGCCATGAGTTGTTTGTCGGTGCGGATGGGCCAGGCGTAGCCGATCTGTTTGGATTGCATATCGGAAACAAAATTGTTGAGTTTTTGGTTTAGCTCTTCTGGTGTGTCGCTATAAAATTCAACGATCAAAACCGCCTGGGGATCTTTTTCTAGAAAATCACATAACTTGGCCGACTCGGGATTTGATCTAGCGAGATCGATAATCACATTATCAAAAATTTCAACCGCACTGGGCTGGTGCTTGACGATATCCGTGACAGAATTGATTGCTGACATTAAGGTGTCGTAATGCACCACACACAAACCAACTTGTTTGGGGAGGGACTCCAGGTGGATTTTCGCTTCCAGAAGAAATCCAAGCGTGCCTTCACTACCACAAAAAAGTTTTGATAGATTCCAATGATCGGCCTGGACAAATTCATCGAGATTGTACCCCCCCACTCGCCGCATGGTTTTGGGATAGCGTTTTTTTATTTCATCATAGTTGATATGGATGATATCTTTAAATTCATCAAGATGGTTTGAGTCGATACCGATGGAATTATTTTTAATATCTAAAATCGTTCCATCCAGCAGAGCCACTTTGCATTCAAGTAGGTGATCTACGGTTTTGCCATAAATAATGCTGCGTGCACCTGATGAATTATTTCCGATCATCCCGCCGATATTGGCTCGGCTGGTGGTCGCTGGATCGGGTGCGAAAAATAGGTCATGCTGGACAAGTACTTTATTGAGTTGATCCCGGACGACACCGGGCTGGACGCGAACCCATTTTTCTTCGGCGTTTATTTCCAGAATCTGGTCCATATATTTACTGCAATCGATGATGATTGACTTTCCGACGACTTGTCCGCCCAAGCTGGTACCGCCTGCTCGCGGAGTTATCGGAATATTATATTCATCAGCACAAGCTAAAACTTTCAGGATGTCATCTTCACTTTTGGGTAAAACAACGGCAAGAGGTGTTATTTGGTAGTTACTTGCATCGGTCGCATAGATACCTCGCGTCATAGGATCCGTATGAACTTCCCCTTGTATCGATTGGGATAATGCCTCAATTGCATAATTAATGTGATAGTCTGTCATATGACTAGATTTTAATCTATGAATTATTTTTGTCTAGACCTATAAATGTCTATAGTAACCAAGTTTGAATGCCGAAATTAGTAGCATATTGGAATAGGACTTCTCTACATTGCTTCAAGAAACTACAAGGTCGACGTTCATGATTCAAAGTAATTTAAATGGCTTCAAAGGGTTTGAAACCTATCGCGACGAATTAATCCAACAAGCCAAAGAGCTGATCAAGACATCGATCGCCAGCTTATTGGAAACGCGAAGTATCTATGGCAGTATCCGCCTGGATCTATCCCCCCTCGATAAAAAGATTCAACAACAGGAATATATTGTTCAGACAACCAATCAATTTGGTCTGCAAGAACGCCGGGCTTTATCTGAGGCAGAATCACAAGTCGTTCAAAAAGAATTTTTTGGGTTAAAAGATGCAATCCTCTCATCGCTTTGGTCATTTGATTGTGAGTATGCGGGTTCTGCGACCAACTTGTTTTCGCAAACCGAGCTTGAGCAGGCCATGAGTCATATTACGATTCCTAAAGTGGATATCAGTTGTACTCATTGCAAAGGTGAAGTGACCAGTCACACATCTGGGTATGAGGGTTTGAATTATGTACCATCGAATATTCAGTATGGTTTGAATGATTCAAAGTCAGCCAGTGTGTTTGTTTTGCCTTATATTTGCCAGAAGTGCCGCAAGGAGCCGGTGGTCTTTTTTGTACGAAAAGATTATTCATCGAAAAACGGTTGTAAACTTCAAATCGTGGGTGTCAGCAGTTTTCCATCTGCTCATATAGCGAAATATATTCCAAAAGAAGAGCAGACTCATATGAGTAACGCTCTGATATCCAATCATGGCGGTATGCCATTGGCTGGGATATTTTATTTGCGGGTATTTATTGAACAATACTTGCATCGGGTCACAGGCCTCGATGGAAAATTTGATTGTGAAGCACTCATGGAGCACTACGCACTTCCTGAAGGGTTCCCAAAAGATAAACTGACCTCTTTAAAAATCGTTTATCATGAACTCAGCAACAGTATCCATCAGCCTGGTTCATTTGAAGAAACGCAAACACAATTCGAAAAATCACTTCAAGATATTGACATTCACTTTAAAGCCCTTGCGATGACCGAAGAAGTCAATTTGGTGAGCAGTCAAAGTTCTTAAAAATTTATTTTATAAGCTTCTTAAGAGCTTCTAATAACTGGTTAATATATTCAGGTTGGCTACTTTCTCCCATTAGACCAATACGCCAGACTTTCCCAGCAAATTCACCCAGACCTGCACCTATTTCGATATTGAACTCGTTTAGAAGTTGCGATCGGACCTTTGCATCATCGACTCCGGCAGGAATTTTAACCGCATTAAGCTGAGGTAATCGATGGGCTTCATCTACGACAAATTCAAACCCAAGCTTTTCTAATCCTTCTTTTAACAGTTCATGATTCTGTTGATGTCTCTTGAATCGATTCTCAAGCCCTTCTTCCAAAACGATTTTTAACGCTTCATGCAGGGCAAAAATTGAACTAACGGGTGCGGTATGATGGTAAGCTCTTTTTTCACCGCTCCAATAACTGTCCAATAGATTGATATCGAGAAACCAGCTTTGTACTTTTGATTGTCGATTGCGAATTTTTTGTAATGCATTCTCACTAAAGGATACAGGTGAGAGTCCTGGAGGAGCGCTGAGACATTTTTGTGTGCCGCTGTAAATCGCATCGATCTTCCAATTATCCATCTGCACGTCAATACCTGCCAGACTGGTGACAGCATCAACCAGAAATAGTGCATCATAGTCTTTCGCCAACTTACCGATCTCTTCCAGTGGCTGTCGAAGGCCAGTGCTAGTTTCTGCGTGAACGATACAGACTAGTTTGGGTTTATTCTCTATTAATTCGGTTTCTACTAACTCCGGATCAATTGGCTGGCCCCACGGAGCATCCACACGAATGAGTTTGGCACCGCACCGCTCAACATTTTCACACATGCGCTGACCAAAGACCCCATTGACGCAGATCAAAGCAGTGTCGCCAGGCTCTAATAGGTTAACGATACAACATTCCATTGCCGCACTGGCGGGTGCGGAAATGGGAAAAGTCATTTCGTTTTTGGTCTTGAAAAGTGTTCGCAGCATCTCTTTGGTTTGATCCATGATCTTTAGAAATTCTGGATCGAGATGCCCAATGAGCGGGCGAGACATGGCGTTTAATACTCGTGGGTTAGCGTTGCTGGGACCAGGCCCCATGAGAATACGTTTTGGTATGTTGGTTTCGATTTCCATTCAATAGCCTTTACTGGGGCAATTATATTTATTGGTTGAGCTATGTAAGCCCACGTAAACGTGGACATAGCACCTGACGATTCTAACATATTATAAAGTATTATTTTACTTCGTAAAGTTCTATTGGGTACCTTGCAAGGGTCTGCCTTTCGATGAGTCGTAATCCAGCCTGCTCAAGTTTTTTTATTGCATCAGGTGTTATGGCAGGTGCGAAATTGTAATTCTTGTGTAAGCGATTGACTTCATTCCAATCAACATACATGTGCGTGATGCCTTCATCATTGAGCCAGCGAATAACGTTTGCCACAATCTCTTCTGAAGCCAATCTTTCGTTAAGTTCGCAATGATCATAGACGGTATGATAGACCACATCGCAAAGGGTATAAAATGGACGGGCTTCTCCGACAAACAAGCATTTTTTATTCAGTTGTATTTCTAGGGGATCTGAAAAAGGGTATGCCGCGGCAATGATTTCATCCCGAAATACTAAAGGGAAAAAACCATACTGGCTGGTTGGCAGCTTAGTACTTGTTGCATATGCATCCACACAGATCAACAAATGAAATGTGGTAAAAACGATGGTTATCGCAACAAGTGCTTTCTTTAATATGAACGATTGTATATGCGACCAAAGCATGGCGATTAAAAATGCCAGGGGTATGAGGATAAAAAGAAGGAATCGACTCTGCAGATGGGTAAAACCTGTCCAAAAGAGTAACTGGATGCAAAAACCTAATAGTAGAATCATTACGACACGCTGACTTATCGCTTTACGAGCAACAAGGAGGATTAGACCTGCAATGATACATACCCCCCCATAATATTTTGGAAGGAGTAACTGCTGTAAAAGTTTTTTTATTTTTGAATAAATGATTCCTTTTTCAATTTCTTCATCTGACAATTTGGCTTGTACCGACTGATTCCATCGATCGACCTGCTCATCGGACCAATGGTGTTGTCCCAGCGTTTTCGCCGCGAGTGGAAAAACGGGATTACCTGTGAGAATGGCATTTTTGATTAACCAGGGAGAAAAGGTCAGACAAAGAGCAAATAGAAAAATGCCAAACGTTTGCCAATGCCATTTTGTTATCATGAGTACAACGATTGCCACTATAGGAGCGGCCATGACCAGTGCGGTATATTTTGTGCCACAAGCTGCCCCTATAAAAATGCCACTTAAAAGAGCGTAAGTCCAACGCTGCTCATCTAAGCAGCTGGTCATTTTAAAGGCACAGCCTAACCCTAGTGTAAACATCAAGAGCATGAGCGTTTCCACGTAAGCAATGGTCGAAACAAAAAATAGTTGCGGTCCGGCAATGGCTAATGTCGCGATGATTGCTCCGGTCCGACTCCATTGACAGGTAAACTGAAAAACCGCAACAAGTAAACAAACAGCCAATAGCCAATTGAGTATTTTTCCTAAATACATGCCTTCGATGTGATCGGATTTGATGAGCATCGCAACCAGATAGAGCATCTCCATATTTTCAGGCATATAGCTGAAAACATTATGCGGCCGCTCGGTGATTTGTCCCATTTGGGTATACTCTTTTGGTAACTGTAGATGATATTCCAATACGTCATAACCTTTGCCATCATCATGCCATAGAATTCCTGATGGCAACATGGATGCCATGAATGCCAATGATGCAATGGGAATAAGCAATGCGGTAAGCCAGATTGACTTTTCACTCGATACGAATTTTGAAAACGTGAAAATGTTTTTTAGATGATTGCGGAGCATAAAGAGACCAAACAATGCCATAATGATGATAAGGCCTATCATGATAGATTGGCTTAGCCACCCTAGCCAACCGAGGATAAATGTCACAAGACACATTTCGACAAGACCGATCCCAAACCCCAAGAGAATTTTTTGCCCTAACGGCAACTCATCTAATCGCAATAAAGTAAGACAGGCTATCCCATAAAGGGTTAAACAACTGGACCAAATGAGTAATAGTAATCCGTTCGTAAAGATATTTATTATTGCGAGAATAAACTGATCCGTCGTTAACGATTCCGCTCCTGCTATATCTTCCTGCCAGATCCCCAGGCTGCAGAGGATAGATCGTGCCGCTAACCAAACGGTCAGCATGACAATGGCAAAAATCGTATTGATGAGTATAAATCGCTTTGACATAAGGGATATGCTAGCGTCAGCCGAGAGGTTTAGCAATTATATTCAATAAAAGCTATAAAAAAAGGACTGCGAGCTAAGCCCACAGTCCTTGATTAGTTTATCATTCCATCAAAAAGATAACAGGAGGACTACCACCATTTCCACCAGGATTTCTTTTTACAATTACGACCACGATCTTTATCATCGTCATCTTCGTCGTCATCCTCTTTATCTTTTCGATTTCGTTCTTTACGTTCATCTTCTTCTTTATCTTGATCATCGTCTTTTTCACATTTTCCACGACGACACTCTTTTTCGTTTTCTTCTTCGTCATCGTCACGATCTTTGTCACGACAGTCTCTGTCATCATCTTCCTCTTCATCGTCATCACACTTGCCATGACGACAGTTTTCTTCTTGCTCTTCATCGCAATGTTTGCCTTTGCATTCATCGTCGTCTTCTTTAGGTTCTTTCATGTCGATGTCTACTTTGGCGTTGGCACTGCAATTATCACCGCTTTGCGCTGTAACCATAACCCATGCTTCTGAATCTAGGAATACATTGACGACTAATTCGACAGATTCATCTGCAGCGATCGATGCAATCGGACTACCTGGAACAACACCTAGACCGTCAGTGACTTCGACATTGTTGACTGTAGAGGAACCCGTGTTTGTCACAGTGTATACAAATTCAACATTGGCACCTTTACGAGGTAATTTCTTGCGACATTCATCTTTGGGTTCATCATCATTACATTTCTTCTTATAAAAATCTTTGAAACCATAATGTTTATCTTCATTATTGTTTGTCACAATTTCGTCAACCAACAGGCTACCAAATTGATCACCTTTATTTAAAGGTTCTGAACAAGAGGTATGAATGGTTAGATATTCGATTTTTTCCCAATGTTGGTTGTAAATTTTCACACGAATTTCATCACCAAAATGATGAGAACTTACGGTAAATTCATCTTCCAATGAAACATGGCGGAAGATATCGATCAATTGCCAATGGGCATTAAAGACTTTGATTGTGACATTATCTGCGTTGTTTGCACTCTTTTTACATTGATCACTATCTTGTGAATTATTGCTCGCGGCACAACCTTCACCCGTATAGATGAAAGTCAGTTGTTTGAGTTTACCATCGCAATCATTATCACTTGGAGGTGTTGTTTTACGCCCAATGCAATAATCAATCGCCAGATCCAAACTGCACTCCTGGGCGGGTTTGACAAAACCAAAATCTACAGTAAGATCGCTACTGCTATCAGTAGGAAGATTGACAGACTTTGGATTTTCATCGCTATCTATCGCATCATTACCACCAGAATTTTCTGTGGTTGGTGTCATCCCAGCAGGAACGGTTAAACCGTCAACAGCCACAGAATACTCACCGCGGCAAAGACCTTCAAATAGATACTCACCATTAGCACCCGTCGAGGTGGTCGCAATAACGCCAACGTTATCACTTAAAGTAACGGTCACACCTTGAAGGCCAGGTTCGCCACCATCCTGAATGCCGTTACCATTCAGATCATCCCAGACAAAATCACCAATAGAACCGCTACATACCACTTGAGGTTGAATGAATAAACCACCCCCTACCCAAACCATAGAAGCTGGTAGAGCACCGGTGTTATTAACATCTTCAGAAATAAGTTCTGCAGTCAATTGAGTCGCACCAGCTGGCACATTGATATCGAGAGTTAACGTATCAAATTCGTCGCCATCATTACTAGCTAACACGTTGATAAAGTCCTGATCTGCTTGACCAGGTATAGTTACTTTAATGAGGTTTGGACGAATTCCACCATTGTCATCTGGGCCTTGTACACTTCCTGCCATGACGCTTAATTGAGCAATTCGAGCTTCGGTCGAAGCACCAAAAGTAAACGTCTGAGGAATGGTATATCGTTTTGGATCTGCAAAGAAACGATAGGCATTATCTGCACCATCAACCCAACCTAAATCAACTAATGGGCTAACACCGTCATCCAGAATCACCAGAAGGCCAGCACCATGCTGCTCCAGGGTAAAAGATAATCCGCTGATGGTAATCGAGTTTGCCCCGACACCAATCAGACCTAAATCCGTAATATCTTTGCGATAGGCTGCGGTATTACCATTTTTGAAAAAATTGATGGTTCCGCCAATTTTATCACCCGTCACAGAATTACCTGATACATCAATGGCCATTGTTTCATCACCAGGAACCACTTCATTAAAGTAGAAACCCGACCAATAGAGAACAACCTGCTTAACAGTATTGCCTGCTGGAACGGTCACATCAATATTACCGGGCTGAACATTCAAACCAACCCCTTTAACAATAATACTGGTACCTTTTTCGATATTAATCGTCGGTGTGCCCAATGTTTCTGTACCATCGGCCATGAGTTGACTATTCATGCCAACGAGAGCGATGATTAACAAAGTAAACATTTTCCATAGTGATTTGCGTTGCGTCATTTTTTTCTCCCAGAATTAAATAACTGTCTTACCTAACGTTATAATTTTTCTACACAAAAATCGTACTTGAAATACCCGAAACAATCTCAACTTATACACCATTTCCGACAGGACTGTGTATAATTGCAATCACTGTGCCATACACAACAATTCGCAATAGAATCTTCACTCTTTTTAGCTATATTGAACAAATATCACGAGTTACGATATATGTTGATACTTTGTGAAGTCCTTTAGAGAATCTATGGATAGAGGATAGATGTTGTACGAAAACAACATACTGATGGTATGTAACATCCTACTTTTGATATAGGAAATAAGCTAGGGACCGATAACTCAATAATGGAGATTTCGAGTGTTCTATTACAAAGATAACAAGAAATTGAAGTAAGAGGTTGTATCAGGCATTGGACTCATACCTGCTTTCTCGTTTATCATTTTAAGATCTTAATATATTCAAGCAGATTTTAAAGATGGCATGAATGCTATTTAATTAGCTCCATCATTTTTTTGACATCAGTTGTCGGTGCTGAGCAAGTAAAATTCTGGCAAACATAAGCAGTGGCTTTGTTATCGATCATCACCTGGTTCTCTGTATAAGTTGCTAATTGACTAATCGCTGGTGACGCTTCATGGTTTCGCAAAATAATCACTTTATGTGGAATATATTTTTCACGAAGAGCAGCAATCATTGCCTTGGTATCTTCTTTGCTAGGATCACCCGAAATCACGATTTCATAAGAAGGCCCAACACCAAAAGCCAAACCACACATCATCATACTATATTGCGATCCATTGGGAGCAACCTGATTGTAAAATGCTTTGCCGATTTTTTGGGCATTTTCTTCATACTCTGTTTTACCTGTGATACGGCTTAGCCGGTAAAGATTCAACATAGACACAGAATTGCCCGATGGTATGGCACCGTCATAGACATCCTTCTGACGCACAATCAAATCTGGGTTATTGTCAACGGTAAAAAAGAAACCACCATGCTCAGTATCCCAGAACTTTTTCATCATGATGTCTTGAAGTTGTATTGCACGCTCTAGATGGACAACATTGAAATCTGCTTCATACAAATTCAACAATCCCCAAATCATAAAAGCATAGTCATCCAAATTGGCCACAATACCTGCTTGCCCTTGACGATAACGATGGAGCAATTCGCCATCTTTAGTCAGTTTTTTCTCGATAAACTGGGCGGCTTTTTGTGCCGCCTGAGCATAAGTCGCATTATTAAGAATTTCAGCCCCCTTAGCAAATGCGGCTATCATAAGACCATTCCAATCTGTCAAGATTTTATCATCTTTATAAGGGTGAATGCGTTTTTCACGAACATCAAATAGTTTTTTACGAGATCCTTCTAATCGCTGTATTAATTCATTGGCATCCATCTCCAACTGCTGAGCGATTTCGTCAATAGCATCTTCCAGATAAAAATGGTTGGTTCCTGTACGATGCCCAGTCGCTTCCTCAAAATAATTGCCATCAGGTGTTGCATTGTATACTTTAGCAAATAACTCACCTTCTTTTTCACCTAATACCTTAATGAGTTCCTGACGATCCCAGAGATAAAACTTTCCTTCTTCACCTTCACTATCAGCATCTTCAGCTGAATAAAATCCACCTTCTGTTGATGTCATATCTCGCAAAACATAGGTAAATATTTTTTCTGCCGTCTGGGCATAATTTTTATTCCCTGTCGCCTGATAGGCTTCTAGATACGCCATTGCAAGCATCGCCTGATCATAAAGCATTTTCTCAAAGTGAGGCAGAAACCAACGATGATCTGTCGAATAACGATGAAAACCAAATCCTACATGGTCATGTATACCACCGAGAGCAATCTCATCAAGGGTTTTTGTCACCATATGAAGTGTTGATTCATCTTTGGTTGAATGCCATTGTCGTAACAAAAATAAAAGATTGTGTGGCGTAGGAAATTTTGGAGCTCTGCCAAAACCACCATTGGCAGTATCAAATCGCCCCGCTAATTGAGCAAACGCGGTATCCAAAACGGACTTGTTTAACTCCTTATCTGAAGAAACCAATATTTGTTTTTGCAAATGATCTGTCACTCCATCTGCTGATTTTAATATCTGGTCACGATTATTTTTCCAAGCATCCTGGATTTGCGGGATGAGTTGCAGCATTGATTTTTTAGGATAATAGGTTCCAGCAAAAAAAGGTTTTTTATCTGGTGTCATAAGTATCGTTAATGGCCAGCCGCCACGTTGACCAAAGGCATGGCAAGCAGCCATGTAAATATTGTCAATATCCGGTCGTTCTTCACGATCCACTTTAATAGAAACAAAGACCTCATTCATCAAAACGCCTACTTCTTCATCTTCAAAACTTTCATGCTCCATAACATGACACCAGTGACAGGTCGAATAGCCAATAGAAAGAAAGATCGGCTTATCTTCCTTTTTTGCTTTCTCAAAGGCCTCGTCCCCCCACGGATACCAATCCACAGGATTATGTTGATGTTGTAACAAATAAGGGCTTTGCTCTTTCGCAAGACGATTCGTAAATTTTGGTTTGACAGTTTGATCTGCTTTATTATCCATTGTTTTCTCGGTTTCCTTAGCACAGGACAGGCTCAAATTACATAAAAATAAAATCACCATATACCGACCGAGATACTTTATCCGATCATGAAATATCTGCATGTGATTGTCCCTGGCTGGAGGTTAATATTTAGAAACTGTATTTAACTATTATAAGTCCAAAAGTTTAGAAGAACAAACGTAAAATCTATACCATAAAAACCTGTCTAAGAATCTTTTATAGCAATCAAAACAGACTACTATGGCATAGTTATCGGGGCTTTCTTGAAATCAATATTCTATTCAAACGTCGACCGAATGCCTATTATTTAATTCACAAGGACTTTAAGTCACTTCAATAACAAACCTTTTCGTAAAATTAACTATTAACTTAATATGACCATATGTTTTACTGATAATAATAGAGAAGAGTTTATCTGATTATTATATTATTCAGTTTACAAAATAGTGGGCGGTGCAGGTCCTATAAAACCGGACTAAGAGAAGGTAAAATGAACCAAAAATCATTCTTAAAACTAACTCTTTTCATATCCATCCTGGCCATCACAAGTTGGCTGACATGGGAGGCAACAGGCTATTATCAATCTAAAAAAATGAACAATGATTCGCGTGCGATTGAGTATGTCCATGACTTAGGTGGTAATTTAAAAGAAAGTGTTACACAATCCATAAAGCCTGCGATGCTACGAACCCAATTTCTTGCCAGTGATTCTAAAATTATCCAAGAACTTAAAAAACAAAATATCACTGAATTAACACGCCTTGCGAACAATGCCATTCAACATTCAACTGAAATTGATGTTGTGGCATTTTTTGACAAAAAAGGCAAAATCTTGACTTTAAACAATGAAAATCAATTTGGTCAAAAATACCCAGAAAAAAGCATTGATTCATTGTTAAATCGTCGATTTGATCATCGCCCAATTATCAACTCTTGTTTAACCAATGATTACCAGGAATCTGTTCTGGAATTTCAAACTCAATGTGATTTTACACCAGCATTATTCAACAGTAGTGGGTTGTCGGTGGCCTACTCAGTGCCTGTTTATTCAAATGGAGAAAAAGTCGGTCTAATCAGCTCTCGAATGAATTTTAATCGTATTTCAAACTTAATAATTGATGGTAAGTTTATACAACAGGGAAATCAAATCCATTTAATTTCTGACCATGGAAGTTATTTTTCAGAAAATATAAATTCTGGTAATAATGGCGCACCAATCCCTCAAGAAAAACTGGCAAACATGATAACGCCAATCACAAAACAACATACTGATGAATTGCTTTTAAAGTGGAATAATGATTATCTATTTATTTTACCACTTCCACTTAAAAGTTCATTGGATGGTGGCAATATGTATGTGATGTTTCAGGTCAAAAAACAATGGTTTGAACAGGAAACAATTCGCGCCCGAGTAATCTATTTCATGATAAGTATGTCGCTCATTGGATTAATTGCATTTCTCATATTCCAAGGCATCCAGCGTCTTCATCTTAAACGTATTCACAAAAAGTTAATCCATGCCAATAAAGCAAAAACCTCTTTTTTGGCAACAATGAGCCATGAAATCCGAACCCCTATGAATGGCATCATTGGTTTTAGCGACTTATTATCTGAGACACACCTGAATATTGAACAGCGTAGTTATGCAGAGTCGATTCGCCGCTCAGCCAGTTTGCTTTTAAACATTGTTAATGACATTCTGGATTTCTCAAAAGTTGAAGCAGGAAAAATGCGTTTTGAAAACAATGAATTTGAACTTCGACAAGCTATTTCTGATGTATTAGATTTAATTCGTCCCAAAATTATGCATAAAGCTATCCAACTACTTCTTACCATGGACGAGTCAACGCCTAAGGTGGTCATTGCTGATCAAGGGCGATTTCAACAGATTCTGTTAAATCTATTAGGAAACGCGTCTAAATTCACAGACGTGGGTGAAATTCAACTCCTTGTAAACATCGAAGAGCAAACCAACACCAAAGTCAAATTGAGATTTCAAGTTAAAGATACTGGGATAGGCATTAAGCCCGATGAAGTTAAAAGTGTTTTCAGGGCATTTGAACAGGCAGACAGCAGTAGTACTCGAAAATATGAAGGTACTGGTCTTGGACTGGCCATCGTTAAGAGCATCGTTGAACATATGGGCGGTCAAGTATGGTGCGAAAGTGATTATGGCAAAGGCACCACATTTGGGTTCAACTTATGGCTTGATATTAGTCATAAAACTCCCCTCGAAACTGCCGCTCCTACAGAATCAATTAATACACTTAACACGCCTATTTCAGAAGCTACTCCCTTAAATATTTTACTGGTCGAAGACAATAAAATTAATCAGAATTTATTTAAGATGCTGTTAAAAAAACACCCTTACACCATTACGGTATCAGAAAATGGACAAGAAGCACTTGACATTATTCGACAACGAGAGTTTGATATAATTTTTATGGATTTGCACATGCCAGTCATGGGTGGACTCGAAGCAACAATGGAAATTCGCAAAATGGGAATTGCAGCTATACCAATTATAGCTTTAACAGCGGATGTACTGGGTCATGAAAAAACAAGCATGAGGGAATCCGGGTTTGATGACTTTTTATCTAAACCCATTGACCGGGTTGCACTATTTAAAATTTTGACAATTTGGTCCAATGGCAGACAAAATGAATTAGCGATGCAAGAATCTTCCTTATGATTGCGACAGCCGCTTTACTTGCTGCCCATGCAACATATCAAATGTTTCACAGAGATAGTCGGGTATTTTCTCTGCAAAGGGATTGCCTGTAAGTGCACAACTAAAATCAATCGCTTTTAATTGATCTTTACTCTCGATTTTATCGCCTGGAAACCAGTGCTCACCTTCTCCAAAAAGGTTAAACCGCATCTTTCCATATTTCACCATGTCATAGGATAACACCAGGTTTCGCAAAAACAACATCACCCATATATTGACACCATGAGGCGTATCATTATATTTTAAACTGGTTTGCCAATGATCAACCCAATCTTGCCCCATCGTTTCGACCATCACTTGGTCCAGACGAACAATAATAGGTGCGATCGTCTCACCAGCTCGATCCAGATAGGTTAATGCTTTAATATGCTCATCAAAATCTGTTGGTCTAGCCGCCCCAATACTAATGGTGTGAACTTCAGGGCGACTTAAACAAAATAAATCATTAAAAGCCATGGGGCTCAAGGGCTGACAAAGATCAACCAATTTCTTCGGTGGATCATAGAGCATTCCCCCCTTATCAGACGGACTTATAATAAATACGCCCATGTCACGTTTTGTCGCAGCTTCAACCGCAGGCCAGTTATTTTGAAAAATGTAATACCAGTGTAAATTGACGTAATCAAACTCATCCGTTTCTATCGCTTTGGTAATAATTTCACAGGATCCATGAGTTGAAAAGCCAACAAACCCCACACGTCCTTGTTTTTGCAACTTACGAGCAACCTCAAGACATCCGCCCGGCTTAACAACATCATCTAAACGCTCTTGATTATTAATGCCATGCATCCCTAAGAGATCCACGCGATCAAGCTTTAAATATTCCATGGATGTCTCAAATCGCTTGAGAAATTCATCAGGATCAGGCGTGGTCTCTACTTTGGTCTGAACAATCATTTCATCCCGGGGTAAAGTAGGTAAGATCTGTCCCAATTGCATTTCACTGGTTCCATAGGCACGAGCGGTTTCAATGTGATTGATACCAAGCTCTAGACTTCGCCGGATCGTCGCCTCGAGGTTTTTCTGACCATCTTGGGCGATCTCTCCCATCGGACAATCCTGCCAAGCCTGTTGGTAGCGCATACCACCACAGCTTAGAATGGGCATTTGTAATTCTGTTCTACCAAACCGTCGGTATTCCATGTTGGCCTCAAAAAAATAGGATTATATATCGAGTGTTACTTCGCCGCTCTTGATAATGCATTGACAAATTAAACGTTCTTTTCCTTCAACGCCAAACATTTTTTCCTGTTCGGAATATTCACTCAGGTTTTCCATACCATCTGTCACATTAGTCAAACATGCACCGCAATTGCCTGCCTGACACCCAAAACATACACCTAATTCTTCACACACATCAATAATCGGCTCACCATCTTGAACTTCCATTTCAGCATCATTCGATTTCACAATTGCCAATGTTTTTCTCCTTAGACTTTTTATAAGAACTCTGATTTATATCATAAATAATTTTTACTCTAATTTGCCAGCAATCCAGCACCCCCACGCCATACATCCCCAGCCGATAATAAAAGCTAATCCTCCGAATGGAGTAATCGCTCCTAATTTACTAATTCCAGTTAATGCCAATGCATATAAACTGCCACTAAATAGAATAATACCTATAACAAAGCACCAACCAGCCGAACTTAATAAAGTTGAGCTCTGCCAATGCCCTATCGCCCAGGCAACGGCCACAAGCCCCAGGGAATGGTACATCTGATAACGTACACCCGTCTCAAATATTTCCAGATAACGCGGCTCAAGGCTATTTCTCAATCCGTGAGCTCCAAAAGCACCTGCCCCAACGGCGATCATAGCTGAGAGTGCCCCTATCATACAAAATAAACGGTCCAAATTTTTTAATTCCAAATCAAGCCACTCAATAGACTACACTGTCTTTTTTAAGGGTCTAATATCACTGTATATTGGCATTATAAAAGCCAAAAATTGTTTGTAAACCCTGCTCTGCAAAATCATTCCAGATTGTTTCAACACGAATAAAATCTATGGTAAATACAATAAAATGTCTTTTTATAGGACGATTCTGGAATTTTATAAATAATTGTTAAATTTTCTGCAAATTAGCTAAGCATAAATTATACTTTAGATGTATGAAAAACATGACATTAAGACAAATTCACATCAAATAGCCTCTTTTTTAGTTATCGGGTCCGCAAAGGACTTATTTACTCTATTCCTATTACCGATAAAGAAAATGTCATGAAATATATCTATACAGACAATTTGTTTTTAAGCACGTGGGAGAGCTTCTGATGCCAATTTTGATGAATATTGATGAGCTTCAAGTGGGGATGACCATCGCAAAAGATGTGGTGAGTAAATTCAAAGTCATCATGCCAGCGGGACATAGCTTGCGCGAAGAAGATCTCGTCTCACTGAAAAAGCACCTTCCAAATATGGCATTTTCTATCAAAGATGCCGTAATTGATAGCCACGTTGAATTTGAAAATGAAGAATACCAGCTTAAAATATCCCAAGATGTTCGCTCCAAAATTTATACCGCGTCTAAAGAAATCATGAAAAACATCCGTGCAGGTGTGGAACTTAAAGGCGAAAGTATTAATTTGATTCGTGAGACGGTGGCGGAAGTTTTAGGATTTCTACGACAAAATCCCGTTAATAAAGCCATTGTTCAGGAGGTATCTAGCAACGAAGATTACCTGCAGGAACATACTGCAAATGTCTTTTACTTAAGTGTGCTGATTGGCGACACGTTACGACATTATATTAAACGCGAACGCGAACGATTAAGTGCGGCAAAATCGATTAATGATGCGATTAATATAGCACCATTAGCACATGCCGCAATGATTTTTGATTTGGGTATGGTACCACTACAAAATCTATACCAAAAAAGTGCCCCCTTAACCGGTGCTGAAATAGCCTTGCTTAAACAACATCCGCATGTCAGCATTGAAATGTTACCGAATAATTTTGATCCTATGGCGAAACTTGCCGTGCGATGTCATCATGAAAATATGGATGGCAGTGGCTATCCTGAAGGTCGAAAGGGCTCAAAAATTAATGTCTTTTCACGCATGCTACGTATTGCAGACGCCTACAGCTCAGCAACGGCTCAACGTGTCTATAAGCAAGCCAAGAGCCCAACTAAAGCATTGCATGAAATGTTTACGGATCCTTATTTTAAATATTATGATCCAATCATGCTCAAAGTCTTTGCCAGCATCATGCAGCCTATTCCATTGGGTGCTCGCGTAAAATTGAACAGTCGCCATACCGCTATTGTTGTGGCACACCAACCAGGCAAGCCTTTTGAGCCCGTTATTTTAATTGCATATGATGAAAATGGAAAACCTTTCACCAAAGAGGAATTGCAAAACCCTATTCCTCTGGACAAAGTGCCCAGTCTAGAAATTGTGGAATTTAACGGTGAAGATTTAACCTATCTGAATAAAGATAAAGTTGATTTCTCCAGTAAGTTCTCTGAAGAAACCTATGTACCACCAGATGAAGATTCTGAAAATCCAGATTTTGAGCAGGAAGATGAATCGTACATGCCGAAAGTACAACTCAACGATAACAAAACACAGATTTTTGATTTCCTTTTCCCCTAGGCCTCTAATGAACACTTTAAGATAGTGGCCATACATTAAACCCAGAATATATAAAATTAAAAAGCAGGATTCACAATAAAGTGAATCCTGCTTCTTTTTTATATAACAATATCAGAAACTATTACAGTTTCATGTGATGGATATTATTACTCTTCTGCTTCTGGATCAAAAAGACCTGGCTGAGTGCTACTTAACCATTGTTCTACAAATGCAGACAAGTCAAGTAGACCAACAACACAATCTTCATCAAAATCAAACTGATTAAATTCTAAAGCACCACATTCATCTTCAGAAACCAATACAGGCAATGGAGCTGGTGCATTCTGATTCACACCTTCTGCATCATTATTGATAAAGAAAGTCGCCGTAGTAGTAACTGTGGTGACAGCCGTTGTTTCTGTTGGTGCACCTGTTCCAGCTTCTTCTCCACGGAATTCATCATCCTGAACAGCAGTAAGAGTCACAGTTTTTGGTGTAGCCCAGTTCAGTGTTGTGAATTCGATTGAATTCGGATCTGCGGTAAAGAATGGCATATTAGGATCTTCAGATCCATCTGTAATGGCAACAAAAACAGAGGCATCGGGTGCACGATTCAATGAGTAGACCAATTCAGCTGTTTGGCCGCCTGGTATTTCTTCAATCTCTGGTTCACCAGCCACTAAGACACAACCATTTTCATAATCGATAACATTAATGGTTAATGGACTCTGCGCAGCACCTGTAAATTCTGAATCCGTAACGGATGTCACGGATGCCTGGAATGTAAATGGTTCAATACAAGCTTCAAAGTTCGCATCATCCGTTCCTGTAATAGTCACGGTCTGAGGAGTTTCCCAATCACCTGTACTAAAAGTCAATACGGGTGCAGCAACACCATTGATTAACGCATCTCCTGTACTCATAGGATCCAAAGTAACTAATACACTACCTGAGACATCACCGACAGCAGGATCGAGCGCAACGACCATAGCGGCTGTGGGTATAGAAGCACCTTCGGTTTCAAGAACAGACACTTCAGCTTCAGTGACAGTTGCTACAGCATTGAATCCTGGATTCGGACCATGATGCACATCAATAATCACTTCATCAATACAAGTTCCTTCAGCAATTTCTTCAGTGAAGAATTGAATATCGCTGCAATCACCAGGTGAATCTAGAAGAACTTCAAATCCAATGGTAAAGAACCCATCAAGATGATCAACAGTTCCAAGGATAAAACCAGTTTCACCTTCTTCAGGTTCAAGTTCTATCTCTTCAATTCCTTGGCAAGCCACAAAACCTGGATCAGTAAAGACACCCGTTGCAGATTCAACACCAGAAAAACCAAGCTCAGAAGCGGTTGAAGTGATTTGTATACGTATAAGCGTTCCTTCACCTTCTGCCGCGAGATTGGTAACAAGCGTACGAATTAATTCATTACCTATCCCACCACTACGACCAGCGAGTTCGCATGCTTCAGTAACGATTTCCTGCTCTTCAGCCACTGTTACTTCGACAGAACCTGCATCAGGACCTGTTACGATAGGTTCATCAAATTCATTCGGATCATTTAAATTCCATACGGCACTCACAGAATTTGGAATACCGCGCCATGAAGGGGCAAAATCATCATTTGCATAAGTCGGAACGGCATAAATTAACAATGCCAGACCTAATAATAGTTTCATTTTTTTCATGTTAATTATCTCCAATTATTGTTTTTCTCCTCTCACTGGTTTGGCATGACCAAACACAGATGAGGTTTTGAATCCTAACGAATGGATATCGATAAAATTCAAAGGATAATACATTTTTATCTAATTATTAAATTTACCTTACGATATCAATTAGCTAGGACAATTCGACGGATCTGGTTCAGTACATTCACCCCAACCAGTGGTAAATGAGGAGAAGTCCAGTAAATTAACAAAGCAATCTAAGTTGAAGTCCAAGGCGTTAAATGGGTATTGACCACATTCATCCTGAATCACTTCAATATTAGCATCATTAATTGGATTGAACTGAGTCAGGTCACCACTTTCACCATTCGAACTGGCAGAGATAGCCGCAACTAATCCAGGGCCTCCATCAACCAAATCTTCATCTTGGATTGCCTTGACAGTTACTTCTTGAGGTGTACCCCAATCTGAGCTAGTAAACGTCAACATTTCAGGATCAAATTCGACATATTCATCTTCATGAGTTAATGTCACGACTACATCCGTTGCGGGTTCACGACTTAAGACATAAGTATAAGTTGCCTGGTTAGCAGGATCATTTGGATCCAATTCATTGACTGAAAGGCCACTTGCATCCACAATCACACAACCGGCATCATTATCCTGAATATTGATCAGGTCAGCTGTAGATTTTTGGAAAGCACCTTCTAAGTCTGCGTTTTCATTTGGATCGGTTAATGCTACAGTAGCTGCAACACCAAATGATTCAATACAAACCACATCAGGTTCAATGATTGCATCATCCACCGCTGTTACGGTCACGGTTTGTGGCAAGTGCCAATCGGCCATAGTGAAGGTTAAAGTAATTGGAACACCAGGCGCAGCCGTATTAAGGAAATAATCGGTTAAACTCGTTTGCGTAGGAATCGTATTATTTGGATCAATGACTACAAGAGCAGAACCACTGCCAAAGGCATAACCATCATTAGGTTCAGTATTCATCACAACGGTAAATGTACCTGGCACTGCAGGAGTGACTTCAACTAAATCAATGCTATCACCAAAAATAACAGGACCTGGTACACAACCACCACCCGTAGGAGGTGTAGCACCTTCAAAATAAGCAACATCAATGATGATTTCATCAATGATGAGGCCATCGGTCATATCTTCAAATGCCAAGTGCACGTTTTCACATGCACTAATATCAACACCTTCTTCTGAGATAAGTTCGAAAGCAATAGTGATAAATCCATCGCCATGATCTTCAGTCCCAACCACGGTAAGACCTTCAGCACCACCGCCACCGAAACATTGAATGACCTCACCACCTTCTGGCGTTGCACCAATCAACGTTTCCATGATGACAAGACCTAAATCAGCTTCTTCTGGAGTGCCTCCTGGATCGGCAAACGTAATATGTACGCGATAAGCAAAACGTTCACCTTCTTCAGCCAGATTGGTTGAAATTAAGCGACCATGACTACTACCTTCAGATCCACCATCTGAGGTATCTACAACAACACCTGTACGGCCACTACCGACATCTGTCGTGACGGTGAAACCCAACTCATCAGTGGTGTTTTCTTGAAAACAACATTCCGCCCCTAAACCAGCTGAAAAACCTTCTTCTTCTGATAAAGGACCTAATAATGTATCTGGCTCTGAGATGCCTGGGACATCTTCAAAATTCCAAACGACACGATAAGCACGATCAGTACAAGCATAATCTGCCGGAAAAGATTCCTCAGCTTGTAATGGGTTTGCTGCAATCACTAGCATCAGTGAAGAAAACAGCAACAATAAATTCTTTTTCATAATTTTTCTCCATGTCCTGTAAATTCATTTTCTCCGCTCTTTAGATTGTTACAGGGACCAACCTAAAAGAGGATCTGCTTGTTAACAAATCAACAAACAGATTTACCAAAGACATAAACAACACACACACATAATCACAAAAAGTTTGTTTATGCATTAAAGAAGAACAGATTGAGAGTTAAGACATGTCGACCTATACACACTAATTTCGCATAGGACCGTATTGACTTTTTCTCCAGTTCTCCTAATTTTTTTAAAAGTGGCCCTGCCAGGAAAAACTAGTGTGTATCCCGGCAGAGCACTAAAACATCAATTTTATAAATCAAAAACCTCTAATTGGTTTTGTTATTCTTACATCATCTAAGCCAATCTCGTTTTCACTGAAACCAGCATTTCTAATATGAATAGGCAATGGTTGACCACTACCAGCAGTATGAAAACATGCCATATGAATCCCTTCGATTCCAACTCCCATGGCGACAGCCCAGCTAATCGCTTTAATAGTGGACTCCAAGCTACATTTACCCTCTAACAACAATAATTTTAGTACACTATTTTTTTCATTTTATTCAATTTAATGCATCTACTCATTTGTGTGCTTATCACTTGAATATGCCTTCATTAACACTCTAGCTTTTACTCTATAGATCCCACTTACATATATGACTTATAATGCATGACCCGTTTTGCAGGTGGTTTTATCGATACTTTCTTTTCTCTTTCTAATGTTTAAATTTTGAAATTGCTCTGCCAGGAAAAACTAGTGTGTATCCCGGCAGAGCACAAAACATCATATTAATTTTTCCACTCTCTTTTTTTAATTTAGATAAGGTCCTGGCAAGCCAGGACCCTACCCATAAGAAAGTGTGTATAATCAAATCATTAAGGCACGATGTTAAACTGAACTTCAGACAAACCGTTTGCAAATCCATCGCCATGATTACTTACAACCGTAATCACAACATAGCGTGCACAAATACCAGCGAAATCAGCTTCAACAGCACCAGTATAAGAACCAGAACCTGAAGCAATTGCGAAGGTCGTTGAAGTCAAGTTGGTCCAATTCGTACCATCTTGTGAGTAATCAATATGAACACTATTCAAGCCACGGCCTGGAATTTCATTAGCATTCCAAACATGCAGCGTACCTAATTTATATAGATGACCTAAGTCATATGAAATCCAGTTGCTACTGCCACGCAGTGAACTTGGGTTTGGTGCATTCGGATTACCATTGTCACCATCCGTCGTCCAAGTCGCTTCCCAAGTAGTATTATGGGTATTACCTGACAAACCAGAACCATTCACGGTATTCGTACCGTTGGCACTACCATCATTACTACTTGTGGTTACAACAACATCCTGGGCTTGACCTGCACCAACAAAGTTAGAGTAAGGCTGGCCACTACCACAACTACCACCTGCAGCATCTGTTGTTGCACAGGAAGCGGTAGAGTAAGTATTGGTATTACCAACACTGTCACGACTACGGACTTGATAGCAATACTGCGTTGAAGCGCTCAAACCACTATCCACATGTGTGGTAGAGGTTTGCCAACCACTGTCGGTTGCACCAGAACCACCTGTTGTTTCATTGAATTGATATTCAACGGGGTTGCTGCCTTCAGCATCTGTTGAGGTAGTTGATGTCACCGTAATCTGTGAACTACTATTAGCAGTCGCAGAAGAGATGCTAGGCGAACTTGGTGGATTGGTATCTGGCAAGCCATTTGTTGTCGCACATGAGGCTGACGATGAACTTCCCGTATTACCAAGGCTATCACGTGATGTAATGGTATAGCAATATTGCGTACTTGGTGTTAGTACCGTGTCGGTATAACTAGTACTTGTTTGCCAAACACTATTGCTACCACCAGGATTACCTGTGGTTTCTGTAAAGAAGTATTCTACAGGACCTGATGGATCACTACCTGTGGTTGCAGTCATACTAATCGCAGTTGAGCTTATCGCCGCTGGGGCTGAAGCAAACGTCGCTGGATTTGGCGTTGGAGGTGTGGTATCCGCACCGGCTTGCGTGGTTGCACAAGCAGCACTTGATACAGCACCTGTATTACCGACGCTGTCACGAGACTGAACGGTATAGCAATATTGCGTACTTGCACTCAAACCATTATCCGTATAACCCGTAGATGCTTGCCATCCACTATCAGTTCCGCCAGCACCACCACTAGTATTGTCAAAATTGTATTCGACAGGACCTGATGGATCTGATGCTGTTGTCGCGGTCATTGCAATCGCACTACTGCTGGTTGCAGCAGGAGCTGAAGCAAAGGTTGCAGGATTGGGCGTTGGAGCAGTGGTATCACCACCACCAGCGGAATCTTCAAAGACAATAAATGCGACTTGCTCACCAGTATGATTACGTTCAGTATCATTTAACTGATCTTCATCAATTGCCAAGTTAATGTTGGTATTGGAAACAGGGTTTGCGCCATAGAACATAGCCCATCCACCATTACCACCATCCATTGCAGTAAGTGTTGCAATACCAACTGACGCGGCACCACTTAAACCAGAAACAGCTCTGCCATAAGGTGGAGAATTCGTTACACCAGCAACACCATCACTGGTCACACCCGCTGAGTAGTTCACACCATCAATGCTACCTGTACCGCTATCGATCACAATGTAACCAATGGTTTCATTGCCATGAGCATTATCAGGATCTTCATTGACAGTTTTACCCACTTGCAGAGCAGTGCTACTCGGTGGATTCTGACGAGAACTACCACGTGACCAGAATGTGACATGACCAGCATCGTTGTAAGTCATCACCTGACCTAACACAACTGGTGTCGTATAACTATTAGCATAGCTACGGGCTTCACCGATCCAGCTATTGTTATTAGACGTGACTGATGAACTGTATTTAACAGCTTCCATTTTCACACCATCGGTTGCAACGGTATAAGTACCTTCTTCAACAACCATATAGTAAACATCTTGAGTAGCTGGTGTTGCTGCAGAACCATCCACACGAATCTGGAAGCTATTGCCAGAAGCATTTTGAATACGAACATGAGCAGGTGCTGATGTATTTGTATAATTCGGTGTGGCAACGACGACCATAGAGTTATAACTGCTACCCAAATTTACAGTGGTCCAACTGCTACCTACGCCACTGACCACACCGGTTTCTAATAAAATGTTACTGCTTGGAACATCTGGTGTCGTAGCATTACCTGCCGCAGAAGCAGCAGTGGTATTACCGACAGCATCACGTGCAGAAACAGTATAGCTATAAGATGTTAATGGACTCAAACCACTATCGGTATAGCTTGTTGAGGCCTGCCATGCACTATCACTGCCACCAGCATTTCCAGAGGTTTCATCAAAGAAATATTGAACAGGACTACTTTGACCATCCAATGCAGTGGTTGCTGTCATAGCAATCGACGAAGAGCTTGTAGCACTCGGTGCCGAGGCAAAGGTCATTGGGTTTGGAATTGGAGCCGCGGTATCAGTTCCACCATTAATGGTAATCACACCTGTCATAAATTCAGGAGAGCCACTACCATGGATATGACAATGATAGTTATACTGATTAGAAGCACCAGCGTCACCCGTTGAGTTATCAAGAAATGCTTGATCAAAGGTCACAGTAAAATTAAATCCATTAGGATTGGTTGTCTCAGGAGTAGCGGTCGAATTGAATATCATGGTACCGGCAGGCCAATCAGGCTGTCCGAGTAATTCTGTGTGAGCACCAGATAAACCGGACCAGACATTATGTCCATCTTCCAGGAATTCCCATTGAATGGTATCACCCACATTAATGGTAACATTCGCTGGGGTAAATTGATTTCCAGGACCAACGGTAATATCTACAAAACCATCTTCAGCTTGTGTCGTCGCTGATTGACTTGCTGACCAACTACCTGTATTTCCAAGACTGTCACGAGCACGTACACGATAGGTGTATTGCGTATTTGCATTCAGTCCATAATCGTAGTAAATGTTACCAGACGCCCAGCCACGATCACTACCACCAGGATTACCTGAGGTTTCATCAAATTGATATTCAATTGGAATGCTGCCTTCAGCATCAGATGCAACCGTTGCGGTCATCGCAATCACGGCATCTGTTTGAGCGGCTGGATTTGATGAGAATGTCATTGGATTCGGTGTCGGAGGATTGGTATCAGGTCCAGCTGCGGTATTCTGACATTGTGTCGATGAGTAACCCGTTTGGTTACCTTGTGAATCACGAGCGCGTACACGATAGCAATATTGTGTACTTGCAGACAAACCACCATCGATATAATTTACACCAGATTGCCATCCGCTATCGGTTCCACCTGAGTTTCCAGAGGTTTCATCAAATTGATATTCAACTGGATTGCTGCCTTCAGCGTCAGTTGAAACGGTTGAAACCGCTGTTAACTGTGTATCGCTATCGACATTAATCGTTGAAATACTTGGTTGACTTGGTGGATTGCTATCTGGAGGAGGTCCACTACCAGACAGTTGAATCCATGCACCTGCCGATGGAATACGGTTAGACGCTCCGCCACGACTAATAACTAAATAGTAATATCCGGGAGGCGCGAGGTTGGGATTCGAAGGTAAGGTGACAGAAAGTGAAGAACCTTGATCAGTAAAGCTACAAGGTACGGCTTTCATATTATAGGTAAAACTATGTGTTGATGATCCCGGACGATGTATGTGTACTTGCGTAATCGCTCCTCCTGTTGAGCTGTACCCAACACTAATATTACTGCCATAACCTGCAGAAGATGGTGATGAAGTAATTGAAGGACGATTCGCTGTCATATAGTTAGGTGAATAAATCTGAACTTGATTGGTTTCTCCAAATCCACCAGCACCGCCATTGGCACCACCAGAGACACAAACGCGACCATCTGGAAGTAAAACACCACCTGTATGATAACCACGGTTAAGTGAACCTGAGGCACTAGCACTCCAAGAGTTCGTAGCAGGATTATAGGTTTCTACTGAAGTATCTGGGCCATAGACCACAACTTGTTCGTTTGGCAGTAGTGTAGCTAAGAAATAAGAACGCTCTGAACTATCTTGCATAGAGGCAAGGGTCGACCAAGTTGGATTGGCAGCTTCTGGATTCACTGCGGTAACAGTAGGATTCGATCCATCTTCCTGACCAATAGGAAAACCACCCATCGCCATCACACGACCATCAAATAAACGACAATAGGTTGCCTGTAAACGGCCACCGCCTGGATCATTCGGAACAGAAGTTCGACTTGCAGAATTCGTATCTGTATTGATGGTATAAATTAGTGAACCATTATTGGGTCCTGCTTCATAGACTTTGAATATATTGCCATTTTGTTCTGACAATAAGAATAGACGAGGGTAAGCATCGACATCCTGACCAGGCATCAAATTTCCACCGCTGATCATGGTTCTAACGTTGGTGTCTGGATCATATAATTCACCCGTCAAATTGTTACCACCATCACCATTATTTGTGATACCACCTAAGGTAAATAATTTACCGTTACCTAAAATAATGGTTGATGGGTACCAACGCCCGCTACCTGATGCCAAGCTACCCAAATTGGTCATTTGTTCAGTCACGGTATTAAATCGACTGATCGTGGCATCAGCCTGACCATCGGTCATGATGAAATCACCATTTTCCAAGACCGTATGGCCGGCACAGAAATAGTTTTTCGGTGCATTGACCACATTGGCAGTACCCAGGTTATTCGGATTAAATGTTGCCCATGGAAACTGCGTAGCTCCATCTCCTTGATCCCTAAATGAAAACACAAAAACACGTCCGGTATGCAAACTGGCCATATGAATCGCTTCAACCCCAGTTGCAACTGGCGATGTCCATGAATCGGCCATACTGTGCGTTGGCCCCATTGCCAATACACACATACAAAAAGAAATACACCACTTTGTTAGACGTTTAGTCATAACACCACTTCCTTTCTTTCAAAGGTTTACAATTACTCCACTACACATTCACACACACAACACACTGAGGGCATAAAAGTCCCATAATTAAATAATGCTTGAGAAACCGGGGGAATTTGAATAGAATGGAAGTCTACTCAAATGGGGCTAAGCCTTATTTGTTTGCTAGGGTGAATCAACGGAAGCGATCAAACATCTTTTGATTCACCCATTTTTATATATCACTAATTTTGTCTAATCTTTTTGAACATCACTAATTTTCTTTTTGGCTAATTCTGCAACATCCTGTTCGGTTAAGTGACATGCGTATATTGCAAAATCATTTAGCATAAATCCTGTTTGTTTTTTCTCCACTGTAGAAAAAGAATTGATTGTATTGCCGATAATAATTTCCTCTCCTAAACCTCCCATGACACCGGAGTTTCCTTTATCCTTATTATGACTTTCCACAATTAACTGACCATCAAAATACATTTGCAAATCTTTATTTTTAATTGTCACAGCCAAATGAACCCACTGATCTTTAGACAGATTGATTGGACCTGATAGTCGACGCTTTAAATCGACATGTAACGATTTTTCTAATTGATAATCACAATGAAGGTTGAATTGTTTATTTTTATCTTTTGAAATATAGACATTAAAATAAGTTAACAATTCATCACCACCCAATTCGTCAAGATCTGAGGGCATAAAGAAAATAGTTTGCGATGAAAGATCTGTGAATTTAACCCACATCCCATAAGAAAGCTCGTCTTGATCAACATCATAGCGAGGTGCAATTACCACACAATCCTTAACGTCATCAAACACCATTGAATATTGATTCTTCTGATCATCTTTTTTAGGAACATCTGCAACCAAATCAACACGGCCCTCATATGACAACAATTGACTTGCCGGAAATTTATTAGTTTTATACAACAAATGAAACTGTGATTTTTTATCATAAAAACAAACGCTACGATGGACACTCTCAGGTTCTTTCGAAAGATCACGAACATATAAATGTGAGCCCAAATCTTTTTCAACGATGGTACTATTGAGTCCGACTAATTTCATCTCCCCCGATGTCACGGTATGGATTTCATTACTCGCATGTGGCTGTATGGTCACACTACCTTTAAAAACCACTAAATGACTTGTTTGGATGTCATCAATGTACACACCAAATTCAGTGCCTAAATCCACCATTTTGGCACTTGGTGTATTCACCGTAAAACCTTGTGCTCGTGGCGGTACACTTGCCACAAGCCTGCCTTGTTCTAAATAAGCCCCATTAGCCGATTCGATTTTGAACTTGGCAGGCCCTTCAAAAATGACATTTGCCCCTTGATCGAACTTAATTTCAATCAAACCACTCAGTAATTCATACTCATCTACATTTATCTTATCTGACAATGCAAGTGAAGCTCCCTTCCACTGAGCATCAGTAGAGCCAACTAAGATAGCGACTTCAGGGCCACTTGCCTGCTGTAAAATAAATGTTAAAGTTAACCCAAACATTAAACAAGCCGCGGCAGCGAAAACCATCATTCTGTAAGACCTTGGTTTTACTTTAATTTGTTCTTTGGAATCCGTGTAGCGTATTGCCTTACCAGAAGATTTGGCCTGTTTCATTAAATAGGCTTCTAGCTTTTCTTCTGCTTGCGATTGAATGATCTTTTCCTGACGTTCAGCTTCTTCGTGCTCTAGAATATAAGCGGCCTGTTCATTCTTTTCTAAAATTTGCCGCATAAGTTCAGTCGTGGTTGGCATTGAACCATCAGATTCCGACAACATACTCGAATCTTGAGTACCTCGCTGATTCAACAAACCATAGGTACGTATCAATTTCAAATACAATTCAACCGCCTGTTCATCTTCGCACAATAGCTGATTCAAGAGCGCTTTGTCTTGTTCGCCGATCATGCCTTCCATGCTGGCAAAAACCAGTTGGCTAAATTGTTTTTCATTGAATCCGTGTGCCATAAAAAAACCTACTTGGCGAGTTGCCGATCAATACAAATCCGCAACATATTATGAATACGTGAAAAATCTTTATACAAACTATCTGCTGAGCGTTTAACGATATCAGAAATATCTTTAATCTTTTCTTTATGATCATATTTTAAATTGATCAAAGCCTGATCCTTGGAATTTAGCTTCTTAATGCAAACTTCCAATGCATCAGATGTATCATTTAAGGGAATATTAATAATGTCTGCTTTTTCAGAAATTTTCTCAAAAGCTTCATCACTGATAGGCAAATTCAGCTTAGATTGAGATCGGCGAAACTGTAGAATTTTGTTATAAGCAATCCCAACCCCCCAGGTGGCAAAACATTTATCCGCTTCAAACTGATCAAATTTTCGCCACATAATGAGAACCGTTTCCTGCAAAAGATCATCTGCGTCCGATAAATTCGGAACCAGAGATAGGATAAATCCAAAGATTCGCTTGCGATTACCATCCAACAGGCTGGCAAATAGCTCATCATCAGATTTTAGCGAGATTTGGGACTCTACCATGTTTTTTCACCTCTAGCTTAAAAATGAAACAACCATCTTATTCGATGGCTGTTCTTATAAGGTATTCACACTATTGAATAAATTTTGGAAATAATTGTGAGTATTTTTATCAATCCAAAATAAAAATTCATATAACCTATTTAATTTAAAAGACTAATATTCATTATATTTTTCACATCCCCAAATATTCCCTAAGGAAAAACATCAATAAGATAAGCTCAAATCACCCTCTATTTGATATTAATATCGGTCTTTTTATCCAAAAACCCCCTCATTTATCCTAAAAATGCCCCTATACCTTGCAGATGAAATGTTAAATGCTAAAATAGAGGCCGACAACCTACTATTTCAAAATTTCTGATCCATTATTATGCTCTATTGCCAAGGAGGCTGCTATGCGTGTACATCATTTCTCATTAGGAATCGTATTTCTACTAATCAGCATCAATATTTCATTTGGCGACGAAAAAGTCATCCGCAAGATTGGCACCTGGAACATGAAATGGCTAGGCACCTCGTCTGGAAGTCAGCTCGATCCAATTGAAAATGTTCATTTATATGTGAACGAAATCCAAAAGTCAGGTGCTACCCTGCTAGCCCTTCAGGAAATCGCAGGCACACACTCCGAAAATGGAAAACCAAAATGCTTCTATCTTGATCTGATCGTTACAAAGCTAAATGAAGGATTAGATACAGACAAACAATGGAGCTACAGTCTCGATAATCGCAACGGAAATCAACGTCTGGCATATCTCTATAAAAATGATCAGTGGCAACTCACCGAATTTAAAGCCGTCTATCCAGGCAGTTCTTTTAGAGGGCTGCGAAGACCTTACATCGCCGAAGTCCAATCGAAAGGTGGGGAATTAACTTTTCACTTTGTGAACGTGCATTTAAAAGCCTTTCCCGATGCTTTCGAAAAAAGAGAAAAACAAATGGAAGATTTGGTGCAATTTCTAGAACAAGCAAATCTGGATAACGACATTTTAATCGCCGGTGACACCAACATCTATAAGGATGAAAACAATACCGAGAAGCCTTTGAAAGAAAACGACTACAAAGCGATATGGGACAACGAAAGAACCTCCATCCATGACAATGTAAAGAGCCAACGCTTCGACCGTTTTTACTGTACACTCGATCTATGGAACGAAGTCAAATCCGCGATTGCAGAAGTGAAATTTGCTAACCTGGTCGATGCCATCGCTCCAACAGAAGACCAAGCAATCATTGAATATGATGAAAATATCTCAGACCACTTTTTAACCATCATGAACATTGATATATCCAAAGAACGATAAAAACGATACATTTTTGATCGACCGGCCAGCCTCTAGCCAGCAATAATGATTGTTTTAATCTCTATATTTCTAACAAGTTTTCTCGTCAGTGGGATAAATCGTATCATTTACAAACCAAAGCAAAATTAAAGGTATCAAGCACCATTAATTACTCCGTTTATTTATGAACGCGCCTCCTATGTATCATAGCCAAACTACCCATACATAATAAAGATAAGGTGGCAGGTTCAGGTACGGGCCTTAACAAATATGGATGAATATTACCATTTGGATTTCTACCAATGCCAGTTATCCAGCCTTGCTCATTAATAGCCATTGCATCCATTAGTAACCAACCAGAACTGCTGGCATTTAATACGCTATTTAAATTGGTTATATTTCCGCTGGTATCCCAAAGGGCAGCACGGAATGACTCGTCTCCCACATCGCCCTGTCCAACGATCTGACCATTATTATTGATATCACGTGCAATACTGAAATAGTTACCACCTGGCAGATCTCCTAAGTTGATCATGCCGGTTCCAGATTGCCAAAGAAAAGCTGACACTCCTGCTGCGGCAGTGCTCTGACCAACAACTTGTGATAAATCATTAATACCCAAAGCTTCACTGTAATCGCCACCGCCTGGAATTTCGCCTAAGTCTATCATACCATTAGTTGCATCCCATAGAATAGCATGATTCCTTCCACTCGACAGTCTCGCTCGTCCAACCACCTGACCTTGATTATTAATATCGCGTCCAAAACTATCATTAAAACCGCTAACACCTGGAAAACCACCAAGGTCTACCAGGCTTGCTCCTGATTGAGACAAAAATGCATGATTGCCTGTAGACGTATGACTCAGCCCGGTAATCTGACCATTATTATTGATTTTATATGCAACACTAAGATCATTGCCTCCTGGCAAATCTCCCAGATCCATCATCCCGTTAACCGGATCCCATAAAAAACCACGCGTCCCAGTTGCGGCGGTGGCTTCTCCCACCACCTGTCCATTATTATTAATACCATAAGCGGTACTTCGACTTGAACCGCCAGGAAGATCACCCAGATCTGTCATTCCATTCACTGGATCCCAAATAAATGCGTGAAGGCCTGCAGTTGAATAACTATTACCAACCACTTGACCATGATCATTGATATCATAGCCAAATCCATAACTAATACTTCCAGGCAAATCTCCTAAATCCGTGACATAATATTCCTGTTGAGCATACGCCAACTGTGCAGAAGCCACTATCAACATCATAAAAAATAGTCTAAACATATTCCTACCCTTTCTTGATAAATAAAAAACCCAGCTAGAGAATGAGCCACAATCTCTCTCTAACTGGGTTTTAACACGTAATAGGGGATAAAATTCCCGTTCCTATATTTGCATCTAATTGTACCTTATTTTGCGTTGGATTCAAGCTTTTTATTAAGATTTTAAACTCTAAATAGTCGCTAAAAAATAAACATTCCGACCCTCTACCTATATTTCAATTTAACAGCTTAATCCTGATATTATTGAATTCCACCTTGGTTTGATAGCCATGGTAAATCTGAAAACCAATCTTGCCTGCAAGTGGTGCTGTTGGATCCTTATCAATATAATTTGCTACTTGAAAACCATTGACCCAATGTTGTAAGTGATTGCCTTTACATCGAATCACTAGTTGGTTCCAGTCGTCTTTATTCATCACCCTTTCGATATCTTTAAGATCTGGCTTTTGACCAAATTTTGGTCGACGATAGGAATCATGCAAAGCACCCCAGAAGTTCAAATATGGCTCACCCTCTTCATCAACGATAAATAAATCCAGTTCATAACCCGTCGCTGCCATGAAAGATTCTGCCTCTTCACTTTCATCCTCTTCATCTTCTTCACTACCCCAAAACGAATAAGAAAAAGGAAATGGCTCCACCCGATACCACACGCCGCTGTTTTTAAATGGATGCCCGGTCAGTTTCACATCCAGTCGCAATTCAAAATCTCGATAGGATTTCTTGGTATAGAGCCAGCTGGGCGTTTCACCAAGCTCTTCGTTATTTTCACCGATGATCACCCCATCTTTCACTCGCCAAACACTGACACTGTCTTCCCACTCGGAAAGATCCTGACCATTAAAAAGTGAAACGAATCCGGCCTCGTCATTCGATGGCGTTGATGCCGGAGGTTGACATCCAAACACAAACAAAAATGAAACGCTAACCAATAGGAAAAAATAACGGTGGGAAACAATTGCCATAGAATCTTGCCTTTCTCAGAAACCTCAATTCAAAAGATTTCAGAAAATAAATGCCTTGGGGTAGCAATCTATAGCAATGTTGTGGCTATCAATTATACGAATTAATAATAAATATTGAAACAAAAAAGACAGGCCATCCCTAACTAAAAATTAAAGAAATCACTCTGTCCTTTTTGCAAATCGATAACGAAGATAGAAAGCCAAGTAGATGATGCAAAGCACCGCCATGATGGATTGAAGGTAGATGGCAGCAGGCCGGGCAACATCAGCACCACTTAATAACGATGGAAGTTTGATGAGACCAGGCATACTGCCGCCTAAACCAATCAGGCTTATGATCGCAGCGATTAAACTCAAAAGCTTCTCTTTCTGAGACTTCAAACCCAACCATCCCAACAGCAAGATTGGACATCCCAAAAAAGTTGGAATTAAAGCAGTCACATGCTGTCGACCTGTAATGAGAAAACCTGCGATTCCCAAAACAACTAATATGATTCCTATAAATAGCGTTGGCCTGGCCATATGGCGGCTCCTTTTGTCAGTGAATTAGCATAAAATAAAGTACATGAATACTACTACGACAAGAAATCCATCATAGAGCGATATTTTCTGAAAATTTACAAAATCTTTTGCCAATACCCCACATCAATCCATTGTCCAAATTTAAATCCGACCTCTTTATAATGAGCGGCTTTTTCAAAACCAAACTTCTCTTGCAACGCAACGCTTGCGTCATTGGGTAGCGAAATCCCTCCTATCACAGCATGTATGTCACGATCCACTAGGCGGTCAAACAATGTCTGGTATAATTTCGTCCCCCACCCTTTCGATACCACATGATGCGACAAATAGGCACTAAATTCCACCGTATATCGATAAGCACTTCGCATATGCCATGGCGCCGCATAAGCATACCCAATCATGCCCCCAGCCTCTTCAGCAACAATCCATGGCAGCTTTAGAGATAATACCTTTTCAACGCGACGACCAATCTCTTCCGCCGACACCTCCTGTTCTTCAAACGTTGCGATACTATTAACGATATAATAATTATAAATCTGAGCAATCGCTTTAAAGTCTTTATTAGCTACATCACGAATCATTATCTTGTATCCTACTTATCTTTCTTCTTGATAAATTTATCAAAGGTATCTTCAAGAAGTTTTTTACCTTTATCGATTTTTTTCTCAATTTCTTCATCTTTGATATTCAACGCCTCACCAATGCCTGTGCTGGTCAAATCTTTAATGATAGTCTCCCACATCGCTTTCCATATAACAGACGTCATCTCAGCAAAATCCTGAGTCGGACTAATACCTTCATCTAACGAAAAACCAAGCTCTAAATTCCCTGATCGCTCATTAATGTAGTCTACAACCTTACCCGCTGGCAGAAACATAAATCGATCACTGTTTGAATCTTTGTTTTGCTTGAGCTTAAAATTGGCCAGCGACATTTCATATGATCCTTTAACACTATTGATTTCATGTACATACGACAAACTTAGCTGACCATCAGTAATTTCAATTGCATCCTCTTGCTTCAGCAATTTATCAGCGTATTGCATCTCAATATTTTTCAGATCAAACGTTCGAGGATTTGAAGAACCTGATTTCACCAAGCTCGCTTTGGGACCTAAATCAATATCAGCATAAATATCAGATCCTTGATAGATGCTTGCTTTATGACTGATATCGATATTTTGATTTTTATACATAAGGTTAGATATTTTGACAGTAAATGGTTTTTTGTCATCTCTGGTCAATATGTAATTTAGGTTGCCATTTTTAATTTCAAATTCCTCAATAAAAATATTTAGAGGCTCCTTCTTCGATTTTTTCTTCTTTGTCATGGTTTTTTCTTTTTTATGTTCAGAATATTCGATGTCAGGATTTTCAAGATAAAAGCTCTCGATATGAATTTGCTTATTTAAAATTAAAGGTAATAATTTTATGTTTGTCGCTGCAGATGCAAACTCCAGTTTAAAATGAGAATCATCTTTCTTTTGTGAAAACGATACCGAGGTTAACGTCACCTGCCCCTCAGACTTATTGAGTTCTAAATTGCCAATGGATAGATCAGCATTCATTTTATTTTTAACTATATCTTCAAGTTTTCGAGTCATCCATTCTGAATCTATCGAAAACCAGACAAACCCGATTGCAGACATTAAAATGACGGCAAAAATAACAAATACCATCATGATTTTCTTAAAAATTGATTTATTTGCTTGGTTATGGCTCATAATAAACTCCTTTTATATTACGTTATGGCGGAAAATACTTCAGAATATTTCTCTACTGTTGCTTAATTCTAAAGGCCGTACTCAACAAAGAAAACATAATTAAAGAGTAATATTTATGCCCCAATTCTATTAGAAAACCCATATCTCGTAAGCAAACCTCTGGCTGGTAATTTATTTAAATAAACTCCAGGAAAGTAACTGCCTGGCCTATAAATAAAATTTCATGAATAATCAAACGGCTCTTTACCCAACTCTACCCGTAATTCTTTTTGCATTTCTTGAATGCGTTTGGTTACCTCGGCCACGTAACCATCTCGCCCCAGTTCTTTAATTTGTTCATAGGGAATCGGCTCACCGAATTTAATGCGAATGCTCGCACCCATGTTAATCTTTGTTTTACCTCGGGGCATCGCTTCATAGGCCCCATCGATCGCGACTGGAATGGTCATCGCTTTGCCTTTACGGGCGATCAATTCAAAACCACTTCTCATTTTTCCCATTTTGCCATCGTAACTGCGATTGCCTTCCGGAAAAATCGTTACCATTCTCTGATTCTGTAATCGTTCAATCAATCGCTTAATCGTTCGGATATCACCCTGCCCGCCAGTGACCGGAAAGGCATTTAACGATCGAATCAACGCACCAAACACGGGATTATCAAACAAGGTCTCACGTGCCATGTAATCACAATCACGCGTAAAAGACATCCCACACAAAGGAGGATCTAAAAAACTCTGGTGATTACTGACCAACAATACGCCCCCTTTCTCGGGAACGTTCTCTCGACCATAAATTCGCAAATCATAAAACAGACTGATTAAAACATGCAAAATCGTTTTAACAAAGTCATACCATAAATTCATAAAGCCTGTTTTTCCTTCACCCGCTCGCACATTTTTTCCAGAACCTGCTCAATCGTTAAATTTGACGAATCAATCAAAATCGCATCGTCTGCTTTCTTGAGGGGCGCTACATCACGCTGACTATCACGCTCATCTCGCTTGACAATCGCATCATGAATTTCTTCAAACGTTACTGGCACCTGTTTTTCCTTTAGCTGTTTATAACGACGCTGCGCCCGCTCTTGACTACAAGCATCTAGAAAAAACTTCACTTCGGCATTGGGAAACACAATCGTTCCTTGATCACGCCCTTCAGTCACAATCGAGCCAGCTTTTTCAGCGATGTGCCGCTGCTGTTCAACCAACACATCACGAACAAAAACATTCTTGGCAATCTTATGTGAATGAGCCGTCACTTCAGGTTCGCGAATCGCATCGGTGACATCTTCACCATCGAGCAATACATGCGAAATATCCTGCTCCCAGAAAATACCCAGCTCCGACGACTCGGCAATCTCACGCAAATGCTCATCATCATCCAGGGATATTGCTTTTCGAAGCGCCGCCAACGTCAGCGCACGATACATGGCACCTGTATCCAGGTACCCAATCGCCAGCCGTCGAGCTAGCTCCGATGCTATTGTACTTTTTCCAGCCCCTGCCGGGCCATCGATCGTGATAATCATCTGCTATCCCTATATTTCGATTAACACTGATATTATAAGCATTTAAATCGAAAACGCAAGCCGCCACAAACACCACTGTTGCAGACGCAAAAAGTTCAAATTCTAAGCTTATAATTACTTGAAAGACTTGAGATTAAACCAGGCGCAAAGTTTTACTCACAACAAAGCGCCCCCGGCAATCCACTATTTATAACCCTCTTACTGAAACTCAATCAGGCGTCAAATACAGCGGCTTGAAGGTTTTCTCCATCAAGTCCTGCGTATTTGGATCTGATTTCAAATGCGCAATAATCGCATCAAGTCCAATTCGCTGATGATACTGGCCCATCGTTTCTGATTCACTCTCACGATTTGCTTTGTAAGCGTCAAACAATGACATCACCACTGTAGAAACTTTATCGCGAGGCACCATACGCATGTGCATCAATTGATCCTTACCGACGAGCGGCCGTCCCTGGGTCGAACCATCTTCCGAGCCCATGACTTTCAGTTGATACATATTTTTACCTGAGCCGACCCAACCAATCGTCTTGGTTGCCGGGCGGAAACACTGACGCTCACAACCCGTAATCCCGATCGACTCAGTCATATCGCCATACCCTTTTTCATCCAATTCATCCACCAGGGTAGAAATGAATCGCTCCGAATCGGTATAGGCCAATCGACAGGTCGGCAGTGCTACACACGCACCACTGCGAAGACGAAGATTCGAATAAGCTTTGCCATTACGTTGGCCATGACCGTAAGTTTTCAATTCTGCTTCAAAATCTTCTTTGGCATCTTCTGCAATATCTGTAAAAATCAAATCCTGATTCGCTGTGACCATCAATTGGACATCCCACTTATCCATGATCTGGCGCACCATCGATTTAAATTTGATATCTCCCTTATCAATCAAACGCCCGCATTCAATAAAGGCACCATAGGACCACAACCCATTTGAAGGCTGCTTCATCCAACCATGATGCAAATGACGAGCCCCAATATCCAACGATTCATTCGGAGCTTCAATATCGACGCCTCGGTTTTTCACCTGCTCGCGATACCAGCTTGGGCCTTTAATATGCATAACATATTTCACACGAGCCCAATGACGACTTTGACGATCTCCAAAGTCTTCATGTACTTTGACGACAGAATCCAATGCTTTCAGTAAATCATCCTGATGTACGATGCCAATCGGTTTACCCAAAGAGGCAAAACTGGCTTTACCATTTCGCTCACCTTGACCGCCACCCACATAAATTTGAAAATATTCTACTTTACCATTTTCAATCACAGGTGCGATTCCCATATCATTCGTACGAAGCTCCACACAATTATCAGGCACCAAAAGTCCTGTTTTTTCATCCTGATGCACCGCAGAAAAAGCGATTTTGAATTTTCGATTCAGCAGCTTATCGCCATACTGATAACTCTCTTCTACGTTACGAATATATTTTGGATCAATCGCAAACACTTCCATATGCGGCGCTAATGGCAATTGAAAATATTCACCAAACTTCTGGGCCATGGCATTCGCGTTATAGACATTAGAAAAACGGGACATCGGACACCCCATCACGTTTCGCACATTATCACCACACCCGTTGATGCTATAAAAATCTGAGGAAGCAATTCGCTGAACCACTTTGACCAGATCTTTCTTTTGCACCCAATGGTATTGAATATTCTGCCGCGTCGTCAAACGAAGCGAGGTAAACCCATCATCGCTAATGGTAAATTCGGTTCCAATATCATCCAAAATAGCATACTGCTCGCGACTCATCGGACCGCCACCTGGAATACTGATACGAATCATGTACATCCAGTCTTTTTCTTTGCCCGTCTTGGCACGGTTGAATTCCATGTAAATACCATGCGACTTCGCGAGTGCTTCAGTCTCATGCTCGACATCATCTACAGAGGTATCGGTAAACTGCCCAGCGAGATTGCCAATGATCCCACTACGTAATTTAAACTGTTCAATCTCATTGAGATCTTCGTTGGGCGTTTGAAAATTCGGTGTAATTTCTTTCATCAGTTATCCTAAAAAAATATCAAATCTCATATTCCGGGTCGGGGTCTTTTTTCTCCGGTAATTTCAGCCAGGCACGCTCATGCCCGTAATAAGCAAAAAGCTTGATAAGCGTATCCAAGAAGCCAATTTCCAGGGCTACCTTGGTATTTCCCGTGAAGAAAAAAGCGACCAACATGGTAATCAAAGTGGCCACAACCCGCCAGCTAAATGTTTTCAGTATAGACCTTAAATGGGATTCCTTTGCCATAGCATATCCTGTATAAAATAGAAAATTGCTGTTAAATTGAGTAACTTACCGCAAAATCCTTCTGCATCTGCATATCTTGCTGCAGAAGGTCCTGAAAAGTAGTTTTATCATAAATTGTGCCTATTGATGCCTGAACACCCTGCCAAAAATGATCGAAGACATTAGGCTGACCCGCAGCAGACACTTTTTCTTCTGCCAGTTTGACAGGCCCTTGAATAGAGCCCAAAACCTGCCCTACCGTGATCTCCGCAGCAGGCTTACCTAGCATGTAGCCGCCATCAATGCCTCGTTTAGAGACAACCAGATCTGCTTGCCTAAGCTGATTTAAAATCGCCTCTAAAAACCGCTGAGGGATCTCTTGGCTCTTGGCAATCATGGCAATTTTGACGGGCCCCTGGCCATCCAGTTTAGCCAATTCAAAAACTGCCCGAAGAGCATAATGACTTTTTTGTGAAACTAACATAACACCTACCTGACAATTATCATTTACGACTCAAACGTATATCCAAAGGTTTCAACATCTTCTCTATAAATTTTTGCGACCAACTCTTTTGATTGCGAATCATAGTGATCACGATAGTTACTTCCAGAACCTTTTATCTCATGAGGTAATTCACTAGTTTCAAGCTTTAAGGCCAGTGCTACTTTTTCATAATCTTGAGCTAAAGATTCAAACCGACCAATAAAGTCCATAGAAACACTGCCCTGGAACGTTTTAAGCCAATAAAGTTGTGGCCGCAATTCACCTTTCCCTCCAAAACGCCGAAGAAACTCTGCCAATGAAATATCACTAGAGATTTTATATTTCTGTAAATGAAGCTCATCGCGAATCACATTTTTGTACCAGGAATAAGCCCGAGCCCAGGGATTTCGAACAAACGTAAATTTATAATAACTGTCAAACTGCTCGCGGCTCACCGTCCATCTATTCTTAGGATTCATCACAGGCATCAAAGGATAAACAACTCGCTTTACCATCGTGTTTATTTGCTCAACCGATGACAACATTTTCAAAGTCAAAAATGGGCGCTGAATCATACGGATACTTCGATGATCCTGACCGCCTCGCCCAGTATGACCATCCAAATGCCCCAGAGCTCGCTCGACACTTGTCCCGGCACACTTGGGAATGTGAATAAAAATACATTGATGTTCGTGAGAAATCATTTTTGCTAACTCATTTCCTAAATTGTAATTATGAATTTAGGCTTGGAGTAGTTTCCAAAAACCCTTATCCCTACTATTCCTATCGAGATAGTATAATATAGATTTTTGCGCAAAAGTCAACCATAAATTACTTTTTTAAAATTTCCCAAAATCCATCTACACCAAGAATAAATTCTGCCTAAACAACGACCAGAGATGCGTAAAAACAAAAACTCCCCTAAGATTTCTCAAAAACTCATCTTCCAATTATGATAATCCCACCAGGAATTTTAAATTTCGGCCCAAGTTTAATGGTTATATTTTTATTCCCTAAATAGTCAATTTCAGAACTCGCATTAAAATTCCCGACATTCAGTCGAAACTCTTTTGGAGAAAATGATCCACTTGAGATATTTCCTAGATATGGCGTAATATCCCCCTTTTTAATCTGGAGCAAATAGTGTCCTTTTTCAAAATCCAATAGAAAAGAAAGTGTTTTGGTTCGGGCAACCCGTTTTATCAGAGTTCCATTTCGATCATAGTGATCGATAAGTTCATGATCTAAAATAGTAAACGCTTTATTATCTAAATAAAATGTAACATCATTATCCGAAAAGGTGTTTGGATCACCTACAAAAGAAAAACCACCTTTAATGGAAATGAACCCGTATATGGTATCTACCCACCGCCCTTGAGTTGTTATTCCAGGGAGAATCTGAACGGGTGGCTCCCACTCTGATTTTAATCGATTGAGTTTCAATAAAAGATTCTCAATGGTCATAGAATTCGTCATCCCCATTAAAAAATTAGGAGACAGTGGATCTTGCCCATTAATTACATCTTCGCCGACTCGTAAGGTAAAATCATAATCATCCAGAGAAATCTTAAGATCAAAAGGACTCTGCAATCCCGTCAAATCTGTTTTGCTAATACCAAGTGAAAAGGCATCATTCGTTAGAGACAATGTTATCTTGCCATTTGATAGACGAGATTTTGCAATCAAAGTCTCCTTCTTAAAAGAAGCTGATTGCTCCATGCTTAAAATAGGAACATCTGAATCTAAGTTAACTATTTCCACTGTCGCATTCTGGACCTGCTCCAAAATACCAGGAAATATAGCAACATCACCTGACATCTTGATGGAGTCAGTATTGCTACGACGACCCGGTTGAACCAAGCATTGATTTACTTTGAATTCTGATGTATCACAAGTTATCCCTCTAACCCTTGGTAATGTTTCAATTTCTACACCAGGGTTTCGCGCCTTAATCAAAGGGATATCATAACAATAGGTATCTTCATTAAATGACACACCCCTACTTCGATTAATAAATAATTTATTTAAATTTCGCATTTGCGTAAACGCAAAAATATTGTCTGACTTAAAATCTTCAAGCAGCACCTCTAATGAATTAATATGCTCTTTTAACAGAAGAACATCTTCAGCTATGACATCAGAATGGCGAAATTCAATCGTTTTTAATATCTGGTTGGAAGTTAAACAACCTAAGTTGATAGGCACAAACCCCACCAAGTGTATCGCTTCTACTGAGGATAATGGCGTGAATAGACACATATTATGCAGGCTATAATAATCCTCCTGGACACAATCAACATCACCTGGACGACCAGGCCCTAACATGACACTGATGTCACTTGGATATTGAAACGTAATCCCATCTACAACCCAAACAAGTACGTCTGCATCAATAATCGTGATCATCTTTAAGGATGTGAGATTTTCAATGGGACTTAAATCAAAACAAACCGTCGTTCCATAAAATCTTAATTCTTCCAGAGCAACGGCATTCTGAAGTCCTTCCAAAGAATACACATCATCCCGAACTTCTAATTTTTTAAGCCGCTCCATATCTGATAGAGTTGGATCTGAGGTATTCAAATATGCTTCAACGATTTGCTTTAGAAATGGATCTTCAAATTCAATGGGTTGCTCAGCAAAACAAAATATCCCATTGGCTAGAACAATGCAACAAATACAAAATTGCACAAAGCTCTGATATCTCAAGACCATACTAATATCCTCTCGACTAGCTTATTAAATTGATACCGATAAGGTAGAGTTGATTGTAAACAATCATTCGGCAATGACAATGTAATTTTCAGCACCCAAGTTGATCGACACCAGTCCCACTCAACAACATTGGAATCTTGATGGGCCAAAAACTCGGCTTCTCAAACCCAGCAAGCTAATGATTACCGCAGCCGCACTTAGTCGTTTTACCTTCTGTAGCTTCATAACCTAAATTAGGCGACAACCATCTCTCAAGAGTCTCGACATCCATGCCTTTACGCTGGCTATAATCCTCAACCTGATCTCGATCGATCTTATTCACATTGAAATAGGTCGATTCAGGATGTGAAAAATAAAATCCACTGACCGAACTGGCTGGAACCATAGCAAAATTCTCAGTGAGTGCCATACCGGTGTTTTTCTCGACATCCAAGAGATCAAACAACAGTCGTTTTTCAGTGTGATCTGGACAAGCCGGATAACCTGGGGCTGGACGGATGCCTCGATATTTTTCCAGAATGAGTTCATCATTGCTTAATTTTTCTTCTTTGCCATAACCCCACTTTTCACGAACGCCTTTATGAAGCCATTCGGCAAAACTTTCTGCAAATCGATCCGCTAGCGCTTTGGCTAAAATTGCATTGTAATCATCATGCTGTTCTTCATACAATTTTACCAACTCATCCAATCTCCCCGCAGCCGTAACCGCAAATGCGCCAATATAATCTTTCTTTCCAGACTCTTTCGGAGCAATAAAATCTGCCAGGCTATAATTAGCCCGCGTATTGGCTTTTTTAATCTGTTGTCGCAAAAAATGAATCGTTGTTAAACACTCACTACGGCTTTCATCGGTATAAATCTCAACATCTTCCCCCACGCTATTCGCAGGAAAAAAGCCATAAACACCTTTGGCGGTAATCCATTTTTCATCGATAATTTTCTTTAGAAGTATTTGAGCCTCATCGTATAATTTTTTCGCTTCAGGCCCCTTTTGCTCGTGATTGAAAATTTCTGGATAGTGCCCTTTAATTTCCCAGGCATGAAAGAATGGCGACCAATCAAAGTATGGCACCAAATCTTCCAATGGCAACTCTTCAATCACTTTGATGCCTGTAAATTCTGGCTTGGCAATGTCCATACTCGACCAATTACAAGTAAAACGATTTCCACGTGCTTTTTCAATGGAAAGCAACGATTGCTTTTTCTGGCTCTGATGATATTGCTCACGAATCACGCTGTACTCTTCTTGGATTTGAGCATGATAGGCTTCTTTAGCATCCGGAGCTAACAATTGCTGACAGACCTTGACGACCCGAGACGCATCTGTGACATGCACGGTGGGCGATTCGTATTTGGGCTCAATCTTCACCGCAGTATGCTTGCGACTGGTGGTCGCTCCACCAATAAGTAGTGGCACCTTAGGACCAATTCGCTCCATTTCACTGGCCACATGAATCATTTCATCTAGCGAAGGGGTAATCAAACCGGACAAACCAATAATATCAGCATTCTGATTTTTAGCTTCTTCCAGAATTTTATCTGCTGGCACCATCACACCCAGATCAATCACTTCATAGTTATTGCAACTGAGAACAACACCCACAATATTCTTTCCAATGTCATGCACATCGCCTTTGACCGTTGCAAGTAAAACCCTACCGGCTTTCTGACCACCGCCTTCGCTCTGTTCCGCTTCCATGAATGGGGTCAAATAGGCAACCGCTTTTTTCATCACACGGGCACTCTTAACGACCTGAGGCAAAAACATTTTCCCGGCACCAAATAGGTCACCAACCGTCCCCATGCCATCCATGAGCGGACCTTCGATCACATGCAAAGGCCGACCATATTTCACGCGAGCTTCTTCCACATCTTCATCGACATAATCGACAATACCTTTAACAAGTGCATGCGACAGTCGCTCTTCAACGCTTTTACTTCGCCATTCCTGAGTTTCTTTTTCTTTCGACGCATCTCCCCCTTCTTCTTTGATCTTCTCTGCCAGATCAAGAAGTCGTTCTGCAGCATCATCTCGTCGATCTAAAATAACATCTTCGACACATTCCAGTAAGTCTTTGGGAATTTCCTCATAAACTTCCAACATGCCAGCATTGACAATTCCCATATCCAAACCAGCTCGCGTGGCATGATAGAGAAAAACCGCATGAATCGCTTCGCGTACGCGATTGTTACCCCGAAATGAGAACGACACATTACTAATACCGCCACTAACTTTACAACCGGGCAGTGTTTCTTTAATGATTCGCGTAGCATCAATAAATGATTTAGCATTAATGCGATGCTCCTCCATTCCTGTTGCAACAGGAAACACATTCGGATCAAAAATAATATCCGTTGGATCATAATCCAATTGATCAACTAAAATCCTATAAGCACGTGTACAAATATCCACGCGGCGTTCTGTCGTATCCGCCTGGCCATCTTCATCAAAGGCCATGACTATTACAGCTGCACCATATCGACGCAGAACCTTTGCCTGCTCGATGAATTTTTCTTCACCTTCTTTTAGGCTGATCGAATTTACAATACTTTTGCCTTGTAAACATTTCAGACCCGCTTCGAGAACTTCCCACTTGGAACTATCGACCATGATAGGAACAGTCGCAATTTCGGGCTCCGCACAAATTAAATTTAAGAACTCTGTCATCATTGCTTTAGAATCAATGAGTCCTTCATCCATATTCACATCAACGATGTTCGCACCATTTCTCACCTGCTGCAAAGCAATGGCTGCAGCCCCTTCCATATCACCTTCCTTGATCAAACGAGCAAATTTAGGTGAACCAGTAATATTGCTACGCTCACCAACCATCACCATATTCACATCTTCAGTAACGCGAAATGTTTTATAACCACTAAAGCGTGATACTTTTTCAGGCTCTTTGGGTTGCCGTGGTTTTTTACCCTCAACCGAATTAGCAATCGCCCGAATATGATCAGGCGTCGTGCCACAACAGCCACCAATAATATTCAACCAACCATTGTCGGCCCATTCAGAAATATGCTCCGCCATAAATTCAGGGGTATCATCAAAACCACCCATCTCATTAGGCAAACCGGCATTCGGATGCGAAGTAACATAACAACTCGCTACTCCTGCGAGAGCCTCCACATGAGTTCGCATTTTATCACAACCTAATGCACAATTCACACCAACGGATAATGGTTTGGCATGCTCAACAGAAATCCAAACAGCATCAATATCCTGACCAGAAACATTTCGACCAGAATCATCCGCAAAGGTAGCAGAAAGCATCACAGGCAAACGCACATTGTGATCATCAAAATATTTTTCAATGGCGTAAATAGCCGCCTTAAGATTCAATGTGTCAATAGCTGTTTCAGGCATGAGTATATCAACACCCCCTTCGACCAACCCTTGGGCCTGCTCATAATAAGCATCCACCAATTGATCAAAGGTTACCCCTCGCTTACTAGCATCATTAAAATCAACCAAGACACTAGCATTTTTTGTCGTAGGCCCCATACAACCAGCGACAAATCGAGGTTTAGATGGATCTTGCTGAGTTTTTACATCGGCCGCTTTACGTGCAAGTGACGCGGCAACACGATTTAATTCTAAGGCGAGGCCTTCCATTTCGTAGTCTGCCTGAGAAATAGCATTAGCGCTAAATGTATTCGCCTGAAGAATATCCGCACCCGCATCCAGAAATGCCGTATGAATTTCTTCTATCACATCTGGACGCGTCAAGACTAACAACTCATTGTTACCCTTCACATCACAAGGATGATCTTTAAAACGCTCACCACGAAAATCATCATCAGTGAGATTTCGCTCCATGATCATCGTGCCCATCGCACCATCAAGGACGAGGATTCGTTTCTTCAAAGCGTTATATAATTGTGTTTGTCTATCTGCCATCGTTTCCATTTCTAAAATGTACTAATCTTTTACGGAACCCAAATCGTCTTACAGGTCACCACTTCACACGATTCATCCAATTCAAGCCACTGCCTACTTTTGGTATAAAACGTGATGCCTTTATAACTGGTCAAATATTTGTGAGTGCCGATCAATCGCTTGGGCGAATAGACCACCAAGGGTCGCTCGCTCATTGTCAGGATTTCCAGAAACTCGTCCGAATCCATATAGACAATCGGGCCGATGGTTTTGAGTCCCGCAGCGATCGCCGCCTTCTCTGCGGCCTTCTGTTGAGCCTGATCTTGATCCGTCATTCCATAAGCCCTTATCCAGCAACAACTCACAAAATTAAGAATCGACTATTTTACCTCTTATCTCATGAAAAGACAATGGCTTAAATTGAAAAAACCCTGACTAATCTATTGCCTTAAGATCCTTTAAAAGCTATAAAAAGCAAAGCAGAAAAATGATGCTGAACTGTGTCGCTGGGAATTTCCAACATTTTACAATCTGGAGCTACAGCTAATGAAACGCTTGAGTTATATAATCACCTGCCTACTGACACTCATGGCAACCGCAACCTCCTGCTCACCAGAGCAAAATACAAACACCAACAAAAAAACGGCTTATACGCATGAAGATGCCCAGCAGCTTGAACAACAAGCGGAAGAACTATTTGTTCAAGAAAAAATTGAAGAAGCTGAAAATCTACTCCGCCAAGCAATTGATATTCGAAATAATTTAACCCCAATAAATCACCTTGAAATTGCTAAATCCTGGATGCGGCTCGCATATATCGCCAAACTGAAAGACGAAAGTAAAAAGGCAAAAACCTATTATCTCAGATCCGTTGCAATCACAGAATCACACTTGGGCCCCGAACACCCAGAACTTGCCGAAGCACTATTAGACGCCGCAAATATTATGCGAATTAATGGACAAGGCGAAGAGGCCATCACATTTCTAAGAAGAAGCTTACGCATCAGACAACAAAATCAAAGCAAACCAAATCTCGATATAGCGGAAATCCATAGCACCTTAGGTTATGCCCACACGGATTTAAAACAATATAATCAAGCAGAAACCCATTATTTAAAATCACTGGAAATCACTGAAAGCCTTGCCGGCAAAGATAATATTCAATCTACCATGGCAAAAAAATCGCTTATAGATTTCTACATGCAAACAGGACAGGAATTAAAAGCCATAGAACTTAGAAGGTCAGATGATACCGGTAATACCGCATCCAACTCAAAAGTACTTGAACTTCTGGCACTGGGCCAAATCCATTTGGATTCATTAAATTTTGAAAAAGCAGAACCTCTAATCCTTAAAGGGATCTCTCTATTAGATGAAAACTCAGAAAACGACCTGCCCCATCTGATTGAAAATTTGAATAAACTAGGTCACTGGTATTACCTGAATAACAAATATGAAGAAGCTGAAAACACCCTCGTCAGAGCTTTTAATATCCAGAATAATAAGAACAATCCAGACCAACCTAACTTTTATAAAACCTGTTCACATTTAGCTGACCTCTATTTAGACCAGGAAAAAAGCGAAAAAGCCTTAAAATACTATCAACAAGCCTTAACAACATCGCAAACCCTTCATGGCGAAAATAATGTTTCAACGGCCAGAACAAATGCCAGGATAGCCTCTTGCTTATTAGACTTGCAACAATATGAAAAAGCGTTGAGCTATATCCAAAAATCAATAGATACGATGAAGACTCTTGAAGGGAAAAATTCACCACAAGTTGCCACTTTATTAAAGACCAAAGGATTTATTACGTATCAATCGGGTGATTCAGAATCTGCTATTTCGATTTTAAAAGAAGCCAAAAAGATATTTAATACACCAGAACAAAAATATTATCCTGAAATGCGATCGGTATATATGACCCTGTCGATGGCATATGGAGCTCTAAAACAATACAACAATGCCATCGAAGAGCTCCTAAACATGAAAGATCATTACGAATACTTTAAGCATACGAATCAACCTTTATATCGAGGTGTTTTACAAAAACTTTTCTCCTATTATTACGAGATGAATGACCTGGATAATTTTAAAAAATATGGAAATATGCTGTTTGCTCATGACCTAGAGCTTTATGGACCGAATAGCGAAGAACTATGTAAAGACTATTCTGAATTCGCGGCAACTTACTTTGAAGACAATCAATTTTCAGAAGCAGAGCCCTATTTCCTCAAAGCGTTGGAAATTTTAAAAACAGTCAAAAACACTGAAATCGAATTTTACGCTCGAAACAGCCTCGCTCAAATCTACGAAAAAGCGAATCGCAATAAAAAAGAACTAAAACAACTTTTTGCAATTATTCCAATTATGGATAATTTACTAAAAGACAGCAGAAAAATAAACGGCTCAATTGAATATCGTATTGCAAGTAATTATCGTCGACAAAATCAATACCAGAAAGCAATTAACTACTATACACAATCGCTTGAAACCGCTATAAAATTTCGTGAAGAAGAAATGTATCCAAAAACGATTGAAAGATCGAGAGCTCTTGCACAACTGTATTCAAAACTCAAAAAGTATGAGTATGCCCATCCGCTATATTTACAAGCATTAACTATTTCAAAAAAATACTTACCGCCAGATCAAGAAGACATAAAAGCAATTCAAAAAGAGTATGACAATGCACTCAAATTGGCAAAAAAAGAACCGCCAAGTTCCGTTGAATTCAAGCGAATAACCAATGTGGGATTGTATCAAAAATTACTACTAGTTGATCTCGAAGCAAGCAAGCACTACAACAATGACCAATACAATGAAGCTATCGACCTACTAAAACAAACCATAAGTCTCAAAGAACAAATTTTCGATAAGCATTATGAAGACATAGCCCAAGATTTAAATAATTTGGGATATGCTCAAAGAATGCTAGAAAATCACCAAGCAGCCCAAGCAGCCCATCGTAGAGCGATCAATATTTTAAAAGTAAACAACTCCACTGACAAAAATGAATTAAGCACTGCGACTTATAGACTAGGAAAAGCCCTTCAAGGCCAGGGTCACTACAAACAAGCCATCAAATACATTCAAGAAAGCCTAAACTTATTAGACGAAATCTCTGAAAAAAACAATCATAACATCGCTATTCGCCATAATGATCTCGCACTTCTATACATCCATACAAGCCAGTTCGACGAAGCCGATTACCATATACAAAAAGCAATCTGGCTAGCTGAAACGGTATTACAATCCGACCACAGTGAACTTATTCAAATAAAACGCAACCGTGTGGTCATCTTAAATAGACAAGGAAAATTACAACAAGCACAAGAGTTATCCGATGAACTCGACCGAATAGATACCTCAGACAATTTCAATTCGATCCTTCAAGTTCATAATAATGCCTCACGACATCTGCAGCAAGGCAACTATAATAACGCTAAAACATTATTCTTAAATGTGCTAGAAAACATCAATCAGGTAAAAACAAAAAAAACAATACTGCATCTAAATTCTTTGATCGGCCTTGCCCAAACATATATTTATTCAGACCAATATGACAAAGCACACGAAACACTAAATCTTGTACTAAAACTCCGAAACACTCCAGAATATTCTGAGTACCCAACGGATCACTCTATTTACACAACGTGGGCATTAATTTATGTCTATCAAGATGACTACGACACGGCTTACAATATATACAATCAAGCATTAGAAATTGCGATTGATCGCAATGGCCCTGAACATACCGTTGTCGCTAGCATTATGGATTCGATTGCCGATTGTCTGTATAGACTCGACCAGGACGATAAAGCATTAGAAATATGCCAAAAGGCCCTTGATATGCAAATCAAGCTCCTAGGCGACCAACACCCGGAAACAAATCAGTGCCGTCTCACCAAAGGCAATATTTTATCCAGCAGTGGCCAAACCGAACAAGCCACCGCAATATTCCATCAAGTCCTAGAACATTTTGAAAATACCCTAGGTAAAAATCATCCTGCGAATGTTGATGTCCTCCTAAATCTGGCTCAAGCATATAAAGACCTGGACCAAATCGAAAAATCAAAACAATATCTTGAAAGAGCTATAAAAATAGCAAAAAATCACTTTGAACCCGACAACCCAATCCTTCAAAATATTAAAGCCGCCAAGGAAAATATGTATCCTAATTAGTATCTATATTTCGATCTAAACCAAATCAAAATTATTGAGTAATGAAAACATCCATCAGATCAAAAACGATGGCTCAAATCGCGTATCATAACTGCTCGCATTCAAACCATTTTGAAAAATGCTATCCCTAATCCAACCAATAAGATAAGGCGGTCGAATAGATAAAAACATTCAAGAAATAGTTGAATTATCAAATTTAACTTCCAAAAAACTGAAATAAAGGTATAGTGGTTTCAGGTTTGAGGCATTCACCAAAATTTCAGAAAGGGAATACTATGAAATTCTTGAGTACAATCCTATTTTCATTTCTTACCTTGTTTTTATCTGGCTGCGGCGAAGTTCTATTAAATAAACCATTAGATATTGAGCCCGTACAGTTCCCTGAAAAATTCAGTGGCATTTGGACACAAACGCTAGGAAACGATTCTCAGAAGATTGAAATCACGGTCCTGGACGCCAAAAGCGGTAAAATCAAAATGACACCTGCCGACAAAACCTCGAAAGAAAAACCCATTTTTGCTCAACTCAAAGAACATAACGACAATGTTTATGCAAACTTTAGTGAATCCGAAAAAGGAGACTCTGATTATCACTGGGCACTTGTCGGCGGCATGGACGAAGCAATTGTCTGCTATATCCCAGATATCCAAAAGTTTAAAAGTCTCGTCGAAAAAGAAATACTGCCAGGAAAAATCGTCAACAATGACAAAATTATCCTACATGATATTAAGTCCGAACATTTAAACATTCTTGAATCTCAAGAACACGGATTCCCTTACCACTGGAAACATCCTGTTATATTTATTAAAGACAAAGAAGAACCTCAAAAAGCGACCAAACAACCTAATTGATGGATGACTGTCGAAGGTCTTTCTCCAAAGTCGATAATCGATATTCTTGATGTTGGACTTTCTTGGTTAGCGATTTGATTGTCTTGTGTAATTCCTTATTGGATGCAATGAGACGATTCAAATCGTGCTGAATCAGCGTTAAATCTTTTTCCAAATTGATCCAGCCAGCGATGATCATCACCATGACGAATAGTAACTGGACAATCGTTGGGATAGTAATTTCACGTTTGATTCGCCAGGACATATCAAAATCCTTTGGTTTCGTAATCATGGTTCTTTCCTTTCTTTTTAAAATTTATTTCCTTTGGAGTGTTACACTGCCGCCTCGGAGATGTTTTTCGGGTTGACCATTCTGGTTGAGGTCGATCTCTATTCGTACCTTGACGCGAGCGGTGTTGAATAACTGTTGGTAATAGCTGGCCTTTCGCCAATAGCCGTTTGGATCTTTGGGATCTGAGGCAAATCTCGAATATAGCGATGATAAAATGCTAAAAATGCTGGCTTGTTTTAAGGTTCCTGGATTTAAAATGGTTGCTGTGTCCTGCGATTTAATTCCAAAATATTGCAATAAACTTTCCGCACATTCGGAGGCTTGATGTTCATATGAAATTATTTTGTAACTTATCGCTACTGATGCTGGTGGCTCAATTAAGCTGCTTTGGTCATTTAAGCGTAAAACTGAAATTGTTAATTGCGTTGCGGAATCGACCGAAACAATCTCGTAAACGCCATTGATGGATTGGTCAGTTTTACTTAAATGAATCACATGACCAGGTTTTATTTGTGCATTAATAAAATTAGCAGACGCAGATGTTAATGTCGTATTTGTGGTTACAGCGTCACTACCTGAAATATATATTTGGGAATTAAATGCCAAGTCTTTGAAAATTTCTGTTTCCCAAGGTAATAGATCAATATCTTTTGAAAAAATCATCATCTTTCCTTTCAATGATTAATTGGGTGGCAGCATCAAGCGTTAGCTTGGCGATGGTTTCTACTATTACGCCATCGCCAAACTTTGTTTGACGCTGCCACTCCACTGTTTCTAAAATGTTCCGGTGCCATGCTCGCATTTATGTGAGCATGCTTTATGCTCGGTCGTTTAGAGCATGCCCACGCTCGAGTAGGTATGGCACCAAGTATCAATTTTTAATCAATAAACAATTACGCTGTAGTTAAGCCACGGATGATGCCGTGAGCTTGTTCATTTTTCAGTTCCAGTGTGTATTCGCCAATTAGTTGACCACATTCATAATCACCGCCTGAAGCCAATGATTTAAAATGGAAATGACGGCCTGACATTGGCATTACGGATAAACGTGAACTATCCAGAAGTAAAACCGCATCTTGAGGCACCCAGCGAGAAACAAGGACATTGGCCATGCCAAAATCACTTTCGTAGCGACTCACTTGATCCATAAACGTTTGATCATTCGAATCGAAACTTCGATTGGTTTGTATAAACGCATTGATCTTTCGTTTCTGAAACCCATTAACGACAATTAAATCAATATTGCCATTGCTTGATTCCCAAATTTTCCGAAGAACAAAACTTAGTTTTTCTTCATCCAGGCTATCACCTGCTGGAAAATCAGGATCACTGGGATGGAAAATATTGGATTGCAAATGCGGAATAATTCCTCGCATGGTTCGCCTGACGCTATCGCTGCCTTGCGGCGAATTGACAGGTTGTCCGCCATTGATCATGCTATTTTCCAAATCACGTAACAATTCGCGTAAACGCATTTGCTTCTGATAATCCATTTCGTCAGCCAGTCCAATTTGTCTAGAGGCTAAATCACTGCCAGACACTTCAACACTGGCTGTAAATATTTGCGTCGTATTGGATTTTCGCTGACGATTGGTAAATCGCACCTGAGGCTTGCTGGCACCTTCCAGTGCTGCGTTACCTAAAATATTTAAAAATGTTTGATCCAGCAAAGCTTCAGGCGTCGTTCCAGCGTAACCTCGAACGACATTCAACGTATTACCGTTAACCGCTGTCACGAGCATGAGTTCGCTTGCACCTTCCACTTGGACTTGATCACCAATTTGGAAATGATTTCCGTTGGCAACATCAATATCAGTATCAGACAATGGATCGATAAATGAACTATCGTTGATCTTATCTTTATTTGGTAATAGCGAATCTTCGACCCACTCATGACGAGTACTAACCGCTTCATGAAGTGAATCGCCAATAATATTTAATAACGGCGTTTCAGATGGCGAAACGATTCCGATGAGATCGGATACATCTTCGGCAAGTTCCGGTAAATTAGCGCCCGCTGAGTAAGTTGCTTTTCCTGTAAAAGACATTGTTAGTCTCCTTTCATATTTATAATAATCCTTCGGTGCCATGCTCACACTTGTGTGAGCATGTACTTACAGATCGTTTCATAACAAATGAGTTATTTAAACATTTGACGTCGCAATTTCAGGTATTCCTGCATATCTTTACGGCTGCGGCCGGCTTTGTTGGCCAATTGAATTAACGTAGATGCACGGCTCGCTGCTTGCGGTGGAATCCCTGCTGTTGGCTTAGCAAGTAAATCATCATTATTCATCGTTTGATCAGCAAACAATTGCGGTCGCTCCTGGCGAACTTGCTCAATGATCTCGGAAACATCTGGTTGCTCCGAATTGGAGGAATGTAATTTTTCTTTTGCTAATAATTTTACGACGTGATAATCTGTGGCACCTGCCTGGTTGAGTTGTTCGTTAAGCGTCTGCTCAAATTGAAGACACTCCAACTTGCGTTGCGATTGCAGCAATTTTTCATTCGACTCTTGTAAGGATTTTTCAAGGCTCGATAATTCCTGCTCTGCGGTTTGGGCACGCTTGCGATATTTGATCGCTTCAGTAACAGGGACCAGGCGTTCTTGCTCGGAACCTGTTGTTTCGAGTGTTTCGTTTTGACGTAGTTCTTCTGACATGTTTGTTCTCCTATTCGTTTTTGTAGATTGAATCTTCTCTAGTGCCATTTTCACGCTTGCGTGAGCATGTTTTACATTTCGACCACTTATCGCATGCCCACACAAGTGTGGGCATGGCACCTTCATTTTTTAATTAATAACCTAATTCGTTTAGTATTTGTTCTTGTGGTACGCCTAGTTGTTTTTTCATGTTGGCTTGCTCCAATTGTTCAGTGATATTTTCAGGCAATGGATTGGGCCAACGTAATTCGATGTTTCGTTCTTCTGGCGAATTTGGAAAGATCCCCGTAATATTTAAATAATCCAACACTAATTCACAGATATCAGCAATGCCTTTGCCATACGCTCGTCGCTTGCGTTGTGTTTTACTGAGCAACCCCATAAGCGTAACTTGCAACGCAACGGCAGAAGTTAGATTACCGACCTTGCCAGTTAAAATTCCAGCGGCTACGGACCCGACGCCACTGGTTTTTTCCATCGCTTCACGAATATTTCGCAGGTGAGCTTCTTCACTGGGACTGCCATTGTCGCCACCAAACTCTTCGATGTTGGCGTCTGGATTTTCTGTGCTCCACATTTGACCTGGTGCGACACTGCGATTTTCAAATCCTTCGATCCCTTTGCCCAGATACATCTTAAAACTTTGAAATGTGACTCGGCTGGCTCGATCACTCAAACGCGTATTGAGTTCATCCTGAAGTGGAATCAGTGGCTCAACGTCACTGACGCCTTCGTAACGATTTGGCAAGGGAGCGTTTTGTATATGCACGACGGGCAGGCGCCCCAAAGGGTTACTCCCCTGCTTTATTAATAGTCCATTCTCATAAAGCTGCCAGGCGTTTGGACCGAGGATCTCTACGTTTTGCGTTTGCTTCTGTCGGCTTACCTGGAGATTTTTATGGTTCACCGATTTAATAAAATCTGGACAATCCTGAAGGCAATTATGCGATTGCCAATAATGTTGAATATAGAAAAGTGTTTTTTCATAATAGGTTGAATCAAGCACAGGTAAAGCGCGAGGTGCTTCGATCGTTTCTAATATAATATTTTTGACGAATTGGTTTGCTGTAATCTGTTGACTTATATTAAATTCAGGAAACCTGAGAATCACATCAACGAAACCATAGATGCTCCCTAATAACGCCAAGCGTTGGAAAAATGCGCCTGATCCGTTATGCTTAAATAAACATTCCAAAAGAGATTCGATCTCCGCTTTTCGACTGGCATCTTTTACTTTGCTGACAATCGAGATGGGTTTTCCAAAGAGAAAGTCCACCAGTGTATCTATCCGCCAGGCAATATCATTCTCGATTACAACTTCTTTTCGTTGCAGGCCTGGAACCTTCTGTGGAAAACTAACGCCGCTATAATGGCTATAACGCACGCCGGTAATTCGGCTGGGTAAACCAAATTCCTGCTGGTGTCGATATGGACGTGCAGAAGGTTCTTGCAAATCTGACGTCGATTCTATGTCCAACCCCACCATCTCGTTACGATAATAGCTCCAGAGCTTTTCAAAATGGACTGATTGATCGATGGCCTGTTCATTCACCAGCCATTCGACATAATCTTCAGCGAGATGATCCGATTTAAAAATAGTAAAATCAAATGACATAGTGCGACTCCCGTTTTATGTCTAGTGTTATCATTTCTTTTCACCAGAACAACTCGACCGAAAAAGTTGTTCCTCTATATAAAGGAGCAAACCTCACGAATGCACCGATTTTTGACCATTTTTTGAAATGTCAATTTCATAAGTTACTAATTAATAACCAGATAAAATGTCACACTTTTTTTATTTTCTTTTTTACCCACTACACAAACTGCACGGGCATTCGCCCGCTCTAACGCCGCGACCGTTTTGGTAGAAACCCGCTCTCGTTGTTCGCTGCTTTTATGGTAAAACTCGTATGATTCTTACGTTTCTGCCATCGCCAAGCTAAGCTTGACGCTGTCACCCGGAATACAAATAGTTACTATGCCTACTGTTATTTAAAGAAAGATATGTATGAGTATCATTAACTTTGTTGTTATATTTCTTTGTCACTTTGTTGCTTTATTTGCGTACTTTTTTCTTGCTAAGTTCTTTGGAATTAAATTTAATTCGAGAAAGTGGTAAGGCGTCCAGCCTGGAGAAAACATGACGAATATAATTGAGGGCTGCTTCAATGACATTTGATGATTTTAAAGCAAGTATAAATCAAGACGATCCCCCTGCCGGTATTAGCGAAGCTCTTTTGGCACTTTGGTTTGATGGCCGCGGTGATTGGGATGCCGCACACGAAACAGCACAAGAGATTGAGACGAATGATGGCAGCTGGATTCATGCCTACTTACACCGAAAAGAAGGCGATATCTCAAATGCGTCCTATTGGTACAGCCGCGCAGGGAAAACCTGTCCTGATATCCATTTAGACGACGAATGGGACGATTTGGTCAAAGAACTCCTCTGAGAGCACTACCTAACTGGACTTTTAGTGGATTTTTGCAATAACACACTCCAAACCCTTATTTTATTTAAGGTAATATTTCACAAGCATTTACCTTATTTTATACAAAAAAAATAGGGAATTTCATGATATTTTGAAATAATTTTAAAAAAAGAGTGTAAGAAAATGGTATCATGCGCAACTGTATTATAGTAGACAGCAATGGGACGGCCATTTTTGTTGGGAATTTTGAAGGGTTTGGTCTAGGTAAAATGTTTCTGGTAGGGTAGGGCTGAGATCCCACCCTACCGTCACGTTTTTGTGACGGCACAGAAATAGGTCGAAGGAATTGGTCGAACTTAACTTTCATTCCTTACGGTTTCAAAATTTGCTGTATGCGCATAAAAAAACCCCGCTGACCTTCGATCCCGCGGGGTTTTTTCTTAATTTCCTCGTCGATTCGTTTGCGTAAGGAACTTCGCGTAACATCGATATTCCCTTACTTCGATACCTCTGTAGAGAAGTATCTTACCTGTTGCTCAATGCCTTAGTAGCTTACACAATCAAATCTGAGGGTGGTGTAAAGGTGTAATATGGTGTAATGGTGTTCTTGAGGGAACAAAGTAATAAAAAACCTCAAGAGGTATCACTCATTCAGAAGTTTGGACCATAGACCCTCACTTTCTAAAGTAACAATTTTATAAGACCCACAAATCACGCTATATTGTTAAATGACGTCACTTTCTGTCATCTAGTTTCAGTTGCGTTCTCTATTCACTTTTTACATTATGAAGTATACAATAGATAACTTCTTTGTCAACTTTATTCTTGATAATACTATCCACTTTTTGACGGATAAAGTTCATTCATTATTGTAATATTTTATAATATATTGATATGAATATGGTTATATCATTACTTCTTTAACGATATATCGCTATTTTGGCCTGAATTTTTCTCGTAAGGTTAGCACATTGGGTAATAAAGATGATGAATTTTCGGTCGTCCTGAAGTTTTTCGCTGGTAAGTTCTTCCAGGGCAACCAATTTGGTTTCCGTGACCTGGTCGAGGTACTTTTCAAGGATCACTGGATCGCGTTCGTCCATTTGGTTGCGTTCGATTTCAAATGTCAGTTGCAAAAGTCGGTCAAGTTCGTCTTTTTGCTCCTGCTTTTCTTTTTCGAGCAAACGATCGATGAGATAATTCCTTCGTTTCCAGAGAAGAAACAGCCCTGCCCCGAATGCCACGATGAGTTGATAGGTATTGGAAATTGAATCGATGATATTCGCAAGGGTATCGACACCTTGGTAAGGATTGAAATATTGTTTACTGGCCATGTGCATGGGATAGACTTGCCATTGGTAAGCATCGTTGTAACTCATGAGCGTTGGCAGTTTATCATCGGCACTTAAATCGTTTTGGTAGATGGCATCGAGTACTTTACTGACGAGTAGATCTGAAGCATCTTCACGCACAGCAAGAAATGCGGTCGTTGCGATCGTATGGATATCTTCGCGTGGCACCGCCGGTCCTTCAGAGAACATGCCCCGCGGAATGGTGTACGAACTGAAATATCTATGATGGATTGAGAGTGCCCTGGCATCTTCGATAGAAACGAGTTCGAACTCACCACTACTTAGAATATCTTTAAGACCAGGATTGAGCAGGCCTGTTGTGATAATGGCACCATCCCAACTGTCATCTTGTTGAAGGTCGGGAAAGAAGGCCGTTTCACTGAGCCGCTTGGCATTGATATTATAATGCTTCAGAAGGCATTTGGCCGAATGGCGCATGCCAGAACCTTTGGGACCAACGATTAAGTTTTTTCCATTGAGATCGAGAATGGTTTTGATGCGACTCTTTTTACGAACGACGACATGAACAACATCAGGATAAAGCGGTACGAGACCCGCGATACCTTCCATGGAGATGGAACCGGCTTGCATGATCGCAACATCCGCTTGTTTTTTCAGGAGCAATTCGCAATTGGAAACGGAGCCGCGTGTTTCCATGACATCGACAGGGCGATTGGAAATGTCTTCGAGCGGTTCTTTGAGAATCGTTGCAAATTTGTAGTAGAGCCCGTTGCTATAAGCAGATGCGATGCGAATTTGCTTTGGTAGTACATCACGTTGAATAAACCAGATGGAAATCATCACAATGATAAGTATTGGGATGATCCACATGAGTCGCCTGAGTGTGAATAGCGTTCTTCTTGGTCGTTTCATTGTTTTGCCCTGTGTTTTGAAATTAAACCGTGAGATTATTATCTATGATTGGATCTGTATTTCAAGAGTATTATTATGGGCGTTGGCAGAGAATACATAGATGTAATGGCAGGTGGATCCCATCTTACGAATTGAATCCTGGATCCCCGCCTTCGCGGGGATGACAAATGGGTATTTTACTTTTTCGCTGTGGGTTTTTCGCTGATGCAATAGAGGTATTGTTCGCCTCGGAGGAAGAGTTGGTTTTTGCTTATGGCTGCTGAAGCGTTGAATCGATCCTCTAGCTGGTTGAGTGCGAGTGTTTTTAGTTCTGAGTTTTTGTTATGTTCAATGACGAGGGTATTGCCTTCCTGGTCGGTGATGTAGATTTTATCATTCGCGGCAACGGGAGAAGCATAAATATTGTAGAGGCCGGGAAGGCGAAATGGGCCGTTTTGGTCTATGCCGGTTTTGGGATCGATTCGGGATAGTATGGGTTGGTAGTGACGGAGAACGTAAAGTGAATCTTTATAAAATAATGGTGATGGTACGTAGGGAGTACGTTGATGTCTTCGCCAGAGGACATGTTCGCTGTTGGTGATGTCGCCTTTGGCGCCGTCGAGCTTGATGGCGAGCATCATGCGTTTGACATAGCTACTGCCGGCGATGAGGATGCCATCTTTATAGACGGGTGAGGCGACGACATTATTTGAAAGACCGCCACAAGCCCAGATGACATTTCCAGTTTTAAGATTGTAGCTTCGGATGCGTTCGGTGCCACTGACAATCACTTGGGGCGTATTGTTATGTTCAATGATAATTGGCGTAGCCCATGAGGTGGGTTCGTTTCGATTGACTTTCCAAAGCTGCTTACCTGTGTTTTTGTTTAATGCAATAATAAAGGATTGGTCTTGATGATCCCAGTTGATGACAAGAGTCTCTTTGTAAAGAACGGGCGAGCTCCCCTCTCCGTGAGCATGCTTGGTGTGCATGTTACCGAGATCTTTTTTCCAGATCAGTTTGCCATCGAAGTCGAGACAATAGATGCCATGAGAACCAAATGAGGCGATGATATGCTCCCCATCGGTTACGGGAGAATGGGACGCTAAACTGGCGGTTTCATGGCCTCCTTCGTGTGGCATGAGCTCGTTAAGTGTTTTTTGCCAGAGGAGATTTCCTGTTTGTTTATGGATAGCCAGTAATACAAATTTTTGGGGAGCGACTTTGAGTAAATTGTTATGCCAGCCATCGGCATTGAGTCGTTCGTATTCTTTTGGCTCCCCGGCATCGATCGCGGTGGTGACGAATACATGATCTTGCCAAACGACCGGTGTAGAGTGGCCTTTGCCAGGGATGGGGATTTTCCATTTTACGTTTTTAGTTTCACTCCATTCGATGGGAGGATTGGCTTTATGGGCAGTCCCTGTCGCGTCAGGCCCTCGCCATTGTGGCCAGTTTTCTGAGGCACATAGACATTGAGAAAAAACACAAATGAATAGTACTATTTTTAAATAAATCGACATTTACCACACCAATAGTGAAACTCTTTGGTATTAATATAAACGGAGTATGTGAGAATGTTAAATAAAAAAACATACCCACTTTTGGTAGGTATGTTTTCAAAAAGGAGAAAAACCTAGACACTTTAGCTTTAATTATATCTTGGTTTTTTTATCATTTTTTCGTCTTAGGGTTGATGCAATGATCGCTCCTAAGCCTAATGTTGTTATGGTTGTTGGTTCAGGGATCGCTTGAATGGTTACGAAATCCATGGTTAAATTACCTCGCAACTCCCAAACCTTTCGAGTAATACCTGATACCTGCTCCGGCCAACCAGGGCTTCCAAGGGCTTGTAAAGCACTGATCGTTCCCTGCGGATAAACTGGCCAATTTGAATCGATAATAGGGTGCCCAGTATAGGTCATACTTGTTTCGTAGAGTCCAACGTTTTCTGTTGGGAAAGTAATTTCAATTTGAGCAAGTGGTTGCGTTAGATTAATTGCTGCAGGATATTTATATTGGCCTGGTATCGCTGGTTCAGATAATCCAGCAGACAAACCTGATAAACCAAATTGTGGTACACCATCAATGGTCATCGTTTCAATTTTGATAAAATTGGATGGTATGCGAAGGTAAAAATTACCGCCATAGATATTAAAATCATCAGGATCTTGTAATCTGAATTGATAAAGTCCTGTTCCATTTTCCAAATCAAATTCCCACTCGACTTTGAAAAACATATTTTCACTACTGCCCTGAGTGTCAACCGTCGCTTGGGCATGGGCGCATTGCCAAAAGAAAATGAGACATGCTGCGAATAAAAATCCTTTAGTGCTTTGGCCCAAATGAATGGGTGACAATTTATATTTCATATATCAGTTATCCTTGTCCTTAGTCATTTCTCTTTTTTGGCGTCGACAAAGTGATGCTGTTACAATTGCACCTAACCCTAGTGTCACAGCAGTTGTTGGTTCAGGGATCGCTTGAACGGATACCATATTCATGGTTGAGGGAAATTTTGTGGACATCACCGTTCGGGTAGGAACATGACCTGTATGATATCTAAATTCTAATTGATCTATGATATAATCAGGAACATTTTGTCCATCAAAAGGAATTTCTATTTGAGCAAAATAATCCCCTGGCCTCTCAAAGAGCTGAACATTGTTCTTAGGAAAAGTTATATCAAATTGCATTACAGGTTGTCTTGTATGAAAATCATTATCAAATGAATACCGAAACAGTCCTGGTGCTGGCTGCGATACATTACCAAAGCTATCGGGCTGGCCATTTACCAAAAGGGAGTCCAGCTCAACTTCAGTAAAAAGTCCAAATGCAATGAAACCAGCATACAGTGTATAATCATCAGGATCTTTTAATGTCATGATGAATTGGCCTGTACCATTTTGCAGGTCATAATCCCATTCAAGACGAAAGAAATCATTCTCATTACTGCCTGTAGGACTAACAGCCGCCTGGGCATGAGCACATTGCCAAACAAGGATCAATATTGATGACAGAATGAATCCAAAACTTTTTTGGCCTAAAACAATTGGCGATATGGACTGCAAGCGTTTTGCAGACATTGATTCTCTCTCTAACTTAGACAATGATGATTTAATAACCTATCTCACCCCTTACGTCGTCATTGTCGCTTGCAGAGCTTTAATCTAAATTGAAATGGGCATAAAAAAAGCCAGGACTATGACCTGGCTTTGACATACTCTATATGAATTAATTCTATGTTCTTCGGCGTTTTAAAAGAGCAACAGCCCCAATGCCTAGCAGACTCATGGTCATCGGCTCGGGAATCACTTGAAGGGCCGCTTGCGGTCTTGGGCTGGTAAAATCGTTATTCCATGCACCGTCGATTTGTTCAATATTGATAAGGCTGCCATTAGGAACATCTGGAACGGTAAAATCAAACCAAGCCATTCTACCAACAGGATTTTGTGGAAAGTATGTCCCTGTAATTATCGCAGTAAACCCATCGTCAACCGGCGTTACAAAAACACCAGGCACAATTAATAGTAGTAGATGGAGCTCACCAGATCCTGGGACAAAATCACCTAATGATATCTCAACGGTGTAATTCCCAAAACCACCGTAGCCCCCTACCGTCGCTGGATCAATGACATTCACAGTGATGGTATCATCAACTTCGACTCCAGAAACCCCATCCCAAGGTGAACCATTTACATCGAATTGGAATTCAGTTACTGCCAATAGATGATTTTGGCATACGAACAGACAGAGTAGCCCTACCAGGCGCATTTTCCTCATTATAAACCTCCTGTTACCTGCTTGGGCGAGCAGGTTTAAATAACATTTTCCTTTAACCCAAGAGGTCTTATTATAACGAGTCTAACCTGTTAATTCAATGCAATCTTGAATAACGACATCTAGTTATTCTTCAATGCGATAGAGATGCGTTTTGGTGCGTAAGTAAAATGCTTTATCCACAACCGCAGCAGAGGCCATGAAGCCATCGTCGAGTTTATTGTAGGCAAGTTTTTTATATTCTTTGGACGCTTCGACGACTGTGCAGCGGCCGCGTTCATCAAAGAAATAGACTTTGCCATCAACGTATACAGGTGATGCGGAATAATCACCTTTGATACGTTTACCCCAATACATCTTACCTGACTTGGCACAAACGCAACTTGCGACACCGCCTTCATCTTCGACCATAAAAATCATATCGTCAACGATCACGGGCGTGCTGCGAATAGGAATACGTTTATCACGTTTCCAGGCCACTTTAGATTCGGTGACATCACCACTGCCATCCGGCTTGACAACAAACATTTCGGGCTCCATATAGCCTGTTCCCAAATAGACATGATCATTATAATAGTTTGATCTCATTCCTAACGAATATCCATTATGTTTGATGAACCAAAGTTCTTTTCCCGTTTTAGGGTCCATGCCATAGCTGGCCATGGCTGAGGCGATAAACATTTGGTCTTTGCCATTTACTTTTCCGATGAGTGGTGTACTGTAGGATTTACGCATGTCACCACCAGCTTCAGGTTGACCATTTTCGTCCAAGTCATCGAAGACAGTGCTGCGTTTGGTGTGCCAGACGGTTTTACCTGTTTTTTTATCGAGGGCTTCTGTGAATTGTTTATCAATACCGTCGAGTGTGAGAATAATCAGGTTTTCATAAAGAATGGGCGATGAACCAGGACCACGAAAGTGACTGCAATTGATGTCGCGGCGTTGCCAGAGAACCTCGGCGGTTTTGGTATCCAGGCAAGCTGTGCCATAGGTACCAAAGTGAACATAGACGCGACCCTTTTCCAGAACGGCTGAAGGTGATGCATAACAATTTAAGTCGTTACCCAACGGTTCGGGTTCTTTGTTTTCAAAGACCAGTTTGTCATGGATGATTTTTCCTGTTTCCTGATCAACGCAAATTGCGTGCATTTTGTGACCTTCTTCATCGGCAGTGGTAAACCAGATTTGGCCATCTAAAATAACAGGCGTTGACCAACCGAGCCCATGGATTTTGGTTTTCCATTTCACATTTTTTTCTTCGCCCCACTCAACAGGAACGCCTTTGGCATCACTAACCCCATTGTGCGATGGACCACGATAATCGGTCCAGCTATCACCAGCGAGGGCCAGGCTTGAAACGAGCAGTATGAATAGGCTACTTTGGAAAACAGGGGTAAGATATCGAGTCATCAGTCATCCTTTCAAACACACATTTGGGTCATTTTTTATTACTTTATTTTATGGATGGGTAGAGACCCCACTATACCCTAAATCTGGCGATGAATCAAGGTCGAGATCCTGGGAATAAAAGGGACTTATCGCCGTAATTTAGTGAATTGAATCAGAAAGATTAAAACCCATAAAAGTCCTACACCGACTGGAATGGAAAATATAACTGAGAATTGATGATTGACAAACCAGTGGGTTGCTTCAAATAGAAAAGATAAAAAGCCCAGTCCGCAAAGAATGCGACCGGTCAGCCCGGTAAAAAAATAATTTTTTCGTGAATAGACTTTAAATAAATAGACGCCTAATCCGTAAGAGATAAGATAGGCGACAATTTGCTGAACGGAATAGGCACTCACATAAACCTTGCCCCAGCCACTATGAAAATTGATGTTAAAAAAGGTCCACTGATACCGTCCAATACTTTTAAACATATTAAAGAAGGTGAAATTGGTTGCGGCCATCAGCAAAAAGAAAATGTGAATCAGAATTAAAATGAAAATGATTTTTTTCATCACACACCCGAAATAATATTAATAAAGAGGTCCAGATCGTTCCGGCGGCCAATAGATTTTAAAGGCTTTGCCTGTGACATTTTCCAGAGGTAAAAAACCCCACACAGTACTATCATTACTTTTGCCTGCGTTATCGCCTAGTACAAATAAATGATTTGGGGGAACGGTAAAGCGTTGGCCAGATTTTCCATATTTAATATCATAATGAATGCGGGTGTAATCATATTGAATGGTATCAAATGGAGGCTCTATTAAGGGTTGCCCATCGACCCAGACTTGTTGATCTTTGATTTCCAATTTTTGGCCAGGCAAACCCACCACACGCATAACGTAACTATCTATCGGGTTCACAGGATATTTAAAAACAACCAAATCACCCATAGCAGGTATCTGATTCTGGTAAGCGATCTTATTGACCAAAAGACGATCATCAGGTTTGATACAAGGAAACATAGCACCTTCGTAAGGTTCAGGTTTTAGAATAGAATATTTTTGTGGGTAATTAAAATCCGGGATATGAAAAGCTTCAAGATAATTGTGTTTTACAAATAACGCTACTGCGAGCCCAGGCGTTATGTAAAAGCATTTCATACCCAGAACGACCATGAAAGCTATCAAACTTAAAGAAAACCTCTTTATAGAACGTGAATATTTTAGTTGGTTAACCTCATTGTAACTCTTAGTGCAACTATAAGTATCTCTTAAATACCAAACCAGATATAAAATAGATATTATTGAACTTAAAGATACTAACCCCATTGTAAATTTTAAATCAGGTATACTAATGATACAAAAGATAGCAATAGTAGCTAAGAATTCAAAGACGATAAATCCAATCCCCCTTTTAAACCGTCTCGCATAAAAATGCCCCAACCCTGTAATCATAAATGCCAGAACGACTGCAAACCAGGGGGATTTTGGTTTTGCGGCCTTTTCTAATTCTATTGATTCAGCAACAGAATCATCCATGTTTTTCTCCATAACAGCAATGGGGCTGGATGGGACAATTCTCGCAATCAGGTCTTCGGGCAACGCAAATTTTTCGGCCATGCCAAATCATCATATGGCAGAACTGCACCCAATCTTTTTTGGCGATGATTTCCATCAGGTCAAATTCGAGTTTTACCGGATCGGTATTTTTAGATAAGCCCATCAAACGGGATAAGCGAATGACATGGGTATCGGTTACCACACCAGGTACATCATAAGCATTGCCTAGAACGACATTGGCGGTTTTGCGACCAACGCCTGCGAGTTCAACGAGCTCTTCAAGCTTGTTGGGAACTTTGCCTTTATATTTTTCGACAATATCCACGCAAGCCGCCTGGATGTTTTTGGCTTTATTGCGATAGAAACCAGTACTACGGACCATTTCTTCTAAATCTTCAATGGGAGCTTCTGCATAATCTTTGGCTTTTTTATATTTTTTAAATAGATCCTTAGTAACAATGTTCACACGTTCATCGGTACATTGCGCGGAAAGAATGGTTGCAACCATTAACTCCAAGGCGTTTTTATAATTTAGCGCACAATGGGCATCAGGGTAATGCTTATAGAGAAGCTTGGTGATTTTTTTAGCTCGTTCCCCTGCTGTTTTTAAATCACTTGCGGTTGGTTTAAATGCTTTGGAACTTTCTGCCTTTGAAGGTGATTTTTTCTTTGCCATGGCCATTCTCATCAATTAACAGGGTGGCAGCCTCAATTCAATTTATTGAGTTGGGGATGGGGTGATACAAATTCACCATCCTCAACGAGATATCATCAAGTAAAGGCTGCCAACCATTATATTTTGAAATTATAAGGTACTTAACGCTTCAAGGATTGTATCAAGAGTATAGATGTCTCGCAATACAATTGGCTCCATGGGATTGTCGCCGGGGAATATCGCGGTGAAGGGAATGCTTTCCGAGCCTAACTGTTTGAGAAGTTTATTGATCACTGCGGACTCGTAGGTATTATTAGAGATGTCAGCTATCATCAAGGTCACATTTTTTCGATCAAGTTCTGATTTAAATTCATCACGGTCCAGAACCGTTTTCTCGACCACCTTACAGTTCAAACACCAGCTGGCTGTAAACTCAACCATGACATGCTCGCCCTGCTGATTCAGTTCTACTAGTTTCGCTAACTCAAAATTATTGCCTGAATGGGTGATTTGGGTATCGACCGAACTATAGACAAACCAGCCACCTAACACAACAACTAGCAAGCCACACAATCGGCCTGCTAAACGTTTATTTGGCGGACTGGCGGCATTAACCACTTGCATGGCCAGCCAAAGTCCCAATGCCAAGCATACACAGAATATAACTAGCGGAAACTGCCATTCTCCTGGAAAGAGAAAAATCAAAAATCCAGACACACCTAACATTACAAAACCAAGTCCCTGTTTTAAACGAATCATCCAGGAACCGGCTTTGGGTATTTTATTCATCAACTTAGGAAATGCCGTTAGCAGAACATAGGGCACCGCCATACCTAAACCGATGACCAAAAAGACCATCACCGTTATTCCCATGGTTTTACTTAATGACCAGGCTAACACTGGCCCAAGCAATGGAGCACTACAAGGCGTCGCTAGAAGCGTTGCTAAGACCCCCATGCCAAAGGCACCCAAATAGCCTTCCCTGACAATTTGGATGTTATTAAGTTTACTTGGCAGCATCACTTCAAAGATGCCAAACATTGATAGAGTAAGAAGGTAAACAATCATCAGCATGACAAACTTGAAGGTCAAACTTTGGAATTGCTGCCCATAAATCAATTTGAAGCTGCTCATGACCACCGCTAAAGCAGCGAACACAACGACAATTCCTAAACTAAAGACTATCGATAGTTTCACGGCTTTATATTTGTCGTCAGATGCAGCATCTTTTTGTGCCTGCTGAATCAATTGCAATACTTTTAATGGAACAACCGGCAAAACGCAGGGCATTAAATTCAATATGGCACCTGCCAATAATGCCAGCAGTAGTGGTTTTACCCAATCATCACTGGTAATACCTGCATCCTTGAAATCCATGGCAACATATTCAGGAATCTCAATATCAGAGACATCGATCGTTGGTATTGTGATGGTGGATGTATTTTGTGTTTCTGGCTTCTTGCTTATAATTGGAATATCCAGACTTGCAAAAATTTCAGGTTGATTTTCTTGCCCCGCCCCGGCAGTTGAAACATCAATACTTGTTTGTACAAGATCATCCCAGCGAATACAAGACTTCTCACAAAGAACGCCACTTAATTGTAATTCCACCGGAATCTTGACATCTGAAGTGGCTGTCACTTTGACGGGCACAAAAATTTTCATATGCTCTTTGTAGACATTGACTGTGACATTGACAAACTGGTCGGCATAAGGTGTCCCCGTCGGGTAAATCGGTTGGCCAAATTCTATGCCATCAGCGGGTGCCGCCTGAACTTGAGTGGGAATCAGATCCGTATTAGCCCCAATTGGATTTGCGTATAAATGCCAGCCAGGATCAATATCGATCAAGACTGCCAGGAAAAAACTCTGGCCGGGAGAAACCTGGTCAAATTGGCTAACCAACGTCGCCTGAGCATGGGGCCGATTCTTCTGGGAAGGGTTTTGGGGCAAACCAGGCAAATTAAACTGGCCAAATAGCTGGCCAGAGCCTAGCTGCAGTGAGACCAAAATGACAAATAATCGTAAAAAATGCATATTATTATGGATAAAAATCGACCGAAATTCCGAAAATTCATAACTTTTTTTATAAAAATAGTTTAGCAAAATGATTCCCTCATCAAAAGTGTCATACTACCCTTACTCTACGCTATTCACGTAATATCTGTTCATTATTAAGGTTAGCTCACGGGAAATCAAGACTGATTCTCTATTTTCACAAGTTAAGAGACCATCATAACTTAGAGGAATTCTCGACACCTTTTTCCTTGACCAGAGGGGCCTGATTCACGTACACTAAGACCGTAAAATTACGTTAGAATTTAACTTTGACAATTATATTAAATCTTTTTGCATGTACTTGTGCTGTATTTAGTAATGAGTAGCAGACGATCATTTTTCAGAAAGGAGACAAATTTCTATTATTTGATCCTGCAAAAGTTTTCAGGGAAAAATCAATGAAAGGTTTGTCTATCATTGGGATTTCGCTTCTAACCTGACAATAACATGGCTGACTTGGCCATTCGATTATAGATTTTGATAGCACGCGACAAAGGAAACAGCAGAGATACCAAGCATATCTGCAAGACTATCCTGAGAAATCGCTGGAGCTTTGAAGGTTACGAAAAGACGATTCCATCCCATTCAACTATTTTGAACGACTCGATAGATTAGCTTAAAAATGGAAGTTTAGTTAATACTGGTAAAATCATGTGTTTTTTAGGACAACAATTTAAAGCTATAGACGAAGCAAACTTACAAATCTCTTTTGTATATTGCTATCTTTGCTGATTCGAGCGGAGATGCTTTAAATCCTAAACTGGACACAACGTTAGTATTTTCTTACATGCGACCGTTATAATATATTTCCTGTCATTTAAACTTTTCTCATCCACAAAATATTGACATGTCTTGCAAAGCACTATGTGCGTTTATCGCATTGATGGGAGCTAAAAAATATGGATAGCATCATATTAATGGATAGCATCATGTTATCTGAGATGTCAGCCACCGTTGTTCTAGTTGGCGTTATCGGTTTAATTGCAGGGGTTATCGTTACCTTTTTCACGACCAAAGCCATGGGAAATTCTAAAATCCAGTTGGCAGAGCAACAATCTAAAACAATTCTTTCTGAAGCACAAAGCAAAGCGGATAATTTTATGAAAACCGCGGAGTTAGATGCAAAAGACCAAGCCATGAAACTTAAAGACGAGGCAGAGAAAGAATTCAGTGCGAAACGTGACGACCTGATGGAACAGGAACGCAATTTAGCCAAGAAAGAAAATAACCTCGATCGTCAGATTGAAAACAATAAAGACCGCCAAAGCAAACTGGATCAGCAGCAAAATAAATTAAACGAACGCGAAAAATCCTTTTCTAACAAAGAACAAGAACTGGATAAAGTATTAGCTGAGCAAAAATCTCAGCTATTAAAGCAAGCGAATATCTCTCAAGAAGAAGCCAAAACACTGGTTCTGGAACGCCTGGAAGACGATGTTCAACATGAAGCGTCTTCTATTATTGAAAAACACGTTACCAAGGCCAAAGAAGAAGCTGAAAAGAAAAGTAAAGACTTAATCATCAATGCTTTGCAACGATATGCCGCCAGCCAGACCTGTGAAGGTACGGTTTCGACGGTTGATATCCCTAACGATGATATGAAAGGTCGCGTGATTGGCCGCGAAGGACGAAATATCCGCTCATTTGAAAAAGCCACCGGCGTGGATGTCATTATTGACGACACACCTGGCGTCGTGGTGATTTCTGCCTTTGATCCCGTACGTCGCGAAATTGCTCGCCAGAGTTTATCCAAATTGATTCAGGATGGTCGTATTCACCCGACACGTATCGAAGAAGTGATCGAAGAAACGACCAAGGAAATGGATCAGCAAGTAATCGATATCGGTAAAAAAGTTGTCCTGGAAACCAACCTGGCGGGTATCAGTAACAAACTACTGCCCTACCTGGGTCGACTATCTTATCGAACCAGTTATGGCCAAAACGTCTTGCGACATAGCGTGGAAGTCGCCTATCTAACACAAGCTATGGCAGAAGAACTTGGACTTGATAGCGAACTGGCTCGTCGCTGCGGATTGCTTCATGATATTGGTAAAGCTGCAGACCACGAAGAAGAAGGTGGTCACCCTGCTATTGGAGCGGAAATTGCCAAACGTAGCGGTGAGCGTTCTGAAGATGTATTGAATGCCATCGCAGGTCACCATGGTGATATCCCCATTACTTCAGTTTACACAACATTGGTTGCGGCAGCTGATGCCATGAGCGCTTCACGCCCTGGTGCCCGCCGCGAGACAATGGAACGATATATCAAACGCCTGGAAGCATTGGAAGAAATTGCGACCAGCTTTAAAGGTGCCAAACAGGCTTATGCAATTCAGGCTGGACGCGAAGTTCGCGTCATCGTGGATCCTGAAGAAGTGGATGATGTGGCATCATGGAAAATAGCACGAGATATTGCACAAAAAGTTCAGGATGAATTGACCTATCCTGGCGAAGTTAAAGTAACGCTGCTGCGTGAAGTACGCTGCGTTGAATATGCACGATAGTGCCTAGAAACAACTACAATGATTATTAAAGTTCTGTGTGTCGGTGACATCGTAGGACGGCCGGGCCGGCAAGTCCTCTCTGATCACCTTGTGCATCTGGTAAAAGAGCATGCAATAGATTGCGTGATCGTGAATGCCGAAAATTCTGCTGGCGGCAGTGGTATCACGGCCTCTATTTACGATAAGCTCATTAAATATGGTGTTCATCTCATCACGATGGGTGATCATGTTTATCGTAAACGTGATATCTTTGATATCATGAATCAATCAGATAATATTGTCAGGCCGATTAACTTATCCCACCAAGCCATGGGACGCGAATATGCCATTTATACCACCGGCCGTGGCGCACAGGTGGCTGTTATTTCTGTTCTAGGACGCATGCATATGCCGATTCCAACGGAAAACCCATTCCATGCCATGGAACGCGTTCTTAGACAAATTCCCCCTGATATCAAAACCATTATCGTGGATGTCCACGCTGAAGTCACCAGCGAAAAAATCGCATTGGGTTGGTTTCTGGATGGCAAAGTTAGTTGTGTGTATGGCACGCATACTCATGTCCAAACCGCAGATGAAACCATCTTGCCGAAAGGAACAGGCTACATCACCGACCTGGGCATGACAGGCCCTCACGAATCTGTATTGGGACGTGATACGGACCGTGTGATCAAAAGTTTGATGACACAAATGCCTTATGTCTACAGCATCGCCACCGGCGACCTTAGATTGAATGGCATTTTGTTAACGATCGATACAGAAAATGGAAACACGCTCGACATTGAACGCATTTCCAAACGCGGTACGCTAAGCGACAATCAAGCCTATGACGCGTCAGACAAAAGCAAACATACGTTTTCTAAAAATAAACAATAAGCCAACTGCCCTATTTGGTTGAATTGCCATGCAGCAAAACGAATTTTTATTTTCAGATTCCGGAAAGTCCCCTGCGAAAAAATCTATAAACCCTAAGCCCAAACCTGAAAAAAAAGAGCCTAAGGTTTACAGTGTCACGCAAATATCCCAATTGATCAAGATGACGCTAGATGATCATCTCCCTAAAAAGTTTTTACTGGAAGGTGAAATCTCGAATTTCAAGCATCATGTTAGCGGACATCTCTATTTTACCTTAAAAGATGATAATGCCCAAATTCCAGGGGTCATGTGGAAAAGCAGTTCAGGGAAATTAAAATTTAAACCCAAAGATGGCATGGCCGTGATTGCCACGGGCCGGGTGGATGTTTATCCCCCCCATGGCAAATACCAATTTGTGATCGACAAGCTCGAACCTTCAGGCCTGGGCGCCTTGGAATTGGCATTTCGCCAATTAGCACAAAAATTGCATGATGAAGGTCTATTCGACGACGAATATAAAAAAGAGATCCCCGCAATACCAGAAACGATTGCCATAATTTCTGCCACTGGCTCTGCTGCTCTGGAAGATATCAAAAAAACACTGCATCGGCGTTACCCAATTGTTCGAAAATTATTTTATCCCGTCGCCGTACAAGGGGATGGTGCAGCCAAACAAATCGCCAAAGCCATCAAAGATATCAATCGAATTAGTAAAAACGATCCCATTGATACGATCATATTAGCTCGTGGCGGCGGCAGCATTGAAGACCTCTGGGCATTTAATGAAGAAGTGGTTGCGAGAGCCATTTATGATTCTAAAATTCCTATCATTTCAGGTATCGGCCATGAAGTTGACGTCACCATTGCCGATATGGTTGCCGATCTGAGAGCTGCCACACCAACAGCCGCGGCTGAAATGGCCGTTCCTCTTCTGGAAGA
>JANQJS010000051.1 GCA_028281535.1 Sedimentisphaerales bacterium | reverse complement strand
ACGTGGCTGTGTCAGTGGACCGAGATGATCCTAACGGCGTGAAGTGGTATGTCGATGGAACTTTTGATGCGGCTCAACATCCAACCTTTGTCAGCGGTTCGATTGAGTCCAATCTTGGGACCATGATCATCGGATCACTGGATGCCGGTGCGGGCCTGTCAGGAGCGTTGGGGTTGGTGCAGATTTATGATCACGCCCTGAACCCAACAGAGGTGCAGAATCTGGTCGCGATAGCGCCACCCGACGAAGACAATGATGGTGTCTTTAATTGCGACGATGTCTGCCCGGGATTCGACGATACAATCGATACGGATGGGGATGGCATTCCGGATGGATGCGATACACCTACGGTACATAATATTACCCAGGCGACGAACTTCTTTTTGTTACAAGATGCCATCGACGCCGCCGTGGATGGTGATGTCATTGAGGCCGGTCCGCAGACCTACTTCGAGTCGATCGTTCTGGACAAGGCGATCACACTCCGCAGCAGCAGCGGCGATCCCAACGACACCATCATTGATGGCACCGGCCATTTACACGTTGTCCGATCCTTTGGCGTGGAGCCCAACACCATCCTGGAAGGCTTCACCATTACCGGCGGCAAAGCCGACCAAAGCGGTCCTGTCTTTAACGCCAGTGGCGGCGGTATGCTTAACGAGAATAGTTCACCGACAGTCAATCGCTGCATCTTCAGGAACAACATCGCTGATGATGGTGGTGGAATGTGGAATTTTTTCAGCTCGCCACGTGTGATGAACTGTATTTTTGAAAACAACCAAGCCATAAATGGCGGTGCGATAAAGAGTACGACCTTTAGCTTTCCACAGATAAGCCATTGCCGCTTTATTCAGAATACCGCTGACTTTGGGGCAGCAATATTCAATGGGGGCTTCTCGCCAATAGACGAAGTGACAGAAATAAGTGACTGCGTCTTTTCAAACAATCAGGCAAATATTAACGGCGGAGGCATACTCAACGATTTCAGTTTACCGACAATCAGTCGCTGCCTTTTTGAGAACAATCAGGCTGTGGATGGTGCTGGAATGTACAATGAGAATAGCCATCCTGAGGTCAGTGACTGTATTTTTAGGAATAACCAGGTGACTAGTGATGGTGGAGCGATATTTGATGATAGTGGCTCTCTAAACATTACCGACTGTCTCTTTGATAGTAATGTGGCCATTGAAGGCGGCGGGATGGCTAACGCGTCTGCCGATCTCAATGTAAATAACTGTACCTTTATAAACAATAAGGCAATGGGTAGTCCCTTTAGCGATGGTGGTGCGATGAATAATGATTCTGTTGATTCTGCTACAATATCGAACTGCCTCTTTATAAATAATCTGGCAGCAGATGATGGTGGTGGAATATTTACGACTCCTACAACTGGCGCAACCCAGGAAATCATCAACTGCACTTTTGTTGCGAATGTCGCCGGTGACAGTGGCGGTGGTATATTTAATTTCACAGGCATTCATAGCGTGGCCAATAGTATTTTTTGGCAAAACAGCGACACTGGCGGAATGGATGAATCCGCTCAAATTCACATCGACAGTGTCGTCAGCACAACGGTCGATTACAGTAACATCATGGGAGGTTGGAGTGGCACAGGAACCGGCAATATCAATACCGATCCTTTGTTTGTCGATGCCGATGGTCCCGATGATGACCCGAACACTATCATCGACAACGACTATCGCCTCGCGATCGGTTCACCCTGCATCGACGCCGGCGATTCCAACGCCGTTCCAGCTGACACACTTGATTTGAATGAGGATACGAATACGGCTGAGCCGGTGCCGTTTGACCTGGCCGGGCGGATTCGTAATGTAGATGACTTGCCAACGGTTGATACAGGTATCAACCGTCCACCTGTTGTTGACATGGGTGCGTATGAGCATCAGTGTGATGGGAACCTGGATGCGGTTGGGTCAGTGACGATGAGCGACTTCGGCTTGTTAACCCAGTTGTGGTTGGTTGTAGATTGCGGATTCTGTAGCGGTGCAGACTTTGATGGTGACGGTGACGTGACCCTTTCCGATGGCCTGATTCAGTGGACCAACTGGCTCTGTGGAATTTGATTGCACCGTTCGTTCTTGTATCATTGTTATGTCATTGTATTGACTTTAGCGAGTTTGCTATTAAGCTATTAAAGTCATAACGATTTTTGGCTTAGAGCAGATCCATTTACATTATTTATGGTTTCTTCCACACTTTACTGAATGATATAGTACTACTTGATCAAATGTTATCCTTTTTTTACTTAAAAAATGCATTTTTAATATATGAATAATGATGGGTTAAGGAGCGTGAAAAGAACTTCTAAGCCATATAGAGCATAGGTTCGAATTTTTTCGGGCGTGTTTCTTTACAGAACATCAAAATCATATCTTCGTATATAATTTCATCGAATGGTCTATTGTTAACCTTTGGTAAGATTGGAAATATGTATGGCAGAATTGAGTGCTTCTTCGCCTGGTACTGAGTTATCATCTTTTCCTGATGGCATCCCTTTAAGTCATAAAGAAAAGCTTAAAGCTAAGATTGTAAAATTTCAAATTTGTTTCAAGCATTTATGGAATGAGATTCAGCGATTTGGTAGTTGGGTTGAATATGAGATATCTGACCTGGCCAAGAAAGAGCATGCTGAAACACTAAATATAACTATCCCCAATGATGATTCTGTCCCAGAAGTACGATTAGGGTTTCGAGTACTTAAATCGATTGATTTTCAGTATGAACGACTAATGACATTTTTCAAAACATGCCAAATACAACAGCTTGCCATTGATGTAAGACTTGAGAGAAATCAAATTGAAGATGTATTAACCTATTTGTATGCTCATCAAACAGCCATATCTTTACGATCTGAGAGTGAAGATAAAAAAAGGCAAGTGGGGGTATTGCATCCAGATGGATTGCATATTGCTTGCACAAAAACTAAAATTACTCAAAATAAATTATCCATCACTTATAGTTATTGCACTCTTCAGTTCAGTAAAATGGTGCACTGGTTCGAGAATTCACATAAGAATTTTCGCGATCATCGCAGTTTATTTCAGGCGGCACCCAAATATGCTCTGTTGTTGGGTGTCATTGCATCTGGGCCTTTAATGATTCATGGGATTAATTATGAAAATTGGTTTGTCTTTTTTATGGCTCTGTTTGGTGGGATGGTGGTTGTGGGGCTCATCTATTTATTCTTTATGGTCGTAGGGAGCATTGAATATGATAATGAGGAAAAAGCATATCATTTAAACAGGGCCTATAGTGAACTTAAAACATATAATGATCGTATGCAAGCAGATATTCAGAGGGCTAAACATGTACAAGAAAATATTCTACCCAATTTCAAAAAAATGCCAATGCGAGATAAAATAGATTGGGCCTGTAGTTTTCGACCAGAGGAAGCGGTAGGCGGAGATTATTTTGATGTAGCAAAAATTGCCAAAGACAAGATTGCGATATTATTTTGTGATGTTAGTGGGCATGGCATGGCAGCGGCCTTTATTACAGCGATTGTAAAAACCACGTTTCAGAGCTGGATAGAATCGAATCGTACTCTAGAAGAATTAGTCCAGGAACTTAATCAATCGCTCTATCGCTTGACACCTCCGGAAAGTTTTGCTGCTATTTTTGTCGCTAACTATGATGCTGAAAGCAAGGAATTCACATATATTAATGCTGGGCATAACCCTGAACCCTGGAGAATACAATCAGAATCTAACCAGATTACCAGTTTTCAAGACTCACGGACATTGATATTGGGAATCACCGATGATATTGATTGTGAAGCCAAGAGTCAGAAATTGGACTCAGGAGATAAAATTCTATTTGCCTCAGATGGTATTATCGAAGCCCATGATGTGGATCATAATTATTACAGTACAGAAGCCTTGCAAGAATTTTTAGAAAAAAACCATGATCTATCAATGCATGAATTAGTTAATGCTATTGTTGAGGAAATTACTGGATTTTCAAAGCACGTTCCACAGGGTGATGATCAAACGATTCTCGCTTTTCAAATCAAGTAATCATTTTGAAGGGACAAACCATTGGTAATCATATTTATCATTTGAAAGGTTACTGATTTCATCGCGATAATGTTTTTGATATTTACGATGCCATTTTTGTTCGAACAAATCAACGAGTTGTACTTTTGATCCATGACCATCTAAAAATACCATATTGATTGATTTGTTAGGATGACGATCTAAAAAGATATGAGAAATGTCATCTTCAGATTTCCATGGTCCGGGGGATGGTGGGGTGGTTGTCCAGTCATTTTCATCTAATGTGTCAACATGTTCTTGTGAGGGTGGTATTATTGATTTCCATTCATTTTGCGTAAGGTGTTTTTTTGTTAGAACGTCTTCTGTTCCTGGTGAGGATCCTATTGTTATGCTATCCATAATTAATGGGATTTTATCTGCTGGGCCAACATCCATCGTTTTCCAATAATGATCGAGTGATTTATTCTCTGTATTACTTTCATCGATAGGTCCATGTGATGTCCAATCATTCATGCCATAACTACCTTGGTAGAATGGTATTTCGGTATTTGGATTACATCCGACATCAAAAAACCATTTTTGAGTCGTTGAGCCGTAGCAGATCTGAATTTCTTTGTTGGGTGTAAAACCACATTTATTATTGTCTGGTCCCTTCGGACAAAATCTTACCTTGGGGTCTCCTTGGTATTCTATCATTAAATCCAACCAAGTTGTTTTCATACATTCATCTGATAATATATTATTAGTGAATATTGATTGAGGTATAGCGCCTTCATTTTCTGATGCATAAATAGCAAATCCAGCCCCTAGTCCTCTTAAATGAGATAAACATTTTACATGTCGATAACCCCTGCAAGATGTATGACCTAATGGTTGCAGCAATATGAAAATCAAAATAGCGATACAGCAGGCCGCAATTATGCATTCTAGTAAAGTAAATCCTTTTTTATATTTATTCTTTTTATACATACCAGATCTCGACAATTAGATAATAAAGTGACATTTACTATAATTTTAGTCCCGCAAATACGGAAATATTACGTAAAAAATATAAATATAGTAAAAAAATTAGAAAAGGAAGAATGAGGTAGGATTTTGTTAGCACGATCCCATTTTAGAATGAGATCGCGCCAGAATAAAATAAATTAATTAAAAATATGCTTAGCCATCATTTTATTAAGTCTGCCAAGTCTTTAATAAGGAGTGAAAGCGCTAAGCATATCTAAAGGATAATTTTGATTAATCAACAAACCATTGGTAGTCAACAGTCGTATCCGTGAGATTGTTAATATCATCTCTATAATGTTTATGGTAATTACGATGCCATTCTTGTTCAAAAATTTCGACGAGTGGAACTTTTGATCCATGGCCATCCATATAAACCATGTTGATGGTATTATTGGGATGTCGAGCTAAAAATACTCTTGCGGCATTGTCGCTAACAGCTGTTGTCCATTGTGGAGTGAGAACAGGAGGTTTCTTTGGAGCAGAATCTGGCCAGCCGAGAGCATCGACATGTGCTTGAGATGGTGGTATAATAGACTTCCACTGTGAGGAGGTTACTGTTTTGGTGTTGATAAAATCCATATCCAGGTTTCCAATATATGTTTCTGTCATAATCATATCGAGGGCTAATGGGATTTCATTGGTAGGGCCAGTATCCATATTTCCCCAGTGCCATTCAGAAGGTTGGCCATAGGAATCTGATTCTGTATAGGAGCCATGGGCAAACCCATTAACGCCATAACTGCCTTCGAAGCGAGATACCTCAACGTCCAAATCACACCCAAAGTTGACATGCCAAACGTGATCTTTTGCACCCCAGCATTCTTCAGTGTTACCATTGCTTTGGCCAGTATAACCACATTTGTTAGGCGCATTGCCCGTAGGGCAAATTCGAACTTTTGGATCACCTTGATACTCAACCATGACATCTAGCCAGGTAACTTCATTACAGACATTGCCTGTCTGTACAATTTTATCTTCAAGAAATCCCTGGACAACGGCACCATTGTTTTCGCTGGCATATAGTGCAAAGCCGCTGCCTATTGCTTTTAAGTGTGCCAGGCATTTAATTGCTTTTGCTTGATCTCTGGCTTTGCCTAGAGCTGGCATTAATATACTAACCAATAAAGCAATAATAGATATTACAACGAGTAGCTCAACAAGTGTAAATCCATTTTTGGTTTGTTTTCGTAACAAGTTCATATCACATCTCCTAGATTAATAAAATTAGTTTCACACTATCTATGACAATAATGTTTATCTTTATATTAAATCTGTATGCGTACATTCTCCGTGATCCATAGACACGTTGTGTGGCTATGGATAGATGTACATACATACACTGATGTGCTGGCAGGACTTGAAATACGTTTAAGTTGAGAAACTCTCAAACGTTGATTGTAATTTATAGCGTTTTACATGCTATTTTACATATCTAAGGTGAGCGTTGTTTTTACACAACCTCTTATTATTAATGGAGTTTTGAAAATTATGAAACGGGTTGGTTTCCAAGGTGAGAAGGCTTGGTTGTCCGTTTGGTAATAATCATTATTGATTTAAATTATGCTATTACCTATAATTACAAATTCATTAATTATCGAATTATACAACATTAGTAATCAATCTGCAAGAATTATATTTTACGCAAACCTATTTTTCAGATTCGAAGGAGACCTCTGTGAGCGAGCGTGTTTATCAAAAATGTATAAATATAAACTGTAGTGCAACCTTCAGTGTCGCTGAACCATTATTCGCTTGTCGTTCATGTGGCGATTTATTAGATGTTCAATATGACTGGGAGCATCTTGAAGTGCCAGGTAATTTAGGTTGGTTCGAACAGCGTTGGTCTACTCGCCATGAGCCTTTGGACTGGTCTGGTGTTTGGCGTTTTCGTGAGCTTCTGCCTTTTTGCTCGACTCGTGATTGCGTGACCGTGGGAGAAGGTCAAACGATTCTCCAGAGAAATGATCATGTCGCAGAATATACAGATAGTGCCCCAGGTAGTGTTTATTTGCAATATGAAGGGATGAATCCCAGCGGCTCATTTAAAGACAATGGCATGACTGCTGCTACGAGTCATGCCAAAATGGTAGGGGCCGAAAATGTTGCTTGTGCATCGACAGGTAATACATCTGCTTCTATTGCGTTATATGCTCATGCATGTGATTTGGGTTGTACGGTCTTCATTGGTTCTGGTCGCATCGCTTATGGCAAGCTAAGTCAAGCATTAGATTATGGAGCCAAGACGATTCAAATAAAAGGTGACTTTGATGATTGTATGCGTCAGGTTCAGGATGTTTGCCGCAAAGAGAATATTTATCTGGTAAATTCATTAAATCCATTTCGACTTGAAGGTCAAAAAACAATTATGTATCGTGTCCTTGAAGCCCTACGTTGGCAATCGCCTGATTGGATTGTTGTTCCGGGTGGAAACTTAGGTAATAGCAGTGCATTTGGAAAAGCGTTTCTTGAATTAAAGCACTTAGGTCTTATTGATAAAGTGCCACGTTTGGCGATCATTAATGCAAAAGGTGCAAACACGCTATATGAATTATATGAAAACCAAGGGATCCGTTTTAATGGTGGTGACGTTGAAGTGGGTAAAGTCAATCAATACTATCAGGAGCTTGATGATTCAGGTTATCGTCCAGATACGGTTGCTACGGCCATTGAAATATCGCGTCCCGTTAATCTCAAAAAATGTTTGCGAGCACTTGAAATCTGTAATGGTGTCGTTCGTGACGTTTCTGATGAAGATATCGTCGAAGCAAAATCAGTGGTTGGGCGTTTTGGTATCGGTTGCGAACCAGCATCTGGTGCTTCCGTTGCTGGTCTCAAGCTACTTCGCGAACAAGGCATTATCGGTTCCAATGAAATGGCTGTATGTATTCTAACTGGGCACCAGTTGAAGGACCCTAATTGCACCGTCAATTACCATATCGAGCAAGATGGTCGTTTTTCCAATAGCCCCATCGAAGTGGATAATGATATTGATGCCATTATCAAAGCGATAAAATCTTAATTATTGAGAGAGAAATAAATGGGCTCCCTTGATTTTCCCATTTTAGAGCCTTGGGAAGAAATAGAGAAGGATGAGGATCGGTTCGTTATCGAACTAAAAAAAGAAATCAATAGCAAGCATATACTTTATGCATTTGATGTTGTCGCAATTGCTAATCGCATTGATAATGATGATGTTTTATTTCATATAAATAATTCAAATGGTCAATATGCAGTTGTACATTTAACCTGGACAGGCAAACAAGAAGAAAATGAAACTTGGCCAGTAACAAAAATATATAGTGATATCGAGCAATGGCGTTGTCATTGTATGCTCTTGGATCATGAGAAGTATTAAGGAAGGATCGAATCTATGTTGAAATTAGCAGTAACTGGCGCTAGTGGCCGTATGGGACAGCGTATTGTGGCATTGGGACATGCTGGTGATGTCTTTGATGTAGAAGCTGCTCTAGAGCATGAGGCCCATGAACAATTAGGCCAGGATATTGGGACCATTGTTGGTGTTGGACCGATGGGAATTCATCTTGAACATCAGATAAATAAAAAAGTGGATGCCATGATTGATTTTTCTTTACCCCACTCTACAGAGTGTTGGTTGAAATATTGCGGCGAACATAAAATTCCTTTAGTGGTAGGTACAACAGGTTTGTCTGATGAGCAAGTTGAGTTACTTGATGAAACTGCAAAATCTATTCCAATCGTATTTGCCGCTAATATGAGTTTAGGGGTCAACCTGGTTTTTAAACTGGTCAATCAAGTGGCAAAAATTCTTGATGATGCCTATGACATAGAAGTCGATGAAACTCACCATCGTTTTAAAAGAGATGCTCCGAGTGGAACCGCGATGGAAATTGCTCGACAAATAGCAGATGGTAAAGATTGGCCATTTCCGGATTGCCTGGTGCATGGCAGAGAAGGGGGCGACTGTTTGCGTGAAGAAAAAACTATCGGTATGCACGCCATTCGTGCAGGTGATACTGTTGGGATTCATAATGCGACATTCTCCACATTAGGTGAAACAATTACCCTTCATCATACGGCTCATTCTCGTGATACGTTTGTCAGAGGAGCTTTACATGCCGCTCAGTGGGTAGCTAGCCAAAAGCCTGGGCGTTATAGCATGTTTGATGTTTTAGGATTATAACCTTAGGTAAGACGAAGCGTAAAGTAAATCATATCGTAAGCGGCATGTGTGCCAGCAATAATGCCAAAGCCACGAAAGCGAAATAGATAGGCAAAGTATACGCCTGATAAAGTGCGGAATATAAAACTATTCAATGTAAATGGCTCATCGGTAAAAATGCTGAACTGGCCATTGACAAAACCGACATAATGATGCCCCGCAAATAGTAGGGATGAAATAGCAACGGCCATTAATACCGCAGATATTTTTTTTACTTTAAAGAAGTCTTCCAGCAGCATTAAAACCAATCCTAACACAATGAGCCGAAAGACAAGCTCTTCATAAATTCCTGCACCAATACTGGTTGTTAGGTTGGCCAGGTAATTTAGGAAGGGGCTACTTTGTGTGGGGGCCTCTGAAGCAGATAACGTTATTGTTATGATGTCATGCGAAGCAAGCGTGCTGCTCATGATAGGGCCTAATGCAAAAAGTGGCAGCGTTAGAGCAATGGACTCAATCACCATACCGAAGAGCCATTTGAAATTGATTTTCCAAGCATGATGACTTGCCATGTGCCAGCAAAAAAGGATCACGACAACCACCATTCCGGGAAAGGCTAAGGTTAATTTTCGGTCAAGACCTATCCACTGTGCCAAGGACATGAGCCATGAGAAGGTAGCAACTCTGGTTTGTGTTTGAGCTAACTGATCTGTGTTAACAAAAATGGTTCCAATTTCATAGATAATAATCATAGGTAATAAGAACATTAGAGCATAAAGAGGGCGACTGGTAGATTCCAGGTAGGAGCCTTCAGCAAAATTCAAATGTCTGCTTGGGCTGAATTCGGATGGATTATGTTTAGAATTTGGCATCTCTGATTATTAATATCTCTATGTAAAATTAAGTGGGGATTATAGCTATTTTAAATGTTCCTTTCCAGTGCTTTGTTGTAAGATTAACTGTTGTAATTTAAATCATGCAGAGGAATATCATGAGTCAGATCGCAAACCAGTTGATGCAAATGTATCAATCGTTACTGGATCAATATGGCCCGAGGCATTGGTGGCCAGGTGATTCACCCTTTGAGGTAATGGTTGGCGCTGTTTTAACACAAAATACCAACTGGACTAATGTTGAAAAAGCGTTAGAACGTTTAAAAAATGCAGAGTGTTTATCTGCTGATAAAATGAACCGCCTCACACATGATCAATTAGCAGATTTAATTCGGCCAGCAGGTTATTTCAATATTAAGGCCAAGCGACTTAAAAACTTATTGAGTTGGTTTTGCGATCAGTATGATGGGCAAATGGCCGCTCTCGAAAATCATTCTGTTAGTCGATTACGTGAAGAATTATTGGAGATCAATGGTATTGGGCGAGAAACGGCCGATTCCATTATTTTATATGCCTTTAATAAACCATCATTTGTAGTAGATACCTATACGCATCGTATATTTACCAGGCATGGATTGATTGCTCAGGACGATGGATATGAGGAGATCAAAGATTTTTTTGAGAGGCACCTTGAGGAGGATTTGCATTTATATAATGAATATCATGCCTTAATTGTTGAAGTTGGAAAGCACCATTGTAAGCCTAAGCCGAAATGTGATGGGTGCCCTTTATCTTGTTATGATCACGATATTGAGATCTGATCGTTGCTTAACAATTATGATGTGAGAATTATTCTGCCTTTTTAGGAGCTTTTACGTTTATAAATTGCGTAAAATATAATTAGGCCTAACAATCCAGCGACCATAAGGCTATATTGCATATTGTCTGTCAGATCAGGAATAACCATTAAATAATCCATCTTTCTGTGGCTAAAATGCCTCTAAAACGAATACCACCCTAAATATTAATATGTTGTCTTACTTTATTATATTCGTAGTTTTACTTAGATTTCTTTATTTTATAGAGGTAATTTCTGAGAATCCGAATTATGTATGTTGCATAGCTGTTTAGATTCTAAAAACCGATTTTGGGCCGTCTAATTTGCCATAATGAGTACTTGACCAATCTAGCTGATAAAGCTAAACTTGCCTCATACACAGTAAGGATGCTATTACTCAAATACACAAGATGTGTCGTATCTAGTTATATAGAAATAAGTTATGATTATAGATTGCCATAGCCATGTTTGGCTTTCCAAAGAACAGTTAGGTCAAGCTGAGCGTTTTTCCTGCATAGCGAACCCTGAAATTGGTTCTGCAGATCCCAAAATACATTTAGAATACAGTGAGCCTGCCGACATTGTTTTTGTATTGGGGTTTGTGAGTAATATGCTTAACGCTGAGATTCCCAATAATGTATTGTTGGAATATAGCCAGGAGAATAAAGGGCGTGTTATTGCTTTTGCTGGGATGGATCCTGCGGAGGAAGGCACGATTGAGAAACTTCAGGAATATCATGAGCAGGGGTTTGCTGGGATTACATTGAGTCCAGCTTGTCAGGGATTTCATCCGACAGATTCACGTGCAATGCGAATTTATGAATTGGCTGAAAGTCTTTCGATGCCGATCTACTTTCTTCATGGCGAAAAAATTCCTGCTGTTGCTAACTTGCAGTTTAATCAACCTGTTGCTTTAGATGAAGTTGCTCAGGCCTTTCCAAATTTAAAAATGGTCATTTCACATTTTGGATATCCCTGGGTTGATCAAACGATTGCTTTGCTTGGAAAACATCCCAATATATTTTCTGATGTTGCAGGGATTATGACGCGTCCCTGGCAGGCCTACCGAATTTTAACTCTAGCATATGAATATGATGTGATGGAAAAATTATTGTTTGGAAGTGATTTCCCAACGCATAATGTTAAGTCTGTCATTGAAGCCGTTTATAATTTGAACAAATTAACGATTGATTCAATACTCCCGGCGATACCAAGAGAACACTTACGAAGCATGGTAGAGCGAGACAGTATGACGCTTCTGGGGTTGGAAAAATTTGTAGCCGCGCCTACTGAAGGTTAGTAGATATCAAGTCGAATTAGCTGTTTGCTGAAATGGATTTTACTAAATAATTCAAAGGAAGATGCATGGCAGACCTGACAAATAATCGAGAAAACTGGGGTTCACGAGCCGGCTTTATTTTAGCCGCTGTTGGATCTGCTGTTGGGGTGGGTAATATTTGGCGTTTTCCCCACGAAGCTTATAGCAATGGTGGAGGGGCATTTCTAATACCATATATTCTGGCCATAATTGTAATTGGAATTCCAATGCTTATTATGGAGTTTTCATTAGGTCATATGACCCAGCAAGCTGCTCCCAATGCGTTTAAGAAAATTGGTTCTAAATGGGAATTTGTTGGTTGGTGGCCCATCGTTTTAAGTTTTGTTATTGTTTGTTATTATTCAGCCGTTTTAGCCTGGTGTATGAATTATTTAGTCGATAGTTTTTCAAATCCCTTGCCATGGGAAGGCAATGCGAAGGATTATTTTAATAGGGAATACCTCCAGCGAACTGAGGGCTTAACATTAGGTGGGATCAACTGGCCCATTTTTGGGGCGTTAGCCGCGGTGTGGGGGCTAATGTATTTATGTATCTGTAAAGGGGTCAAGCTTCTAGGGAAAATCGTGTTGTGGTTGGTACCCTTGCCGTTTTTGATGTTAATCATTTTGCTTGTTCGTGGCTTAACCATGGATGGGGCAATTTTGGGATTAGAATATTTTCTAGAACCAGATTGGTCTGTGTTAAAAAATGTTGATGTCTGGCGAGGAGCTTTTGCTCAGGTATTTTTCTCAATGAGTCTGGCCTTTGGCGTAATGGTGGCTTATTCGAGTTATCTGCATCGAAAAAGTGATTTAAATAACAACGCTTTGATTATTGCTTTATGTGATTTGTCAGCCAGTTTCTTGGCGGGTATTACTGTATTCGCTACGATGGGATCTGTCGCTTACAAAACCGGGCAGCCTGTGGGAGAAATTATGAAAGATTCTGTTGGGCTGGCTTTTGTTGCTTTTCCTGAAGCGTTGACGCATTTGCCGCATAGCCAAATCTTTTCCGTTATCTTTTTTATTGCGTTGTTGATTCTAGGGATTGATTCTGCTTTCTCCATAACGCAAGCGGCTCTTTCGAGTATGATTGATAAAACGGGGTGGAAAAGAAATGGTATCTTGCTCACGATGACTCTGATGGGTTTAGGTGTAGGAACGTTGTTTTGTACACGGGGTGGACTTGCCTGGCTAGGTACGATTGATAGTTTTGTGAATGAAGGTGCTTGGGGGATACTTTTTATTGGTCTAGTAGAATGCCTGGTGATCGGTTGGTGTTTTGATATTGGTAAATTGCGCCGACATTCTAATAAATCCAGTGACTGGAAAATTGGCGTCTGGTGGGAATGGTCCATTAAATTAGTTGTTCCTGGTATTTTAGGGGCACTGTTTATTTGGAAATTAAAGGAAGACTTTTATGATAACCAGAGCTATTTTATAAATAGTCAAGGTGAATTAAATGGTGTGAATGTCTTCGGAACGGCATTAATGCTTATCCTCTTTTTAGTCGCTGTTATTTTAGGCTTATGGCGACCAGGTAAAAAAAATGAATTGGCTGAATTATAATTCTATTGGGTTTGATATGAATATGCTTGCTGAGATGGTCTATGATGGGCAGTTGTCGACATCGGCTTATGCGGTATTAGCATTTATGATTCTCTTTTTGATGGGTGGTTTTTCCTGGTGTTTTTATCGAGCGATTAAAGCGACGGATAATTCACCCGTGGAACAATTACCAGATGAGGAATAATATGATGATGAGATTGGTTCCATTTATTTTCATTTTTACATTGTGTTTTTTGACAGGCTGTGTCGAACGATATATTACTGTTTCAACTGAACCGCAAGGTGCTATTGTCTGGTTGAACGACGAAGAGGTCGGTTCTACGCCTTTGACCGTTCCATTTACCTGGTATGGTGATTATGACGTGGTTATTCGAAAAGATGGCTATAAAACAATAAAGCAGCCGAAGAAGGCAGAGGCACCTATTTATCAATGGGTAGGATTAGATTTGATTGCTGAATGCCTGTTGCCATTTAATTTTGTTGATGAACACCGTTGGGATTTTGAGCTAACGTCAATCACTGAAGTTGATTCTAATGCTTTTATAGAACGTGCTAAGCAACTCAAGAAACAAGTTCAATAGGATAAATTAGCTAATTTGTAACATGAGGTGAATTTGAGGGTGACTTACCAACAGGCTTGGCTTTTTCAATCTCTGTGATCAAATGGCCTTGCCGCCATATTCTTACCGTTCCGGTTGATTCACTCACCGTAATAGAAATACATTTTGTGGCAGCAGTAATTGCTGCGGCTGAAGCATGGCGAGCACCTAGTCCTTGTGGCAATTCTTCGGATACTAATTTAGGTAATAAATACGTACCTGCTGAAACGATTGCGCCTGTTCCTTTGATAATAAAGGCGCCATCGATACTGGCAAATTCTTTGACGGTTTCTGTCATTTTTTCATCAAGTATATTTCGTTGATCTTCCGGGTAGCCTTTAAACGGATTAATAATATTCTGCTGAGTGTGTTCTGATATATCCTTAATGTCACCTATCACAAATGTGGCACCAATCGCTTTTCCCTCACGACCTTCAGAGGCAATTTCCAGGGCTAAATTTAATATGCGTTCAAAAGTGGCTCTTCGAATATGCTCCGTTAATGGGGGCTGATCTACAGATTGAAATAGTTCATACTCACGACCAACTTGCATGACAACCATGGTGTCCAGGTGGTGTTCTGCCAAACCTGTGATGTAAACAAAAAAGTCATTCGGTTTCAATAATCGTTTAGAAAAACTGAGCATCACTGCCATTTTGATTTGCCCCATGCGTGTGAGCTGGACCTCAGGGATGCGTACCACATTTTTCGTATATTTTTGGGCGAGTTCAAATGTCTGATCATGGCGAGTAATCAATATGATTTTGAGTGGCTGGTCAAAATTGATGGAATCCAATTCTTTTAAATCCGTAAGGCCGTCAACAAACAAAAGTAAAGACTGCAATGCACACTTATCTGCTAAATCAAGAGCTGACTGTAAAATCGTGCAGCTAATAGACTCTTCTTTTTGATGAAATGCGGCGAGGTCTTCCTGCTGTTTATTTTTATTTGAATCCAACGTAAAGGTCCTTAAAGATTTTCTTTGTACCAATCGATTGCCATGCGGATACCTTCATCAAAGCTGACTTTGGCTTCATACCCAATAATTTTATTTGCTAATTTTATGTCTGCGAGCGAATGCTTGATATCACCAGGTCGCGGATCTAGATAGGTGGGCGAAATACTGTTTTTGCCGAGTAATTCTTTAATGGTATTCACTACAGTGTTTACGGTGACGGCATTTTCGGTTGAAATATTGATGCCTTCTCCGGCAACGGTGTCAGCGGTTGCGGCAAGGTAATTTGCTTCCATAACATTATTAATGTATGTAAAGCCTCGAGATTGTTCGCCATCATCGAATATTTTAGGGGATTCATCTCTCATAAGTGCTGATACAAATAGGGGAATGGCTGCAGCATATTGGCTATGAGGATCCTGACGAGGCCCAAAAACATTGTAGTATCGCATGCAGATGGTTTCCAAGCCATAGGTCTCATGAAAACTGCGACAGTATAGCTCACCTATTGCTTTGCTTGCACCATAAGGACTGATTGGTAAAAGTGGCAATCCTTCATGTTGGGGTAGTACTTCACTTTGACCATAAATTGATGAACTTGATGCAAAAACAAATCGTTTCACACCTGCTTTGTGGCTGGATTGGAGCATGTTGAAAATACCGTTTACGTTAACGTCATGCGTTGTTTCGGGATCCACAATTGAACGGGGCACACTTCCCAATGCGGCTAAATGGTAAACGGTATCAACACCCTGGACGGCTTTGTCAGTCATTGATTTGTCGCGAATATCCCCTTCGATGATTGTAATTTTATCTTTTATTTCATCGAGATTTTTACGATGACCAGTTTCAAAATTATCCAAAACGATGACCGTTTCATTTTTGTCGAGAAGATATCGGACCATGTTGCTTCCGATAAATCCTGCGCCACCTGTTATGAGCGATATTGACATGCTTTTTGTTCCTTATGATCAGTTATTTATTTGTCTAGCTGGAAAAAAGATCGGCTATTATTCATAGTAACTTCGGAAATTTCCTCAATTGATACCCTCTTGAGATTCGCTAGTTTTTGGGCGGTGTGCACTAATAATGCGGGCTCATTAGGTTTGATTTTTCGCATAGGATCCGGGCTTAAATAGGGGCAATCTGTCTCGAGCATGATGCGGTCTAATGGAGCATACTCTGCTGCTTTTTGGTTTTCTGTCGCTTTTTTGAATGTGATAGTGCCTGTGAACGACAACCAGAATCCTGAATCTAATATCGCTTTGGCGTCTTTGGTGTCAGAGCTGAAGCAGTGAAAGACAACCGAATGGCTGTTTTTCAAATCTTTTAAGATCTCAAGTGTATCAGTAATTGCTTCGCGGCAATGAATGACAATGGGTAATTGTTTGCTGATTGCAATGGGGAGTTGTTCTTCGAATACTTTTTGCTGAATATCTCTGGGCGAAAAATCATAATGGTAATCAAGCCCAATTTCGCCATAGGCGCAGACTTTAGGTTGACTTGAAAGATGTTCTAGTTGTGAGATATAGTCAGAAGGTTGCTTTTGTGCTTCATGTGGGTGGATGCCTACGCTGCATGTCATCTTCTCTTGAGTTTTACACAGGTCGATGCAGGCTTGGCTATCCTCCAAGGTTGTTCCAATGCAGATCCACTGATTTACACCTGCCTCACGGGATCGTTGAAGCACTTCGTTAAGATTGTCTTTGTATGCAGTGGTTGCCAGATGCGTATGCGTATCAATAAATTGAGGCGTCGCCATAGAGATTACCTTTTAATGATGCTTTGATAATAACGAAAGTCTGGATGTGTTGACTCGTGGTTCGTGACAATGACTGCGTCGAAGCGATAGGGAGTGTTTGAGAGTCGGTTTTCGCGGATGAATGCTTTAGCTGTTTCCTTGAGCTTGCGTTGCTTTCCGGTATGGATCGCTTGTTCGCCAGTTGCGAACGATTCGTTACTGCGCGTTTTTACTTCAACAAATACAAGGGTTTGCTTATCCTGCATGATAAGATCGATTTCGCCACAAGGTTTGCTGTAATTGCAAGTGATGTATTTCATTCCTTGCTTTTTCAGAAAATGGCGTGCAAGTCCTTCCCCCTTGTTGCCGATTTCTTTTAAGCGGGTGATCTTAGGCGATTTCGTTTTAAAGAAACTAAATAACACGACAATAGTTCTCTATGCAGGTGGTCCATCATTAAAGGAAAATGCGCAGAGTTCAGTATCAAGCAAAAGACTGAATTATTGTTTTGTGTTCCATTTCTCGCGTAAACGTACAGCCTTACCAGTTCTGTCTCTCAGGAAGTAAAGTTTACTTCTACGTACGATACCCGAGCGTTTAACTTTGATATCGACAATGCTGGGGGAGTGTACTGGGAAAATACGTTCGACACCTTCGTTGTTAACGATACGTCGTACGGTGAAGACTTCATTGATGCCAGTGCCTTTGCGTGAAATGACAGTGCCATTGAAGATCTGGACACGTTCTTTGCTTCCTTCGACAATTTTGACGTGAACATCTACTGTTTCGCCAATGTCAAAACTCGGAAGTTTTTTCTTTAAATACTTTTTCTCAACTGAGCTGATTAAGCTTGATACCATTGTTACTGTCTCCTAAAGATTATCGTGTTATTTAATTTCTTTATCTAATAAGTCAGGACGTCTTTCCTGAGTTCTTTGTTTTGCTTGCTGCTTTCGCCACTTCTCTATTTCGCCATGATGCCCTGATAATAAAATATCTGGTACTGTCATGTCGTTGTAATTCGCTGGCCGAGTATATTGCGGATATTCCAGGCAATTTTGCGAGAAAGATTCATCTTTGCTCGATTGATCATCGCCTAGCACACCAGGGATCAATCTGACGATCGCATCAACGCACATCATGGCAGGTAATTCACCACCACTTAAAACAAAATCTCCAATGGATATTTCCTTGGTTACCAGATTTTGTCGAATACGTTCATCAAATCCTTCATAATGGCCAGCGATAAATATTAATCGCTTTTTTTGAGCCAGCTCCATTGCCAAATCATGATTAAACGCTTTACCTTGCGGCGTCAGCAAGATTACTTCATCGGCAATTGGCCCAGTTGTCTGCACATGCTTGACGGCATCAAAAATTGGCTGGCACATCAATACCATGCCAGGACCGCCGCCAAAAGGCTTATCATCAACGCTTTTATGATTATCCAGGGCAAAATCACGAAAATTCGTCAGGTGTATATCGACGAGTTTTTTTTCTTGTGCTCGCTTGATGATCGATTCGCCAAACACGCCATCGAACATCCCGGGAAAAAGCGTTAAGATGTCAATATGCATTTTAGTTCGCGGTGATGCCGTGTTTCTTTAAAAAGTTACCTACAGTATCTGAAGGCTGGGCACCTTTGCTAAGCCAATAGCGAATGCGATCTTCATTCAATTTTAACTGTTGGCTTTCATCTTTGTGCATTGGGTCATAGCTACCCAAAGCTTCCAAGACTTTACCATCACGAGGTGATCTTGAATCGATCGCATTGATTCGATAATAAGGACTATGTGTGCGTCCCATTCTTTTCATTCTAATTTTTACCAATTCTTGGTCTCCTAAAAATTACTTTTTGCGTTTTTTCTTTTCTAAGATATATCCATTAAAAAATATACTGATGTTTGCGTAGTCTGCATTAGCCCGTTGGGCAATCTCAGCAATGACTTCGTCTGTCAGTAATTCAATATTTACTTTTTCTTCATCTGTCATGGATCTAACTGCTTGACAGAAATCATTAAATTCATCTTCGCTAGGCGATGCGAGCATGGCTAGCTCTGCTGTGCCTCGAGCATCTCGAAATTGCGACCTGAATTGTTTGCCAAACTGACTCTTGCGACATTGGCCAACCTGCTGCAGGTACATTTCGATTGTGAAACACACGATTAACGCCTTTTATTCTTTTTACGCCGAGCAACTTTTTTTCGTTTCGAGCGTTGTTTGACTTTGGCGCCGGGCATGCCAGGCATTCCGCCACCACCTCCGCCGCCCATCATCGCGGCAAGGCCATCCATGCTGGTCATTTGCTTCATGGCTTTCATTTTTCCCATCATGCCCATGCCGCTAAATGCCTTCATCATTTGACGTGTTTGCTTAAACGTTTTGACAAGGCCTGAGACATCGTGCGTTTGCATGCCACAGCCTTTGGCAATTCTTCGGCGTCTTGAGGCGTCAATTACATCCGGATCTCTGCGTTCGTCACGTGTCATTGAGTGAACAATCGCTTCGATACGGTTAATTTCTTTATCATCCACATCCATATTGGCCATTTGGCCAGCTCCAGGCATGAGCTTCATCAGGCTCTTCATGCCACCCATTTTTTTCATGCCTTGCATTTGTTTGAGGAAATCGTCAAAGGTAAAGCTGCCTTTGGCCATTTTTTCCTGCATTGCGACAGCTTCTTCTTCGTCAAACTGCTCCTGGGCTTTTTCAACCAGACTGACGACATCACCCATTCCCAAAATACGGCTTGCCATACGTTCAGGATAAAAGGGCTCCAGGTTGTCTAATTTTTCACCGACACCAATAAATTTAATTGGTTTGCCAGTGACAGCTTTGACTGAAAGGGCAGCACCGCCTCGTGCGTCACCATCTAATTTGGTAAGTATGACGCCATCCAGTTCAAGCTTTTCATTAAATTCTTTGGCACTATTGACGGCATCTTGCCCAGTCATCGAATCGCAAACAAGATAGATTTGATGCGGGTTCACCGCATTACAGACCTTGCCGAGTTCGTCCATTAATTCTGTGTCAATATGCAGTCGGCCAGCGGTATCAAGTATCACAACATCATGGCCAGTCTTTTTTGCGTGACTGATACTGTTGCGAGCCACTTTGACCGCATTCTTGGTATCTTCGTGATACACTTGTATATCAAGCTGCTCCCCCAAAGATTTCAATTGCTGAATAGCAGCTGGACGCTGCAGGTCGTTTGCAACCAAAAGAGGGCGTTTACCATTTTTTGTTAAGAGTTTTGCCAGCTTCGCACAAGTGGTCGTTTTACCAGCACCTTGCAAGCCTGCAAGCATCATGACGGTTGGGCCGGGAGACACATAATAAATTTCGCTATCGACAGGTCCCATGAGTTGGGTTAATTCGTCGTTGACGATTTTTATCATGAGCTGGTCGGGTTTGAGGCTTTTGATAACTTCTGCGCCCATTGCTTTTTCAACAACGCTGTTGCAGAAATCTTTGACCACCTGGAAATTAACATCCGCTTCCAATAAAGCGGTACGTACATCACGCATCGCCTCTCGGATGTTCTCTTCCGAAATGCGTCCACGTCCGCTTAGATTGCGGAACGTTTCGTTCAATTTGTTGGTCAAACCTTCAAACACTATTTTATGTCCTCAAATCGTAAGCTCTCATCTTTCCTTATCAAAATAAAGCAGGAAATTAGAGCTTGGCGCAATTATAAAACATTGCATTTTAAGGCGGTTATGAACCAATTGCAAGGGGAAAAATTAGCTGTTTTGAGTATGTTTTCTGAGTGGGCTGCAGGTGTAAAATCTTGTTAATAATGTATTTATGGGCCCTTGGTGTTGTTGGGTCGGTTTTGCCTGGTCAATTTTGAATATAGGTCTTCTCTTTGTAGTATCTGATGACCAGTAAAAATAGCATCGCGGTAATAAACATGACCCCCGAAAAAAAGAGGTAATAGGCTGGCCCGTCGAGTCTTTGGGAGCCATCTGGGGTCTCGTTGAAGAAATTAACCCCAGCAGTAAACAAGTTGCCGAGTGCAATGGCGGATAAATAAAGTGCCATGATAAAAGACTTCATGAAATTGGGGGCTTGCGAATAAGCAAACTCAAGCGCAGTGATAGATACCATGATTTCAGCGGATGTTAAAATGACATATCCAAGAAGTTGCCAGGCAGCGTGAGGCACATCTCCAGATTCGATCCTCTGTTCAAGCCAGGCAACGAGAAGAAACGAAAGTGTCATTAGAAAAAAACCTGCAGATATTTTCTTTAGATAGGTCAATTTGTAATATTGATTAATTTTAGGGTAAATGAAATAAGCAAATGTTGGTATCAGGATTAATATTAATATTGGATTTGCCGCTTGTAATTGAGAAGGTAATAATTCAAAAATGTAAAAATTGCGATTCAATTTTTCTGCTTGGCTGATCCATGCTGAAGCTGTTTGGTCAAACATAGCCCAAAAGGGGATGAAAAAGATAAACACGATGGAAATTTTACCAATAATTTTCCAGCCTTGAATTTTATGAATGTCATCCAGGATTTGTATCCCACCTGGAGGGATGTGAATAAATTTATGTCGCCCTAGCCAGAAGCACACCGTTGCAATAAACATCAATACGCCAGGGACACCAAAAGCCCAGTGTGGACCGAAAGAATCATGTTCTAATAGTAAAGGTGTAATGATGTTTGATGCAGCCGCACCAAGATTGATCGAAAAATAAAACCAGGCAAATACTTTTGAAATTAGATGTTGATTCTTTTGTCCAAATTGATCCCCTACATGTGCCGAAACACATGGTTTTATACCTCCTGAACCTAAAGCGATGAGCGATAGTCCAAGAATTAAACCGCCTTGTGTTAGATTGACTGCCAGGACCAAATGACCCAAGCAATAAATGATTGAAAGAAATAAAATCGTTCGGTACTTGCCAAGAAAAATGTCAGATAAAATAGCACCTAAAATCGTGAGGATATAAACAGCAAATGTAAATGTATGAATCCAGGTGTTTGCTTCAGATTCACTCATCGTATCAAAGGCTCCGGTATGGTCGACCAGATATTTTGTCATAAACGTATATAATATCCCTTTCATGCCATAGAAGCTGAATCGTTCCGCGGCTTCGTTGCCAATGATGTAGGGGATGCCTCCTGGCATTTTATCGCTTGGAACGGGAGATGTGAGATATTTGGTTTTTGCCATAAGCTTAGCAGGTCCAATTTTGATTTTCTGGTTGGAAGCGGCCTAAATTTACATTAATATCGGTAACTATCGCATTTAACGTGATTTTGCCCAAATTCAAGTCACGGTTATTCACACATTTTGAAGAGGATATGACTTTTGCAGCAGTATAAAAAGGATTTTATCGAATTTTTGGTTCAATGTGGGGTTTTGACCTTTGGAGATTTTACCACGAAAAGTGGACGAAAAACTCCTTATTTTGTGAATACAGGTCGCTATCGAATGGGAAGCCATCTGGCTCAGTTGGGTAAATTTTATGCCCAGGCGATTCGCGAACAAATCGGTAGTGACTTTGATAATCTCTATGGACCCGCCTATAAAGGAATTTCATTGGCGGTGACAACATCCGTGGCCTTAAGTCAGGATTTTGATCAAGATATTTCAGTGACATTTAATCGTAAAGAAGCTAAAGATCATGGCGAGAAAGGGATTCTCATCGGTCATCAATTTGATGGAACAGAAAAATTAGTGATCATCGAAGATGTTATCACCGCTGGAACCAGTATACGTGAGACGATGTCCATCCTGGCAAGTAATAATAGTCCCAAAGTTTCTGCGGTGATCGTTTCAGTAGATCGTATGGAAAGAGGCCAGGGGCAGTTGACTGCCATGGATGAAGTAAAAGAGGAATTTGGGTTTAATGTCTATTCGATTGTGAATGTAAAAGAGATCATCGACTATTTGCATAACAAACCAGTTAATGGTCAAGTTGTTTTAGATGATGATTGCCGCAATCGTATGGAAGCTTATCTTAAAGAATATGGCTGCTAACCAGTCGAATAAACTGTGTGGCAGCCTCAAATTGCTTCGGCGGTTTGGGATGATGAAGCCACTCCCAAAAGATAATAAATAGAAGATCAAATCAACGTTGGAGACGTCAAATCGCTAAACAAAGAACATGGCTACTATTTGCATTATGTCTTGCGGCTCTAAGTGGCTGTGCAGCGTTAGGTCATCAATTACTTTGGACCCGCCGTTTAACTGATTTATTAGGTGCCAGCTCTGAAGCGACCACTCGTGTGTTTGGTTGTTTTTTTCTAGGTTTGTCTTTGGGGGCAGCCTTTGCTTCCGTGAAAGTAAAAACATTAAAAAAGCCCTGGCTGGCAGTTTCGATGGCAGAACTGGCTATTGCGATGTTGTGTTTGCCGATACTTTTTTTGCCAGCGTGGACAGATTGGATTTGGCCAGCGATTGGCCCTGATGCTTTAAGCGGATGGGTGGGTGGATTTGTCAAACTTATCATTTCAGTTATTGTGATTGTGCCGCCCACGTTTTGCATGGGATTAGTACTTCCTTTTATTGCTAATGGCCTCTTGAGGGGAGAATGCGAGTTATCCAAGCAAGGTATATGGCTCTACGCGATTAATACACTAGGGGGTGTCGTCGGTTTATTATTGGTTGCAGGAATTGCCTTGCAAACGTTAGGAGCAGGCAATTCGATGATCATGGCATTGTCATTTAATCTCATTGTGGCTGGGTTGGCCTATTTCATTCATCGTAATTCCACACTGGCTGAGATAAAAGAGACCGTGACAAACTCGTCTGAAGCTACATCAAATAATCAATGGTTCCGGTTGGCGTTATTGCTAGCTTTCTTTTCGGGATTTGGTGTTTTGGCACTAGAAATTCTATCACTCGAAATGCTGCTGTTATTTATTCCTGTTTCGTATCATACACCTGCGGCGATGTTATTTACTGTGATTTTACTTTTAGCGGTCTCGTCAATGATTGTTCCATTGTTGAATCAAATGAGCCGTTATTCGCTCTACTTTATTTTTATGATCATGATCATTACAGGCGTTGTTATAGTTACTATGCCGAAATTGTTCGATGTATTAACGCAAGAGATGCAAACGGGGGCAACGCAATCGCCCCAGCAATTTCTCGGGCAGCTAATCCTGTTTTCATTGTTAGCATTGGGGCCATCTTTTCTTTTTGCTGGATTTGTTTTTCCCATGATATTTTCCTGGTATGGAAAAGTAGCTCATGATATTCACGCGAAGAAGTGGGGCCTGCTGCTGGCGATTAATGGATTTGGCGGACTGTTGGGTGCTGAAATAGCCTATCGGGTTCTTCTTCCAAATATGGGAGTCTATTATGGTATCTGCAGCATCGGATTGTTTTATTTGGTGATGGTACTGGTATTGCAATTTCGAAAAAATGCCAATTCTGATTTAGTAGAAAAAAGTATTCCAGTCATTGCGATGGTCGTTGCTTTTGTCTTAATTTTCGTATGGGTAAAACCACTTTCATTAGATAAAACAAGTTATGGGTTTGTGGTTATTGATCGCCAGCATGGTCGTGATGGCAATGTTTCTGTCGTAGAGCATGCTGATATAGGCCGTGGGATTCTTATGTCGAATCATTACATGCTTGGTAGCAATAGTGTGAAATATGACCAGGAAAGGCAAACACATATTCCACTGCTTCTTCATTCGCAGCCTAAAGATGTTGGATTCATTGCATTAGCAACAGGTATATCATCTGGAGGAGCTTTGTTGCATCCTGTTGTGGAATCGATTGAATCTGTGGAATTATCTGGGTTGGTGGTTCGTGCGGCTGATCTCTATTTTCAAGAGGATAACCATGGTATCACACAGCACGAAAAAGCCAGGATTGTTGTGGAAGATGGTCGAACTTATTTTGCCGCATGTCAAAATCGATATGATGTCATTGTGGGAGATCTGTTTGTGCCCTGGGGAATGGGCGAAGCGCGACTTTATTCTGTTGAACATTTTCAAGCGATAAAAGATGCGTTAAAAAAAGGAGGTATATTTTGTCAGTGGCTTGCGATGTATCAATTAACGCCTGAGCAATTTAAGTCAATCGCAAAAACCTTTCAGTCTGTATTTGGAAATGTGGTACTCTTTCGCAATACCTTTACCAACGCGGAACCGGCATTAGGACTGGTTGGGTTTAAAGAATCGTCATTTGATTGGGATGTCGTAGCAAAACGCTGCAAGGATGCCCTGGAGCAGAATTTGATACTAGATCCTACTATGCGTCACCTAAAGGGTGTTCAGATGTTATCTTTGGGCCATCTGGAAGATTTACAGAATGATAGCGGGATCAGTATTAATACGCTCAACAATATGTTTGTTGAATTGAATGCCAGCCAAGTCCGCATGGTGGACGATTTCGAGTCGAAATATATGTATCGAGATGCGTGGGTTAATTACCTGGTTGATCGATGGAATACTCAATTGAATGGGAAATACAGTCCTTCGCATCAACAAATGATGGGGCTTGGGATACAATTTTCCGAGTGGGATCGAGCCATCAAATACCGACACCCAAAGGCAGCACTTCTGCAGCAAGCCTGTATCGGAAATATGCCCAAGGAAATCATGAGTGACATGCAAGCCGATTGGGCTCAGTGGCCTTTTTCGAAACGCATCAAATAATTGAATCAGGCGATCCATATGATATAATAGTTGCATTGATTAGTTGAATATAAAAACTGGATAAAAAATGGTTAAACGATTTCTCGAATTTACTAAAGAAGAAATATGGCGGATTCGCTTTAAAGAATTGCCTAAAGCGAAGTATTACCTATTGCGCCCAATACAAATTCTCCTTGTGACAATTCGTGGATTTGATGAAGACAAGTGTATGCTTAGAGCATCTGCCTTAACGTTTTATACCTTGATTTCAATTGTTCCTGTACTTGCTGTTATATTTGCTTTTGCTAAAGGATTTGGATTACAGGAAAAATTGCAAGAAAAGTTAATGTCGATGGCTGAAGGCCAGGAGCAAGCCGCTCAGAAAATCATGGAATTTTCACAGAATATGCTTGAGCAGGCGGACGGTGGGGTTATTGCAGGTGTTGGTATTTTATTTTTGTTCTGGGCTATCATTAAAGTATTAGGCCATATCGAAAATGCCTTTAACCATATATGGGGTGTGACTAAGCCAAGAACGTTCGGAAGAAAAGTTGGCGATTATCTGGCATTTATTTTGATTTGTCCCATACTCATGTTGACAGCTGTGAGTGCAACAGCGACTGTGCAAGTGCTGACAACTAATTTTATGGAAAAATACCAATGGTTGCAAACATTTGGTCCTATTGTTAAGGTTGGATTGAAAATATGTTCACTGTTGATTATATGGGTGCTGTTTGCATTTATATATTACTGGATGCCAAATACAAAAGTGAGTAAGCGTGCGGGGCTTATTGGGGCCATTATTGCTGGGATTATGTTTCAGATTTTCATTGCCAGTTATTTGGGATTACAAGTTGGTATGGCAAAGGCAAATGCCATTTATGGTAGTTTTGCTGCATTGCCTTTGATGTTAATTTTGCTTCAGTTTAGTTGGGTGATCATATTATTTGGTGGTGAAATTTCCTTTGCCTGCCAGAATGTAAAAACCTACGAATTTGAAAAGGATTGCCTGGAAGTCAGCCCTCGTTACAGGCGTAAATTAAGTCTGCTTATTGCTCATCGAATCATTAAGCATTTTTGTGAGAAAAAGCCACCCGAAGATGTGGAAGCCATCGAGCAGGCACTTAACATTCCCGTGCGTTTGGTACGCAAAATCGTTTTTGACTTAGTCCAGGCAGGGATTCTTATTGAAATCAAAGATGAAGAAAGTGCCCGAAAAATCACCTACCAGCCAGCTTGCGATGTGGCTCTATTAACGATCAAAAGCATCCATGACGCGCTTGATGAATTCGGAAGAGAATCACTTCCAGTCAACCAGACCGAAGAATTAAAACGACTGGAAGAGCTATTAGATCAAGCGGGACAAGATTTAGAGAATTCAGAAGCAAATATATGCCTTAAAGACATTTAAGCTTGCTAAGTGGTGTTAGGGATTGAAGTTGAATTACCTCGTAAATCCTTGTACAATGAGGGCTTCTTGCCCTTGAAATCTTGAGTTCATTGGGTGTGAGTAGGGAATATATCAAGTTAATTAGATCGAGTTTACTATGAGTTGGAAAATGCAGTGTCGGTGGATATTTATAATCGTCTTAACTATTTCGCAACTATCAAGCGGGCAAAATAGTTATGTCTATTACCATTATAAAGAAAGTGTTCCAATACAACTTCACCCTCATGATGTTGCTGTTCTAAAGTCGCCGAATATCTCATTAGATGAATTCCAAATGAACATGCATGATTGTGGTATGACGACATCGACAATTACTTGTCCCATTGATAGTTGGCATATCATGGGCAATCAGCAATTACAAAATACAAACACAATTCAATTGCAAAACTCGGTAACAAGTTTAAGTTTGCAACCAACAGTCGACTTTATTTCTCCAATATTCAAAATGGCAAATAATGAAATGCTCATTGTCTCTCCCTGGATCATCGTCGGTTTTAATGATAATGTTGATAAACACCAGGCTTATGAAATCATAAATGATTATATTGCTGGACAAATAATTTATGAAAAATGGAATAACATGTCAGGTGTCTATTATTTAAAAACACAGAGTAAGAGTGGATATGATGTGTTATCACTTGCAAATCAACTAGCATTATTACCAGAAATTAAATTTTCTCAACCAGACATGTTATTTACTGGACGAAGTTCTTTTATTCCTAATGATACTGAGTTTTCAAATTCCTGGGGACTCCATAACACGGGCCAGGATGGTGGTATTGTAGATATAGATATGGATGGGCCAGAAGCATGGGATATTACAACCGGTGATCCTAATATTATTGTGGTTATTTTAGATACAGGTGTGCAGCAAGATCATCCTGACATTAATCAAATACCAGGTAATGATTTTACTGATGATCTTTCAAATGATGGTGGGCCTGTGAATCAGTATGATAACCATGGCACCCCCGTTGCGGGTTGTGTGTCAGCTACGATCAATAATGCTTTAGGTACGACAGGAATTGCTCCGGTATGTAAGATTGCTTCCGCGCGAGCTTTTAGGACGACGGATGAAAGTGGTGCATGGTGGTCTTATGCAAGCTGGACTGTTGATGCGTTAAACTGGGCTCAAACGATTGGGGCGAAAGTAACGAATAATAGTAATTATTATGGATTCACCTCGAGTGCAATTGCAAATAAATACCAGGAATTACGCGATAATGGCATTATTCACTTTGCAAGCGCAGGAAATAATAGTGATACAGATATTGATTATCCTGCATCATTACCTTCAGTGAATGCCATTGGAGCTATTAATAACCGGGGAATAAAAGCAGATTTTAGTAATTATGGTTCGGGAATTGATTATGTAGCTCCAGGAGAAGATATTTATACAACTGATAGAACAGGCGCTGATGGTTGGAATCCAGAAGGAGATTATGTTTTATCTTCTGGTACCTCATTTGCTTCGCCTTATGCCGCTGGTGTTGCTGCATTAATATTCTCGAAAAATAAACAAGTTCCCGTAGAACAAGTTGAAAACATTCTAAAAAAATCTTGTATAGATTTAGGTACCATCGGAAAAAATAGTTTTTATGGATGGGGATTAGTTAATGCCCATGATGCGTTATTATTAACACCATCACTGGGCGAACAGGCGGATCCGAATTATGGTGGTGGCGATGGTACAGAAAATAATCCATTTCAAATTTGGACATCATCTCAAATGAATTGGATTGGAATTTTCGAAGATGATTGGGATAAGCATTTTATACTTATGGCAGATATTGATATGTCTGGAATAACAGGAACGAATTACAATATTATTGGTAATGATGAAGATGGATATGAGCCGTTTAAAGGAGTATTTGATGGCAATTTTCATTCAATATCTAATTTTACATATTATTATGATGAAAGTCACATTGCAAACTATGGATTATTTGGAGTAGTTAGTGATAATGACGTGATGATAAAAAATGTAACATTAATTGAACCAAACATCATTATTGGCACAGGTCCGACTAGCAATGTCGATGAAGTCGGTGCAATTGTCGGTCATCTAATACGTGGAAGTTTAGATAACTGTCATGTGAATAATGGTTATATAGAAGGTGGTGAAGCAACTGGTGGTCTTGTAGGGCTTGCAGAAGACAATACTACCATAAAGAATTGTTCAGCTTCTTTAAAGGTTAAAGGACAGAATGTTGTGGGAGGAATTGTTGGTTGGACCTTTGGTGATGTTATAGATTGCTGGAGTTCTAGTGAAGTCGTTTTTACCCAATCCCTAGCTGGAGGACTAATTGGGTCATCTAGTGGATCATCTAAAGAAGTTAAAAATTGTTATGCTATTGGAAGTGTTTATCCTGCAGCGAATGCTTCGTTTCCAGGTCAAGTCGGAGGATTAATTGGGAAAAATCGTTCTCATGTAATTAATTGTTATTCAAAATGTAATGTTACTGGAAATAATGTCGTAGGTGGATTGATTGGTTGGAATTTCAATCAGTCAATTATTGATTGTTATGCCGAAAGTACAGTTGTTGGAACGCAGAATGTAGGTGGTCTTATTGGCCGATCGGATTCTGCTATTATAAGGAATTGCTATAGTGATAGCATCGTTTCAGGAGATAACAGCACAGGCGGTTTTATAGGGGGGAGTTCCAGTAGTCTTCAGAATTGTTATGCTAAGGGGGTTGTTACTGGGACTGATTATCGTTTTGCTGGATTTATAGGATTTAACGATGGTGAAATAAGAAATTGTTATAGCCATGTTGATGTGTTTTCTACTGGAAATAGTGCTATCGCAGGGTTTATTGGTTATAATGGCGGTGATATTATAAATTGCTATAGTTCAGGTCAAATTAGTGGTAGTGGTTTTCCAAGTGGTTTTGTTGATATTCAATCACAAGGTACAACGGTCAATTCGTTTTGGGACAAAGAAACATCAGGGAAAATCTTTAGTGATTCAGGCGTAGGAAAAACAACACAAGAAATGCAAGAATTAAGTACTTACCTTAATGCGGGGTGGGATTTTATCGGTGAGATGTCTAATGGTACAGAAGATATTTGGTATCTATGTGAGGGGAATTATCCAAAATTATCATGGCAGAGATTACCGATGGAGTTATCTTGCCCAGATGGAATAGGATTGGATGATTTAATTGTTTTAAGTGAAAATTGGCTATCAGAGACTTTGAACTATGATTTTTATCCTCAATTTGGTGATGGTGTGATAAATATGTTTGATTTTTCAATTCTAAGCCAGCAACAGCCAAGCGAATTAGCAAACTATGTTTCTGAGTGGCTTAAGCATGGTGCTTCGATTCATGACATAGGCCCTGAGGGTGGTGATGGTAAATTTAATCTGATCGATTTTTCGGTTCTCTCATCGAACTGGTTACTAAATTAAAACTTATGGAAATCTTCTTGCCATTTGCTAAAATAAGTTAAATCTTAAATTTTAGCGAAAGGAGTTCGCATGAGTTTTAGTGAGATGATCCAGTCGCTTGATAAATATCTAGCGTTTGAAATCTTTAAAATCAACGATACGTCGGTCACAGTCTATTCGCTGATGACCTTTCTCATTCTGGTAGTTGTTTTTTCTTTCCTATCCAAATTTATCTCCAAAGTATTAATTGGTAGGCCGCTTAATAAATTTCAAGTGGACCAAGGTGTCCATTATGTGATCGTTAGAGTGTCTCACTATATCATGCTCATGATTGGAGCTTTGATTGCATTTCAATTCATTGGTATTGATTTATCTGGTTTGACGGTCATTTTTGGTTTTCTTTCGGTGGGTATTGGTTTTGGACTCCAGGGAATTACCGCGAATATTTTTGCAGGGTTGGTGCTTCTTTTTGGACGCCCAATCAAAGTGGGTGACCGAATCACTGTTGCTAACGAATTGGGTGATGTTACTGAAATTAATATGCGTGCCACGACGATAAAAACACCAGACAATATTTCTATCATTGTGCCGAATGAACAGTTTGTTTCTGGGACTGTCATCAATTGGTCTCATGGTCAACGAAAAGTGCGTACTGAAGTCAAAGTCGGTGTTTCCTATAGCAGTGATTTAGAGCTTGTGAAAAGTACCATGAAGAAAGTGGCAGAGGACAATAATGAAGTGCTAAAATCGCCTGAACCTGAGGTTTTATTGACCAATTTCGGTGATTCTAGCTGGGATATGAAATTATTGGCATGGATCAATGATCCTACGCGAATTTATAATGTGCAAAGTGAGTTAAATTGTGCGATTGTGCATGCCTTTCGTGAAAATAATATCGAAATTCCTTTTCCTCAAAGAGATTTGCATGTACGTTCACCATTGCCAGTACCGATTGCTGGTAAACCTGAGTAATGGGGCAAGATAATATGTGTTCGTACTATATGATTGGAGATTGTCGTCATGTTAGATAATGCCCTGATGCTTACTTTGCTTTTTATTATTGTATCTACTTTGTTGGGTGTTTTCATTCAAAGACGTAGTCGGGATCGCTGCCTGAAGGATTTTAGCAAATTTATTGTCACAGTTGAGCAGATTACAGGAAAAATAATCTGGGGAATGTTCCATGTGGAACATACGGGGTTAGAATTAACCTATCAGCAGAAAAAAACGGATGCTGAAGGTCATATTGAGGGAAGTTATATTTTTTATAAGTCTGAATACTCTTCTATGCGTGCTTTGCTTCGTTTTCATGATCAGTTGACTCCCGAGATGCAAAAATTACGAGAAAGGGATTTGGAGAGTACATATCATCCTCCAGCCACTAAGGTCATGAGACGAAAGATTCGAAATATCTTTACCACATTGCGTGATTCGATATTGGAGATCGTGAATGTTGTCCTGGCGCAAGCGAAAAAAGCATCTCCTGCAGGTGCCGTCTTGACCAAACAGGATAAATATGTGAATCAAATGAAATCGGAGTTGATTGATTCAGGCTCAAATGCGTTTGATCCTATTTTAGAGCGGCATATTGGCAAGCGAGTTGTGCTTGAAATGATGAAAGGCGATCAGGTTGTCGAGTATTCAGGAATATTGAAAGAGTATACCTCTGAATTTATTGAAGTGATGGATGTGGATTATGCTTTAGAAAGTGACGGCGAAAAACGCAAAGCCGATTTAATTGTCCAGCGTAAGATTGGCATGATTCGTCATTTGGGTGAGTAACAAACTCATACTGGACAACTGTCATACATTCGCCTAATATATCTATCGATAAGCATTTCAACACTACAAGCAAAAGGAGACGCATTATGGTTCTGACACCATCTACCATGTTATCGCTTGGTACTGAGGCACCTGATTTCGAACTTCCACAAACTGATGGCTATATGGTCTATCGTGATGACTTTAAAGGCAAAAAAGGATTGTTGGTGATTTTTATGTGTAATCATTGTCCTTATGTGATTCATGTTCGTGAAGAAATTGCCAAGCTTGCCAAAGAGTATCAGGCTAAAGATATTGGTGTTGTTGCGATCAATGCGAATAATGTTGATACACATCCAGCGGATAGTCCAGAAAAAATGGCTGAAGAATCTCAAAATGCAGGATATACCTTTCCCTACCTTTACGATGAAACACAAGAGGTTGCTAAGGCATACAATGCTGCTTGTACACCAGATTTCTTTTTGTTTGATGGCGAATTAAAACTGTTTTACCGTGGTCAATTAGATGATTCTCGACCAAAATCGGATGTTCCTGTCACAGGCAAAGACTTACGTGGAGCACTGGATGCTTTGCTTGCCGGACAGTCAGCGGCAGAGAAACAAATTCCCAGTATGGGTTGTAATATTAAATGGAAGCCAGGTAATGAGCCTGCATATTTTAGTGCTTAATATGGTGATAGGAACGAATCATCGTTGAAATAAAAGCTGTTATTTTTGATTGGGGTGGGGTATTAATAGATGATCCAGATCCGGGTGTACTAGCCGTTTGTTCGCAGAAGTTAGGTGTGTCTGAAGAGTTGTTATCTCAGGAAATTCCAAAGTTTAAACCAGATTTTCAACGTGGAAAAATATCGGAAGAGCAATTTTGGGAATCTATCTGTTCTGAATTAAATTGTCAAACTCCTGAAGGGGCATTATGGGAAAGTGCGTTTAGAGAGGCTTTATCCCATCGGAAAGAAGTCTATCATTTAGCTTACCAATTAGGAAAATCTTATAAGGTAGGATTTCTTTCAAATACGGAGGTTGCTGCTGCTAAGCAATTTAATAAATTCCATCCAGAATATTTTGACGTGAAAATATTTTCCTGTTATGAAAACAGCATTAAACCAGAATCTCAGATTTATGAATTGTGCTTAGAGCAATTACAAATTAAGCCAAATCAAGCCGTTTTTATTGATGACAAAGTGGAGAATATTGCAGGGGCAAAAAATGTAGGCATGCATGGAATCGTTTATGGTCACCTTACACAATTGGTGACAGAATTGAAATCTTTAGGAGTAGATATTTAACGTATGGGGATTGGTGATGTCTGAATTAACTAAAGATCGATCAAAGGTTGCATTTTGTGTCATTCCAGCCATGGTATTACCTTTAATCTCTTCACTGTTTTACTTTGTCTTTTTTTCAGGAACGACATTTGCCAATATACTTTATACCTCAACAAAAGTATTTACTCTGGTGTGGCCTATTATTGCAATCTTGGTCATTGAGAAAAATAAACTCGTTTCAAAAGCATACAGTTTAAAACACCATTTGCGAGTCATACCGTTTGGCTTAATTACTGGAGGGGCTGTTTTTGTTTTTGCGGTAGTGTTGTATAAGTTTACGCCGATTGGTGGTTATCTCCAGGAGTTTCGTGAGCCGATTAAGTTAAAGGTCGAATCTTTTGGTATTATGAATCATTATATTCTTTTTGGGATATTTATAAGTTTAATTCATTCTTTATTGGAAGAATATTACTGGCGATGGTACGTTTACGGACGATTGTCTAAATTGATATCCACAAAATGGGCAATTGTTTTAGCCGGTTTAGCGTTTGCGGCACATCATTATGTGATTCTTGGGCAATTTGTATCTGTGCCTGGAGCTTTTATTTTTGGCACATTAGTTTGGTTTGGTGGATCATTTTGGTGCTGGCAAATCCAAAAGCAGCAATCCCTGGTCGGAGCGTGGGTTGGGCATGCGTTAATTGACATTTTAATATTTTATGTTGGATATGATTTGATTTTTTAAATGATACATCCCTAAAATTATGTAGTTTAGGGAATATGGCGTGAAAAAATCATCCAAAATAAAATTCGAGATTATCAATAAAGCTGCCGCGAAGCGTTTATTAATATTATTTATTATTCTAATGGTTTTCATATTCATTGCCTATATCGCATTAATGTGGATGCCAGGTAAGAGTTATCAGGGCCCTCTAGCGGTAATGAAAACACGACAAAAAATAATAGAAGAGCAAACACGTCGAGATGTGAAAATTCTTGCCATTGACATAGGGGATCGTAATGTCTTTGCACCCAAAAAACTTAAACAGGCATCCGATTGGATTAGTAGCGAGTTTGAAAAATGTCAATTGGATGTTATACGACAAACGTTTGAGGTAAATAAGCAAGATTGTGATAATATTATTGCTGAAATGAAAGGGAGTGTAGCCCCAGAGGAGATTTTAGTCGTTGGAGCGCATTATGATAGTGTAATGGATTGCCCTGCTGCTAATGATAATGGATCAGGTGTTGCTGGGATGCTTGCAATCGCCCGTGAATTATCCAAAAAAGAATTTGAAAAAACGATTCGTTTTGTGGCATTTGTGAATGAGGAGCCACCACACTTTCATACAGAAAATATGGGGAGCCTGGTTTATGCAAAGCAATGTCGACAAGATAATGATCTGATTATCCTGATGTTGTCTTTAGAGACGATTGGCTATTATACTGATGAAAAAAATTCTCAGCGGTATCCATTTCCATTTAGTTTGTTTTATCCTTCCACAGGTAATTTTGTGGGATTTATCAGTAATGTGAAATCTCGTAAGCAGTTGCGACAAGTTATTAAGCATTTTCGACAGAATTGTGATTTTCCCAGTGAAGGTGCTGCGTTAGTGTCTGGTATTCCTGGTGTGGGCTGGTCCGATCATTGGTCGTTTTGGCAAGTGGGTTATCCCGCGATTATGATTACGGATACAGCCCCCTTTCGCTATCAATATTATCATACAGAGGAAGATACCCCAGATAAGCTAGTTTATGATCGTATGGCAATCGTTTTGGAAGGTGTGGAAAAAACTATCGAACAGATTGCGGTGCCAGTCGTAAAATAGATAACAAGAGGTAGATTTCTATGTTATCAAAAAGTGTTGCGATTAATTATTTTCTGGGTGTTGTGATTGTCACGATTATTTCTGCCATGGCGTTTGTTTTTGTTCAGGAAGGACAAATTCAAGCGGTCAAGGGGATGCAATATGTTTGTGGTGTGGCCTGTTTTCCCCACGATATTTTCTTTCCCTGGATGAAATCCTTTTTCGGTTTACCGGATACCCCCAAATACTTTGGTATTCCATTATGGAATATTATTGGTGGATTTTTTATTATGGCGATTTACTTTTCATTATTATTTTTACCCTTATTAGGTTGGCATAAATCCAAGGGGACTCCAGCTCGCAAGAAATGGCTCATTTTTCAACTAATTTTGATAGGCTTTCATATGCTGCTCTTCTTCAAAATTACCCTTCCTATTATATAAAGCGTTTATTTAGGCTTGTTTACTCTTTTTCGTATTCATGGTCTTATTCCTTGACAAGCTAGCAGTGTAAGTGCATCATATTCCCTTTGATATAATATAAATTGACATAATTGGGAGATATTTAATCGATGCAGGTAGCATTAATTGGTTTAACACAGTCTGGTAAAAGTAGCTTGTTTTCAGCGATTACGGAAGGCCAGGGGGGTAGTGGGGCTGCAGGGGTTGGTCAAATTGAACGAGCTGTCGTCAAAGTACCCGATGAACGATTGGACTTTTTGACGGAAATGTATAAGCCCAAAAAGACCACCCATGCGACGATTGAATTTTTAGATTTACCAGGTTTCAGTTTTGTGAGTGAATCGGGCCAGCAGGAGGCTCGAAAACTAATTGCCCAGGCAAGACAATCTGAGATGCTGGTTCTGGTGATTTGTGGCTTTTCATCCAGCAGTGTGGCCGCCTACCGTGATCGGGTGGATCCAATGGCTGACTTGGAAGAATTACAAAATGAAATGTTGCTTGCGGATTTAGAGCTTGTGACCAATCGACTAGAAAAATTAGAGAAGTCTAAAAATAAACCGACAAAAACGGCTGATGCTGATAAAAAAGAATATGCTATTTTACAGAGATGTAACGAGGCAATTGAAAACCTTCAACCATTAAGTAGTGCTATTCAATCAGAAGAAGAGGAAAAAATTGTTCGAAGTTTTGGGTTTTTGACATTAAAGCCAGCTGTGGTCGTGTTGAATGTTTCAGATGATGACGTTAGTGGGGTTGCAGCAATCACTGCTGAGCAGGCAGGCTGTGAAGTCATACAATTGTCTGCCACATTGGAATCGGAACTGGTAGCATTAGACGCTGATGAGCGTGATGCTTTTCTGGAAGATATGGGCGTTGAAGAGATCGCAAAAGATCGTCTTGTGAAAACCTGTTACAAAGCGGTCAATGTCATTTCATTTTTAACCAGTGGTGAAGATGAAGTCCGAGCCTGGACGATACCTGCTGCATGTCCTGCACCTGAAGCGGCTGGTGCGATTCATAGTGATATTCAGCGAGGATTTATTCGTGCTGAAGTTGTGGCTTACGATGACCTGGTAGCCGAAGGCGATATGAAAGGTGTTAAAGCTGCAGGTAAATCACGACTTGAGGGTAAAACCTATGAAGTGCAGGATGGTGATATTATTAACTTCAGGTTTAATGTTTAATTATACTCCAGAAAGTTTTAGCCATGCGTGCAGCGGTATTAAGTATTGGGGACGAGCTTATTTTTGGCCAGCGTGTCGATACCAACAGTGCCTGGTTAAGCCAGAACTTAGCCGAGCTGGGTTTTGATATAATTGAGCATGTCACGGTTAATGATTCGTTGGAGAGTATTTCAGAGCACCTGAAACGGCTTGGGGCTACAATCGATGTTTTGGTTGTTACGGGAGGATTGGGTCCTACAGAAGATGATTTAACAAGAGAGGCCCTTGCGGATGTTCTGGGCGTTGATTTAATTCTAGATCAGGGCTCTCTAGATATTCTCGAATCTTTTTTTACAAAACAATCAAAAGTGATGCCTGAGCGGAATAAAGTTCAGGCGATGATTCCGGTTGGATGCGATGTGATTCCAAATCCTGTAGGTACAGCTCCTGGTATGATTGCTCAGGTACAATCAATGACCGTATATTTTTTTCCAGGTGTTCCTAATGAAATGAAGACAATGTTTGAAGAAAGCGTCAAACCTGTTTTGAGTAAGAAAGCGGCATTGTCTGGTGAAGATCATCTTCTCGTTACACAAACATTGGGAGTTATGGGGGTACCGGAGTCGGTATTGGCTGAACGACTGGGTGATATTATGGCACGTGCCAAAAATCCAATAGTCAATTGTACTGCATCGTCTGGGGTTATTACCATTCGTATCAATTCAAAGGGCAAATCACAGCGTGAGGCTGAGAATTTGATTACGCCGATTAAGGATGACATTTGCCAAATTTTAAATGGGCATATATTCAGTCAATCGGGAGAAACGATGGCAGAAGCTATTGTGCGATTGTTAATTCAGCGTCAAGAGACGATTGCATTGGCGGAGTCATGTACTGGTGGGCTGTTAGCGAAACTGATTACAGATGTTGCTGGTAGCAGTGATGTTCTCTATGGTAGTTGGGTGTCATATAGCAATGACTTTAAGTCGAATCAATTAGGTGTTGATGAGAAATGCATTGAGCAATTTGGAGCTGTGAGTCCCGAAGTGTGCAAAGCGATGGCGTTGCGTGCACGTGAATTATCCGGAGCGAGTTACTCGATAGCGATTACAGGTATCGCTGGACCAGGTGGCGGTAGTGAAGAGAAACCTGTAGGCCTTGTTTATATTGGGTATGCAAACGAGAAAGAATGCCGAGTTGATAAAAAAATGTTTTTGGGGGATCGCGAAATGATTCGAAATCGCAGTGCTAATTTGGCATTAGGGCAGCTATGGCTGGATGAGCTACGAGAAGACTGAATCAGTTAAATAATTTCTGGTATTCACTATCCAGATATTTCGTAATTTGCTTTAAGTCGTATTTTTCTTCCACATAACTTCGAGCAGATTGAATTAATTCAGGCCATGCATCTCGATGTTCAATTAATTTACTTAATGAGTTATACAGGTCGTCGACATTTCGTTCTTGTACTAAGTAATTATGTAAAGCAGGGCATACTGTTTCAGGAAATGCATTATGGTTGGTTGCAATGACAATAAGGCCTTTTGCTTGGGCTTCTACTAATACGACACCTTGGCCCTCCATGTTTCCATCTTTATCTTTGACACTTGGGTGGATCATAATGTGAGATTCTTGATAAAGTGTTGCTAATTTTTCGGTGGATATCCAGCCATGAAGATGAATTTTATTAGTGACATCTAATTCCTGGCATAATTTAGACAATTCTTCGTAAAGTTCACCGTCGCCAACGATATTGTATTCAACCTCAGGGATGGTTTTGACAAGCTTAGCGACTGCTTTGATGGCATATTCGCGACCTTTCATTTCAACAAGTCGGCCAACACTCAAGAGTTTGATGGGGGAGTCGGGACGTTGTTTTAGAGATGTGAATTGGTATTCGTTTAAATCAATTCCCATAGGAATCTTAATCGTTTGTTTATCTGGGCAGCCGAGGCCATTAATGATTTCTTTTGTTGCATTGCTATTGTAGGTGAATAGGTCACCAGATTGAAACAGGCGGTCATAAACCTTGTGCCCATTAGAGTTGATGTAGGTTGTGACATCGTAACCATGAAATGACACTACGAGTTTTCCTTTTATCCCAACATCTTTTAGAAACAGGCCAAAGTTTCCTCTAGGACCAAAATGCGCATGGAAAATATCATACTTTCGATTAAGGATTGGTAGTAAACGGTATAAATATTCATAGGAGAAATGATCAAATTTGAATAGTAGAATATATAGAGCTCGAGACATTTTCAGAGGTGATTTTAGTGTCGCTACTAATATCTGTTGCAAGGCATGGCCTCTTCGCCAGAATTTACTTTTGGGTGGTTTCGGTGGATAATATGTATGATCGAGTAATTTATAGTCAGAGATTAACTGGTGCATCGATTCTTCCTTTGGGTTCGCCACAGGAAATATGTCAATTTCATGTCCCAAGTTAATTAGTTCAATTATCTGGTCGACAATAAACTTTTCAGACATTTTGGGGAAGTTGCCAATTAAAAATGCTATTTTCATACTATCTTGTTTAAATTATGGATTGGAATATTTTGTTAGTCACTTATTTACATATTTACTTCAATATGTTATACTGATTATGACTATGATCGTCTGTATCATCTTTGTAAATCATATTTTAGCAAATATTTCTTATGAATTTAAACCAAAAACGGAATAATTCACCAGCATTTCATCCACTGAGGAGCTTTTATGTCGGCTAAGCCCCGGGTGTTAATTATCGGTCCAGATGGCTATACGTGGCATATTTGCCAAATGTTGATCGCTAAAGGTGTCATGCCAAATTTGAAGCGTTTGATAGATAATGGCTGCCATGGCAATCTAGAGAGTGTTATTCCTTTTGAAACGTCACCAGCGTGGTCTTCATTTCAAACGGGATGTCATCCTGGCAAGACAGGGATATTTGCATTCCATTCGTACATACGTAATGAACATAAAATCCATTTGAATAGTTTTGCTGATAACAAGATGCCTAGCGTTTGGGAGCTGTTAAGTCAAGCTGGCAAAAAAGTCATTAGTATTAATATGCCGGTGAGTTCTCCTCCCCCTAAAGTTAATGGCATCATGATTCCTGGATTGATGTGCCCAGGTTTATCTCCTGATACCGTTCATCCATCTGAGGTTTATGATAAGTATATAAAACCAAATAAAGAATATATGATTGTAAATTATGACAAGTGTGATGATTTTACATCTATTACAGAGCAATCAATTATTACAGAAAAAGCTCGATGTCGCTTAGCGTTGGATTTGATGAAAGATCACGATTGGGATGTTTTTAGTTTTCAATTGCAGTCCACTGATCAGATGCAGCATATTGTCTGGTCTGCTTTTGATGAATCGGCTAAAGGGTATTCTTTGGAGAACCAGAATACTGTCATAGAATTTTACAAGGCATGTGATGATATTATTGGTGAATTGATGGAAGCTGTGGGAGACGACGTGCTAAAGCTTGTTGTATCTGATCATGGTTTCTGTAAATTAGAAGGTGTGTTTTGTGCAAATGTATGGTTGCGTGATCGAGGGTACTTGCAGGTAAAACCAGATAGAGAAAAAACAAGCTGGGAAAAAACGAAAGATAAAGTTCCTCCATTGAAATTTATGGCACGTCAATATGGTGAGTTCCGAAAAATGATGCGGAAAGCTGGTAGTACACCTGTCTTTAGTTTTGTCGATTATGACAACATGCGTCGGTTGATTGATCTGGATCATACGACTGCTCTTTGTTTAGGGGGCATGTCTGGAATTGTATATTTATTAGGTGATCTAGACCAGCGGAAAAATCTATCAGAAAAAATTACCAGTGAGCTCATGGATGAATTTGGACCGGGTTCTGATGAACATGTTATCAACAAAATTCATAAAGGGGTTGAATTGTATGGTCCAGATGCAGATATCGATTTGATTCCAGATTTAATTATTGAATATTGTGATGGCTATGAGTCGCGCAGGAGCCCAAAAGGGCGAGCTTATGTGGATCGAGACATTCCTACGGGTCACCAGCGGGGAACGCATGCTCTCAATGGTATTCTTGTCGCGCAAGGGCAAGGCGTTAATAAACAAATTAAAACCCATGGCAAATTAGTTGATATCGCTCCTACTGTCCTGGCTTATCTTGGTGTTGATGTTCCAAAGCAAATGGATGGAAAGGTTCTTCAGGAACTCTTTGCGAATCCGTTGAATGTGAATATCGTTGACGGGGGCGGAGATAGTCAGTTGCGAGTAGATTATACTGATGAAGAGCAAGCGCGCGTAGAACAACAATTATCAAATTTAGGTTATATGTAGTTCTTTGTGAGGCTAAAAATAGCCAAGAGATTTTAGTTTGTCCTGTAAATCAGTATCGTCATTTGTTTCATTACTACTTTCATTTGTCTGATTCGGTAATGATTTTTCAGCCTCTTTTTTGATTTCTAGCCAGGGAACTTCACGTAGGATGGGATGGTCAGATTTGTCAGGGTGTGAATATAAATTATTTTCACCTAAGAGTTCGCCATGATCTGCCGTGACGATAATTTGACCTGATAAGTAAGGTAATAAGCGTTTAACTTGTTCGAGAACTAGAGTTAGATTTTCCTGATAAACCTTTCTTAAAACACTTTTATTGAAGTTTCGTAGAATTATTTCCATCGGAGCTTTAGGGGGCAAATTTAAATATTTTCTCAAAAACCATTCTGGATGATTTCCAAGAAGATTAAATTGCTTACAAAACTTTAATAGGTAATTCAATACCTTTTCTTTTGTTGGGTGCTTGGTATCGTAGTCGTAGCCTATGATTTGATTAGAATTATTTCCAAATAAAGCTGCGTTATTTAGTCCTGTTGAATCTTTTCCCAGGCTGAGATAGGGGGCGTGTGGTTGGATAAAGTGAATAATAAAACGCTTGTTCGTTTCTTGACCAATCAGCTTTATAGATTCATTAGTGACATTTTCCGGAAATACCGTTCCTATGTTTGCGTCCCAATGCTGTCGCCAGATTTCATGTATTTTATAAAAATGGTCTCCAGCTTTATAACCATAGACTTCATCTGTAATATTAATTTGAGGATTGGCTGTGATGTAGACAATGTCATTATAGTAGTCAGGAAATGAAACATCACGCCATTGGTTTGTGCAAGAACCTGGTGATATTTTTTTGGAAAGCGTTCCTGAGATATAATTATGATAACTTGTTTCAAAATAGTCGTATCTACATGCATCAAGTATGATTGCGTAGTCCCATTGTTCATTAACAATATCTACAAATTGACTCATCGTAAATATACCTTGCGTAGTTAAAAGGATTAGTCGCTTAAGTTATTCCTTTTAGATTTTAAGTTAGTATAAATTTCCTGAATTCCATTTAATAAGCCTAGTTTAAATATTCTGTCAAAAGACAGTATGCAAATGATGTATGAAATGATACCTATTGCAATTAAAACAAAAAACCAAATTATATTCATCGTTTCTATTAATGATTTTGTTAAATAAATACTCATAGCTAAAATCAGTGTAGCGGCAAGTGTAATAATTATTGGTTTTAAGAATGTTATATAAGAGCATTTAATGATATTTTTAATAATATATATTGTGACTATAGGCATTGTGATTACATTTGCCGCTAAAAAAGTAAGTGCGGCACCGTTAATGCCCCATTGTTTTGTGAGTGGATAAATAAGAACAATAAATATGGTAAAACGAAAAATTCGATTTTTGAAAGCAATGTCAGGCCGTCCTGTGGCATGAAACAGGGGGCCAAAGGTTGTGCCTGTAACAATAAAAAGTAAACTAATTGATAAGATTTTAATAACATCGATGATAGGATACCAGTTGGCATCTAGGAATAGATGTGTAAAGTCGAAAGAAAGACAGTATATTAATCCTATGGCTGGAAATAATTGTACCGTAAAAAGCAGGATTTTTAAGTATGCGTTTTGCAATCTTTTGACATCAGATTGAATCATGGAGTATGCTGGGAAAAATATTTCGTAAAATTTTGAGGTGAACTCAATGATAGGAACTCGTGAGTGTTTGTCTGCTATTTGGTATAAACCTAAGCTTGTTGGGCCAAGTAGTCCCCATATAAAAAACTTGTTCCCTTCAACAATAATAAACATAAGAATATTATCTACGAATATCCATTTGCCAAAACTCCATAATTCCTTAAAAAGTTTAGAGTTGAGTGAGAACTTTGGGCGGTATTGATGCATGAAATAACTCATCAAGCATTTTAATAAATTTGCAGCCAATCTACCTGCAACCAGAGCCCAAATGGATTCATAGATGATAACAAATAGGATGGATATAAAGGTGTCGAGAAGTAAGGCAGAAAAATTTAAAATGAATGTTTTATTGAAATTCATTTCTTTCTGAAAGTAGATGGTCGCTATATTGGTAAAGCCAGAAAATAAAAATGACAGACTAACTGCTCTAATAATATTAGTGGTTAATTTTGTGAGTTCCGGTTCAATGTTTATTTGAGCCAGCCAGGGGGCTGATATAAATAATAATAAAAATAAGATCCCGTTACGAATAACACCAACGCTCCAGGCAGTATTTAAGTATTCGTCTATATTATCCTTGTCTTTTTGGATAAGGGCCGCACGGAATCCAGACTCGGATAGTTTGTTGAAAATTGCCATCGCCAACAAAGCTATACTTAAAATTCCATAATATTTTGGCGTTATAATACGAGCAATAATGATTGTGCGAATTATGGTAATGCATTGCGAAAATACCTGGAGAGTAAGCATCCATGCTCCTCCAGATATAGACAAATTGAATACATTCTTATTTTTTCGTGTGCTGTTCATGTGTTAGCGGTTATATGTTTCCATATTTGAATTTTTATAGTTAACTAGACTGCTGGCGTTTATTTTGTAATCTTCAAAAACAGCTAGAGTTGTAAATATTTTTGCAACAGCACCAGGTGGGATTACATTAATGTTGCTGATGAAGTGTTGCAAGTCACTTGGTGAAAAAACACCCTCTATACCAAGAGAGGAATTAAGTTGACTGTTTATATATTCGACCAGCTGTGGTGTGTGATTGTAGGTTTTTGCCTTGTTGTAACGAAGGCAATTGCATACAAAAGATTTAAGGCGTTGGTAGAATATTTTTGAAATATGAGATTTGGGATTAATGCTTTTTGTTTTAAGTTGCATGTTAACCGCATAAGGTATTTTGAGTAGCTCAGGATGTAGATTGAATATTAGTTGGTTGTATAATTGGCGGTTCTGTTTTTGCGTACCTGGACAATTCATTGCATAATTAAAGAATTCATTCGAGAAAAAAGGTGATTCCACTTGTGCAAAAGATCGATGGCGGTCATCACCCTCAAAGAAGCGATTAAACGATCTTTGGTATAAGATAAAGTGGATATATTTATTTTCAAAAGTGCTTTCAGGATAGTGTTCTAGAATTGAATATATATGATCATGAATTTCTTTAAGTTCTATTCCCGTTAGCTTTTGCACCCATTCTGGCTTAACAACGCTGTTTTTGTCTATAATATATTGGGTTAAATCGTCTAAAGAGCTAATGGGTCGGCTTGGTCTTAAGTCTGGTAGGGTTTTGTCTCCACCTGTACCAGTGAATAAAGAAAATGGTACGTTAAATGTTTCTTTGAGTTTTGTTAAAAACGGGATTGCATGCGGTAATGCGAGATGGACCATTCCGCTTTTTATTTGTAGCGTTTTTAATATGTGTCCACCGTTGCCCGCATCTAGTTCAAATTTTGACCAGCTGGCATTAAGTGTTTTAGCGATTGCTTCTGCCATGACAACATCTTGGAAACTGTTTTTGTGAAAATCCAATAGAGTTACTGTTTCGAAGGGAGTCCCTGAGTAATGCATACCTGCTGCGATAGTTCTGGAGTCATAACCACCGCTTAATGAAATCAAATTTAATTTATTGTTTGAACGCATGCTGCAGGCTTTGCAGAAAAGTTCTTTTAGATTGGCTGCATTCTCTTCAAGTGGTTTGTTCGAATAGATATTACTATCAAAATTATAGAGACCTAATTGCGATATTTGAAATTTGGATGAGCCAAAATCAATAATAATGATGGAATTTGACTGTAATTTATTAATCGAATTAAAAAATGTTGCATCTTCGAGGAAATAACCAAATAGTAAATATTCTGATAAATGCAATGGATCAGCGAATGTTATGTCAACATTCATTTTTCTGATATATCTTATATCTCTCGAGATTGTAATGTGGTTATCCTGATGGTGGTAATATAGTGGTAGTCTGCCGAAAATATCATTAAATAGGATGAGTCTGTTTGATTGTTTACAGAGTAATATGATTATATAATTGCCATCAGTGCTCTGAGTCCAATGACTGATTTTTTCTTTAATTGAATCTAGGGAGTTACACGATGATATGATATTGCATAATGAATTAATCGCTTTAGCGGGAGATGAGTTGTATATACGTCCTTCAAAATAAATGTCAAAATCATCATTTGAATATGAATTTATTGGGTATCCTGGATATTTTGTTTCTCCAAGAATAAAATGTGTATTCATGGCTAATGTTGTATTGGTGTAGTCTTGATTATAAAGAATGTTGTTAGTGGCTACATCGTGGTTCTTACTGATTTTTTCAGTAATACCATTATATTGACAATGTAAATGTATGCCTGGCATGCTTACTCCAGTAATCTGAAATGTAACCTGCGTTAATTAGAATTGTGCCAGTTCCAGGCTGTTTGGACAATGGTGTCAATGTCATTGAAATTTGGCTTCCAGCCGAGAATCTCTTTGGCCTTATCACTTGAGCTAATTAATGTCGGAGGGTCGCCTTCCCGGATGTCTGCATGATCAACTTTAAAGTTGATTTGACTCACTTTTTTTACAATGTCAACGATTTCTTGGACACTATAGCCCTCACCGTTTCCAAGATTAAAGCAATTGCTGGTGTTTGTGTTTTGTAAATATTGAATGCCTTTAATGTGAGCATCTGCAAGATCATTCACGTGAATATAATCTCTTACGCATGTACCGTCTTTGGTTGGATATTCTGTCCCAAAAATTTTAATTGATTCACGTTTACCCTGTGCGGCAAAAATTGTTAATGGGACGAGATGGTTTTCAGGATCATGCTTTTCGCCAATTTCGCCATCTGGATCAGCACCGCTGGCGTTAAAATATCGAAGGCAAATATATTTTAAATCAAAGGCCCGATCATAATCTTCAAGAATTTGCTCGATCATTAGTTTGCTTTTACCATAAGGATTGATAGGTTGGTAAGGATGATCTTCAACGATAGGGCAAGTATCTGGGTAGCCAAAAATAGCCGCGGTTGATGAAAATATAAAATGTTTTACATCAAATTCATTCATAACATTGAGTAAATTGATAGTATTTACAACATTATTTTGGTAATAAATATCTGGCCGAATGACAGATTCTCCGACACTAATTAATGCACTAAAATGCATCACGGCATCTATTTTATATTTTTTAAAGCAGTTTCGCAGGTCATCAATATTGGCTAAATCGCCTTCAAAAAATTCTCCCCATTTCACAAAGTCACGATGGCCGGTACTCAGGTTGTCAAAAACAACTGTTTCGTATCCATTTTGGTTCAACATTTTGTTGGTATGTGAACCGATATAGCCTGCTCCTCCAACGATAAGAATCATAAGTGTCTCCATATTAAAGCATTATGGTAGTAGCTCGTTTCGTGGTATTTCAATTAAAGGGATCTATTTTACCTTGATGGGTGTGCGAAATCCTAACAAAAAATTCCAGTTAGAATTCAAAAGTCCCTAACTATATTAATATCGAAAAAAAACGTAAATTTCTGCAATGCAAGTGTTAATAAAATTAGTTAAACTTGAGAAATGATAGATTTTGGCGTAACAGAAAAAAAGGCTCAAGAGCTCTACGACCGTATGGAAGCCTGTGGGATTCATGAGCAAGATTTGGAAGAAAAATTTGTTCGGAGCAGTGGACCGGGTGGCCAATGTGTCAATAAAAATTCGACCTGTGTGATGCTCAAACATCTACCGACAGGAACCTTGGTCAAGATGCAGAAAACACGTATGCAAAAAATGAATCGTTTTTATGCGCGTAGGCGACTGTGTGAATTAATAGAAAATGAGACATTGGGTAAAAAAAGTCCAGAGCAGATCAAATTGGAAAAGATACGAAAGCAAAAACAACGCCGTAAGCGTAGAAGAAAATCACAGGAAAATGATGGATCTTAATGATTGTAAAAAAGATGATCTAAAATGACATCATAAACTTTATGGCAGGGGAGATTTTCCGCTATGGGGATATTAGGATTAGGTGTTATCAAAATTGGTTTATCTTTAGTTACTTGAGAAACTCGTCCATGCGAGCCTTTCACCAGTGATGCATCAAGCGGGATAATATCCAACAGGGACCTCAATCCTAATTTTCGTTTTAGGATTTTCATCGCAATTTGTACTTTGGGCAAAGTCATATCTGGGTTTACAAATAATTCACATGGATCGTATCCTGGTTTGCGATGAATATCGACCGTCCTGGAAAAATCGGGAGCATACTGATCTTCTAGCCAGTAATAATATGTAAACCAATGATTCTTCTCGGCAACTAACAGTAGTTCACCTGAACGTTCATGGTCGATTCCTAGTGATTCCTGGTCTTTTGCGTTAAGGACTTGTGCAATTCCTGATATATTTTTGCACAACGTCTCGTAATATGAGATTTTGCTTTTATTTTGTATATATATGTGTGCGACTTGGTGGTCTGCAACTGCAAAAGCGTCGCTTGCTTGTGGATCAAGCAGTTCTAGCCCCATTTCCTTACGCACATGGATTGAATTATCATCACGTAAATAGCGATTGATATGAATAGGTTTTTCGACAGATTCAATACCATACTCACTTAATATTATAGGAGCGATGTTCTGTGAGTTGCAAAATTCGAGTAATTGGCCAATAACAGCGTCAATTTCTTGTGTATAGTTTGGTATGTTAGGATCATTTGGCCCTAGTTTCTGCAATGCATAATCTAAATGAGGTAAATAGATCAAGCTTAGTGTCGGTGAATATTTCTTCATGGCATATTGTGAGGTCTGCGAAATCCATTCTGAGGATTCTATTGAAGCTGCTGGTCCCCAAAAATGAAATAATGGAAATGGTCCAAACTGATTTTGTAATTCATCGCGAAGCGTATCTGGGAAACTGTAGCAGTCAGGAATTTTTCTGCCATCCGCTTTATAGATCGGGCGAGGTGTCACAGAATAATCGACGCTCGAATACATGTTATACCACCAAAACATATTAAGGCAGGTAAAGGCGTTATCGCGTTTTTTGGCTGTTTCCCAGATTTTTTGCGATCGGACTAATTTATTGGATTGTTTCCAGAATTGAACCTCGCAAAGATCTCGATCATACCATCCATTGCCAACGATACCATGTTGTCCAGGGTTAACACCTGTGAGGATACTTGATTGAACGCTACATGTCACAGCGGGCAAGGGTGGGGTGAGAGTTGCCGATTGGTTATCTTTAAAATATTTTTTCAAATTCGGTGTAGCGTCTGTAATCAGTGATTGATTTAAGCCAACAACACAAATAACCGCAGTTTTATTCATACTGATTAAGTTCCTGGTATATATTTATGGCTTATCACCGTTATTACAAAACATCCAAATGCTAAACATACCAAAAATGGCTGGTTCAACAATGATAAAAATAGCATATCAATCAGGCAGATTGCTGATAGCCAGGTCGTTATAGCTTGAGGGATATTAGGGGGGGATGTGAACATATGCTGGCATGCTTTCGCAAACCACAAAAATAATAAGATCAGAGACCATAACGTCCAGGCGATATTGCCTGGTGGAATCAGTATGATGGTCAAAATGATTGCGAAAGGAAATAAAATAAATAGCCATTTTCGCTTCCCGGGTTTACCATCAATTTCTTTGCGTGCGATGAGAGTAATTCCCGCGATATACGCAATAATAAATAAAGAAATAATGATTAACTGTGTTTGGGATTGATTGGTCAGGCCATCAGAATAAAATGCTAAAGCTGCTGTAATATATACAAGAGCCCGGCAAGCACCCATGATCAAAATGGTAAATGCATATTTTTTATGTAGGAGATCATAAAGTACAATCATGATAATGAGAAATATACCGGACCAAATAGCCTTGCTATTAACTATATAAAGTAGAAATAGTCCAATGGTAAAATAGAGGAATACTAATAATCGTGCCTGGCTAATGGATATCTTACCTATAACCAAAGGCCTGTCTTGTCGATGCATCTTATCATACTGATAATCGATCACATCGTTCAAAATCGTTCCGGCCATATAAAAAAAACAAATACTTATTGTCGTTAATATGACTTGATCAATCGGCAATGGGAGTAAGCCAGTCCCTATGGTGCTTCCAACCAGCACATTTGTCATGCAGGTAGGCAAATTGGAGATTCTTCCTAATTGCGCATGAGCTAATAGGGTTTTGGCTACTTTCAATTTAATATTCCTTGGCTTGATCCAGTATCCATTGTAATTCTTTGGCGAGTCCTTCCGAAAGTGTGCTCATTTTTAAATCGTCGGGTAGGACATCCCAGGCATATGTTTCGGTTTCAAAATGATTACATAACATATTCTGGCAAACATAGGATAAGCATTGATTTATTTCATCTTGGCAGGTTTCAATATGACCAGAAGCGTCTAGAAATAATGGGACATGATAATGAATGCGCCACTCATGATTAAGTAAATCTTGCTTAACAGAGTCAGATAGCGCTATGGGTAAATCATCATAAAGATGCTCTTGTATCATCGTTTGGTGCAGGTAGCGATCTTCTTTAAAAGCTTTAAGTTGATCAAAAGCTTCAAGTTTATCTAAATCAGAAAGTCGATCAAAAGGAACTTTTATGGCTGAGGAAATCTGGATCTTTCCAATATTAATCCCCTCATTGATATACTGTTTTAAGACATTAACCTGATCTTCTTGCATAACCATACTATGACAAATATCATGACAGATCCGAAGGTGACGCCGTACGATGTCATCATGCCCTTGTCCAAAGAGATATTTCTGATAAAAATCAATAACATCCTGGCAAGTGTCTAATTCGCATCCAGGTTCTGGCTCAATATCCAGGTGGATCAGCTTGCCTTCTTCCTGTTCTATTTGTTTCAGTTTCATTGCAATTTGTAACAAATGATGGGCTGCAACATCCAATGAATAGGGGCGGCAAGGTTGATTGGGCCATCCAATGGGCAAAGTTGATATACTCGATTCGCTACTTTCAGGTCGAAGAAATTTAAGAATCTCAATCAAACTCAAAGTATAGTTAAAACGATCAAGTCTGGCCCAGTCTGGTTCATAAACTTTATGTTTAACGATTGGTTCATGAAAATTACCATAGGGAAAACCATTGAAAGTAAATGGGATAAGTTGGTGTTCGTCTAAGAAATCTTTAAATAATGAAATATTAGACTGCTTTAGTAGTTCATCTACGGCGTTCTCCGGCAGCCAAAGTCCTACTCCCATAGGCTGGGTCGGTGAAACCTTTTTTTTGACTTCGAGTGAATGCGTAAGAATGTTTTGTTTGATCGTATCGATATCAATGCCTGCATGCACATTGCAGCAATAACCTAGCTGGCTACCTGGTCCGAGTACGTCATTCATCGTTGATGTTAAACCTTTGGCTTTGACTCAGGAATTTGGCAGGGTTTGTATACGAAATTTGTTCTATGGATGATTTCGTGTGTCCACGCCGTAACATTTCAACATGGGTTTTGGGGACAGCTAAAGGGTCACTATGGCCCCAATCACCTGCAGAATTAATCCATAATCTTTCAGAACCATACATTTCAATGATATCTGTTGCCCGTTGTGGTGTGCATTTCGAGTCTGGATATAAAGTCATCCCTGCCCAGTATCCCTGGTCCAGAACGGCTTCGACAGTATGTTCTTCAACATGATCAATCAGAACTTTCCCCGGATCAATATTGCCATTACGTTTAATGGCGTCCATAATCAGGCGTGTCCCTTTGAGCTTATCTTCAAGGTGCGGGGTATGAACAAGAATTAATTGGTTAAATTTATCAGCAAGAGCGATTTGCTCTTCCAAGATCTTTAATTCGTTTTTGGTATTTTTGTTTAAGCCAATTTCTCCGATACCAAGTACATTGGGTTTTTCTAAAAAGTCAGGGATGATATCGATAACTTCCCTGGCGAAAATCGGGTCGTCCGCTTCTTTTGGATTAATACAAAGCCAGGTGAAATGCTGAATGCCATAGTGGCTAGCTCTTTTGGGTTCACTATCAGTAAGTTGTCGGAAATAATCAAAGAATCCCTGCACGCTACTTCTGTCAAACCCGGCCCAGAAAGCTGGTTCAGTCACTGCTACGCAGCCAGCTTGTGCCATGCGCTGATAATCATCTGTTGTTCGCGATACCATATGTATGTGCGGATCAATATATTTCATTCTGATAATTCCTTAGGGGCTCCAACCGCGCCTTTTGTACCAGCAGCATCAACTGGAAGGTCTGTTGTGTGATCACTTAGACAATCGAGAATTCGCTTAGAGCGATTTGGTTGGTCATCCAATAAAAGAGAGAGAGATTTTTTGAGTGCTGTTATGCGATAATCTGAGGTGTTATTTCCGTCTGATTTGCCTCGATCGAGACGGTCTAAAAACGCCGCGATATCTATCATTTTGGCACGATGCTCTAGGAAATATAGATCAAGTATCTGATTTTTCGTTAACGGGCACTGTTGTTCAAGACGTTCCATTTTTATTCCAATTGTTTAAAGATTTCTCTTAATAGCATAAGTTGAAAATAAGTATTATTCAACCTTATGATCTGCCAATAATTTCAACGCTTTAATGCTCTGCTCCATGATAGCCAAATCGATTTCATGAACATCAAATGAATTACCAATGTCATTTATCATTGATATTGTTAAATTTCCGCCAAGATGCTCCTGGAATTCTTGAAGCCCATTAAATAGCTCGTTCGTTCGACACATGGCTGGATGATAGAGATTAAAACCAAGGTTTTTTAGGCAAGAAATAATGTCCTGATAGGGGGCATTATTTAGCCATCCTTTTTTATTTGCATAGGTTAAATCTAGTGCTAAGCCAATTGCGACAGCATGCCCATGTTTCAGTTCATAATTTGTCATTTGTTCAAGTTTGTGGGCTGACCAGTGACCAAAATCTAACGGCCGTGCTGTCATTAATTCAAACGGATCTCCACCTGCAACAATATGATCGAAATGGAGATAAGCACTCTGGGAAATGACCCTGTGTGCTATTTCTGCGTTTCGAGATTGGATCAATGCTGCATTTTTGCTTAGAGCATAATAAAAATCTTTATCTTTTAACAAAGCAACTTTAACAGCCTCACTGAAACCTGATATCCAATCTTCGTCAGATAGTGTCGGCAAAAAACTTGCATCATTGATGACCGCCCAAGGGCAGGCAAATGTACCAAGATAATTTTTCTTTTCAAATGCATTAATCCCATTTTTTACACCAATAGCGGAATCCGCTTGTGCTAATGTTGTTGTCGCAATCCGTATGTGTCTGATGCCCCGATGCGACATAGCAGCTCCAAATCCGATTGTATCGAGCAGGGCACCACCACCTATAGCAATAACATAAGATTGCCGACATAATTTTGCATCATTGATGGATTGTAAAATGGGTTCCATATGTCGCGGGTTATTTTTTAGATGTTCACCTGATTCGACAATTTCAATCGGCCCGGCAAGAGTGAGTTGGTGTGAATACTTGTTGATATATTGTTGGATTCGATTGGTAATTTTAGGATGGTTCGCATGCACGCCATTATCAATAAAAAAGAGACATTTTGCTTTACCTGATGCTGGAGGGGAGAGTAGTTGTGATAATGTCTCATCTTGAGAATTTAAGCAGTCTTCTGTGAAAAAAAGTCTATGCTTAAAACTCAAACTAAATTCATGTTCAATATATTTGTGATGATTCATAAATGGCTGTTAATTAATAATAAGGTAAGGTCAATCAGAATCTTATGTTCGTTTAAATTCTTTTTCTAGTTGCTTTAAACTTAAATGGACTGATGTTGGACGTCCGTGAGGGCAATTGTTCGATCGTTCAACCTGGTCCTTTTTTATCAGCAATTCTTTAATTTCCTGTGGTGTTAATGAGTCGCCAGCTTTGATAGCCGCTTTGCATGACATCATGTCTAAAATCTTATGCATCGCCTGTTCCTGGCTTACATGACCTACTTGTTCAATTAAAAGATCTAGAAGGTCTGCTAAAAAATCCTTTGGAGACAGTTTGTCAAGTAATATGGGAAAGCCTTGTATAGCTACGGTTTTAGGACCAAATTGTTCAACAATGATACCCAGTTTTTCCATGAGGTCAGAAGAATCTTGCAGGCAGGCCATTTGCTCTTCGGTAACATCAAGCGTTTCTGGGATAAGGCAACGTTGGCTTTCAAGTGGTCCTTTAGTGCTTTGTTGCCATAGTTGTTCAAACATATAACGTTCATGCAACGCATGCTGATCAACAATCATTAATCCTTCATCTGTTTCAGTAACCAGATAACTGTTGTGGATTTGGATATAATCAATTTGAGATACAGGCATTTCGGAAAACAATACGTCCCTTGGTTGCTGGGAAGTTTTGTCCATAATTGTTTCGTCATCTTCTGAAACATCGACATTATTAATGATTTTCGGCTGCTGTGAATGGTGGGTAACCGGTTCAGCTTGTTGGGTAAAGTGACTGGGTTTTGGTATCACGGCATGTTGTGATGACGGTGTCGTATTAGGCGAATTATTTTTGAAGAAATCGACCATTGCCTGTCTGGTTTTTTCTTGTCGGTCGCCTTTCGTCTGGCTATCGCTTTCTTCGTTTTTATCCTCAGCATGTTCCAAATTCAATTTAACTTTATAATCACTGCTAAGTAATTTATCTCGGATGGCTGCTAGAACTTGCGAGTGAACGGCATTGGAATCAGCAAAACGTACTTCTGCTTTTGCCGGGTGAACATTAACATCCACTTGGTCCGGGGCTATTTGAATGAATAAGAAGACAATAGGGCTTCGATTAATTTCCATCAAGCCCCGATAGCTTTCTTTGATGGCATGCCCAATAAAACGATCACGAATATAACGATTATTTAAGAAGATATATTGCCATTGCGTATTGACTCGCGAATGTTGAGGTGGGGCTATGAGGCCACTGATTTCAATATCACGATCATTTCGATGTATTGGGATGAGATTATCTGTAAGGTCTCGTGAAAAGAGTTTGCCAATTCTTTCGCGTAAAGGCTGGTTAGCTGCAAGGTCATGAAGCGTACGGCCATTATGTGTAAGCGTTAAATGAATCGACGGATTGGCCATGGCAATTCGGGTAAATTGCTCACTAATATGGCTCATCTCGGTATTCGTCGTACGTAGAAATTTGCGGCGAGCAGGTGTATTATAAAAAAGATTCCGCACAGAAATAACGGTACCTTTTTTAGCACCAGCCGGTATGGGGGCATCAATCTCTGGGCCTGTAATTTCAAGCTTAGCACCTTCATGGTTATCAGACGTACAGCTTGTGATTTCCATTTGGCTGACAGATGCAATACTAGCCAGGGCTTCACCTCGAAATCCAAAACTACTTATAGCAAACAGATCGTCATCTGTTTTTATTTTGCTGGTGGCATGGGGGGTAACAGCTAGAACTAAATCCTCTTGGTCGATGCCGCTGCCGTTGTCGGTTATCTGAATCAGTTTTTTGCCACCATCCTCAATATCGATTTGGATATCCTGAGCACCAGAATCTATACTATTTTCTAGCAATTCCTTAACGACGCTGGCCGGACGTTCGATAACTTCACCTGCGGCAATTTTATTGGCAAGATGTTGAGGTAATATAGCAATTTTAGGCATAATTTTTCCAGATTGTATTTGCAATAATCATGTATAAAATTTCTATTATACTCTGTGATTCTGATGGGGTCAATTTTATGTAAGATGTTTTAACATAATAATTAACAGGTTCCGGGATCTGATTTTTCGTTGTGACTTTATGGTCTCGGTTTAATGTAAACACTTGAAAGAAAGACACATAAGTAAAGTTCTTGCCAACAAGTTTTTATTCGCGAAAATGGGGCATTTTCCCAATCGCCGCAATAGGACTAAAAAAAAATACAATTGTCTTTAACTTCTTGTAAAGTTAGTAGTTAAAGTAAACGAATATGAAGATATAGATCTTTATTTAGAATAAGATTTGCGGGATACTAATACGTACACTAACGTTATGGAAATTAATTAGGATTACCACACATGAAGGTAGCAATTTTAGCAGGCGGCGTAGGGACACGATTAGCTGAGGAAACAGAAATTAAACCAAAACCTATGGTGGAAATTGGCGGCAAGCCAATTCTCTGGCATATCATGATGCACTACACGCATTATGGGTTTAATGAGTTTGCAATCGCTTTAGGTTATAAAGGCGAATATATAAAAAAATATATGATTGATTATTGCTCACTGCAAAGCCATCTGACGGTTAAAATACCCAGTGGGCATGTTAAAAAACATGAGACTGAAAGTCACCCAGATTGGACTGTAGATCTTGTCGATACAGGAAATGACACTCTGACTGGCGGTCGCATCAAAAGGCTTCAGCCGTTTATTGGTAATGAACGGTTTATGCTAACTTGGGGTGATGGTGTTTCCAATGTAGATTTAAACAAACTTCTGGAATTTCACAAATCGCACGGTAAACTTGCCACAGTAACTGCAGTGCGACCTGCTGCACGTTTTGGCCATTTGAAGTTTGATGGCGATTTAGTGAAAGAATTTTCTGAAAAACCACAAACGTCAGAAGGATGGATCAATGGTGCATTCTTTGTACTCGAACCAGAAGTCATGGATTACATTGAAGGTGATCATATACAGTGGGAAAAAGAGCCCATGGAAAAATTAGCAAATGATGGGCAGTTGGTTGCCTATCGACATGAACAATTCTGGCAATGTATGGATACGCTCAGGGATAAAAAACGATTACAGGAACTATGGGAATCAGGAGATGCCCCCTGGAAATTATGGGAGTAATATCATCAAAGTATTAGTGACAGGACATTTAGGATATATCGGAACGGTATTGGCCCCAATGTTGCAAGACAAAGGGTTTAATGTTGTTGGGTTAGACAGTGATTTGTATCAGCGTTGTACATACGGTGAATCGCTAGCAAAGTTTCCAGAGATGATTAAAGACGTTCGAGACGTAACTTTGGAAGATTTACAAGGGATTGATGCGGTATGCCATTTAGCTGGATTATCTAATGATCCTTTAGGTGATCTGAATGAAGATTTAACCTATGAGATTAATTACAAAGCATCTGTTCGATTGGCTGAATTATCAAAAGAAGCTGGGGTGCAGCGATTCATCTTTTCGTCTTCTTGTAGTAATTATGGTGCGAGTGATGATAAAATATTAGATGAACAATCAGAGTTCAATCCAGTCACGCCTTATGGGAAATCAAAAGTATTGACCGAACAGGCACTGGATAAATTAGCCGATGACAACTTTTCACCCGTTTATTTACGAAACGCCACCGCTTATGGGGTCTCGCCACGGATTCGTTTTGATCTTGTATTAAATAATTTAGTGGCTTGGGCTTCGACAACTGGAAAAATCAGAATGAAAAGTGATGGTAGCCCATGGCGACCGATCGTTCATATTGAAGATATTTCACGAGCATTTGCTGCAGTTCTGGAAGCACCCAAAGAAAAAATTCATAATAAAGCATTTAACGTTGGGCAAACGGCTGACAATTTGCAAATTCGTGATATCGCTAATATTGTGGGTGAAGTGATGCCTGAATGTGAAATTACATTTGCTGATGGAGCGTCACCAGATAAACGTTGTTATCGTGTTAGTTGTGATCATATTAAAAAAGAGCTTCCGAATTTCCACCCTCAGTGGAATGTTCGCAAAGGGGCTCAGGAATTATATGACTCATATCAAAAATATGGATTAACCTTAGAAGAATTTGAAGGGCCAAAATATCAGCGTATAGGCCATATCAAAATGTTGATCGAAAAAGGAATATTGGATTCTTCGCTAAGATTTACAGATGTTTCCCAGGTATCCAGTTGAGTTTGAAAGGTTGGAGAGATGTTAATTACACAAACTGAAGAACAATTTAAAGCAAAATCCAACACCGCCATCTGTCGTAGCTGTGGTAGTCAAGGGTTATTGCCTGTATTGGATCTGGGATCAATGCCCTTGTCGGATGGTTTATTGACTTCTGAGCAATTAAAGCGAGACGAAGCGAAATATCCGCTTGAATTAGTCTTTTGTCCTGAATGTAGTTTAGTGCAAATACTCGAAACCGTTGATCCTAACGAATTATTTTGTGATGATTATCCCTATTACTCATCTTTTTCGGATGCATTGCTAAAACATTCTCGTGAAAATGCGTTATCTCTTATTCATTCACGCGATTTGACCAGTGATTCCTATGTGGTTGAATTGGCGAGTAATGATGGATATTTATTAAAGAATTTTGTCGAAAATGATATTCCTGTTCAAGGAATTGATCCTGCTGAAGGGCCGGCAAAAGCTGCCGAGAAGATCGGCGTACCGACCATTAATACTTTTTTCACCAAAGAACTCGCCCAGAAACTAGTTAGTGAAGGTAAACAAGCAGATGTTATCATTGGCAATAATGTTTTAGCACACGTGCCTGATACGAACGGATTTGTTGAAGGTATTGGTATTCTCTTAAAAGAGAATGGGGTTGCGGTCATCGAAGTACCCTATCTGTGTGATCTCATTGAACATACGGAATTTGATACAATATATCATGAACATTTATGTTATTTTTCCGTTACAGCCCTGGATAATTTATTTCGTCGCCATAATCTCTATTTAAATGATATTAAACGACTGACTATTCACGGTGGTTCATTGAGATTGTTTGTCGAAAAACATGAATCACCTACGGATAATGTGACTTCATTATTACAGCGTGAAAATGATTTTGGTCTGGATAGCGAAGAATATTATAAGAATTTTAGCCATCAGGTTCAGGCTGTTCGTTCTGAAATGAACAACATTATTGATAAAATTAAATCTGAAGGTAAGACCATTGCCGCTTATGGTGCTGCGGCTAAGGGGGCAATCATGGTCAACTATATTCAAGCAGGGACAGATAAGATTGATTTCGTCGTTGATCGTAACGTACACAAGCAAGGTAAATTCATGCCAGGCATGCATATTCCTATTTATGATCCAGCAAAAATCCTTGAGGATATGCCTGACTATGTCATTATATTACCATGGAATTTTAAAGATGAAATTATGTCACAGCAGAAGCAGTACCGCGAAAGAGGCGGTAAATTTATTATACCGATTCCTAAACCTGTGATTGTATAAGGAAACGACATGAGTCAATCTGCGATGAATCTTCCTGAAGGTGTATCTTTTAATCGAATTCATGACGAAAATGAAATATGCCAGAATTGTCACACAAGAGGCCTGGATATATTTTATGAAGTGCATAATATTCCCGTTCATAGCTGTATCTTGATGCAGACACGTGAAAAGGCCACTAGCTACCCTAAAAGTCATTTACGCTTAGGTTTTTGTCCTAAATGTGGATTTGTAGCAAATACTCGGTTTGAAATTGAACATAATGAATACTCTACGCAATATGAAGAAACACAAGGTTTTTCAGGCACATTTAATGCCTTTGCCAAAACGTTAGCTCAACGCGTAATAGACAAATATGATCTTCACCAGAAAACCATTTTAGAAATTGGTTGTGGCAAAGGTGAATTTTTAGCCTTGATGTGTGAACTAGGTGATAATAAAGGCATCGGTGTCGATCCAGCTTATGTTCCTGAACGAAATCCGGATAAAACAGCAAGTAAAATTGAATTTATTCAAGATTTATATGATGAATCCTATGCACATTTACAAGCGGATGTTATTTGCTGTCGACATACTTTGGAACACATTGCTCCAACCTATGATTTTATGAAAACACTTCGTAAAACCATTGGTGACCGAAAAGAAATTCTGGTCTTTTTTGAATTGCCAGACGTAATGCGTGTCTTGAAAGAAGGGGCATTTTGGGATATTTATTACGAACATTGTACCTACTTTACAGCTGGATCGCTCGCACGAGTATTTCGTGCTGCAGGTTTTGATGTAGATGATTTATACCTGGATTATGATGGTCAGTATATCATCGTTACAGCCTATCCTGTTGATGAAGACACGGTCCCAGCCATTGATATAGAAAATGATCTAAGCGAAGCTACGCAGGCGGTAGATGATTTTGTCGAAAAATGCTCTTCAATTATGTCTCATTGGCACACAACGATTCAAGACATTGTTTCTAAGAACCAGAAGGTAGTTATTTGGGGGTCTGGCTCTAAAGGAGTCTCTTTTATTACGTCGTTAGGTATTGGCGATGAAGTTGAATATGTAGTGGATATCAACCCTTATAAGCATGGTAAATTTATGCCAGGTAGTGGCCATGAGATCGTCTCCCCAGAGTTCTTGAAAGACTATCAACCTGATTATGTCATTGTGATGAATCCGATTTATTGTCAGGAAATTCAAAAAGACCTGGATAAATATGGAGTAAGTGCAAAGTTGCTTCCGGTATAAATAATGGCTAATGATCAAACGCATATCTGCCCAGTTTGTCATCATGTATCGATGCAAACATTCATTGATATTAAAGAATGTCCCGTTTTTTGTAATATTCTTTGTGAATCTCGTCAGCAAGCATTAGAGGCAACCAAAGGGGATATCCAGCTATCTTATTGTTCAGATTGTGGGATGATTTACAATACAGCATTCAATCCTGAATTAATGAATTATACGGGTGAATATGAAAATTCCTTGCACTTTTCCAGTCATTTTCAGGAATTTGCAAACAAGTTAGCCAATCGCCTTGTGGAAAAATATAAGCTCAATAATAAAGATATCATAGAAATTGGATGTGGTCAGGGGGATTTCTTGAGTCTACTTCAAGAAAAAGGAAATAATCGCTGTTTTGGGTTTGATCCCAGCTATCGTGGTGATGCAGATCAAGTTGTTTTAGACAATAAGGCCATACAGATTATTCCTGAAGCTTACAACGAAAACTATACCAGGCAAGCGGCTGATTTTATTTATAGTCGACATGTGCTGGAACATATTGATACACCAGCAGCATTCCTAAGCAGTATCAGGAAAACAATTGATGATCGACTTAATATCGCCGTTTATTTTGAAGTGCCTAATGCCCTCTATACTTTAAAAGATTTAGGGATTTGGGATATTATTTATGAGCATTGTAGCTATTTTACACCAACATCTATCTCAAATTTATTCAAGTTAAATCAATTTGATGTGAATTGTGTCACGCAAGAATATGGTGGACAGTTTCTTTCGATCGAATGCATGCCGTCAAAAGAGCGTAAGTCTCAAATTGATTATAGCGAAGATAAAACTTTGTCAAAATTGGTGACGGAGTTTTCGCTAGCTTATGCCAGCAAAGTATCGGAGTGGCAGCATCGTATTAAAGAATATAAATCTAATAATAAAAAAGTGGTTCTTTGGGGGGCTGGATCAAAAGGGGTTACATTCTTAAATATCATGAACATACCAGAAGATGTATGCTCATGTATTGTTGATCTTAATCCACGTAAACATGGTAAATATGTAGTTGGTACAGGTCAAAAAATCATTTCACCTGAAGAGTTACCTGAAATATCCCCAGATGTGGTTGTTATTATGAATCCACTATATAATGAAGAAATTAGTAAATCAATCGAAGCTTTAGGCCTGTCCGTAGATATTGTGAATGCCTGATAATCTGGAGTTATAACCGTTGAGTAAAATTATCTGCTCTTTATATGATTCATTGCATAAAATGAGATTAAACCAGGTTTCACAGGAAGAACTCTCTGAATCTGCCATTATTTTCACGCCGCATCCAGATGATGAATCGTTAGGTTGCGGCGGAACGATCATTAAGAAAATCAATGCAGGGGCCAATGTACACATGGCCTTACTTACAGATGGCAGAACGTCGCACGCCCAATTTATGGATTCACAAAAATTAGCAGATATACGCCAGCAAGAATTGGTTAATGCCTCTAAGGTTTTAGGGATTCCTGAAGAAAGTGTTTCTCTTATGGGGTATCCTGATGGTCAATTACATGATTTTGTAGATGAAGCAACCGAGCAAGTTGTCATGCTCATCCGGAAACTTCAACCAAAACAAATTTTTATACCCTACAAAGGTGAGATGCCTTCAGATCATTATTATACCTGGCTTGCAGTACAGGATGCTATCAAAGCATGTGATGTTTCTGTAACCATTTATGAATATCCAATATGGTTTTGGTATCATTGGCCGCGAATTACCAATTCGGGGCAAATTCGTAAAAAAATCCTATGGAAAAATACCATCAAGAGTATGTTGGGTTTGAGTTTGATAACCACATTTAATTCTTATCTAAACATTGAGTCACAGATGGCTCAAAAGAAGAACGCATTAGACCAGCATGCAACACAAATGAGTCGATATGAGAATAATCCTAAATGGCCAATTCTAAATGATGTTGGAAAAGGGCGGTTTATGGATTGCTTTTATCGTCCCATTGAAATATTCAAAAAATACAAGTTAGGATAATACAAACCTAAGTGTTGAAGGCGTGAAAGAATCAGCTGGATTCAAAACGATATGATATTGGTTTTTTCCAGATAATATTTAACAAATCGTTTCCATTCCCCACCAATGGTTTTCCATCTGGCTTTGTACCATTTTCCAAGCGATTTATAGCAATCGATTGTTTGAGAAAATGTGAGCGGAACTTCATTGATGATTCTAAACAATTCTGAAAGAATTTTTGTATAAGGCAAGATCATCTTCCCTTTGTTTTTGGGATCAAACCATTCTGCCCAGCCATAATAATCTATTTGATCTCGATAAACACCGTAAATTGAGCTTGAGTGATCATCATGACGTCTTGAATAGAATAAATATTCTGGAATTTCTTCAAAACGACCGAACATTGCAAGATGCGCAAGCAACACACCATCACCGTGGCTGTAATTGCCCATCACGGCTGTTTTTTCAAGAGCGTCACGCCGTATTAAACCAAAAACTTCAAAACAATGGTGCCCAATTAAAATGACATCGCTGAAACGTTTAGGAAGTACATCGGAATCTGTATCAAGCTTAAGATCGTAAAATTCTTCCGGATTGCCATCTTTATCAACAAAAACAGCTTTGGAGTAGGCTATGATGATTTCTGGATCTTCTTCTAAAATCTCAACGCATTTTTCCAGGTATTCCCTAGCGATAAAATCATCGTCGGTGGTCCATTTGAAATATTTGCCCGTACTGAGTTCAAAGCAAAGATTGAAGTTGGGAGCTGCTCCAATATTGTTTTCATTGCGCACATATCGTACGCGTGAATCTTTTTTGGCATATTCTTCACAAATCGCCTGCGTACTATCTGTAGACGCATTGTCGGTAATGATTAACTCAAAGTCGGTAAACGTTTGAGCTAAAACCGTATCGATCGATTTCTTTATATATTTTTCGCCATTATAAACTGGCAATCCCAAACTCACTAAAGGCATTCTTGTCTCCCGCCAATGATTCTATGAGTTTAATTTGGACTTTCTAGCCAAAGATTTGTGAATATAACTAAATCTATTATATCAACATTATCATCATTATTTAAGTCAGATCCACCACAATATCCACAACTGCTCAATAGCCAGTTGCTCGCGAAAGAGGAAAAATCCAGCATTCCTTTTTCGCCACGATGTAAATCGAGGACTTCTATTAAAAGTGTGGCATTATTAGAGCCACCTTGCTGGTCTTGAACCTGAACCGTGAACGCATTTTCTCCGACATTTGAATCAAGAGGTGTTCCACTTAATACGCCATTGGGATCTATGCTAAGCCAAGGATCTCCAGATAACTTTGTAAAAGTTAGGGTGTCCGTTGAATTGGGATCCATGGCATCATTTGCAATGGATTCTAGATATAAATTTGTTTCAATTGCAGCGGGTTTAGCTAATGGATTTTGTGTGAATTGGGGCAAATAATTCACACATCGGTTATCATTGATAATCAGGTTATCAATGACGACGCCTTGTGTTCCTGTATTTTTGATCAGAATATCGACATCGCCAAGCATAAATATTGGAGCCGTGATGGTTTTCCATGGCTTGACCATCCAGTTAGGATCAGCACCAACAACTGGTTCATTCCAAGATTCGACCCAGCCTGCACCAAGATTTTCATCATAACTAACCGAGAGAATCGAATTTGTTTGAGAAGATAAACTGGCGTAATCAAATTGTACAGTAGAAACGCCATGAGTTGTTCCTGGAATCGTGATTTCAATTGAGTCATTTGGATCAAGCCAACCTAAGACCAACGCTTGCGTGCCATCTGGTGGAACGCTGGCATTGTTCCAAATTCTAGCGCCATCATTTGAAGTGTAATTGATACCATCGTTGTCTGTTACATTTGTAATTAAATTTGGATCTGCACCTGGAGAATAACCTGTAAACCCTTGATTTGACTCAAAGCTGGTTTGCACAAGCAGAGGGGGGGCTAGATTGGAAGCGTTGAGGCTTCTAACCTCTAAATCATCCCAATATTTGCTGGCATTAGATAACGAATAAAGTCCGATGGTGCCGCTAGTCAAACGAGTAACAGAATCGTCATAGCAGTCAATAGGCCATGTCTCAGGTTCAGAGGTGCCTTCCTGCCATACTCTGCCGCGAATATTCGTTTGAGTGCCGGTGTCTTCAACTTGAATTCTATATCGATACCATAGATTTTCTTGGGCATCGACGCCGCTATCGTTAGTGCCACCTGTCAATGAGGTGCCTCGGGTTGTAATGTGGTAATTTGTAAAGTTATTACGATACAAACGATAATAATTCATACTGTTGGGGTAATCTGAGAAGAATGTGACCCCAATCGAGCCCCAAGGGTTGGTAAATTTAATGCGACCTGAAAATTCATAATTTGTCCAGGTTGGAGATTCTGCTGTTGAATAATGGGAATGAATATTAGCTAGTGTAAGATCCGTTCCAAAAACAGTATCACCTAGATCCTGAAAAATCTTGAAATTAGCATCATTGATCCCTAGGCCATAACTGACCGTGGTGTCTTGCCAGTTCAATGGATCATCTCCAGGGGAATAGGCATTGAAGTTCTCCAAGTATAATGCCGTTAAGGTTGCAAAAGTTGTATCTTGTGAATTTGCTTTATTGCCATTGAAATCTCTGGAAGATGCCAGGAAATGGTGAAGCGTATTCACATTTAATCCTGAGAGCGTCACTTTGTGATTTGTGACCAGGTTAGGATCTGAATAAGTTCCAAGGCCATAGTCCACGCAAAGACCATACTTCAATTCTGTTGTTGCTGGTTCATCAGTCGTCCAGGTAATCGTTGTTGTGGTCGTTCCGGGGGAAGCTTGTAGATTCGAAATAATCGGTGGAGTAACATCAGGTGGTTGCGTGGTAAATGTGGCATCCGTCGTTGATGTGCTATTGGTATCCGGGTCTGTCGACGTAATTTGATAATGGTACAGTGTGTTGGGTGACAAGCCTGGAATTTGCAAGCTATGAGACATTACAAAGTCGGGTGCGGAAATGGTTCCCAATTCATAACCATTTGTCAGTCCATATGCAACCTGGCTATTTGCTGATTCGTTTGTATCCCATTGAACGGTTGCTGAGACATCTGTTGTGGATGTCTGGACATTGCTAATAACGGGGGGGACATCATCTGCTAATGAGGTAATTGTTACATCGCCAAAGGTCATGTCCACCTGGTGAGCGACCAGAAGTAATGACCCTGTTGTATTTGTCGAGGGGACAATGCCTGTCACTTGCCAATTGACAGGTTCAGGCTGACCGTCGAGCCAGATTTTTGTGCGGTATTCTGGATCATTATTGGGTAAATCTTCCACACGGAATCTTACATGATATTTTGTGTGAAATTGTAGAGGATCTAATCCTGAGTAGGTTACACTGCTTACAGCGATTCCACCGCCAGCGTCCCACTCAAACCAGATCGTTCCGGTTTCTGGGAGCCATCCACAGTGAGGTTGGCTGCAAGTAACCGGTGAGTTGGTATGTCCTTGCCAACGCATGATGATGCCTATAGCAGGGTGAACGCTTGGTAGTTGCCCGATGATTGAATCATTAGACGAGTGAACCGTGAACGACGTTAAAATTTCGTAATCGTCCCAGGTCATATCGCCGATGGCAACGAGTCGGTCGTAGCCGACTTGAGTTGTGCGTATGCCGTTTGGGTCAGCGGCCCATTTGCCATCCACAATTTGGGAAACGTCTTGCAAGTTTGTGACGATGCTCCAATCAATTGAGGGGCTTTCTGGCCAGATCGTGCCGGCGGTATAATTTAGCGTTACTGTTTCTGTTGTAATTTGTGCGAGGTTGTTGGTTGCACGAATAGTGACAGAGTTTACGCCGTTGAGCAAAACATCTTTGTCAATTTCTATGATGAAATCACCAGCTTCGTATGTACGACGATCTGTTGCGCTGCCTGTGCCAGGGCCGATGGTTAAACTTTGGTAGCCGCCGCCGTTGAGTGAAAATTCAAGCGAGGTAAGATTTTGTGAATCCGACACATTGCCCAGAATGTTGACCCATTTTTGTGCGTTTCCGAGGTTGCCAAAATTTTGATTAAGCCCATACCATACATCGATGACATTGGCAGATAACGTTGTGACGAACGTACTGCAAATGATCCATGTAAGCATGGCTTGCTTTGATGTCTGATAACTAAATTTCATGCGATTGATCACATTCCCTTTGGGTTCGCTTTCTCCTGTTGCTACTCACCTGTCTTAATTATCGTTAAGTTTTTGACAGGCCATTATTTAAAATTGTACAGCTCGGTGATTTAAATGTCAAATAAGGCTCACTGTTGGACGAAAGAAACTTGATAATACTCATAACTTACATGTCCAACAGGTATTAAGAAATCCCATCTTTGCCCCTAAAATCCTATTGGGTCTTTTGACTTAATTTTTTTTTAAGCGAGGTCCAATAATTCATGGGTTTTTGCATTAATGGAACGATTATTCCAGTGTTTTTCGCCTACCAATTTTGGCGTTTGCTTCAGGTAAATCGCGCGCAAAAAACGTTGTCAAATTACTATGAGAGTTCCCATTCAACCTGTATAAATTATAGTCGAATAGCCAAAATTTTCAAGGAAAATATCCTTGAAATGAGATGCGAATTTATCAAATGGATGTTTGTATTTTTAAGCTTTAGAGGTGGTTTTCGATAAGGTTTAAGTAGTTTTTGGCAATCTGTTTCCAGGAGAAATCGGAGGCGACTAAGTCTCTGCCTTTTTTACCCATGCCATCTCTGGTTTGTGGTTCGTTTAGTAATTTGATGAATGCCTGAGCTAAAGCTTGTGGATCATTTCGTGGCACGAGCAGGCCATTTTCGCCATCGTGCAGAAATTCTGGAATGCCACCTCCATCGGTGCTAATGACAGGTTTGCCACATGCCATGGCTTCGATGATTGGCATGCCAAATGGTTCTTCAATCAGAGATGGAAAAGTGAAAATAGCAGCCTGCTGATATTGCTTGAGTAGCTCGACTTGGGGTAAATCTGATATCCAGGTGATGCGTTCATTGGCCTGTGGTGTTGGAATCGACTTGGCGTAATCGTAATAAAGATTGCTTCCTTCTTTGTAATATTTTCGCATTTCATGCATCAATGGATCATCAGTAACATCGACGAGATATTCTCGTGGCACTGAATTGTATGATCCAATCATTTTTAATTTTGCATTGGGGACTTCTTCAAGTACTAAGTTAAACGCTTCTAATAACGTGTGTGCGCCGCGTTCAGGTGAAACTCTTCCAATAAATACGATTTCAGAATCAGACACTTCGGAAAGATCATCAGTGGGTACAAAATAGTCGGTATCGACGCCGTTGTGTAGGTTAAATGACTTATTTTGATATTCTGGAAAACGTTCAACAATCTTGTCTATGACCCATTGGCTGCAACCTGTGATCATATCGCACTGGTCCAGGCCAGGACGGATCAGGCTTTCTTCCATTTGTTTGACCCATTCACATTGCATGTGTAAGATAATTTTTGTGGTTGGATTATATTCTCGTAATATGGGAATGAGATGGGGGAAATTTGTAATTTGTGCAATGTCACATTTGGTTTCCTGGAGATGTTTGGCAACTTGCAGGGCAAAATTGCGATAGAACCAAGGTGCAAAGTAATAGGGTTTTCTAGGGTTTTTACCTAGGCCAAATAAATTCTTTATTGGCTTTAGACGTTTATCGATTGAGATGCGTCGTTCGTCGCCCATGTCTGACATGATTTCATAATGAACGCCTTCGATATCTTTGGAGAGCCTGACATCATTGTATTGCCTTGAATAAGCGTAGACATTGTGCTCTGCTGCCGCGCAATGGCGAGAGATATGGTAACCCCATAAACTAATTGAGCCGCCTCTGAATGGTTGATCATCTTCTGGTAAAACGACGCGGCTAATGGGCTGATCGATAAATGCTAGATTCATATTAATTGATATTTCTTATTGCTTTGTTGTTCATTAATTCGAGAATCATTCTACAAAAGGCTTATCGGTAATTCAAGTTCGGATGAATACTCAAAATCCTTAGAAGAAAATCATCATCGTTATAATCATAATAGACTAACATTATGAGTCGACCGATAAGACGATTCTCGAGGAAGCGATGAATTAATTTTCAATATTAAAGGCAAAGGTCCTAATATAAAAAGGGGGATATCAGTATCGAGAAGCTGAAATTTATTTGGAATGTGGGGTTTGTTCTATTTGTAGGATTCCTGTTGTTTACACCTTTGGACTTTTTCGACAATCTCTATTTTATCTGGTTTATCTAGTTAATAAAACCCGCTCTCAGGCCCATATACAGAGTAAGAAAAACTCTTTTTCTATTGTTATAACTTGCGCATATATGGTTTTAAAAGGGTTTATATTTTATGGTTAGTTAAATGCGCAGTTGCCTCAGGAGGCTTGTCCAATAATGTTCAAGAAGTTGAGAGACGAAATGGCAAAACGCAGTAAAAAGCAAAGCAAACGGACTCGAAAAAGGACCCGGCCGCTCGAACCTGAGCAACCCAAAGATCCCAAACAAACACTCTCCGGGGGAGAACAACTTGAAGCTCGCATCATGCTTAGCACCACTTGGATTGATCCGGTGGAAGATGCGCCTATCGAAACCCCGACTAACTCCGATGATTTAATCCTTGGCACCCAAGGCGATGATTTCTTCGATGGACTCAAAGGCAACGATGAACTCTTTGGTGAAAGTGGCGATGATTGGCTCCTGGGTGGTAAAGGTAACGATACCCTGATAGGTAATTCTGGGAACGATATCCTTGACGGTGGTAAAGGGAATGATGTCATCATTGCTGGTGAAGGCAGTGATAAGGTCGATGGTGGTAAAGGCAAAGATACCATCCAGATTGTTGGTGGACAAGATGGTGATGTGATTGAAGTGGATGGTGGTAAAGGAAAAGATGTTCTCGATCTCTCAGCATATCCTGAAGATTATGTGACTGAAGTGGATGAAAATACTATCCAGGTCCAAACCAGTAGTGAAACGTTTACCATTGAACATACCAATATCGAAAAAATTGTTACAGGAGAAGCTCTGCCAAATGAACCTGTCGGTGGTGAATTTATTACTACTGAAGGCCAACCTGGACTATTTTTATTCACGGATGTTGATACAACAGAGCTGGCGATTGAAGATGGTGTTGAGTCTGTCGTTTCTTCTGGAAAACTTGGAACATTTACCACAACTGATGTCGCAGTTCCTGACAAGAATGATCAGTTCAACGTTACAGAAACAGCACAAGCTTCGTTTGATATTGTGTTAATTGATACATCGTTGGATGATGCAGAAACGCTGCGCAATAGCATCGAAGATGGTGTCGAGATAATCGAATTTGATGGCAATGCTGAATCGTCGATTGAAATTCTTACCAAAGTGATTGACCTGGCAGAGGATCGTGATGGCGATATTGATTCATTGACCCTCTTTTCTCACGGTAGTACAGGTCAATTCCAGTTAGGCACTGATTATGTTACCCAGGAAATGGTTGCTGACCAACATGAGATCTGGATGCAGCTGGGTGAAAACATGACAGAGGATGGCAACATTTATCTGATGGGTTGTAATGTGGTCGATCATTCTGGCGAAGGTCAAGGCCTGCTGGATACTTTAGCCGCAGTGACAGGTGGCGATGTATTTGCATCCAATGATATCACAGGTCAAGGGGGTGACTGGGAATTAGAGGTCGCCTCTCAGAATGCCAAAGCAGAGTTAGCCACTGGTTTGGATATGAAATACAACGAGAATGAAATTCTCGCTTATGCCGGTAGTTTGGATATTACCTCCGATTTAGTTCTTTACTACGCATTCGATGAATCATCCGGAACAACCGCAGATAACCAGGGGAGTGCGGGTGCCGGTGCGGATGGTACTTTGGTCAATACACCGCAATGGGTTGCTGGTAAATTTGGTAACGCAATTGATTTTGAGAAAAATCAAAGTGAATATGTATCTGCATCTTATTCTAATGACATGGATGACGTTACGATGGCGGTTTGGATTAAGCCTGAATCGACAACAGGTAATATCGGGATGATCATTGGGAGTAACGATGATGATAATAAAGATATCCATTGGTCATTGGATGTAGGTAACACTCTAGAACTATACCATAATGGGGCGGGTGCAACAGAGTTTTTTGGAGACCATGCAGATTATGATGCTCCGGATGGATCCTGGACTCACGTAGCATTCACGTGGGATGATTCAGCTGATTCCTTTTATATGTATATCGATGGTGCCCAGGTTGGATCTGAGCTTACAGCCAATATATCGACTGATATCAATCTGGGTGATTTTGATATTGGAGCATGGAGCGATACAGGGACTCGAGAAGCGTTTTTCGATGGCTTGATGGATGATTTGCGCGTTTATAATCGTGTTTTGAGCAGTTCTGAAATCAATGACCTCTATAATTATGATCCTAGTGCCAATGCGGCACCAACGGGGGCCAATAAAACCATTACATCCAATGAGGATACCACGTATACGGTAACGGCTGCAGATTTTGGCTATTCCGATGGTGATAGTGATCCGATGAGTAAAGTTCAGATTACGACATTGGAAAGTGTCGGTGATCTTGAATATAACGGTACGGATGTCACACTCAATCAGGAAATTACCAAAGCAGACATTGACGCGGGTAAATTGACCTTTGCTCCAGCGAGTAATGCCAATGGCTCTGGTTATGCCACCTGGCAGTTTAAAGTACATGATGGTACTGAATATTCCAGTTCTGCTTATACGATTACCCAGGATGTTACCGCAGTGAATGATGCACCGACAGGAGCTGATGATACGGCAACGGTTTTGGGGGATGATGGTTTAGTATTTGGCTCAGAAGATTTTGGGTTTAGTGACGTTGATTCTGGTGATACCATCAGTAAAGTTAAAATTACGACACTAGAAACGACAGGGCAATTGATATACAACGGGACTGCTGTTACCTTAAATCAGGAAATTACCAAAGCGGATCTTGATGCTGGTAAGCTGATATTTTATCCTGTTGCCGGAGAAACCGGTACCACGTATGATTCATTCCAGTTTCAAGTTCATGATGGAACCACTTATTCCGCCAGTGCGAATACCTATACCTTAGATGTGACTGCTGATGCTAATTTACGCGTTCATTTAAAAATGGATGAAGGAACTGGGCAGTCATTAGCCGATTCAGCAACAGCTGATTCCAGCGGTGCTGATAATGGTACTCGAGGGGATGATGGTACCTCTGATGGGACAGATCCTAGTTGGGTGTCTGGTAAAATTGGTGATTATGCCATGGATTTTGATGGGGGAGATATTGTCGATGTGACAGATGATCTGGGAACGTTCACAGAACTAACTTTCACTACCTGGATCTATATGACTAATTTGCAGTCGGGTACGCAAGAGGAATATCTATTTACTTCAGATGAATCATCCAATGGTGCCCAATTATTTTGGGCTAACAATCATACATTGACCTTCGGGTCTCGTGAAAGTGGTGATGGTGAAATCAGCAGTAGTAAGGTGTTTGGCGCTGGTGATCTAAATCAATGGATTCATGTCGCTGTGACTTGGGATAAATCCAACCAGACAGTTAAGTTTTACTTTGATGGTGCCTTGGATAAAACCTATACCGATGGTGGCAGTGATTTTAATGGTAACAATTTGTTTGCTGCTGGTGTGGATTTTGGTGCGTGGAATGATGGAAATGTTGATCGTGGTTTTGATGGTAGCATGGATGATATTCGACTGTACGATCGTGCATTGGAAGCTGGTGAAATTGCCAGTATTTATAACAATGTGCTGCCAACCGCATCTAATAAAACGGTCACAACGAATGAAGATACCACTTATACTTTTAGTGTATCTGATTTTAATTTTAAAGATGTGGATGGCGATTCATTAAGTAAAGTCAAAATTACCACCCTGGAAGGTGTGGGGGCTCTTAAATATAATGGCAGCGATGTAACACTGAATCAGGAAATTACCAATGCAGATATTGCGGCGGGTAAACTAACCTTTGAGCCTGTTGCCAATGCGAATGGTGCAAGTTATGATAGTTATGGTTTCCAGGTTCATGATGGTACAGCATATTCCACCGATGCTTATACCATGACGGTCGATGTGACAGCAGTGAATGATGCGCCAACCGCAACGAATAATACGGTGACGACGAATGAAGACACGAACCACACGTTTGCCGCCGGTGATTTTAACTTTAGTGATGTGGATGGTGATAGCTTAAGTAAAGTCAAGATCACGACCCTGGAAGGTGTGGGCGCCCTTAAATTAAGTGGTGCCGATGTGACCTTGAATCAAGAGATTAGCAAGGCGGACATCGATGCTGGTAACTTAGTTTTTGTTCCTGTGGCTGATGGTAACGGCTCTTCTTATGACACGTTTGGCTTCCAGGTTCATGATGGCACGACTTATGCTGCTGCGGCAGATACGATGACGATTGATGTGACGGCGGTCAATGATGCCCCTACAGCAACGAACAATACGGTGACGACGAATGAAGATACCAATCATACGTTTGCCGCAGGTGATTTTAACTTCAGTGATGTGGATGGTGATTCATTAAGCAAAGTTAAGATTACGACTTTGGAAGGAGTCGGTTCTCTTAAATTAAGTGGTGCTGATGTTACTTTGAACCAAGAGATCAGTAAAGCAGACATAGATGCGGGCAATCTGGTCTTTATCCCCGTCGCGAATGCGAATGGTAGCAGTTATGATACGTTTGGTTTCCAGGTTCATGATGGTACAACGTATGCTGCTGCGGCAGATACGATGACGATTGATGTGACCGCCGTGAATGATGCGCCAACCGCAACGAATAATACGGTGACGACGAATGAAGATACAAACCATACGTTTGCCGCCGGTGATTTTAACTTTAGTGATATTGATGGTGATTCTCTAAGTAAAGTTAAGATTACGACCCTGGAAGGTGTGGGCGCCCTTAAATTAAGTGGTGCCGATGTCACCTTGAATCAAGAGATTAGTAAGGCAGATATTGATGCGGGTAATCTGGTTTTTATCCCTGTCGCTGATGCAAATGGGTCATCTTATGATACATTTGGTTTCCAGGTTCATGATGGTACAACGTATGCTGCTGCGGCAGATACGATGACGATTGATGTCACGGCTGTGAATGATGCTCCGACCGCTACGAATAAAACAGTCACCACTAATGAAGATACCAATTATACCTTCGGCGCTTCAGATTTTAACTTCAGTGATGTGGATGGTGATTCCTTAAGCAAAGTTAAGATTACGACCTTGGAAGGTGTGGGTGCCCTTAAATTAAGTGGCGCCGATGTGACTTTGAATCAAGAGATTAGCAAGGCGGATATTGATGCCGGAAATCTAGTCTTTATCCCAGTCGCTGATGGCGAGGGCAGTAGTTACGATACGTTTGGTTTCCAGGTTCATGATGGTACGACCTATGCTGCCGCTGCTGACACGATGACGATTGATGTGACGGCGGTGAATGATGCACCTACGGCCACGAATAATACGGTGACAACGAATGAAGATACGAACCATACCTTTGCCGCAGGTGACTTTAATTTCGCTGATGTGGATAGCGGTGATTCATTAAGTAAAGTAAAAATTACGACGTTGGAAGGTGTAGGTGCCCTTAAATTAAGTGGTGCTGATGTGACCTTGAACCAGGAGATTAGTGTTGCAGATATTAACGCAGGCAACCTGGTTTTTATTCCTGTGGCGAATGCAAATGGTAGCAGCTATGATACCTTTGGCTTCCAGGTTCATGATGGCACGACGTATGCTGCTGCGGCCGATACGATGACGATTGATGTGACGGCGGTGAACGATGCACCTACGGCAACGAATAATACGGTGACGACGAATGAAGATACGAACCACACATTTGCCGCGGGTGATTTTAACTTTAGTGATATCGATGGTGATTCACTAAGCAAAGTAAAAATTACGACGTTGGAAGGTGTGGGTGCCCTTAAATTAAGCGGTGCCGATGTGACCTTGAATCAAGAGATTAGCAAGGCGGATATTGATGCGGGTAATTTAGTCTTTATCCCAGTAGCTAATGGCAATGGTTCCTCGTATGACACGTTTGGCTTCCAGGTTCATGATGGTACAACGTATGCCGCGGCCGCAGATACGATGACGATTGATGTCACGGCGGTGAATGATGCGCCTACGGCCACGAATAATACGGTGACGACGAATGAAGATACGAACCACACATTTGCCGCGGGTGATTTTAATTTTAGTGATATTGATGGTGATTCCTTAAGTAAAGTCAAGATCACGACGTTGGAAAGTGTAGGGTCCCTTAAATTAAGTGGTGCTGATGTCACCTTGAACCAAGAGATTTCTAAAGCGGATATTGATGCGGGTAATTTAGTCTTTATCCCAGTTGCTAATGGT